>JBBAJQ010000011.1:25867-66936 GCA_040403945.1 Sediminibacterium sp.
GCCGGAACAAACGTACAAAACTTAGCCATTCAGTTTGATGTTTTACCCGAAGAAATACTCGCCTATAACGAATTACCCGCCCTAGAACAATTAACCCAACCCACCCTGCTTTTTTTAGAAAAAAAAGCTAAAAAAGGAAACAAACCCTTTCGAATTGCTCAAACCGGTGAAACCTGGAAAGATATTAGTCAATTAGAAGGAATTCGATTAGAACAATTACTGCTCTATAATCAGGTTAGTTCAAAGGAAATTCCGATTCAGGTGGGACAAAAAATTTGGTTACAACCTGCATCCGACATTAATTCACTTTCCTCAGAAACGCATTAAATACTGCCCACTTAACCCAATCTACTATGCCTACGCCATCTGAAATTACTGTACACGATAAAACCTTTGTACCCTTTATTTCGGCTGAAAAATTGCAGGAAAAGATTCAATGGCTGGCCAATCAACTGAACCAGGATTATGTAGGAAAAAAACCGCTATTTATTGTTATACTAAATGGCTCCTTCATGTTTGCGGCGGATGTTTTTAGACAAATTAGTATTGAGGCAGAAATTTGTTTCATTCGACTTTCCTCTTACACCGGAACCACTTCCAGCGGTAAGGTGGTTACAGCCATTGGATTAGATATGCCGCTTGTAAACCGACCGGTAATTATTTTAGAAGATATCGTTGATACCGGAAAAACGCTGTCCGAATTTTTACCACAAATTAACTTACAGCAACCCCAATCGGTTGCCGTAGCTACCCTATTGCATAAGCCTGAAGCTACCCGATTTCCGATTCCCATTCAATATTGCTGTTTTTCCATACCTAACAAATTTGTACTGGGTTATGGGTTAGATTATAATGGTTTAGGCAGAAACTTGCCGGGTCTATATCAATTAAAAGAATCTTAATATATAACCTACACTACTTTAGATTAAATATTGTTGAAATTCTTTTTTGAAATTTTAACTAGATTGACAACAATAAGTGTTCAGTTTTAAAAAAAATAGTAATTTGTAACACAATTTATTGGCATCGTGCACTTACTGATAAGCAATTTTAGGCTATTTACATCACGCTATCAGGCTAGCGCTTATTATTGCACTCTTTTGATCAGATTCACACAACTTGCATTTTTTCTGCTAATTGCAACTTTTTCCTTCTCACAATCCACTTACAGTATTGATAAAATTTATAAGCTCCCCTATAAGGGGGAATGGAAGTATCCAGCGGTAAATCCATTTTCAAACAAGCTTTACATCACACATGGCAACCAAGTAAGTATCTTAAATAAGAATACAGGAGATTCCATTGGCTTAATCCCCAATACCAAAGGGGTTGAGGGCGTAGCCTTAGCGCAGCGATTTGGAAAAGGATATGCCACCAATAGTCTTACCAATACGGTAACCGTATTTGATTTAAAAAGTGATCGATTTGTAAAAGAAATACCCGTAGGCGAAAAACCTGATGCCATTATCTATGATGGATTCACGGCAAAAATTATTGTTAGTAACTATAAGGGCGGAACCATTTCAATCATTGATCCAAAATTTGATAAAGTAGAAGAAACCATAGCCGTAGGTGGACATAAAGTTACCGGCATTGTTAGTGATGGAAATGGCAATTTATTTGTGAACTTATCGGATAAGAACGAAGTTGTATGGATAAATCTAACTACCTATGAGGTGCAAATGCACTGGGGTTTAGGTACAGGCAAATCTCCTGCCGGCATTGCAATAGATACCAAATTCAACCGTTTATTCTCCGTTTGCAATAAACTTTTAGTGATATTCGATGCAGATAAAGCTAAAATTATTGATTCAGTTGCCATTGGTGATAATCCGGATGGAATTATTTTTGACCCCGTTAATAAATTAATATTTACGGCGAACGGCGATGGAACCATTTCGGTAATCAGTCAAATTTCAGCAAACGACTATGCATTAATAGAAAGTATACCTACAAAAAGGGGCTCAAACAGTTTTGCTTTTGATGAAACAACCCTTTCTTTATATGTGCCGGGCGCCGACCAGGAGAGTACTACCAAAACATCCTCCAAACAACCCACACTCACTAAATGGATTCCCAGTAGTTTTCAGGTAATGGTGCTGGATAAAGAAAAGTAAGCAAAACAACTGATTCAACTGTTTTACTGGAAAGCTTCTCTCACTCTATCGAAGAAATTCTTATCGCCTTTTCCGGGGTTAGGTTTAAAGTTTTCACTTTGACTCAATTTTTCTAGCAATGCCTTTTCCTCTGCATTAATTTGCTGGGGCGTCCAAACATTTACTTGAATCAGTTGATCCCCCTTTGCATATCCCTGAACTTCGGGAAAACCCTTCCCCTTTAACCGAAATATTTTACCGCTCTGGGTTCCGGCGGGTATTTTTATTTTTGCCCTCCCATCGATGGTGGGTACTTCTACCTGTGTGCCAAAAGTAGCATCCGGAATTGAGATGTATAAGTCAAAAGCAACATTCAATCCATCTCTGTGAAGTTGTGGATGTGGTTCTTCTTCTATTTGGATAATTAAATCCCCCGAGGCGCCGCCTCTTTCGCCTGCATTGCCCTTTCCGCTCATACTTAATTGCATAGACTCCTGAACCCCTGCCGGTATATCAATAGAGATGGTTTCTTCTCCGTACACCCTACCCTCGCCTTTACACCCCCCACACTTGGCTGTAACCGTAGAACCCTCTCCATTACACGTTGGGCAAGTAGTAACTGTTTGCATTTGTCCCAAAAAAGTATTGGTTAGTTTTCGAACCTGACCACTCCCCTGACAAGTACTACAATTTTGTAAACTATTTTTATCTTTTGCACCATTACCATTGCAGGTAGCGCACAAAACATACTTTTTTACTTTCACATTTTTGGTAACTCCCTTGGCAATTTCTTCGTAGGTTAATTTCATTTTTATACGAAGATTACTTCCCCGCTGTCCACGGGCTCTGCCACCGCCCGAACTTCTTCTTCCGCCACCTCCTCCGCCACCAAAAAAGCTTCCAAACACATCATCCCCAAAAATATCGCCGAACTGACTAAATATATCTTCTGTATTCATGCGCCCACCGTAACTGCCGCCTCCCTGCGTACCTGGCCCAAAAGCAGCATGTCCAAACCGATCGTATTTAGATTTCTTATCGGCATCGCTCAGAATTTCATAGGCTTCCGCCGCTTCCTTAAATTTTTCCTCCGCTTCTGAATTGCCTGGATTACGGTCGGGGTGATACTGCATGGCCACTTTCCGATAGGCTTTTTTTATCTCATCTGCGGAGGCAGACTTGCTTACACCTAATATCTCGTAAAAATCTCTTTTTGCAGCCATTCGTTTTGAATTTATCTATCAATTATCCTCACTAGGGAGGTGTTTTGTATTTATTAATTTCCAACCACTACTTTGGCAAAACGAATTATTTTATCGTGCAAATAATAGCCCTTCATCACCTCATCCAGCACCTTACCTTTTAGGGCCTCATTAGGAGCGGGTATTTCAGTAATTGCTTCGTGTTTCTCTACATCAAAGTCGGCATGCATGCTCTCCATTACTTTTACGCCCTTATGATGAAGGAGGGTTCTCAATTTATTAAATACCAATAGTATCCCCTCTTTTTGTAGCGCAATATCATCTGATGTAGCTAACTGCTTCTCTGCCCGCTCACAATCATCCAGTACCTCTAATAAGGATACAATTACTTCCTTGGAAGCAGTTTGTATTAAATCTACCCGCTCTTTGGCATTCCGGCGTCTGAAATTGTCGAATTCAGCCATTAAGCGAAGGTATTTGTCTTTCTGCTCCTGCAAATCTGCCGTCAATTTCTCAATCTCAGATTCATTCACTACCGGCTCATTCAAATGGCTGGTTCCGGCTGCATTTTCGTCAGCATTCAGCTCTAATTCGCCAGTATTGTCATTGATTGACTCATTCGGTTGGGTTTCTTGCTCATTCATAGCTATTCTTAATTATACTTCCTATCTGTCAAAAATGTTGCCGAGGCAAAGAAAAGCGAAAAAATGGCAGAAAATTTGATAAAAGTCTATTTTCCGGTCAGATCGCGCAGGAAATTAATGGGTAAGGGTGCAAAGTGTATATTTGTTAATGACCACAATCGTTTTGAACAAACAAATAGCCCCTCGTATATCTAATGGACATCCCTGGATTTATGCCAACGAAATTGCCAGCATACGGGGTGAAGTGCAGGGGGGTGATATCGTAGAAGTGTACTATCACAATGGGAAACTGGTTGGAAAGGGCTATGTGAATCCCTTATCGCAAATTATGGTTCGCTTACTTACTAGGCAACGGCAGGAAGAAATTAACGGGGCATTTTTTCACCAACGAATTTTAAAAGCCTGGAATTATCGAAAAAAACTGGGGTATACCACCAACTGCCGATTGGTTTTTGGAGAAGCGGATGAATTACCCGCCCTAATTATAGATAAATTCAACGATTATCTGGTTATACAAACCCTTTCCCTGGGCATGGACAAGTGGAAGCAAGCTATTGTGGAAGCATTGGTTTCAATTTTTTCTCCAAAAGGGATATACGAGAGAAATGACGTTCCGGTGCGGGAACTGGAAGGATTACCCCAGCAAAAGGGTTTTTTATACGGTCATTTCAACACCGACATAATGATAGAAGAAAATGGGCTTCGCTTTTGTGTTGATGTAGCCAACGGGCAAAAAACGGGTTATTTTTTAGATCAGCAAGATAATCGCCGGGAAATTGCTTCGATTGTAAAAGGGGCTGATGTATTAGGTGTATTTACCTATACAGGTACTTTTGAAATTCATGCGGCGCACTATGGAGCTAAATCGGTATTGGGTATAGACATTTCAGAACAGGCAGTGGAAAGAGCTAATCAAAATGCGGCAATTAATCAGTTGAATGATCGATGCACATTCATGTGCAGCAATGCATTTGATACCTTGAAAGAATGGGGAAAAGAAGGGAAACAATTTGATGTAGTGATGCTAGACCCTCCGGCGTTTACCAAGAGTAGAACCCATATTGGAAAGGCACTTACAGGTTATAAGGAAATCAATCTCCGGGGGATGAAATTATTAAAAGACGGTGGCTTTCTGGTAAGTTCCAGTTGCACAAATCTGGTGAGTGCAGAACAGTTTTTACAAACCATTGAGGCAGCAGCAAAAGATGCCAATAAAAAAGTTCGTCAAGTTACTTTCAGGCACCAATCAGGCGACCATCCTATCATCTGGGGAATGGAAAATACGCACTACCTTAAATTTTTGATTGCAGAAATCAGTAATCGCTAAAAAGAGGAAGAACCAGTTATTTCACTACCTGAAATTTTCCGGATTCGATCAATCTGCCGGCGATATCGCGTAATTGGTAGATATAAATTCCTCTATAGTAATTCTCGTCTAACTGAATAGTAAGTTTAGAATTTTGCACCCGGGTTTCCAGCATCTTTTTACCAATAAAACTGTATATCTGTAAAATATGTTCCTTGCTATTATTATTACCCTGGAAGGTGAAATTAATAACGGTAGTTGCCGGGTTGGGATAGATTTGTATGATTTTGTTTTCTAAATTACCCCATCCGTTTTCGGGATAAGATACAGGAGAAACAGGTTTCGTCCATAAAAGGAACGGCACCGCATACAGGAGGATATGGCTTTTTAGAGGCAACATTACACTGCTAAAGTATCTAAATGTTGGATTACATCCAAGATTAAGCAAAATTTTAACAGTGTAATGGTGCCGTCCGGACTATTATAAGCCAGCAAGCGTAGCCTGAATAGCTGCAAAATCAGGTAAATCACCTGGTGAGGCACACACTTCTGCATACTGCACTATGCCAGCACCGTCAATAACAAATGCAGCCCGCTTACTCACCCGCTGCATTTCGAATGCAGGAAAAACATCGTATACAACATCAAAGGCAGTAACCGCATCCCTGTTATAATCGCTTAACAAAGGGAAATTCAATTGCTGCTCTTCTTTAAACTTAGCCAGCGTAAAAAGAGAATCTACCGATATACCCAGCACAGTTGCTTTGCTGGAATTATATACTGCCAAATTATCCCGCACGCTGCACAACTCTTTGGTGCAAACACCGGTAAATGCAGCCGGAAAAAACAAAATTACTACCGGCGTTCCGTGGAAAGAGGAAAGAGAAACTTTGTTTTTATCACTATCGTATAAAGTGAAATCAGGGGCAGATTGACCAATTTGTAAGGGCATACTTATATTTTTAGAGGGCAAAGGTACAAATCAACATGAATTAATTCCCGATTTGTTTATGGTTTTCTAGAACTATCTGCTGGTTTTGAAACAGGGGGTCCAGACCTTCCAGTGCCCTGCCCGTATCGCTGGAAGGAACGATTTCGCTCACGGGCAGCAAATTGATCCAATGAATCAATCAGTTCTTTCATCTTAAGAGGGTTGGCCTCGTAATAGGCATAGGCCTGATAAAATTCGGCACGAGTGATTTTGTGCACCGAAAAAACCTTTTCGTAGTAATCTAAGTTCTTTTTATTAATGCGCAGAGTGCTGTCTTTTGCCTGCTGAACGGTATACAATTCATCGGCTTTCAGCATATCCCATACAATCAGTTTCATTTCATTTACATCCAATGTTTGCTGATATCGGTTTCCTTGGCAACTAAGCGACAAAAAAACGAGAAGAGCTATCAATAAACAAAACGAAGTAGATCGTAACATGTTAAACCAATTTTTGGTTACCCCCAGATAATTAAATCATCATTAATTGGTGGGTAACTGCAGGCATTTGTAAATCATTTTAATTGTTGCTTGTAAGAAGGGGCATTAATTACATCTAGCTCTGTTAGCAGTTGAATTGCCCGGGAACGTTCTTCAGAAGTACCTTTTTTAAATAGGGCAATCAACTCCTGCATTTTACCCTGCATAAAAAACTGGAGTATCATGGTATTGGCATTTTCTTTATTAAATGCCTGCAACTGAATCAAACTCTGCAGCACATTTTTCCGTGCCTCCTGCTCATTTTCATACCACTTATCCATGCCAGCCCGATAGTAGGAGTAAATTACATCATGTACAATATTATAACGGTTATTAATCAAATTTTCGTTGAGCCAATACCGGTTGCGTAAACCATCAAATACCCGCCATCCGCTGAGTCCCTTCCCCTCGGGAGCATTATTAACTATATTCTGGGCCTTACGAAAATAGGCTTCACCCCCTTTAGGGGAAAAGGAATCATAATCCAGTCCTATTATCATATAGGCATAGTAAGCAAAAATAGCCGTTAGGTTGGCAGCAACGGGATCATTTCCCTGTATGCGGCTTTCATTAAATTCTATGGGCTGAAACTCCTGGTATTTAAAAGTAACCTCAGCATCCAGAAAATTAACCAGCGCGCATTGATAGCTGCTGTTATAAACCGGTCGGGCGGCCTGCACCGTTAATGTTGCCTTATATACGTTCGGCTCAACAATACTCTCAATATTTAAAATGAAACTACATTCTAATTTTTCATTCTGCTGAAATACATCGTTTGTCCACTTACGCGTATTCATCAGATTATTTAGCTGTGTTTGAAGGGTGATAAATATACGCTTATCAACCGTGGTATTTACCCGACTGGCAATAACGGTAACTTTAGCAAGCAACTCCTGCGACCTGCTCATATTAGGATGCAGGGTAATTATAAGAATTAATATACAGACCAGCTTCTTCATCAAAGAGATTAATAATTAAAATTACTTAAAAATACACGAAGGAGTTAAATATAGGTCAGGTTAAAAAGCAAAAATTCAGACAAAAAAAAACGACAGTTATTCACTGTCGTCCTTTGCAAAATATTTTAGAAAATTAGCGGAACAAATCGCTCTCATCGTTTTTGCGGTGGTAAACCTTCCCTTCCATAAACTCCTGGGTTGCCAGGATAGCGGGGTTGGGCATCTTTTCGTAGGCACGGGAAATTTCGATTTGCTCTTTATTTTCGTGAATTTCTTCCAGACTGTCTGTATGGCTGGCAAATTCTTCCAATTTATTGTGCAATTCTTCACGCAGTGAGATATTAATTTGATTGGCACGGCGGGAAACGATAGCTATCGACTCGTATAAGTTTCCGGTAACGGATTTGATTTCCATCAGGCTTTTGGTTTCTACTACGCTGGGCGTATTGGCACTCATTTGCCTTCTCAATTTGCTCATTTTGGGAGATTTTTTAAAAAGTTAATAGATTGGGTCTTTACTTTATTGATTTCATTTACATGCTTACTATCAGCAAAACGTTCGGTAAATTCATTACACTCACTTAACACCTTCTCAAAACGTTCCTTTTGCTTTTCCTCGTAACTCATCTCTGCATATCGGAAATATGATTTGATTACCAGATATTTATACTCGTCGGCCTTTTTAGAATCAGGGAAATTATCAGAAACATTGCCAAATGCTATGGCTGCTGCTTTATAATACCCCAGATTATAATACAACTCGGCACTTTTAAATTCTTTGTTTTCTAATTTATCCCTGCAAAGGTCAATAATTTCCGACGCCTCTTTTACACGGGTAGATGTTGGATGGGTACTGATATAAGCTTGCATTAACTGCAAGGTCTTATTCGTATTTGTCTGATCCAATTCTACCTTGGGTGATTGCTTGTAAAAGCAGTAGGCCCTCATATACTCACATTCCTCTGATCGGGTGCTGGTAGGAAAGTTTTCAACAAACGTTTTAAACAGGTTCTCAGCATTCAGGTAATCATTATCATAGTAATACGAAAAGGCAAACTTATAATACATATCCTCGTAGCGCTGCGTGCCTTTCACATATGGGAAAATGTCTTCATATAATTGCTGAGCATATAACCAATCTTTCTTGGCATAGAACTCTTCTGCCATTTTATACTTGTACTCAAAATCCTTACTCTTCATGATTTTTCCGAACTTTCCCGAACAGGAAGCGGTCATAATCAAGCCAATAAAGAAACAAAATGATAGTATTCTATTCATACAAGTTGGCAAAATTAACTATTTACAGGCAAATTATACCAACACACCTTGTAAAACCGATGCGTTGCGTTAAGAATTAACTAAAATAATATCCAATTCAACCGAAAAGGCTGCTTTACAGGGGTAAAGCAGCCTTTATAGGATTTAGCGGGAATCACTTTATTTCTCTCCCTCGCCTTCTTTCATTTTGGCTTTGATTTCTGCCAGCGCACCCAAGTCGCCCAGGGTTGCTTTTTCTACCTTAGCCTGGATATTTTTTACAGCTTTTTTGGTATTGTCCGAGTCTGTCCGGGCTTCTTTTTTAGCGGCCTCTTTTACTTCAGCTTCCTGCTGTTCCCAGATACGGGAATGACTTAACAGGATACGCTTTTCATTCCGGTCGAATTCAATAACCACAAACTGAGCGTTTTCATCTGCCTGCACCTGCTTGCCATCTTCTTTGTTCAGGTGGCGATTAGGCACGAACCCTTCCAAACCATAAGGAAGTTGCACTAAGGCACCTTTATCTTCTTTACGGGTTACCGTTCCTTCGTGAACAGAGCCCACAGCAAAGGTTTCCTCCAGTGCATTCCAGGGATCTTCTTCTAACTGCTTATGGCCTAACTGCAGTTTACGATTCTCCTTATCAATGCTCAGGATGATAATGGCGATTTTTTCACCCACTTTGGTATAATCGGTTGGATGGTTGAAACGCTTCAACCAGCTCAGATCGCTGATATGAATCATTCCGCCTATTCCTGGCTCTAATTCAACAAACACACCATAAGGAGTGATATTCTTTACCAGACCCTGGTGCTTGCTTCCTTCTGGAAATTTAGCCTCAATTTCATTCCAAGGATCTTGTGTCATTTGCTTAATGCTCAAACTCATTTTACGGGCATCCTTATCCAGTGTTACCACTTTTGCTTCATACTCATCAGAAAGTTTGAAGAATTCTTTGGCATTGATGGGGGTATTGGCCCAGGTAATTTCAGAAACGTGCACCAATCCTTCTACACCCGGCTGGATTTCGAGGAATGCACCATAATCTTCAATGTTTACTACCTTACCTTTTACCACACTGCCTTCAGCTAATCCTTCTGGCAATACATCCCACGGATGTGGAGTTAATTGCTTCAAGCCTAAGCTGATTCTCTTCTTATCATCATCAAAATCCAATACCACTACCTGCAGTTTCTGATCGAGTTTTACCACTTCGCTTGGATGCGAAATTCTGCCCCATGAAATATCCGTGATGTATAACAATCCATCTAATCCACCCAGATCCATAAAGGCTCCGAAATCGGTAATATTTTTCACTACCCCTTCCAGTACCTGACCTTTCTCTAATTTACTCATGATTTCGGCGCGCTGTGCTTCGATATCACTTTCAATCAGTGCTTTATGAGATACTACGGCATTTTTAATGGTCTCATTGATTTTTACCACTTTAAATTCCATCGTTTTGCCCACAAACTGGTCGTAATCCGTAACCGGCTTAACGTCAATCTGAGATCCTGGTAAGAACGTTTCCATGCCAAATACATCTACAATCAAGCCGCCTTTTGTTTTGCTGGTAACCGTTCCGGTAATAACCTCACCAGTTTTGTGTACTTCCACAATTCTCTCCCAAGCACGGTAAATGCGAGCAGATTTACGGCTCAGGTGTAAGTTACCCTGGCGGTCTTCTTTTTCTACTACCATCACTTCTACTTCATCCCCAACTTTTAATCCGGGAATATCTCTGAACTCGTTCAAAGAAACCAGTCCATCACTCTTGAAGCCGATGTTAACCACTACATCCGTTTTGGTGAGGGCAACCACACTTCCTCTAATAATCTCGCCGTCTTCAATCTGAACAAAAGTGTTGTCGTACACTTTGTCGTATTTCACACGGTCTTGTTCAGCGTAATGACTCACATTGCGTTTGTCTATACTCCAATCAAAATCATCATGTGCCGATACAATAACCGGCGCAGCTTCAGGTGTTGTTGTTGTCGCAGCAGCGGCCTGATCAACTGTTTCAGTTGAAGCCGGCTCCTGAGCATCTGCGTTTAGTTGTTTGTTAATGAATTTCATAAAAAACCCGATGGTTTTAATTCGGGGTTGCAAAGGTAATAAAATAGGGCTTGCCACTAATAAAAAATGACCATTTTTATTAAAAAACAGTCATTATATATAATAAAATTATACTTTAAGAAGGCCTAGTGAGCTATACACGGGATAAACTCCGCTCAATTCCCAGCTCTAAGCCTCTTAACTCAGCCAATCCCCGCAACCGTCCAATGGCACTATAACCCGGATAAGTGGTCTTCTTTAGGTCGTCGAGCATTTGGTGACCATGATCCGGACGCATAGGAATGTTTATCCCTCTTTTCCTTTGAACGGCCACTATTTCCTTTACTACTGCGTACATGTCTACATCCCCATCCAGATGATCTGCCTCATAAAAGTTTCCCTGCGTATCGCGGCGAGTGCTTCTAAGATGTAAGAAATGGATAGCATCCCCCATTCTATTAACCATACCGGGTAAATCATTATCTGCCCGCACCCCATAAGATCCGGTACAGAAGCAGAGACCATTTGCGGGGGAAGAACAAGCATCCAATAACTCTTGTGCATCAGCTTCGGAACTCATAATGCGGGGCAAGCCTAAAACTGAATAGGGAGGATCATCTGGGTGAATGGCCATTTTTAAACCACCTGCTTCAGCAATAGGCGCTACCTCATTAATAAAATGAAAGAGATGCTTTTTCAATTGCTGGCGATCGATACCCTTGTATTGATCAAGGGCTGCAAAAATTTGCTCGGTAGTAAATTGTTCGCGGCTGCCGGGTAACCCAAGCATCATATTCTTAAACAATAATTGCTTTTCTTCCTGAGACATTTTGTTCAGCCGATTTTTCCCTCTTTCCAATTCTTCCGGAGAATAATCTTTTTCTGCACCCGGTCGCTGAAGCATATATACATCAAAAGCTACAAAAGCTGCTTTTTCAAAATACAGGGCTTTACTTCTGTCGGGCATTTCGAAGGCAATATCGGTTCGAACCCAATCTAAAATTGGCATAAAATTATATGTAACCACTTGTAAACCACAAGCAGCTACATTTTGTAAACTTTGTTTATACTTTTCAATCCATTGCACATAATCTCCTTGCTGCCTTTTAATTTCTTCATGTACAGGCAGACTTTCGATTACTGTCCACCTCATACCAGCTGCTTCAATTAATGCCTTTCTTTCCTCGATGGCTTGTATTGGCCACACCTCCCCTACGGGAATCTGATGAAGGGCGGTAACTACGCCCGTGCAACCTGACTGCCGTATATCCCACAAACTAACGGGATCATCGGGTCCGTACCAACGCATTGTATGTTCCATACATTTTTAATTTTAAACAAAGTTCTTAAAAAAGCAGGTGACCCAAATTCATTCTTCGCTGTAAGCTAACAAAATTTGCGAAATCGATGTAGCCAGCCCATTACCAGAAAAGGGTATACAGTGCAGTAAGAATGCCGCCTACCAGGAGTGTGCCCACCTGAAAGGATGGACTCATGGCAAACATCGACCTTTCAATTTGCAACCCTTTGGGTACAATACCTTTCCTATTTTCATATTTGCTAATCAGAACCATGCCAATAACGCTGATGATAAACACAAAACCCATCCGATCTATAAAAGGAATTTCAAAAACCCCCTCTGCATTGGCAGCAGAAAATCCGGATGCTTCTAAAAAGGAAAGATCTACCCATCCAGGAAGAAATTTAAATAAAACTGAGCATATAAATCCACCAATCGTTGCAAAAAGGGCCGCATTGGAAGTGGCTTTTTTCCAGAAAAATCCCAATATAAACATGGCGAATATACCTGGAGAAACAAAACCGGTATACTCCTGAATATATTTAAACCCGCCCTTCTCAATTCCCAGGTAGGGCGCAATAACGATGGCTATCACCATAGAAATAACAATTACCCACTTTCCAACGCATACTAGTTTTTGCTGATCGGCTCCGGGATTAATTTTTTTCTGGTAAATATCCAATGTAAAAATGGTAGATATACTGTTGGCTTTTCCTGCAAGGGATGCCACGATGGCGGCTGTTAATGCTGCAAAAGACAACCCTTTTAACCCTGTGGGTAATAAATTCAGTAAAGATGGGTAGGCCTTATCTGCCATTAGTTTTCCTCCCTCACCCAGTAATTCACCTTGTGAAAAATAGCCTTTTTGATTCAGCACATAGGCTGCAATGCCGGGTAATACCACAATCACCGGCATCAACAATTTTAGAAAAGCTGCAAAAAGAATACCATTTCGTGCTGTAGGCAAACTGGCACCCAGGGCACGCTGGGTTATATATTGATTACATCCCCAGTAATTTAAATTTACAATCCACATACCCCCAATTAAAACGCTTAAGCCAGGTAAATCTAAAAAGCTGGGATTATCTTTTTTCAAAATCATATGAAAATGATCGTTGGCCTCTTTGTATAAAATTTGTAAGCCGGCAACTGTTCCGGTTTCACCATAAATTTTACTTACCAATCCCAGTGCCAGGTAGGTTGTAACTAACCCACCTAAAACCAGAAAAAACACCTGAATTACATCGGTATATCCAATAACCTTCATCCCACCCAGCGTTATAATTACTGCAAAGATTCCGAGCAGATACATGCAGGTAGTAAGGGATATGCCACTGATGCTATTAATAGCCAGCGCACCCAGATATAATATTGAAGTAAGATTTACAATTACATATAACAACAACCAGAACACCGCCATAATCATAGCAACGGTATCGTTATACCGATCGTGTAAAAACTGAGGCATGGTGTATATCTTGTTTTTTAGATATACGGGTATAAAGAAAATAGCCACAATCATTAAAGAGGCGGCAGCCATCCATTCGTAGGTAGAAATCGCTAACCCCATGGTAAAACCATTTCCACTCATCCCTATCATTTGCTCTGCCGAAATATTAGAAGCAATTAATGAGGCTCCAATTGCCCACCAAGTAAGTGAGCCCTCTGCTAAAAAATAATCATGAGAAGCCGAGGCAGTTGTTTGCTTTTTTTTCCGGTATACCCAATATCCATAGGCACTTACAATAACAAAATAAACAAAGAATACCAGATAATCAGCCGTTTGTAATACTTGCATGGATTAAGCAATTTTAATTTGAAAGTTTATAATACCAGTAGTTTACGTATGATTAGTTAATTATTAAAATACTAAATATAATAATTGTCACTTACTATTTTATTAAGGGTGTACCTTCGAAATCATTTTTATTAATGTAGCAATTTTTTAATTAGTAGCCACTAACGTACAGAAAATTTATACTGAGTTATTTGATGATAGGTTTGATCGGGCTGTAAAATAGTAGTAGGAAAATCTGGTTGGTTAGGACTATCCGGAAAATGTTGTGCTTCCATACAAAATGCCGCATATTGGGGATATTGTATTCCTCCCTTGCCAGACAGTAACCCATTTAAAAAATTACCCGTATAAAATTGAAGTCCGGGCTCCGTTGTTAAAACTTCCATCACCCTTCCAGTTATTGGCTCAAATACTTCTGCAACTTTTTCTAATGAATCGGTTGCCTTTTTCAATACCCAATTATGATCATACCCACCTTTTACTGCAGCAATTTCATCACCGACTTTTTTAGGCTTGGTAAAGTCCATTGGCGTGCCGGATACAGACGGCAATGCACCGGTTGGCAGTAACAAATTATCTACTTCAGTATATTGATTTGCCATAATAGTTACCAAATGATCTAAAATAGTTGGTGATTTGCCAGCCGATAAATTAAAGTAGGCATGGTTAGTTAAATTAACAGGAGTGGGTTGTGTTGTATTGGCAACATATTCAATTTGCAAAGTATTTTGGGCGGTGAGCGTAAAGTGCACTGATATAGTTAACTCACCAGGGAAACCCTGATCACCGGCTGCACTAACATAGGTAAACCGCATCCCGCTATCACCGGGAATTCGTGTTGCATTCCAAACTACTTTATCTAAACCACGCAATCCGCCATGAAGGGTGTTGCCATTATTATTGATGGGCAAATTATACGTGGTTCCTCCAATCGAAAACTTCCCTTTTGCAATCCGGTTTCCATATCTGCCAATTGTTGACCCAAAATAGGGATTCGAACTTTGCAGGTAACCCGACAAACTATCAAATCCGAGCACCACATCGCCATTAATACCCTTTTTATCAGGCACCATTATAGAAGTTATAGTTGCCCCATAATTCATAATACTTACCTGCATACCATTTTCATTGGTAATTGTATATACGGTTATGGCAGTATCGCCAATTTTACCAAATGGAGTTTCACGAATCCCTTTTTGCGTTAAATAATGATTTTTCTCAGGCTGCAGGCATCCCCCCATTACCAACAGCAACAATAAGCAGGGAAGTATATTTTTTTGTGGCATAGGATTCGTATTGGTTTACAATAGAAGTTCGTGCATATTGATTGCTGAAAAAAATAGGCTATAAAAATTGATGGAGAGAAATATTGGTATAATCTTTTACTATTTCCACGATATGGTCTCCCACTTCAAATTCATCGGCAGTATGCATAGTAGTTAACACAACACATTTCATCCCTGCTAAATTAGCTGCCATAACACCTTTTGGAGAATCCTCAAAAACAATACAGTCCCCAGGTGCAACCCCCAACTGTTGTGCACAAGAAAGAAAGGTTTCGGGATGGGGCTTACTAATGGCCACATCTACTGCGCTCACAATAGCCGAAAAATAATGCCGGATATCGAGTCCGTCCAACACGTAATTAATATTCATAGGAAGCGCAGCCGATCCAATTCCCATTTTAATTGAGTACGCATGGGCTTGTTGCAAAAAAGAGTCTAATCCCGCAATCAATTGCAAGTGGGGTGCAAATGCTAATTGATAGGCTTGCTCCTTATGCAATATCATCGTTTGCATCTCCTCTGCCGAGAATCTTCCTGGAAATATTCTTTCCAGCAATTCTTCATTCTTTCCGTAACATTCCATCTTTACTTGCTGTATACTCAGTTCAGCTCCCAAAGAAGTAAGAATAGCATGCCAGGCCCGTATATGAAAATCCATATCATCTATCATGGTCCCGTTCAAATCAAAAATAAATGCCTTATTACGCATGCGAATCTTACTAGAAATTAAATATACCGATTGATTAGGTTTTCCAGGTATTCCTGCTTACCACTAACTACGGCAGGTTCTCCTACCTTAGCTGCCATGGCTGCCAGTTCTTGTAAGGTTATTTTACCAGACTCAAATGCTTTTCCGGTTTCCGTATCAAATGAAGCGTATCTACTTGCTCTGATAGAACGGTAATCTGATTTCTGTAATACCTGATCTGCCACAATAAGCGCTCTGGCAAAAACATCCATTCCGCCAATATGGGCATAAAATAAATCTGCAGGATCGGTTGAGTTTCTTCTGCGTTTGGCATCAAAATTTATACCCCCTCCGCTAAATCCACCGGCCTCCAGAATTACCAGCATGGTTTCAGCCAGCTCATTAATGTTATTCGGAAACTGATCAGTATCCCAACCATTCTGGTAATCACCCCGATTTGCATCTATACTACCCAATACACCTGCATCAGCAGCTACCTGCAGCTCGTGTTGAAAAGTATGTCCTGCCAGGGTTGCATGATTTACTTCAATATTCAATTTAAAATCGTCTAACAAATCATATTGTCTTAAAAACCCAATAACTGTTTCACTATCATAATCATACTGATGCTTCGAAGGCTCACATGGCTTGGGTTCAATAAAAAAGTGGCCAGTAAATCCGTTACTTCTTGCATAGTCTTTCGCCATATGCAGAAATCGAGCCAAATGGTCTTTCTCTTTTTTCATATTGGTATTCAGCAGGCTCATATATCCCTCTCTACCTCCCCAAAATACATAATTAGCGCCGCCCAGTTCGATGGTGGCATCCAATGCTGCTTTTACCTGAGCACCTGCGTGGGCAACTACTGATAAATCAGGATTGGTTGCTGCCCCATTCATATATCGCCGATTACTGAAAAGGTTCGCGGTACCCCATAGAAGCTGAACACCGGAGTCTTGCTGCTTTTGTTTCGCATAGGCAGTAATTTTTTGCAAACGCCTTTCATTTTCTGCCACATCATCCAAAAAATCTACCACATCCACATCATGAAAGCAATAAAATGGGATATTCATTTTAGTAATAAACTCAAATGCAGCATCCATTTTATCTTTTGCTCGTGCAATGGGATCATTTTGAATATTCCAGGGATATAAATGAGTTGGCTCTCCAAAAGGATCGCCCCCATTCCCTACAAAACTGTGCCAGTAGGCACAGGCAAATCGGAGCCATTCTTTCATTGGTTTTCCGGCAACTTCGCGATCTGCGTCATACCAGCGAAAGGCTAATGGATTATCGGATTGTATCCCTTCGAATTTAATTTGGCCAATGCCTTTAAAATATTCCCGACTTCCGGTTACTACTTGCATATAGATTATTTTAGGTTGATAGAATTAAGGTGCAATTGCTTTTGTAAATGAATTAACCAATGTTGATAGGCTTCCTCCAATTTATCCGAATCGCTGTTGGGCTCGATACGTTGTAAAGGTGCGGCATTTGCCATGCCTGTGGTATTCGTTAATAGTCCCCTACAAGCCCCCCTGGCAGCTCCAGCACTTCCATCTGTATCATATAATTCAACCGGAGTTTGAGTAGCGTTCACAAAAGATTGGATAAATAGACTGCTTAGAAACATATTCGCTTTTCCGGCTCTAATTATGGTTGGGAGTAATTGATTCTCGCGTAAAATATCTAATCCATACCGAAAGGCAAAAGCGATTCCTTCCTGTGCTGCTCTAAACAAGTGAGCGGGCGTATGTTTATTAAAATTGATTTGCTGCACATGTGCCTGCACCAGTTTGTTTTGTAACATTCGTTCGGCTCCATTTCCAAAAGGCAACAGGGATAAGCCATCTGAGCCTACTGGCACCCGAGCCGCCTGTGCATTCAATTCATCATAACTAAGCGAATTACCTGCCAACCGCTTTACCCAGTTATTAAGTATACCCGCACCATTGATACAGAGTAATACCCCCAACCTTTTATCTTGTGCACTATGATTTACATGAGCAAATGTGTTTACGCGCGATAATGGATCATACGTAAGCTGATCAGTTACTGCATAAATAACACCGGAAGTACCGGCAGTTGCTGCCACTTCGCCGGGTGAAAGTACTTGTAACGACCAGGCATTATTTTGCTGATCGCCGGCTTTGTAGGTTACCGGAATGCCAGGGGTTACGCCTAATTTTTCAGCAACCGATTTGAGTACGGTTCCGTGTTCACTAAAAACCGGTTGTATGGGTGGAAGTATGGCGGCGTCCCAACCGAAATAATTAAAAACATCTTTAGAAACCTCTTCCTTGCTAAAATCCCAAAACACGCCTTCCGATAATGCTGCAGGCGTTGTAGTTGCGGTACCGGTTAGTTGTAGTGCAATAAAGTCGCCTGGCAACATAACCTGATGAATTTGTTGAAACAAATCAGGTTCGTTCTGTTGCACCCAGCCCAGTTTTGCTGCCGTAAAATTTCCGGGGGAATTGAGTAATTTTTGTAAACATTTTTCCGGTCCAATGGCTTCATAGGCTCGTTGCCCTATCGCAACCGCACGACTATCACACCATATTATGCTGTTACGCAAACTTTTACCATTTTTATCTAGCATTACTAGCCCATGCATTTGATAAGAAATGCCAATAGCTTTGATATCAGCGGAATTATACTGCGCAGTTGCATGCGCCTTAAGAATTGCTTGCTGTACCTGCTCCCACCAACTATCCGGTGACTGTTCTGCCCATCCATCCTGGAGTGATATGATTGGATTCTCCAACTCGGGATATTGCACCGTAACTAATGGCTGCTGTTTTTCGGCATCCAAAATGGTTACCTTAACGGAGGATGTTCCCAAATCAATTCCTAAGAATAACATAATAACAAGTATCGTATTGTAATGTAATAAAAGGCTCCCATCCTTCCTATTCCCGGCAAAGGGCATTTGAAAAAGCAATCCCGCTAAAGTTACGCAGGTAAAAGAATCGCTAATTGAATCTGAACAGTTAGACGTTACCTTTTGTAGTATGAAAATAAGGAAAGATTATGATGATTGCAACCGATTGCAATAAAATGTGCATTTCCTGTGAAAAAGTAATTGTTGGCAAATAGAACGCGAAAAAACTCGTTGGATAATAATAGTATATTTGACTAAACAGACAGCAATTAACTGATATCTGGTAAGGTTGATTGTAACCGATTGTATAAATGAAGACCATTAAAGATATTACCATCTACGATTTGGCGCATGAATTACAAGTTTCTGCCGCTACAGTTAGCAGAGCACTAAACCATCACCCATCGATTAACAAGAACACCCGCAAAAAAATTATCGAACTCGCCAGCAAACGGGGCTATCGTTCTAACACATTTGCCAGTAACCTACGCAAGCAACATACCAATACCATTGGGCTAATCTTACACGAACTAAATAGCCAGTTTATGGTTTCTGTGTTAGCAGGTATCGAAAAAGTAACTACGGAAGCTAAGTATGATTTAATAATCGGACACTCCTCTGAATCGTGGGAAAAAGAGGCAGCCAATGCACTAAATTTTTTTAATAAACGGGTAGATGGGTTAATCGCATCGCTTGCATTTGACACAGAAAATCTACTGCATTTTGAGCCCTACAAAAAGAAGGGCATTCCCATAGTATTCTTTGATCGTGTTTTTGAAGAAGCCGAGGGTGCGAAAGTAATCATTCACAATCGAAAAGCAGGCTTTGAAGCAACCAGGCACCTGGTTGAAGAAGGTTGCAAAAAAATTATCCATGTAACCGCTTCTTTGCAGCGGAATGTTTATTACGAACGGTTTAAAGGCTACCAGGATGCATTGGAAGCTTCCCAACTTTGTTTTTCCGAAGAGGATGTATTAATTACAGATTTATCTGAAAAAGATAGCATTGAAGCGGCAAATAAAATTCTCGCCATGCGTCCTTTACCAGATGGCATTTTTGTTACGAATGATTTCGCTGCTGCCATTATCATGCGAACACTGCAAAACGCTGGTGTTTGTATTCCGGAAGATATAGCTATTGTTGGTTTTAACAATGATACTATCAGCACACTTATTCAACCTAGCCTTACCACCATTAACTACCCTGGTGCAGAAATAGGTGAAATAGTTGCCCGCAATCTCATCCAGCATTTGCAGGGTACATCAGATTTGTCGCTAACCAATACCATTATTATTAATTCCGACCTTATCATCCGACATTCATCCACCAGAAAAAATAAGTTATGAAACCGAACAGCAACTTTCTGGAATTGTTTCCCCAAAAAACTACCAATAGATACTTGCTAGTTTACTTGACTAGTTCTTTTCTTTTCTTACATACTTCTGCGCAAAATATAGGTACGTTAAAAAAAATCCCCCGTTCTCAACCACTGGTTAGTCAATTTTACACGGCTGATCCGTCAGCGCATGTATTTGAAGGAAAGATTTATATCTATAGCTCGCATGATATAGATGCCGGCATACCCGAGAACAATTATGGGGATCATTTTTCTATGAGGGATTACCGAATCTATTCAATGGACTCAATTAACGGACCCGTTACCGATCATGGAGTGGCATTGGAAATTAAAGGAATACCTTGGGGTGGGCGACAGTTATGGGCTCCGGATGCAGCGTATGCCAGAGGCACCTATTACTTATACTTTCCACTGAAAGATAAAAATGATATTTTCAGAATAGGGGTTGCCACTTCCGCAAAACCCTATGGCCCGTTTATTGCAGAAAAAAACCCAATAGCATACAGCTATAGTATAGACCCTTGCGTATTTCAGGATGATGACGGAAGCTTTTATATGTATTTTGGCGGAATCTGGGGAGGACAATTACAAAAATGGGATAATAATGTGTATGATCCTTCTGGACTGCTTAGACGGAAAGATCAACTGGCTATTCTACCGCGGGTTGCCAAGTTATCTTTCGACATGAAACAATTTGCCGAAACTGTTCGGGAGGTGAAAATTATAGATGCAGCCGGCAACCTCTTAGAAGAAGCAGATAACCAAAAAAGATTTTTTGAGGCTGCCTGGATGCATAAATACAATGGAAAATATTATTTCTCCTATTCTACGGGTGATACGCATTTTATATGTTATGGGGTAGGAGACAATCCCTATGGGCCATTTACCTATAAGGGAAAAATACTAGAACCCGTAGAAGGCTGGACGAATCACCACTCCATTGTAAATGTGCAGGGAAAATGGTATCTTTTCTATCACGACACACAGATTTCCGGAAAAACGCATTTGAGAAATATGAAGGTTACCGAGTTACATCACCTTCCTGATGGAAGTATTCAAACTATTCAACCCTATCAATAATCAGTGTATGAAAAAAATACTCTTACTCATGTTGCTGGGAATAGGGTTATCGGCTACTTCTCAAAATATAATATCGATTGATGCAACCAATGGAAGAGAGCAGATAAATAGAAATATTTACGGACATTTTGCTGAACATCTGGGAAATGGTATTTACGGGGGATTGTTTGTTGGGGAAACGAATACAACTATTCCGCAGATAAATGGTATTCGCAAAGATGTTCTGGAATCGTTACAAAAACTGAAAATCCCAGTACTGCGCTGGCCGGGCGGATGCTTTGCAGATACCTACCATTGGAAAGATGGCATTGGCCCCAAAAATAAACGGCCGTCTATGCTGAATATCTGGTGGGGAAATGTAAAAGAAGACAACAGCTTTGGTACCCACGAGTTTTTACAACTCTGTGAAATGTTACAAGCAGCTCCTTATCTAAGTGCAAATGTAGGAAGCGGTTCGGTGCAGGAAATGGCAGACTGGGTTGCGTATACCAATCATCCTAATGGAAGTAGTCCTGTTACCGATCTTAGGGCAGCCAATGGCAGAGCCACACCCTGGAAGGTAACCTACTGGGGTATTGGAAATGAAGCCTGGGGTTGTGGGGGTAATATGAAGCCGGAATATTATGCCAATCTATACCGACAATATGCTACTTTTTTAACCGATGGCAAAAATCGACTTATGCGAATAGCTTCCGGAGCTAGTGATGGTGATTATCACTGGACAGAAGTTTTGATGCGTGATATTCCCCATCATATGTTAGATGCTGTAGCGCTGCATCATTACTCAATAATCAACTGGAACAAAAAGGGTTCGGCCACAGAATATAATGAAGAGCAGTACTTTCAAATTATGCAAAGTGCCCTCCAGATGAATGAACTGGTTGAAAAGCACAGCGCCGTGATGGATAAATATGATCCCCAGAAAAAAGTTGCCTTATTTGTAGATGAATGGGGAGGATGGTATGATGTAGAACCCGGCACCAATCCCGGATTTTTATTTCAGCAAAATACCATGCGCGATGCCATGATAGCTGGAGTTACCCTGAATATATTCAATAATCATTGTGATCGGGTGAAAATGGCAAACCTCGCCCAAATGGTTAATGTATTACAAGCTATTGTATTAACCAATCAACAAAAAATCATTCGTACACCAACCTATCATGTAATGGAAATGTACAATGTACATCAGGATGCCACACTACTTCCTTTACAAATTACCAGTAGCAATTACCAATGGGAAAACAAAAGTTTACCCGCCCTTTCAGCCTCCGCCTCTAAAAATAAAGCAGGAACCATTCATGTATCTATTGTAAATATTGATGCCAATCAATCACAAAATCTTGCCCTTTCAATTGCCAATTCGCGCTTACAGAATATACAAGGAAGAATACTAACTGCAGAAAAATTACAGCAATACAATAGTTTTGATACGCCAGATTTAATTCAGCCTAAACCCTTTTCGGAATTTATTACTTCCGGTAACGATATAACTATAAAAATACCCCCTTTTTCTGTAGTTGTGCTAGCGATACCTGCTCAATAAATTGTAAGAAGTTTTATCCATTACGCATATGCAAAAAAAATTAAGGAGCACCGACTGGTTTGGCAAATCCGATAAAATGGGATTTGTGCACCGATCCTGGTTACGTAACCAGGGATATCCCGATGATTACTTTACGGGCAGACCAGTAATTGGTATCTGTAACACCTGGAGTGAATTAACGCCCTGCAATGGACATCTGCGCGATTTTGCAGAAATTGTAAAACGGGGCGTAATTGAAGCCGGAGGGTTTCCACTCGAATTTCCTGTAACCTCGCTGGGTGAAACCATTATGCGACCCACAACTATGTTATTTAGGAATCTGGCCAGTATGGATACCGAAGAAAGCATACGAGCCAATCCGATTGATGGGGTAGTATTATTAACAGGTTGTGATAAAACCACTCCTTCCACTCTAATGGGAGCCTGTAGCGTTAACCTTCCCACATTAGTTGTACCGGGTGGCCCCATGCTCAATGGAAGATTTAAAGGGGAATGTATTGGCTCAGGCTCATTCAATTGGATGGTGAAAGAAAAACAACTGGTAGAAAATTATACAGCCGAAGACATTCATGAGGCTGAGGTAGGCTCTGCAAGAAGTCAGGGCCACTGTATGAGCATGGGTACGGCTTCTACTATGGCATGTATGGTGGAAGCATTGGGATTAACCCTGCCCGGAGCAGCAGCCATACCTGCAGTAGATGCCAGAAAAAAAGTTATGGCCCAACTATCGGGAAGAAGAATAGTTGAAATGGTAAAAGAAGATCTTACCCTTCAGAAAATACTAACAAGAGAAGCTTTTGAAAATGCCATTATCGTAAATGCGGGTGTTGGCGGTTCAACCAATCTGATTATTCACCTGCTAGCCATTGCCGGACGCATAGGCGTTCCACTAACATTGGATGATTTTGATAGTATAGGAAGCCATATTCCATTACTTGCCAATCTAAAGCCTTCCGGCAAGTACCTTATGGAAGACTTCTACTATGCAGGAGGGCTTCCAGTAGTAATTCATGAGTTAAAAAAATATCTGCACAATGATGCTATCACAATAAATGGAAAAACCATTGGTGAAAATAATGCCCATCCAATTTGTTATAATAGAGAAGTAATTGCTTCCATAGAACAACCCTTGCAGGAAAATGCCGGTATCGTGGTATTAAGAGGAAATTTGTGTGAAGATGGTGCAATCATTAAACCTTCTGCCGCGAGTAAACATTTAATGAAACATAGAGGTAAGGCTGTGGTATTTTCGAATATTGAAGACTACCACGCGCGAATAGATGATGCTAATTTAGCAATAGATGAAAATTCGGTAATCGTTTTACAATCTGCAGGACCCGTAGGCTATCCCGGTATGCCGGAAGTGGGCAATGTAGATCTTCCTGAAAAATTAATCAGAAAAGGAGTAAAAGACCTCGTACGTATATCAGATGGAAGAATGAGCGGAACAGCTTATGGAACAGTGGTTTTACATGTTTCACCCGAGTCGGCAATAGGTGGCACATTGGCTTTGGTGAAATCCGGAGATTGGATTGAACTGGATGTAGCCAGTAGAAAATTACACCTCGATATTTCAGCAACCGAATTAGCCGCGCGCAAAAAAGCCTGGACACCCCCGGCTCCCATGGCAAGCAGAGGCTATGTAAAGTTCTATATCGATCATGTGCAACAAGCCCATTTAGGAGCAGATATAGATATATTACGGGGAGGCTCAGGAGATACTGTAACCCGTGATTTACATTAATATAATGGATAGCTAATCTATAATTCAGTAGTATGTTACTTTATAAAACTACCAGAGGCTGGATAATACAAGTAGCAGAAAAATATTGTATGCTGCCGGAAATTCAGTGGAACGGATGGATGAATAATACCCTCGCCATTCCTGATGAAGACACGATAGCAGATGTATATCCAGCAACTTCGGCTCCTGAAATAAGTGAAATACTAGCCCCCATTCAGCAACAAGAGCTTTGGGCCTGTGGAGTTACTTACCTGAGAAGCAGAGACGGCAGAAGAGAAGAATCTGCTCCTTCCGGTGCAGCCGATTTCTATTCGAAGGTGTATGAAGCAGATAGACCTGAAATATTTTTTAAAGCAAATCCCAACCGCATTGCTAATCCAGGTGCAAAAGTGCGCATCAGAAGAGATTCCTCCTGGAATGTACCCGAACCTGAATGTACCCTTGTGGTAAATGCAGCAGGAAAGATTATTGGATATACGATTGGAAATGATATGAGCAGTAGAAGTATTGAAGGAGAAAATCCGCTGTACCTGCCGCAAGCAAAAACCTATGATGGATGCGCCGCACTAGGGCCATGCATCTGGATAACCAATGAAATAATTCCGATTGACACAATTATTTCGATGAAAATTTACCGATCTTTTAAAGTAGTTTTTTCAGGTGAAATACAATGGAACCAAATGAAGCGGACACCAGATTCTTTGGTTTCCTATGTGTTCAGGGAATGTAGTTTCCCAAACGGTTGTTATATAATGACGGGAACCGGCATTGTTCCTCCTTCCGATTTTAGTTTATGTAGTGGTGATCAAATCCAAATCACCATTCCTCCCATGGGAACACTAATTAATCATGTAGCCTAAATTGTAAGATGTGCACTTGCTAATTATTATACTGGCCATACTAATGCAAATCGGAATGACAATGAAAAAGATACATCCCTTTTTCTCGTTGTTGATAGTTGCCATCTTTACCGGAATCTGCATGGGTATGTCTCCCGAAGCCTTGCTCACCTCGATTGAGAAGGGGGTAGGATCTACCCTGGGTGGCATAGCCTTGGTGCTTTGCTTGGGAGCAGCTTTAGGAAAAATATTAGAACTAAGCGGAGCGGCTGAACAGATTGCAGCAACCTTAATAAACTTTTTTGGCATCCGTTATATACAGTGGGCTATGCTATTAACCGGCTTATTGGTGGGTTTGCCCATGTATTATAATGCGGGATTCATTATTTTGGTTCCTTTGGTATGTGCGGTTGGTAAAAAAACAGGCCTCCCATTGTTATATGTCCTTATCCCTATGGCGGCATCATTATCCACTACACACTGCTTTCTGCCACCGCATCCGGGACCGGTTGTTTTAGTGAAAGCTTTTGGGGCGGATATGGGAAAAACCTTAGTAATTGGAATGCTAATAACTATCCCTGCCATTATCGTGGCTGGTCCATTGCTTGGTAAAAGATTGCAGCACATACAAATACCCATACCTGAACTATTTGCAGGAACAAACATTCCCGAATCGGAAAGACCTGCTCCCCTACCCAGTTTTCTGATAGCACTATTACCGATTTTTTTAATTACCTGCTCGGTTATCCTACAGCCACTTGTACATGAAAACAATACCTGGATGGGATGGATTCGGTTGATAGGTGACTCAAACATAGCCCTCCTGATTTCTGTAATTCTGGCGCTGTATTTTTTGGGTATCCGACAAAATAAAAATATACCTACCCTAATGAGTTGGATGAATGCAGGTATTACGGGTATCGCCATGATTTTACTCATCATTACTGCTGGAGGCGTTTTTAAACAGGTATTGATTGATAGTGGAACCGGTAATTATGTGGTAGCCATCAGTCAACAAATGTACATGCCTCCGATACTCTTTGCTTGGGTAACCACTGCCATATTAAGGGTTACCCTTGGCTCTGCTACCGTGGCAGGGTTAACCGCTGCAGGCCTGGTAGCTCCCCTGGTTTCCGGCGGCCAGATTGCTCCCGAAATTATGGTGCTCGCAGTGGGGGCGGGAAGTGTTTTTGGATCTCATATTAACGATTCCGGATTTTGGATGTTTAAGGAATTTTTTAATCTTACCCTGCGCCAAACTTTCTTTTCATGGACATTGATGGAAACAATCATTTCAATTATGGGACTGGCAGGCGTATGGCTCGCAAAATGGATACTGTATTAAAGTAGGTAAGTGACCAACTATCTACCTTTAGGGATAGAAGCTTAAAAAATCAGGTATAAAAATTGTATAAATTGAAAGATTTTATTACATTCATATTTCACAAAATAACCTTGCCATGAAAAAAATTTTTCTGATCCTCTTCGCCTGCTGCCTATTTACAGTTGGTAGTATGGCACAAACCAAAAAAGCTGAACCCGCAAAAGCCGCAAAAGCTGCTGCCGCCCCCACCAAAAGTGATGGCACTCCCGATATGCGTTATAAAGCCAATAAAGAAGCTGCTAAGCCTGCTGGTCCTACCAAAAAAGATGGCACACCAGATATGCGATATAAAGACAATAAAGCAGCTGCACCCAAAAAAGGGAAAGGATAACATTTTTTATGCGTAATTACCCTAAAAGCCACTGGATTCAGTGGCTTTTTTTTCAGCCTCCTGTGCAATAGCCTGTGCTGCAATCCATCCACCCGACCAGGATTGTTGAAAATTAAATCCGCCGGTTATTCCATCAATATCCAGTACTTCACCACAAAAATAAATACCGGCAACTTTTTTACTTTGCATTGTATTTGCATCCACTTCACGTAAGCTAATTCCCCCACAGGTAACAAACTCTTCTTTGAATGTGGTTTTTCCCTGAAAATGATATTCGGAATGGGTGAGAAGCCTGATACATCTATGCTGTTCTGGGGTAGACAAATCTCCCCATCGCTTATCTGCATCGATAGCTGCTTTCGATAGAAAATACATCCACAGCCGAGCTGGAAATGCCATAGGGGGATGGGCTCCAATTTTAAGGGCGGCTTTCTCTTGCCGCCAATGTTGCCAAGCATTGCGCAAAGATGTTTCATGATAATCCGGCATCCAATTTATAATCAGCGTTCCCCTATACTGTTGCTCTGCAAGGTGTCGGGCTGCAAAGGCCGATAATTTTAGTATGGCTGGTCCACTTAATCCCCAATGTGTAATTAATAAAGCACCTGTTTCCTGCATCTTCGTATTGGCTATTGCAATACTAACGGGGTTTACACTAATACCCATCAGGGCCCTTAATGCAGGATCCGGTATGTTAAAAGTAAACAAAGAAGGAACGGGAGGTTCGATGGTATGCCCTAATTTTTCGAGCCAGCTAAACTGATTTACCTTTGGATAACCGCCGGTGGCAATACATATATAGTCTGCTAAATATTTTTCATTCGCCGTAGTTGTTAGCATAAAACCCTCCGAGTACTTTTCCACTTCCCTAACTTCCTGCTTTATTTTAATTATAACCTGGTGCGCATCTGCTTCTTTTAGCAAACAATTTACAATAGTAGCGGATTGATGGGTTTCCGGAAACATTCTGCCATCCGCTTCGGTAATTAATCGAACGCCGCGCCGCTGAAACCACGAAATAGTATCAGTAGGGCTAAACTGATGCAACATTTTTTTTACAAAATGTTGGCCTCTGGGATATTTTCTACTTAATTCGTCGATATCGAAACAAGCATGGGTAACATTACATCTCCCACCGCCACTGATGCGAACTTTAGATAAAAGATGGGCTGATTTTTCAAGTAGTATAACCTGTAAATGTGGATTAGCAGCAGCTGCATTAATAGCACAGAAGAATCCTCCTGCTCCCCCTCCTATTACCACTAAGGTTGCTGACTTTTTCATGGTTTCATACGCATGAGACCTGCCATTTTAATAATTCCCGACCAAAGGTTTCCGATACGCAAATTCTCATTTTCAGCGTGCTGGTTATTATCAAAATTAGCTACTGGCACGGTTATTGGCAATGCATTGGCATATTTTTCAAAAATAAACAAAGGTAAACTCCCTCCCATAGAAGGTGCAACAACAAGGGGCAGCTCTGAAGAGATAGTAAGTGCATTAATAACCTGTTGAGCAAATGGATGTTGTAAGGGAGTTCGCTGTGCATTGTAGCCGGATTTTCGCCTTACCTGAATAATTTTATCATAACGGGCCCTTTCCTCATCCGTAGGTGCCGATCGGGTAATAAAATAGCCCTGTTGCTGAATATGATTTTCCACCAATTGCTGCTGCTGTTGATAGTCAACCCCCGCCACTAATCGCAAATCCAGTGTAGCCGAAGCTACAGATGGAATAATATTACTGGCTAGTTTTCCTGTAGCAGCACTTTGTATTCCATTAATATTTAAGGAGGGTAATAAAAGAGAAGCAGCTAATGAACGATTAGGAGATTCCGGTCGCCTGAATCCATAAGTTTTTTGCAAGTCACTATCAATCATCGGCACATTTTGTACCACTTTCTTTTCTGCAGCTGTTAATGGCGTAACCTGATCGTAAAAGCCTTTGATCAGCACATTTCCGTTATCATCTTTCATAGAAGCCAATAATCGGCTAAGTAGAAATGCGGCATTAGGTGCCCAGTTTCCGTAATGACCACTATGTAACGGGCGATTACTTCCATACACGGTTAGTTCCATTCCTGCATCCCCCCGTACCCCTAAATAAACAACTGGTCGGCCGGATGGATGTTCTGGCCCATCACAAATTATCCAACCATCACTTTTAAGCAATCCTGCGTGTTGGGTAAGAATATCTGCCAAGTGTGTTGAACCTGCCTCTTCTTCTCCCTCAAAGAAAAATTTAAGATTAACCGTAGGTGCAATACCTAATTGCCGAAGTGTTTGATAAGCCAGTATAATTGAAAATATTCCTGCCTTATCATCTGCACTTCCTCTACCTGTAACTCTCCAGTTTGGATTGAGTTCGGGGTATGATTCGTAATTGGAAATTACAGAAAAACGGCGACTGGGAGCGCTATCAATAAGTAAAGGTTTAAAGGGATGCCAACCGGGAAGCCATTGGGTACTATCAACGGGTTGACCATCATAATGCGCATAGAAAATAATGGTTTGAGTTGCGCCGGGAACATTCACTTCGCCATAGATGGCAGGCGGTACTGCTGGCTCTGCGGTTGCCAACAATTGTACTTGTTGAATTCCACTTTTCTGCATCCTATCCATAATAAATGATGCATTTTGCTGGATAGATATCTTATCAGAAGCCAGATTGGGAATTCGTACAAAATTCAAATACTCACTTAGCCAGGCTTTTTCATTTTCCTTTATATACTTTCGGATACGCGAAACCTCCGTTGGTTGTGCGAAAATAGAGCCAACAACTATGCATGCCAAAAGGAATGAAAAGAGGCGCTTTTTCATAATGAAGAATTTATAAGTAAACAGTCTATTAATAATACGAGGAATTCAAATGCGGATTTGCTTTTTCAGCTGCCTCAATGATACTATAATCTGAGAGTATCAATGCTTTATTGCGTTTCACACAAACATCATGTTCAAAATGTACAGCTACCTTTCCATCACGTGTACGAACAGTCCATCCATCTTCATCGGTATAAATTTCTCTTGACCCTAATGTGATCATTGGTTCTATAGCTAATACTAAGTTTTCACGAAGTTTAGGTCCTGCTCCCCGCTTCCCATAATTGGGTACTTGGGGGTCTTCATGCAATTCTTTTCCTAAGCCATGCCCCACCAATTCGCGAACTACACCATACCGATGTTTTCGTTCTACAAAATCCTGAATGGCAAAAGAGATATCGCCTACCCGATTATTCGTGATAGATTTTTCGATGCCGAGATAAAGCGATTCTTTGGTAACTTTTACCAGTTGCAGTATTTCACTGGATGTTTCTCCAATAATAAAAGTATAAGCATGGTCGCCATGCCAGCCTTGCAGGATAACGCCAATGTCGATTGATACCACATCGCCTTCTTTCAATGGCTGACTATTGGGAAATCCATGCACAACTACATCATTCACCGAAGCACAAATATTATGTGGGTAGCCTCTATATTGATAAAAAGAAGGGACTGCCTGATGAGCACGAATATATTGGTTACAAACCGCGTCTATTTGTAACGTTGTAACCCCCGGTTTCAGCATTTTAGCAACTTCCACTAGAGTTTGGCTTACCAATAAGGCTGCCTGCTGCATCAATTTTACCTCACTCTCAGTTTTACAAAACATCATGAAACAATCAGTTGTAGTAAAAAAATAACCTGCCGGGCAATACCAGACAGGTTACTATTGTACCGTTACATAAAATTAAATAGTAGTAGTGGTAGTGGTACCTACAGTTTGCCTACCCTGAATCCGTCCACTTTTCATCAAACCGTCATATTGACGCATCAGTAAATAGGTTTCTATCTGCTGAAGTGTATCTAAAATAACACCAACCATAATCAACAGGGAAGTACCTCCAAAAAATGAACTAAAGCCCTGTGTTACGTTTAAACGCTGAGCAAATCCTGGCATAATACCTACAAAGGCTAGGAAGATAGCACCGGGAAGGGTAATCTTATCCATAATACCACCAATATAATCAGCAGTAGGTTGTCCGGGTTTAACGCCTGGCACAAACCCATTGTTCTTCTTCAAATCTTCTGCTATTTGCTTTGGATTAAATATAAGCGCAGTATACAGGAAGGTAAATCCAATTACCATTACTGCATAGATAAGCATATACCAAAAATTACTGTGATCGTTAAATATTCTTACAATACCCTGTGTTGAATCTAAATTAGTAAAAGAAACCAATGTAGGGAGGAACATGATTGCCTGAGCAAAAATGATTGGCATTACACCAGCACTGTTAACTTTGATAGGTAAAAACTGTCGTGCCCCACCTAGTTGCTTATTTCCCACTATTTGCTTTGCATAATTAACCGGAATTTTTCGAACACCCTGCACCAGCACGATTAATCCCATGATTATAATTACGAGGATAGCAATTTCAACCAGGAATATTAACAAACCTCCGCCGCCACGTTGCTCTTTAGAACTAAACTCTTGCACGATGGAAATCGGTAACCTAGAAAGGATACCCACCATGATGATGATAGAAGTGCCATTTCCTAATCCCTTATCCTGAATTCGCTCACCCAGCCACATTACAAAAAGGGTACCGGCAGTTAGGGTGATAATAGTTGACAAAGTGAAAGCAGAACCTTCAAATCCGGGCAGAATTGCTTCCCGATAGCCAGGTCCATTCAAATAAGCCACATAGGCACCTGCCTGGAAAATGGTTACTATAACGGTCAGATAGCGGGTCCACTCATTAATCTTTTTACGACCACTATCTCCATCCTTTTGAATTTTTTGCAGCGTAGGAACCAGGATGGTCATTAACTGCATAAAAATAGAGGCAGAGATATAGGGCATGATACCGAGCGCTAAAATAGAAGCCTGAGAAAAGCCACCACCGGCAAACATGTCGAAGATGCCCAACAAACCATTGTTATTAGCGGATTGTTGCGCCTGCTCAATTTTATTAGGATCCATTCCAGGAAGAACGATGTGATTACCTAGACGGTAAGTTAACACCAAAGCAAGCGTGAGAATGATTTTATCACGCAGTTCTTCGATAGTCCAGATATTCTTTAAAGTCTGTATTAATTTTTTCACTGAATTGCGATTGAAAACGTAAACGGTTGATTGAAAAATACACAGGGTTTACTGTGTCAGGCAATTTACGATAAATTACGCGATTATTTCAACGGATCCACCAGAAGCTGCAACGGCCGCCTTGGCTTTTTCACTGGCAGCGTTAACTTTAAAGGTCATAGGTGCCTTTAATTCTCCGGTAGCCAATAATTTAACCCGATCGTTTCTTCCTATCAATCCATTGATATACAATAATTCTGAACTAAACTCAGTAAAACCGTATTTTTCAACCAATTGAGCCACCTGGCCTAGGTTGAAAACTGTATACGCTATGCGGTTATTATTGGTGAAGCCTCTTTTAGGGATTCGGCGTTGGATAGGCATCTGACCACCTTCGTGGGCCATTTTACTTTTGTAACCGGCGCGGCTTTGTCCACCTTTGTTACCTTTTGTAGAAGTACCTCCTTTACCAGAAGCTTCTCCACGACCGATTCTGATTGCTTTGTGTGTAGAACCTTTTGCAGGTTTTAATGTGTGCAGTTTCATGTGCTGATGTTTGAACTTACGGGGAATCACCCCTCGCGTTAATAAATAAATATATAAAAAAGGGGGAAAGGGTTATTACGCCGTTTCCTCTACTTTTACCAGATGGCTCACTTTTTGAATCATGCCAAGTATTTGCGGGGTAGCTTCCACTTCCTTAGTAGCATTCAGCTTTTTTAAACCTAAAGCAACTAGCGTTTTTTTCTGACGCTCCGAACGATCGATACCGCTTTTAACCTGTGTGATTTTTACTTTTTTCATAACTATTAATTTAGGTGATACACCTGATTATCCGTTGAATACTTTGCTCAATTTGAGCGTACGGGTTTTGGCAACCTGCACTGGCTCTCGCAACATAGACAAAGCTTTGATGGTTGCTTTTACCACATTATGTGGGTTAGCAGAACCAAGACTTTTAGCCAGAACGTCGGTTACACCTGCGCTCTCTAATACGGCACGCATACTGCCTCCGGCAATTACACCCGCACCGTGTGCAGCAGGCTTAATCAGCACTTTGGCAGCACCATCTTTAGCTAACTGCTCATGAGGAATAGTTCCATGCATAATCGGCACTTTAACCATGTTCTTTTTGGCATCTTCAATACCCTTAGAAATGGCTTCCTGTACTTCTTTTGCTTTTCCGAGTCCGTGACCAACTACCCCATTTTCATTTCCTACTACTACCAGCGCCGAAAAACTGAATGTTCTACCACCTTTAGTGGTTTTCACTACGCGATTAATAGCAACCACCTTGTCTTTCAGTTCCATTTCTCCGGCTGCTTTTACCTTACTTACGTTGAGTTTAGACATTTGTCTGAAATTAAATATTGAATGAGTCTTTTACAATTAAAATTGAAGTCCACCTTCTCGAGCGCCATCTGCTACAGATTTTACCCGACCATGGTATAAATTTCCACCTCTGTCGAACACGCAGGTTTGCAAACCAAGTGCAATTGCTTTTTGAGCAATGGCGCTTCCTACCATTTTAGCTTTTTCTATTTTGGTAGTTTTTTGGGCCTGAATGTTTTTGTCAAGAGAAGAGGCTGATGCCAGGGTTACAGCATTATCATCGTCAATCAATTGAGCGTAGATTTCAGCATTACTTCTGAAAACTGACAAACGAGGCTTTACAGCAGTACCGGCAATTTTTTTACGAATGCGGAATCTGATTTTTTGCCTTTGAATCAATTTACTCATGGTATTCTATTTGTGCTTACCGATTCTGCCGGTTAGCTGTTACGATTTACTTTTAAATTTATTTACCAGCGGCTTTACCTGCTTTTCTTCTCAGTTGTTCACCGATATACTTAACACCCTTTCCTTTGTATGGCTCAGGCTTTCTTAGGCTGCGCAATTTAGCTGCTACCTGACCGATTAACTGCTTATCAACACCTTCCAGATAAATTTTCGGATTTTGTCCTTTCTCTGTTACAGTAGTTACTTTCAGTTCTTTTGGAATTTCGAAAATGATATTATGTGAATATCCCAATGCCAAATCAAGCACATTACCGGTATTAGCAGCTTTAAAACCTACCCCTACTAATTCTAGATCCTTTTTAAATCCATCGGTAACTCCTTTAACCATGTTACTGATTAAAGAGCGATATAATCCGTGCATAGCACGATGGCGAATCTGATCGGTTGGTCTGGTTAAAACAACCTGACCATCTTTCAACTCCACAGCAATGTCACGATTGATAGTTTCTTTTAATTCGCCTTTTGGGCCCTTCACTGTTACCACATGCTCGGCGTTTACTGAAATAGTTACACCGGATGGAATGCTAACGGGTTGTTTACCTATACGAGACATAGTCGATTTATTTATTTTTTATAAAATTGCTTGGTTCGTGTTCAGCCCCGACTAAAGGCTTAATTTTCGAACCAATCGTAATATTAATAGATGTAACAAAGAACCTCTCCACCTACATTTTGAGCCTTCGCCTGCTTGTCGGTGATTACACCTTTAGATGTGCTTAAAATAGCAACACCCAAACCGTTGATTACACGCTTAATTTCAGCTGGCTTTGCATATTGACGCAAACCTGGGCGGCTTACTCTTTCCAAAGAGCGAATAGCGGCTTGTTTAGTTTGAGGATCATACTTCAAGGCAATCTTGATAATGCCTTGTTTATTATCATCTTCAAATTTGTACTTCAGGATATATCCCTGCTCATACAAAATTTCTGTCAGGCGCTTCTTCATGTTGGAAGCAGGAATCTCAACCAGTCTGTGACCGGCCATTTGCGCGTTGCGGATTCTGGTGAGGAAGTCTGCTATAGGATCAGTTACCATAATTATTTGAATTAAATCAGTTCAAAATGAGTTTGTTAAGCAAATATTACCAGCTGGCTTTTTTAACACCTGGAATAATGCCGTTCAGTGCCATGTCGCGGAACATAATCCTGGAGATACCGAAATAGCGCATATACCCCTTAGGACGACCGGTGAGTTGACAACGATTTTTTAATCTAACAGGAGAAGCATTTTTTGGCAGCTTGTCTAATCCGGCATAATCACCGGCAGCTTTAAGTGCTTTCCGCTTATCAGCGTACTTAGCAACCATTTTCTCACGCTTTCTCTGTCTGGCTTTGATGGATTCTTTTGCCATGGGTATTAGTTGTTTTCTTTTTTAACATTTTTAAATGGCATACCCAATTCTTTCAGCAATTCAAATGCTTCTTCATTGGTTTGTGCGGTTGTAACGAAGGTGATATCCAGACCGGTAATTTTATTTACTTTATCGATATCAATCTCCGGAAAAATGATTTGCTCTGTAACGCCGAGGGTATAGTTACCACGGCCATCAAAAGCCTTATCACTGATTCCTTTAAAGTCACGTACACGGGGTAAAGCAACCGAAACGAGCCTGTCGAGGAATTCGTACATTTTTTCTCCACGTAAAGTTACTCGGGCACCGATGGGCATCCCCTTACGTAGTTTAAAATTAGAGATGTCCTTTTTAGAAACGGTAGGCACAGCTTTTTGTCCGGTAATCATGTTCAGTTCTTCAACTGCCACATCTACCAGTTTTTTATCTGTAACAGCACCATTTACACCACGGTTTATACAGATTTTTTCTAGGCGGGGTGCCTGCATAACAGATTTGTAAGCAAATTTTTTCATTAAAGCAGGAACAACTTCCTTACTATATTTATCTGCCAGTCTTGGAGTGTATTTTACTGTACTCATTTGATTGCCTCCCCTGATTTTTTAGAAATACGAACTAATTTTCCTTCTTCGCGGGTTCTTTTTATACGGGTAGCTTCTCCAGCTTTGGCATCCCACAGCATCACATTAGAGATGTTGATAGGCGCCTCTTTCTGGATTATACCACCTTTGGTATTTTGCGCAGAAGGCTTGGTATGCTTCTTAACAATATTGATCCCCTCAACAACTACACGCCCTTTATCTACAATTACTTCCAGCACAATGCGGGGTTTCTTGAGGTCTTTTCCATCACCGGCAATTACCACAACGGTATCACCTTTTTTGATGTTGAACTTTGGTTTAAATCTTGTACTCATGGTACCCTCCAACTCCCAGGGGAGTTATTTTAAATTGGTAAATATTAATTAACAGTTACTTTATTATAATACTTCAGGAGCCAGTGAAATAATCTTCATATATCCTTTATCACGCAATTCACGGGCAACTGGTCCGAATATACGGGTACCCCTTGGTTCATCCGAGTTATTCAATAGTACCACCGCATTATCATCAAAGCGAATGTAAGATCCATCCTTTCGGCGAAGCTTATTTTTGGTTCTAACGATTACCGCTTTAGAAACCGTTCCTTTTTTGATACCACCTGCAGGGATAGCGTCTTTAACGGTAACAACTATTTTGTCGCCGATTTTGGCATAATCTTGACCACTGTTTCCCAGCACTCGGATACAGAGTACTTCTTTGGCACCACTGTTATCGGCTACATTTAATCTGCTTTCTTGCTGAATCATTGTTATTCTGTTTGAAATTTGATAGTAGTAAAAAGTATACCCGGCTGTTACTGCTTTGTACTACTGAGCACTTAATTATTTCGCTTTTTCTACAATCTCTACCAGTCTCCAGCGCTTTGTTTTGCTCAGCGGTCTGGTTTCCATAATTTTTACTACGTCGCCAATTGTGCACTCACTTTTTTCATCGTGGGCATGGAACTTAGTAGTTTTTTTAACGAACTTTCCATAGATAGGGTGTTTTACTTTCCTTTCTACAGCAACGGTGATGGTTTTATCCATTTTATCACTGGTTACAACACCCGTTCTTGTTTTGCGTAAATTTCTTTCAGCCATTGTTCTTGATTTATGGTTTAGATGCCCATTTCTTTATTCTTCAATTCAGTTTTTAACCGAGCAATATCCCGGCGGAGTACTCGGATGTTCATTGGATTTTCCAATGGAGAAATTGCATGTGCAAATTCTAACTTCTTCAATCTCAGTTGATCATCCTGAATTTTTGCAGAAAGGTCGGCCGCATTCATTTCTTTGAGCGACTTATTAAATGCATATGTTTGTTTTGTAGCCATGGGTAAACTTTTTTATTAGGTTTATGCCTGCAAATCTCTTCTGATGATAAATTTGGTAGCAATAGGTAATTTTTGCGCAGCTAATTTCATGGCTTCCTTAGCGGTTTCCATGGTAACACCATCGCATTCGAAAATGATACGTCCTGGCTCAACAACAGCAGCCCAGAATTCCGGATTACCCTTACCCTTACCCATACGCACTTCCGCAGGTTTACGGGTAATGATTTTATCAGGGAATATACGAATCCATACATTTCCTTCTCTTTTCATAGCACGGGTCATTGCCTGACGGGCAGATTCGATCTGACGGTTGGTTAGCCAGATAGGCTCCAGGGCTTTCAGTGCGAATGAACCAAAAGATATAGAGGTTCCGCGTTTGGCAACTTCACGAATCCGACCCTTTTGCTGCTTCCGGTGCTTGCTTCTTTTAGGTTGTAACATGTATTACTGTTTGTATTTCTTAAATAACGTTCGTCTAATTCTTGTAGGCTCTACTCTTATCTGCGATTAGCGCCACCACCTGTTCTTCCACCTCTTTCTCCACCACCACCTCTGCGATCGTCTCTTCTGTCGCCACCACCTCTGCGGTCGCCGCGATCATCAGCCCGATCTCTTCTATCACTCATATCATTTTTACCGCCAACAAAATTTGGATTCAACTCACGCTTTCCGAGTACTTCCCCTTTACAAATCCAAACTTTAATACCGATTTTTCCATAAACGGTTTGTGCAAACACGCTGGCATAATCAATATCCATCCGGTAAGTATGCAATGGAACGCGTCCCTGCTTAAATTCTTCGCTACGGGCAATTTCAGAGCCGCCTAAACGACCACTTACTTTTACTTTAATACCTTCTGCACCCATCCGTAAAGTGGAAGCAATAGACATTTTGATAGCTCTTTTAAAGTTGATACGATTTTCAATTTGACGAGCAATCGTATCTCCCACTATAATAGCATCCAACTCAGGACGACGGATTTCAAGGATATTGATTTGCACATCCTGATTGCTGGTGAGGTTTTTTAATTCCTCTTTGATGCGATCCACTTCATTACCCCCCTTACCAATTATGATACCTGGCTTGGAAGTATGAATGGTAACTATCAATTTACCCAGCGTTCGCTCAATAACAATTTTGGCAATACCGCCTTTATTGATACGGGCATTCAGGTAAGTACGGATTTTATGATCTTCGATTACATTGTGGGCGTAATCTTTTTTACTACCATACCAGTTACTGTCCCATCCACGGATGATACCTAACCTGTTACCAATTGGATTTGCTTTTTGACCCATATAAACGTTTTACGTATTAGTTGTTAGAATCTACAATTAAGGTTACATGATTACTGCGCTTACGAACCCGGTATCCACGCCCTTGTGGTGCGGGACGCATTCTTTTAAGGGTACGACCGCCGTCTACAAAAACGGTTTTTACAACCAAACTGCTATCAGCTGCACTGATACCACTATTTTTTTGCTCCCAATTGTTGATGGCACTCTTCAACAATTTGGCCAAAGGAACTGCATTGTGTTGTGGATGATGTTCCAAAATAGCCAAGGCTTTTTCAACGTCCATTCCACGAATCACATCGGCCAGAAGGCGCATCTTACGCGGTCCGGTTGGGTAATTATTCAGTTTTGCTACTGCTTCCATGTAATTTTAAATTTATAGTCAGTTTCAGGATGATTATTTTCCTTCTACTTTCGATTTAATTATTTTTTAGTACCGGCATGACCTCTGAAGTTACGGGTAGGTGCAAATTCACCGAGCTTGTGACCCACCATAAACTCAGTAACGTAAACGGGGATAAACTTGTTCCCGTTGTGCACTGCGAATGTGTGGCCAACAAAATCTGGTGTAATTGTACTGCGGCGGCTCCAGGTTTTGATAACCCCTTTCTTGCTTCTGCCATCCGTCATGGAAATTACTTTACCTTCAAGATTGGCATCAACGTAAGGACCTTTTTTTATCGAACGACCCATAATGAATGCGTTAATTTATTGAATGAATTATTTAGCTATTTTTTTACCATCTCTCCGCTGGATAATCAGTTTATCACTGCCTTTTCCTTTGGTACGTGTTTTTTCACCTTTTGCATATTTTCCGTTTCTGCTTCTTGGGTGACCTCCCGAGGCCTTACCCTCACCACCACCCATTGGGTGATCAACCGGGTTCATAGCAACCCCTCTAACACGAGGTCTAATACCCTTCCAGCGATTTTTACCAGCTTTGCCCGCTGTTTCCAGATTGTGGTCGCTATTAGAAACTACACCAACCGTTGCATAGCAATTAATCAATACTTTGCGAAGTTCGCCAGAAGGCATTTTCAACACCGCATAAGTTTCTTCCTTATTGGCAAGCTGTGCAGAGGATCCTGCGCTTCTAACCATTTTACCACCCTGACCAGGCTGCAATTCGATATTATGAATAATAGTACCCAATGGCATATTCTTCATCAATAAAGCATTTCCAATTTCGGGAGCCACCTCATCACCGGCAATAACAGTAGCACCCACCTGGATTCCCTGGGGAGCAATGATATAGCGTTTTTCTCCATCGGTATATTGAAGTAATGCAATAAAGGCAGTTCTGTTCGGATCGTATTCCACTGATAAAACCGTAGCAGACATATCACGCTTGTTACGTTTAAAGTCGATAATACGATAATGTTGTTTATGCCCGCCTCCCATATAACGGGAAACGCGACGACCCTGGAAGTTTCTTCCGGCGGTATTCTTTTGAGGTTCTAGCAGACTCTTCTCTGGCTGATTCGTAGTGATTTCTGCGTAGGCATTGCCGATTTTCCAACGGGTTCCTGCAGTAATCGGTTTGTACTTTTTAAGTGCCATTTGTTTTTTGTTTTCCTTCGCTTTTGCGTTTTATCAATCAACTTTCGCGGTAGTTGAACACCATACTTTCCCAGTAAGGCCGGGAGCGCCTATTTATTAAATATTTGCGTATAAATCAATAGTTTCCCCTTCAGCTACAGTAACCAGTGCTTTCTTGTAAGCGCCCTTCATACCCTGAATAAAACCTGCCTTTGTATAGCGGGTTTTGTTTTTACCGGGAACAACTGCCGTATTAACATCTACCACATTCACGCCATAGAATTGCTCAATTGCTTTTTTAATCTCCAATTTATTAGCTCTTCTGTCTACTTTAAAAGCATACCGACGCAGTTTTTCCTGCTGGGAGTTAGCTTTCTCCGTTAAAATTGGTTTTATAAGTACTTCAGTCAGTTTCATGTTGGATGATTTTGTTACGTTGTTAATTAAGCAACCTCTTCAGTAAAGATTTTAGCCGTATTCTCTGTTAATAAGAGCACATCAGCATTCATCAATTCGTAGGTATTCACATCTGAAAGCAGTGTACTGCCTACATTTGGAATATTACGGGTGCTCAGGTAAAGGGTATCATTGTATTCAGGTAATACCACCAATGTTTTCTTATGAGCGATATTCAGATTTTCAAGAATAGCAACTACTGATTTCGTTTTAGGAACTTCCATCTGAACATCTTCTATAACGAATACAGCATTTTCCTTAGCCTTATAACTTAGCGCCGACATTTTTGCCAGATCCTTCACTTTACGGTTTAATTTAAAGGCATAATCATGCGGCTTAGGTCCGAATATCGTACCACCCCCCTTATATAATGGGTTACGGATATTACCCTTACGAGCACCACCCGTTCCTTTTTGCTTAT
>JBBAJQ010000012.1:0-36363 GCA_040403945.1 Sediminibacterium sp.
TGGGTTGCTGATTTTTGTTGAGTGCGGGTTAGTGAGGTGTCGCCAGCCTCTGGCGAGTTTGGTTTCTTTATTGGGTTGCTGATTTTTGTTGAGTGCGGGTTAGTGAGGTGTCGCCAGCCTCTGGCGGGCTTTGGGGGGAGAAATTTTGGTTTGTGGGGCGAATGTAAAAGGTGTTTTTCAAGGCTAAGCGTTAATTTTGTGCCATACTATTTTCTATGCCAGCATATAATCCCTTAGAAGCATCTGAAACTGAGCTGGTAGTAGAAGCTACCCAAGGTTACCATCTGATAGTTTGGAATGATGAAGTAAATACGTTCGAGTGGGTTATCGAAACCTTAATTGAAGTATGTGGTCATGAACATGAACAAGCCGAACAATGTGCCTGGCTGATACATTCCCGAGGAAAATATGCTGTAAAAAACGGCCCCTACGAAATCCTCAAACCTATGTGTGATGCCATTACCGACCGTGGTATAGGGGCTACCATTGATTCTGCCGAATAACCATACCCTTACTTTTTTACTTTACCACATGCCCTTACATATCCTCTCCGATGCGCATTGGTTTCCACCGGTTTCTGATGCAATGGATGACGGTTTATTGGCCATTGGCGGCGATCTGGAGGCTGCCCGCCTGTTATTGGCCTATCAAAAGGGTATCTTTCCTTGGTATAACGATGATCTCCCTCTTTGGTGGAGCCCTGATCCTCGTTTTGTTCTATTTCCAGATGAACTGAAAGTGAGTAAAAGCATGCAGCAAATCTGCAAAAAACCTCCCTTTTCCTTTTCAATTAACCAGGCTTTCCGGGAAGTTCTACAACAGTGTAGCGTTTCTCCCCGACCAGCACAAGAAGGTACCTGGCTGAACCCGAGATTAATGGAATCATTATATACCCTACATCAAATGGGTTGGGCCCATAGTGCTGAGGTATGGCAAAAAAATGAGTTGGTGGGCGGATTATATGGCATTCGCATCGGAAAAGTATTCTGTGGCGAGAGTATGTTTAGCCGGGTTAGTAATGCCAGCAAATATGCATTTATTCAATATGTGGGTGAATTAAAAAAATTGGGCGTAGAATTAATCGACTGCCAGGTTTACTCCGACCATCTTTCCTCGTTAGGAGCCCGTATGATTTCCAGAACTGAATTTATAGCATATTTACAGGGATAAGCTTATCCACTATACCCATACATTCTCTGCACATCCCGCACAATCGATTCTATATCACGGTCTTTACCCGCAGGGTCGTACGCTTGTTTCAGATTACTTCCAAATACAAAAGCAACCCCCTGCCAAAAAGCAGCCGTCATAAAACCTTTATACTCATCAATAATTTCGTAGCAATTGTTTCCGGTTTGCCGGTTTATCAGTTTCATTAAAATCTTCCCTTGGTATACCGATAACTGGGTTAGCTTATCTGTAAATTCTTTCTTTAACTCTTTTTCCCGGGAATGAATGATTTGTCTTCTCTCTTTCTTACTGGTTACATTCACCAATTTTGCATTGATATCATTCATGATTCTACTTGCAGCCATTGCATAGGGATAGGTAACATATACGGCATTTCGCAGGCGCGTCCACTCAGCCCAATATTTCCGTTGCTGTGCAGTTAATTTGGTATAAACAAATACCGGTGGCAAAACGCCGAAAGGAATGGTGTCTCCCGTAGCAGAAACTATTGCATAAACCCGAATCGTATCTAAACTACCAGTTTGTGCCTGTGCCCGTTCACTAGCAACAACCGATAGCATAAGAATGGCCAGAGAAACTATGGTACGGTAAAACGTAAGCATATATCAGATGACAGGTTTTGTATAATTAATGCTGCCTCTGTGGTAAAGGTAACCTAAAAAAATAGTTAAGAAAGGGTAGAACTACCGTTTTTTCCAAAGCGAATTCGCTGCCAAACCGAAAGAAAAAACCCAATAACCATCAGTATAGTTCCCAGCCACAATAAGTTAATCATCGGAAATTCATATACTTTTAAAGTGAGTAAACTGGTAATGGCAGCACTTTGCTTTACCCCAATTTCTAATAATCCCTTTTTTTCATCTACCACCCGGTTAAAAGTAATTGCCACACTCTGAGCTACCACCGTATCTACAATCGGTCGCCATTGATTACCCTTTAATGCCATTCCGGGATGTGCCGGATATCGACTGCCATTTTTTGCTTCCAGAGTTAGATTCAGAAATACAGCCGTTTCATCATTGGCATACAGCAATTTTTTGCTAGCCGGATTAACACTTACCGAGTCTAATCGCATCCAGCCAGAATTATAAAATAAAGTATCCCCCACTTTAATGGTTCGGGGTTGAAAAGTACTGGTATCCGATGCATCATTCTCCTGAAAAGAAGTGATATACGCGAAAATGTCTTTATTCCAATAATGTTTGGCTGCCGGATTAGCCGCAAACCCTTCCCCACCCTTATTCTGTTTGATAACATCGGGATATAGGCTAAAACGCTCTTTCCCCTGTTTGTCTAAAAATTGAATATCAAAGTATCGTTTTCTGTCAAGTGGATTTATACTATCACCCTGATAGGTAACCCAAAATTTACCCATATCCGTTTTTAGTCCTTTAAAAAGGGTGATATTTTCGGCCGGGTCGCCTGCTGCACTTCCCTTACTATTAGCACTAAGCGGCGTAATGCCGGTGGTGTTCCAGCTGAGTACATTTTTTTTAGAAGAAGAAATGAGTATTCCAACCAGCATGAGTGCAAACCCAACATGCGCCACCGAGGCACCTGCTGCTTTTACCTTACCTTTCAGCACCAGCCATATATACGAACTATTCGCCACTACAGAATATACGCCAGCGAAAATGGCCACATGTATGGCCCATAAGAATCCTATCCCCTTTTTTGTGTATTGAATATCCCCTAACCAACTTATCAGTAAGCTAATAATTACGGCTACTAAAGTAGGCATCCAGATATGCTTACCTAAATAAGCTCGTGACGTGGTTTTGTACTTCAGATATTGAGTAACGGCCGATAAAATTCCTATAACGATGGCTACAAAAATTTGAATCTGATTGTAGGCATATTCCGTGTCTTCCGGAGGGGCAATTTTGGTTCCAAATACCTTATTAAAAACAGGTACCGATGTTTTGGCAATAATTACTAATCCAGCCAGAAATAAAACTAAAGAGCCAATAAATAGCCAGAACTCCCTGCTATAGCTATCTTCTTCCTTAGCGATGGATGGAATTTCGCGGTAGCGTACTGCATATAATACAATGGCAGGAATTAAAAAAACAAACAAAAAAAGCAGTAATTGGGTATTCATTTCTAAATCGGTAAAAGCATGTACCGATGTATCGCCTAAAATACCACTGCGGGTAAGAAAAGTAGAATATAAAATCAAACAAAAACTAATAATGTAAAAAAAATAGGTGGGTCGTAGTGAGTAGCCACTATTTTTATAAATCAAATTGGTATGTAAACCTGCTACCAAGGTTAGCCAAGGTACTAGTGAAGCATTTTCAACCGGATCCCAGGCCCAATAGCCGCCAAATGATAAACTTTCATATGCCCAGGCAGCCCCCATCATTACCCCTAACCCCAGTATCGCGGCCGAAAAACCAGTCCAAGATAGTGCGGTACCAGTCCATTCATGTCGGTTTTTTATTAATCCGGCAACCGCTAGCGCAAATGGTACGATGGTAGAAGCAAAGCCTAAGAACAAAATTGGGGGATGGATTACCATCCAATAGTTCTGCAATAAAGTATTCAAACCCTTTCCATCTCCCAATAGCTGCAGGTAATTTGGATTGCGAAAGATAGGGGCTTCTGTATCTAGGCGGAGTAAAATAAAAGGGCTACTACCCACTTTGGCCCCAAAAAAATAGAGGCCGATTAACATAGAAGCCAAACAAAATTGTGCCAGGTTAATTACGCCCAGTACGCCGTTTTCCCAAATAGATTTTTTGCGAATAAAAAACCAGCCTAAAACACAATGCCAAAAAGACCATAGCATAAAACTACCCTCCTGCCCTTCCCAAAAACAGCTTAACAAATATTCAAGCTGTAACCCCTTATCACTATGGTTAAAAGCGTATTTGTATTCGAAATAGTGATGCGAAATGATATAATACAGGGTTCCAAAAAGCGCTAATACACTTACTGTTTCAACTAAAAATGCTTTGCGTGCCAATGATTGCCAACTGGCCGATTCGGCTGAATGTGCGGATTTGCCGGATCCCATAAAGAATGCAATCGTGGCAACGCCTGCACTCACTAAAAACAACAACGAAAAAAAGTGACCAATTTGTCCGGGTAACAGGTGTTCGCCTATATAATTCATGAAAAAGTTTCTTTGCGTAATGAAACGATTGGTAAGCGATTAAAGATTTGTAGAAACCGTCTGATTATTGGGGGCATCTTTATATTTAGAAGGACATTTCATTAAAATATCCTTGCAATCAAAATAATCGCCCTGCACTTTACCTTTTAATACCAGTCGCTCACTTTTTTCCATGTCTTGCGGCTTATTGTTATGATACACTACTTTTATGCTGTTACCCAGTGAATCCACGGCTACAAAACTCAGGTAATTTGGGTTTTTAACAGCATCATATTCCATTGGATAGGCAGGGTTGATTTTCGCTATCAGGTTAACGAACTTTCCCGGTTTTTCTTTGGCGGAGGCAATCGTTTCATAAGTAGTTAAATCACCGGTATAACTAATCAAAATAACAATAGCTGCTGCTATCAATACTAGTAGTGCAATGCTCGTTTTCTTCATGGTCAAAAATTATTTTGCAAAGTTACTTCAAATTCGGGTATTTGATGGGAATAGCTACGTTGGATAGATATTTTCCACCTAAGGGAACATTTTTTTACTTTTTGTGGAGGTTTTTTGTGTAGATATTGCTTTTTAGCTAAATTTCTGCTGTAATTTTTATAAGTAAAGGGCGTAAAATTTGTATGGGTTTGTATTCTGCAAACCTGTTAACTTTGTGCCACTGATTTTTGTATATCATCTACTATGTCTGACTATTCTCAGTTTAACCCCAACGCTGTGGGGAATGCCCAAAACAACATTTTTGGTTTACCATTTTCCGAAGAGGAAGCCCGCTTAATTATTTTGCCGGTTCCCTGGGAAGTAACTGTAAGTTATGGTGCCGGAACCTCCCGTGCTGCTGAGCATATTTTTAAAGCCAGTAAACAGGTGGATATTTTTGATGTGGATGGTAACTATGGATGGCGCAAGGGTTTTTTTATGAAGGACGTAGATAAAAAGTTGCTGCTGAAAAGTGATTATCTGCGTAAAGAGGCGGAATTATATATCAACTATATTTCAAAAGGGGATGAAGTAGAACAAAATAAATTCATGTGCAAAAGCCTAAAGGAAATTAATGAAGGCAATCTGATGATGAATGAATGGGTATATAACCAAACCAAGGAATTATTAAAGAAAGGTAAGTTGGTAGGTTTATTGGGGGGTGATCATAGCACACCATTGGGCTATATGAAGGCACTGGCAGAAGTGTATGGAGAATTTGGGGTTTTACAAATAGATGCTCACTGCGATTTGCGCAATGGATATGAAGGTTTTCAGTATTCCCATGCCTCTGTAATGCATAATGCCCTGCATGAAATTCCAGCCATAACTAAATTGGTTCAGGCAGGTATTCGGGATTATTCAGAAGAGGAATGGCAGAAAATCTGTAACAGCAATTATAGAATTATTACATATTTAGATCAGGCAATCCAGCAGCGACAATTTGAAGGAGAAACCTGGAAATCAATTGTAGAAGAAATTATCCAACATCTACCTCAACAGGTTTATCTAAGTTTTGATGTGGATGGGTTAGACAGAAAATATTGCCCTAATACCGGAACTCCCGTTCCAGGAGGTTTTGAATTTGAGGAAGTTATTTACCTGATTAAAAGAATTACCCAATCTGGCAAAAAATTAATTGGTTTCGATTTGGTAGAAGTAAGTATCGGGCAAACAGAATGGGATAGCAATGTAGGTGCCAGAATATTATGGAGATTATGTAATATTATGGTTAATAATCATTCCTGATTTCTATGCAACCAGAATATCCATTTGTGTTGGTTTTGGCAAATAAAGAGCGAAGAGCGGCTCATTTTATTAGCCTTGTGCTTATCGGTATCACTTTTGTAACGGCTGTAATATATACTGTTACTAACTTATCCCCCAACAGAATAGCACTCATGTTGCTGATTATTCTTTTACTTATCACCTTGTTTTTTAAATTGAAACGAAAATCGGAGAATGGTTTTCCGCGGCTGATGTGGCCAATTGCAGTAGCTGGTTTGTGTTGGTTTCAGATTCCAAATGGATTTTTCATTGGCCTCGTATATATGGTGGCCGCTATTTTTGAAAAGCAATCGCATATTCCCATTGAAATTGGAATCGATTCCTCCGGTATTACTTTTAATCATTTTCCCCAAAAATTTCACGAGTGGAATAATGTACAGCATCTTATTGTGAAGGATGGTTTAGTAACTATAGACTACAAAAACAACAAAGTTTTTCAAAAGGAATTAGCCAATAGCATTACTCCCGAAGACGAGGCAGCCGTAAATCAGTATTGCCGGCAATTTCTAATGTAAATTTCATTAGTGCCCACCGAATTCGGATTTAGCGGATATCCTTTACTTTTGCAGCATGCAATCATCTCTTTCCCCCTTTCTTTTATATTCGGATGGCAATGGAAATATTTATGAAGATGAAACTTTATATGCCATTGGTCGCTCCGGGTGGGATGCGCATCCCGTAGAAGATAGCAGCTGGATTGTTTTACCGGAGGGCGGTAATTTATACGAATTACCGGGTAGAAGGGGGATTGGCATTGATGTGAAAGATGGTAGTATGCGCCTATGCGATAAGGGCTGGGCAGTGGCTGCATTTATTCCACCAGCCTATACCGGATTATTTTTGGCTGCCTATGAAACAGCCCAGGATGCCCCTACCCTTCCCTTATTTTGTTATACTGCAGCAGGATGGAAAAATCAAACCACCTATGTTACTGCCACCCGAATAGAGAAAGACATTCGCCAGGAAGCTGCGGGATACGATGCGGAGGCAATTATGGGTGGAGTTCATCGAATGCTGAACGCTTACCCAAATAACCGATTGGTGCAGCACCTGATGAATAACTGCTGCAATACCTATCACTGCCCCGCAGCCAGAAATTTATCACTCGGAAGATGGGAATGTCCGGTACCCTCCTCTCCCGCCTGTAATGCCAATTGTATCGGTTGTATTTCTTTTCAGCCGGTGGAAGAAACGATAGTTAGCACGCAAGACCGTCTTACTTTTAAACCTACCGTGGAGGAAATTGTTGAATTTACGGTACCTCATCTGATGCAGGCCCCTTTTCCGATTATCAGTTTTGGTCAGGGATGCGAGGGAGAGCCACTATTGATGTGGGAAACTATCCGGGATGCCATTATTGAAATACGCAAGCATACAACCCGGGGCAGTATAAATATTAATACAAATGGCAGTAACCCTGATGCGGTTAATGTTTTATGCGCAGCAGGATTAAATAGTATTCGGGTAAGTACGAATTCGGTGCAAAAACATATATACGAAAAATATTATCGGCCTAATAATTATACGTTTGAGGATATTAGACACAGTCTACAAGTTGTAAGGGATGCAGGGGGATGGTCGAGTATCAATTATTTTGTATTTCCAGGAGTTACCGATACCGAGGAAGAATATGAGGCCCTACGTAAGTTTATTTTGGATACAGGTTTGCGCATGATTCAATGGAGAAATTTTAATATAGATCCTGACTGGTACCTCGGCAAAATGAATATTGCAGATACGGGCAATATAATTGGCGTACAAACACTGATGCGTGAAATACAGCAAGAATTTCCATCACTTAAGTTTGGCTATTTTAATCCATCCCTCGAACGAATTAAAGGGAATTTTGAAATAGATTTTGCCGGTGGAAGGGTAAATCCATAATGCTGTGAATCAACCTACATCACCATCTCACTTACATCAAGATATAACCGGAATACTACTGGCATTGATTGCCGTTATTGTTTGGGGTGGTAATTTTGTTATTGCAAGGGGCGTTAGTGCGCAAATCTCTCCCATTTCCCTTGCCTTCTTTCGCTGGTCGGTAGCCACTGTTATATTATTTCCCATTGCCTTTAAACAATTCAGGGCCCAGTTTCCCATAATTCGTTTACATCTTCCCAACTTGCTTTTTGCTGCGCTTTTTGGCATTACCCTGTTTAACACGCTTGTGTATGTAGCGGGGCATTATACCACTGCCATAAATATGGCCTTAATTGGTACTACATCCTCTCCTATCATGAGCACAGTAATGGCCTATTTCTTTTTGAAAGAAAAGCCCGGTAGGTTACGAATTATCGGTATGCTTTTTTGTATAACCGGTATTCTTTGGCTATTATCCGGAGGTAGTTGGCTTAACTTGCGCAATTTTCATTTTTCGAAAGGAGATATTTGGGTACTGGGAGGCGCTTTTTGTTTTGCAGTTTACAATATACTATTTCGTAAAAAGTCTCCCGCCATTTCTCCCTATGCCTATTTATTTTCCGTTTTTGCAGCTGGCACCTTGTTTTTATTGCCGGCTTGGATAATAGAAAGCAAGCAAGCACCTGCAATTGTATATACCCCCATTTTATTGAGTACCATTCTTTATCTCGGTGCTGGCACTTCGGTTATTTCCTTTTTATGCTGGAATGCTTCAATGGAAAAAATTGGCATTGGAAGAACCGTGTTGTTTGGAAATCTCATTCCAATTGTTAGTTCTTGGGAAGCGGTTATGTTTTTGGGTGAAAAATTAACCCCCCAACATTGGATTAGTGGAATTTGGGTAACTGTAGGTCTCATTCTGGCAAATATTCAACCTAGCCGCCTTAAGAAACTTATTCCCTTTTTAACATAGCTACCTTATCCTATGGAAATATCAATGTATACATTAGTATTGTTATGTTTATTTGCTTTTTTGGCGGGTTGGGTAGATGCGATTGCAGGTGGGGGTGGTTTGATACAAACCCCTGCCAGTTTAATTTTACTGCCGCAATTTCCGGTAGCCTCGGTTATAGGGAGTTTAAAAATTCCTGCATTTACCGGAACATCCATGGCCGTATTTCAATACGTTAAGCAGGTGGCTATCCAATGGAAAGATATGTGGTGGATGTGCGTGATTGCTTTTATTTCGGCATTTGCCGGATCAGAATTGCTGAGCGTAATTGGTAACCGATGGATGAAACCCATCATTCTAATCGTATTAATTGGGGTAGCCATTTTTACGTATTCCCAAAAGAACTGGGGACAGCTAACAAAAAATACTTCTGCTGCACCTCCTAGCCGACTATCTAAATTATTGATATGTTGTATTCTGGGCTTTTATGATGGATTTATTGGTCCTGGCGCCGGAAGTTTTTTGGTTTTGGCATTTATATCAATACTGGGTATGGATTTTTTGCGTGCTGGTGCCCACGCTAAAGTAGTCAATTTATGTACTAACCTGGGATCTATCGTATTATTTGTTCTAAAAGGCTCTATACTCTGGTCGGTGGCTATACCCATGTCGGTATCTAATGGCTTGGGTGGATTTTTTGGAGCAAAGATGGCATTAGCAAAAGGGAATCAATTTATCCGGAAACTTTTTTTGATGGTAATTTTTCTTACCCTACTTCGATTCGGATACGATGTTTTTTCTCCCTATTTTACGGTCAGCCGGTAAACTAATTCAAGTAGCCTATTCTTCTTGATTATAATGGGATTGGCTAACTTGCATACTCATATCGGTATATGAACTATTCTGAAACGCTTACCTATTTATACGAAAAACTGCCCATGTTCAGTCGCATTGGTGCGGCAGCGTATAAGGCAGATTTAAGTAATACGGTGGCGCTTTGTGCAGCAGTAAACAATCCACAAAACTCAATTCAAACGATACATATAGCCGGCACCAATGGTAAAGGTTCGGTTAGTCATATGTTGGCAGCCATATTTCAACAAGCTGGCTACAAAACAGGTTTATATACATCTCCGCACCTAAAAGATTTTAGAGAACGGATTCGCGTAAATGGAGTTCCCTGTTCGAAGCAATTTATAGTAGATTTCACCCAAAAGATTCAGCCCTCCATTGAATCGATTGAGCCATCTTTTTTTGAAATTACGGTTGCCATGGCGTTTGAATACTTCAAGCAAGAAGCGGTTGATATAGCCATTATTGAAACTGGTTTGGGTGGCAGATTAGATAGTACCAATGTGATTCATCCTTTAGTAAGTGTAATTACTAGTATTGGGATGGATCATATGCATCTATTGGGAGATACGCCTGAAGCCATTGCGCTCGAAAAAGCAGGCATCATTAAAAAAGATGTACCAGTTGTAATTGGAAAAATGCATCCGACCCTCTATCCGCTTTTTAAACATGTGGTGCTGCAGGTAACCGGCAGCAACGTTGCTTCTTTCTTTCACCTAGCAGAGCAGGCATGGGAAATAACAGATGTTACACTCGGAAATCTTTTAGGTATCCGGGTTAAAGAAGTGGCAACCGGAAATTCGTTTCACTATCATTTAGACCTTCCTGGTATTTATCAGCAATACAATCTGCTATGTGTTTTATCTACAGTTCGAATAATGCAGCAAAAGGGTTGGACTATCCGTTCCAAACATATTGAACAAGCTCTGCAGCAGGTTGTTACTAGCACCGGTTTACATGGAAGATGGGAGACTTTACAAGTTGCTCCCCGGGTTATTGCGGATGTTGCTCATAATGAAGATGGTATCCGCCAATTGGTGCAGCAATTGCAGTTCACTGCTTATCACCGACTATGGTTAATTATTGGCATGGTAAAAGATAAAGATGTAAACAGCGCACTAGCTCAATTGCCCAAAGAAGCTATGTATATTTTTGCGCAAGCACGAATTCCACGGGCCATGCCGGCAAAAGAATTACAACAAATGGCACAAAAGCATCAATTAACTGGAGAAGTGATTCCTGATGTGAATGATGCTTTGCACCACGCACTATCTAAAGCAGCAAAAGATGATCTGATTGTAATTTGCGGTAGTGTATTTCTGGTAGGTGAACTGGATGCTATTTATACTACGGATCAATAATGTATATTTCCTAGTTTTTCCAGTGCTTTCACTATGGTATGCACATGCATGGATTGAATAAACGCATTATTTCTAAACAATTGCAAAAACTCATCCATCGAAACCAGTTGAACTTCTATGTCTTCACCCGGATCTAACATAGGTTCCTGTATTTTTTCACCTCCGGTAGCTAAATACATGTACATCAAATTGCTGTTGGTAGATGGATTGGAGGAAGATACTCCGAGAAATTCGTACTTATCAAACCTATACCCCGTTTCTTCCAGTAACTCACGGGCAATGGCCATTTCTTTATCGGTATCGGTGTCGTCTACACATCCTCCCGGTAATTCGAGCCCAGTATGTTGCAGGGCATGGCGATATTGTCTTTCTAGCACAATCTGATTATTTTTGGTAATGGCTACAGCACTTACCCAATCAGAAAACTCATACACATAGTAGGGAGAAACGATCTGTCCATCCGGTTTTTCGCAGGTATCAACCCGAATATTGAGCCAATTTTTTTGATACAAGTAGTACGAATCCAGTTTTTTCCAGGTAAGGTCTCTTTCCATTACCAGTTGTTTCTATTTCTTAAAGCAGTAATATGGGCAACGTGGTGCTTACCATGCCAGGCATACAAGCTAATTAAAAACCAAACACTCATATCTCTTCCACTTACGGGATGATGGATTGAACGGTTGAGTTGATCGGCTGATAAACTTTTTAAGAGGGTTACCCATCTTAGGTGTAGAGCATGTAATAAGGTTACAGATACATTTACAGGCACCTCTGTTACATCTCCCAAAACACTCCAGGCATTTTCATCATAGGCTTTTAAAGTAGCATTTTCTTCCGTTAAGGCAAGTTTTACGCGGATAAAGGCATTCATATGGCTATCCGCAATATGATGTACCAACTGATGAACCGACCAACCTCCTTCCCGGTAGGGTGTTTGGATTTGTGCTGCATCCAAATTTAGTAAGGCTACTTCCAGGTTTTCGGGAAGCTGTTCAATATCCAGGATATATTGCGCTAGAGCAGCAGCATCAAATGGTTGTGGCGTAAATTTTCCTATAGGATACTTTAACTCGTCTGACATAAAAAGTATGTTTAGTTTTCTCGTAATACATGCCCTGTTAAGTGAATAAATACATCTTCCAGGTTAGCTTTCTTTACTTCACCTGGCTTTTCAAATCCTGATTCAACCAGTTGGTCAATCAATTCCCCGGGACGATTTAATGCAATTATTTTTCCCTGATCAATAATGGCTACTCGGTCGCACAAAACTTCTGCTTCATCCATATAATGGGTGGTGATAATAACCGTAGTACCCTGGTTGCGTATTTCCCTGATTAACTCCCAAAGATTTCTGCGGGCCTGCGGATCTAATCCAGTAGTAGGCTCGTCGAGAAAAATTATCTGAGGTTGATTGATAAGGGTGGTAGCAATGGAAAAACGTTGTTTCTGACCACCACTCAATTCTTTATATTTTGCCTTGCTTTTATCTCTAAGATTTACTTTATCCAATAATGCCAATGGATCAACAGTTTGATTATATAAACCGGCAAAAAGATTGATTAATTCTACTAGATTTAGCAAAGGATAGAATCCGGAGGTTTGTAATTGCACACCAATTATTTTTTTGATGTCGTTGGGTTGGGTATCTAGGTCAAAACCCTTTACCATTACCTTACCCGAAGTTTTTGTTCGCAGGGTTTCTATTATTTCGAGGGTGGTAGATTTTCCGGCTCCATTTGGGCCTAGGAGACCAAAAATTTCTCCCTCCATAACATCAAAACTTATACCACGAACGGCTTCAAAATTGTCGTATTTTTTATAAAGTTCTGTAACCCGGATGATTGGCTCTTTCATGGTGAAAATCGAATGTTGCTAACAAATAAGATGCTCATAAACCAACCTAAAGGTATAGAAACCTTGCAAGAGTGGGAAGAGGAATAGGATAAAAGATAGTCAGGCTAATAAAATACGTATTCCCCTTTTGGATTTATGCCAATCAAAGGGAGTTTTCGGTGTTTTTCGAAGTAATCGAATGCCTGTTGTAGCCGGGCGGAGAAGCGATGATATTCAAAATTATCCCGGGTTGTTTTGGCCATATATTGTTCACTTCGTGAGGTATGGTAGCGAATGGGGAAAATATGAACGGGGATAAAATCTTGCCCTAAATCTCTCGCCTGCGCTGCCAACAGATATACTTCCTCCATAGGTTCATCCTTAATGGGTATGCACCCAGTGGTTACGCAACTCCCATGGATAAAAATTCCCCCACCAGGCTTTACCGAGTCGCTGAGTAACCCATCGGATGCATTGGGATAATTAATGCCTAATGCCATATGAAATTCACTTCGCGGACGAAATTGATTAATGTGATAGAAGCCTTCCGGAACCTGGTAATCATTTTCAAATCTTTTCGGGCCTAAAGCTCCCGAAAGGGTACATACTTTATAGATTTTAAATAATTGAAATGGCTCAGTTGGATTATTTCGAACCCATACTTCTAATTGACTATCGTATTTGAAACTTCTGATATACAATTGGCGGGCGGGCCAAGAGAGGTTTTTAGTAGCAAATTCCTTTTTTAATATCTCTTCCCGGTTGTTATATGTTGCAAATCCATTTGTTGAAAGATGAGAAGTAAGCATGGCAGAACTTTGGGCATTGCCAAAATGGGATAGTAGGATAAGGAATATGAGTTGCCCAAAGCGCTTCATCGAGGTAAAATTACAAATGTTACAACGATTCGTTTGATAAAATATTATTAAAAAATAGTGCAATAAGATATTTTATATCTTTAATAGGTTGAAAAGGAATAGGAATCAGTGATTTTATTAACAAGGGATTATCTTCGTGGTTTAGTTTAGTACTTATACAGTAAAACAGGTATTTATGCAAAAAGCTGGCATATTAGGGGGTGGACAATTGGGAAGGATGTTATTGCAGGCTGCTGCCAATTATCCGGTAGAAACCTATGTGATGGAAAAGACTCCGAATTGTTCTGCAGCCCACTTATGCCATCATTTTGTGCAGGGAGATATTACCGATTTCGATCAGGTATATGCTTTTGGGCGAGGTTTGGATGTTATTACTATTGAGATTGAAAAGGTAAATGTGGCGGCTTTAGAAAAGCTGGCTTCCGAAGGAGTAAGAGTGATACCACATCCCTCGGTGATAAAAACTATCCAAAGCAAGATTGCCCAAAAAGAGTTTTATACAATTCATCAAATACCTACCCCAGGCTATGTAGTAACTCATCAGGCTGTTGAATTATCCGATCATCTGCATCGTTTGCCTGCGGTACATAAATTAAGTGAGGGAGGTTATGATGGACGGGGCGTGCAAATGTTGAACGATTCGGCTGACCTTTCACTTGCCTTTGATGCACCCTCCATTCTGGAAAACAAAATCAACATCCACCGTGAATTGTCTATGCTGGTGGCCAGAAACGAACAAGGTGATATGGTGATTTATCCACCCGTTGAAATGATTGTTGATCCCTACCTAAATCAGTTGGATTATCAAATTAGTCCCGCTATTTTGCCCGATGAAGTTTACTGGAAGGCAGAAGCAATCGCCATGAAGGTGGTACAATCTTTTAATAGTGCCGGTTTATTTGCCATCGAATTGATGGTTGATAAACAGCAGGATGTTTGGGTAAATGAAACAGCACCCCGGGTGCATAACAGCGGCCATCACACCATCGAGGGCAATTATTGTAGTCAGTTTGATATGCTTTGGCGGGTAATGTTGCAATATCCGCTTGGCAATACTGATCCCATTCTCACATCAGCCATGGTTAATATTATTGGGGCTCCCGGATATGATGGTAAAGCTATTTATGCCGGACTATCGGAGGTATTAGGTATGGATCACTGTTTTGTGCACATCTACGGTAAGCATGATACTAAACCCGGTAGAAAAATGGGGCATGTTACTATTGTACATAATGATCGCTCAGAATTATTGCATCTCTGCAATAAAATTAAACATACCATTCAGGTAGTCGCGTAATTGAATCTGGCGGGTAGCTTTTTAATTAAGGGGTATTGCTTATTAGGCGTTTCTTTACATTCAGGCTCTTGATATAGCCCAACCCTATAAGGCTTTTTACCTGCAGTCCGGGAGAATTTTTATTCGGTCCGAATAAACGTACATCATCATCATAAATCATGTCTAAACTATACGTTGCAGAAAAATTCTTAGCTATTTTCATGGTCAACTGATTCGTCATAAACACGTCTACATTACCCGGATTAGTAAGGTAATTAGAGAATAAGTCTAAACGAGCTTTATACACAATATTTTTCGAAAAAGTGTTATTATAATTAAACGAAGCGAAAGCACCCACTTCATACAGGGCATGTTCACCTACCGGCACCCCATAGGCACCCTTATCAGACAAAAATTTATTGGTTACCAGTGTAGTTCTTGAAGTTAGTGGGGATATAAACATAGAAAATTTATCATTGGGTTTATAATCAAAACCCGCAGAAACAATAATATAAGCCGGTGATAAAATAGTGGATGCAAACGAACCTATATTGTTATTATACGTGTAGCCATCAAAAAATTGCGAACGAAAATTAAACAGGGCAGATAGGAACCATTTTCCGGTTGAATCCATTTTGTATCCGTACTTACTCAAAAAGTCAAAACGGTCATCATTCTTTCTACTACCTGCTGAAGTAGTTTGCACATAACCTAGGTTAACATCCAAATTATTATCCCAACTATGACGATCTTTTTTGTAATAGGTAAAATAATTAAAATAGGCGTTCAGGGTCATCGAAAAGTTATCACCCCCTGCTGCCCAGTTACTTAGCGAACCTTGGGCAACATTTAAGTTGAATACACCCCCCTTTTTCCAGTTCCATTTGGTGGTATCTTGCTCTTTTTTAATTTCTCTGGAAGTTTCCGTTCTTAACTTGGTTACTACCAAATCTTGGGCGGAAAGCATTTTAAGACTAAATAAACTAACAAATATGAAAAATAATAAGTTTTTAAACATGCTTAACTGAATTTGTATGGCAAAATAATTTCGTTTTTCTAGCATTACCAAATAATAAACCGGGCTTACATGTTGTAATTCTTATAATTATTACTTAATTATAGACAGTTTAGTCATTTTGATGCTGACAAATTGACACTTGATTTAATAATTGACTATTTTTGTAAAAATTAAGGTACTGGATGAAAACGGCTATACTAGAGCAAGAACATGATGAGGCCCGGCAAGGGGAGGTATTTTTGATCAAGCAGGAAAAGCAAGCATTTTCTAAGCACTTTTATATAGAGAGTTATGGTTGTGCAATGAATTTTGCAGATAGTGAAGTAATTGCCTCTTTGTTGATGAAAGAGGGGTATGGACCTATCGCACAGCCGGAAAATGCGCAATTGATTTTACTCAATACCTGTTCTATAAGGGATAAGGCTGAACAAACCATCCGTAAGCGCCTTATGCATTTACGGCATGTTAAAAACCATCGATCGGGGGTTTTGATTGGTATTTTGGGTTGTATGGCCGAACGACTAAAGGAGCAGTTGCTGGTGGAAGAACAGCTGGTAGATATGGTGGTGGGTCCGGATGCCTATCGAACCTTACCCGATTTAATTTCGGCGGCAGAGGATGGAAATAAAGCCGTGAATGTTTTATTGAGTCGCGAAGAAACTTATGGAGATATAGCCCCGGTTCGTTTGAATTCGAATGGGGTATCTGCTTTTATCTCTATTATGCGGGGTTGCAATAATATGTGTAGTTTTTGCGTAGTACCCTTTACCAGAGGCAGAGAGAGAAGTCGCGATTTACCTTCAATCCTTTCGGAAGCCCGCCAATTAGTTAACGCGGGGTATAGAGAAGTTACTTTACTGGGTCAGAATGTAGATAGCTATCATTGGGTGGAAGCACCAACGGCTACTCCTATAACTTTTGCTCAATTGTTAGCCGAAGTTGCTTCGATTTCCCCGAAGCTGCGTGTACGTTTTAGTACTTCTCATCCAAAAGATATTACGGAAGAAGTGTTACAAACGATGAGCAGGTATCCCAATATCTGCAAATACATCCATCTTCCTGTGCAAAGTGGCAGTAATCGGATTTTGCAGTTAATGAATAGAACCTATACGCGGGAATGGTACTTATCAAAAATCGCTCGTATACGGGAAGTGATGCCGGATTGTGGAATCAGCACTGATATTATTGCTGGATTCTGCACAGAAACTGAGGAAGATCATCAGCAAACCCTCGATCTGATGCTTCAAAGTAGGTACGATTTGGCTTATATGTATTTTTATAGTGAACGACCTGGCACCTTGGCTGAAAGAAGATATAAGGATGATGTTCCAGAGCCAGAAAAAAAGAGAAGACTACAAGAAATCATCGATCTCCATCGCATACAATCACTGGAAAGCATGCAAAAAGATGTGAATCGTATCTGGGAAGTATTGATTGAAGGGAATTCGAAAAAGAGTGATGCCGAATGGCAGGGCAGAACCACCCATAATAAGATGGTAATTTTTGCAAAAACTCCTAACACCCAAAAAGGCGATTATGTGCACATTCAAATTACCGAATGCACTTCAGGAACTTTAAAGGGTATTCAGGTAGGTGAAAAGATAGCTTGATTAAATTATTCAGATGGATATTCAAAGTATAAAAAATCGGTTTGGCATTATTGGAAATTCTCCGGCACTTAATCATGCCCTCAGCACCGCCATTCAGGTTGCGGCTACTGATTTAACGGTATTGATTGTAGGAGAAAGTGGCGTTGGTAAAGAAGTTTTTTCGCAAATTATTCATGCATTATCAGCTCGTAAGCACAATCCTTTTATTGCCGTAAACTGTGGTGCGATTCCGGAAGGAACCATCGATTCTGAACTGTTCGGACACGAAAAAGGAGCTTTTACTGGTGCAGTGGATAGCCGAAAGGGTTATTTTGAAACCGTGAATGGCGGAACCATTTTTATGGATGAAATTGGAGAGATGCCTTTAGGCACGCAAGCACGCCTGTTGCGTGTTTTAGAAACCGGTGAGTTTATTCGGGTGGGTTCTTCTAAAGTGCAAAAAACCGATGTACGGGTAATTGCAGCTACCAACCGCGAATTATTAGATTTTACCCGAACCGGAAAATTCAGGGAAGACTTGTATTATCGATTAAGTACTGTACCCATTCGGGTTCCTTCTTTGCGCGATCGGAAAGAAGATATCAGCTTACTATTTAGAAAATTTGCGGTTGATTTTGCTGAACGCTACAAAACAGCACCGGTTCAGCTAGATGAAGATGCTAAAAATTTACTGATTAATCATTCATGGCAGGGGAATGTGCGAGAATTGAAAAATATTGCCGAGCAGATTTCAGTGTTAAGCGCCCACCAACTGATAACCGGTGCAGAAATGAAGAAATTTTTACCGGAAAACCATACTTCTCGACTTCCCATCCTTTCTCCTACGGCCTCCCCTGCTGGTGAATTTGCCAATGAAAGGGAGATTTTGTACAAATTGTTCTTCGATATGAAAAAGGAAGTTACGGAGATAAAAAAAATGTTCCTCGAAATTTTACAGAATCCCACCTTACAGGGCAGTGCTATAAAAGAAGCAAGGGAACGATTAATGGGTGATATGCAGCAGATTGCAGAACCTCCGATGGGTGCATCTGTAAATTCAACCCCTTCTTTTTTTACTCCCGGTCCAATTTCTCATCAACCGGTAATATTGCACGATGATGATATTCATCAGCATGTTGAAGTGGAAGAATCACTCAACATTATGGATAAAGAAAAAGAATTGATTTTAAAAGCATTGAAAAAACACAAAGGTAAACGCCGAGATGCTTCCACCGATCTTGGCATTAGCGAACGCACACTTTACCGAAAACTAAAGGAATATGATATTGAAGAATAATCGCAGGCTATTATCAGTTGCAAGCTTTTGGCATAGGGGAAACTTTATTCTACCCTTTTTAGGTGGAATACTACTTTTACTCTCGAGCAGTTGTGGTATCTACAAATTTAATGATGCCTCAATTGATCCGGACATTAAAACTGTAAAGATTGGCTATATCGATAATAAAGCCCGCTATATCAATCCTCAGTTTTCGCCTAAAATAACCGATAAGATTCAGCAAAAAATCATATCTGCCACCAAATTAACCCGCACCAACAGCGAAGATGCAGATTATGTGATTAACGGGGTGGTAACTACCTATGATGGGAGTCAAACCGTAGGAGTAAGTTCATCACAGGCAAATGCCAATAGACTTACCGTTACCATACATATCACGTTTCGCAATAACAAATCCAACAAAACGGAGGAGTTTGATGTGAGCCGAAGTTATGATTATCCAGCCAGTCAATCCTTTACCGTTGCCGAAGGTCAACTAGCCGATCAGGCCGTTAAAGATTTAACGGACGATATTTTTAACCGTATCTTTTCTAACTGGTAGTACCTTATAAACAATCGCATGAATCTGCTGCAGGAAAAAGCATTATATCACCTTACTGGCCAGATGAAAAATGGTGAATTGGCAGGCGTTTCGCTAGAAAAGATTGTCAGCAATTATCCCTATTTTGGTCCTGCCCAAAGTTTATTAGCTTGTCATTATCACACCATTGGTCACCCCTCCGCTAGCGAGCAATCGGCTCGGGCAACTATATTTCATAGCAATCCACGATGGTGGGCTTTTCAATTAGAGGAAGCCATCCAATCTACCGGACTACCTGCCCCGCCTGTATTTACAGCTATTGTTAACCAGGAGTCAGTTGCACCTGAAATACCCCTCATTCCGCAGGAAACGGAGGAACCTATTCCATTTACTCCACCGGATGAACCCGAGGTTACCACATCAATTTCTATCCCTACGGTAGAAGCTGTAAAAGAAATTCTGCGAAAGATTGATGGGGGCCTAACTGCTTCTGGCCCCGAAATCGTTCAAAAACCAGCTACTACCCTATTCCCTGCTGCTGAACCAGCGCCCGAAAGGCTAACCCAGTTATTACAATCTCAGTTGACTACTTTTCAGCAGCCGGTTAAGCCTACAGACAAATTGGAATATCAGCAATCGGAGCCCCTGCATACTGTAGACTATTTTGCCTCACAGGGTATACAACTTAACCTGAAACAGGTTCCCAAAGATGCACTTACCAATAAATTGATGAGTTTTACTGACTGGCTTCGTAAAGTAAAACAGGCCGAAAAAGCCTCAGAAGTAAGTCCAATGGAAAAAAAGGTGTCGGAAGATGCCTCCAATTCGGTTAGAAAGGAAGAGGTTGTAACAGAAGCCATGGCCGAAGTGTTGCTTCGTCAGGGCCATCGGGAACAGGCAATTCAGTTATTTAGCAAATTAAGTTTCCAATTTCCTGAAAAATCTAGTTATTTTGCAGCTCGAATCGAGCAAATTAAAGCGATATTATGAGTATTTTATTTTTAGTATTAATCGTATTGTCCTCCGCCGTGTTGGCATTTATTATCCTAATTCAAAACCCAAAGGGGGGTGGATTGTCCAGTAATGTGGGAGGAATAGGTAACCAGTTTATGGGTGTAAAGCAAACTACCGATACATTAGAGAAAGGTACCTGGCTTTTTGCTGCTATTATAGCATTACTGGCTATGTTTTCTACCCTATTTTTAAAAGGGGGTGCAACCACAGACAAAGATTCTATGCTGCAAAAAGTACCTACCGGCCAACAAGCACCAGCGGCCCCAGCCAATAACCCGGCTCCTGCCCAGGCACCGGCAAAGGTGGATTCCCCTAAATAATAGCTAAATCTTCCGTAACTTGTTAGCCCTGTCTGCTTGCAGACGGGGTTTTTATTCATTTCACCACATGAAAGGGTTCCGCAAACTGTTGGGAGGGGTGCTAATACTGATAATAGGGCTGCTGCTCTATATTGTTGCTATACCCGCAACCTATTTCTCTGAAAAAGAGAAAACATTTACCCTTACTCAGCCTGTTTCTAAAGAAAATGTATTAGCTCAATTGCGTGATCAGGAAATAATTCAGTTTCCCTTCGTTTTCGATTTATTCTATGGCATTTATGGGGATTGGGCTTTAGTGCAACCGGGTAAATACCCCGTAAAAAAAGGTACAACCCTTTTCCAAATGGCCCGTATGCTAAAAAATAGTCGGAAAGGTGTTACTAAATTAGTAATTACCAAACTACGCTTAAAAGAAGATTTTGCCCGATTGATTAGTCGTCAGTTTCTTGCAGACTCCATTGCGGTGATGAATTTTATCACCAATAATGATTCTTTGCGAGCATTTGGTGTAGACACCAGTTCTTTCTTTACCTGCATCCTTCCAGATACCTATGAATGTTATAGAAATAGTTCGCTACCAACGATTCTTGCCAAATTACGGGAAGGTTCAGAACGCTTCTGGCTGCAGAATAACCGGCTTCAATTGGCCCAAAAATGGGGACTTACTGCCCAACAAGTATATATTTTAGCATCGATAGTAGAAGAAGAAACCAATTTTGCCTCTGATCAACTGTTAATTGCCAGTGTTTATATAAACCGCCTCCAAAAGAAAATGCCATTACAGGCTTGTCCTACCATTAAATTTGCCATGAAGGATTTTTCCTTAACGCGTATCTACGAGAAATATCTAAGCTATCCATCACCCTATAACACCTATCAGCAAACTGGATTGCCACCCGGCCCCATTTGTACGCCACAACCGGCAACCATCGATCGGGTTCTACAGGCACCGGCTACCGACTATTTATATTTTGTTGCTAAAAGTGATTTTAGTGGGTATCATCACTTCAGTAACACATATAGTGAACACCAACAGTATGCAGTAGCCTACCAACGTGCCTTAGATGTATACCAGGAAAAACAGAAAAAACAAAAGCAATCAAAACCATGAAATGGGAACGTATTTTGTTACGAACACCGGTGATTGCATTTCTGATAAGAAAAAGTAAACAATGGGTAATCCCCGGGTTTCAGCAGCTACCCATTTACGACGTGGTAATATTTTTTTTACGACAAGTAAATCGGGTTGGACTGAATGAACGGGCAGCAGCGATTTCCTTCAATTTGATTATGGCCTTACCGGCAGCACTTCTATTTTTATTTTCCCTTATCCCCTATTTCCCAAATGCCAAGCGCATGGAGTTGCAGATTCTGGCACTGTTTAAAGATATTGCACCTAATTCTGCTACGTATTTTTTTATAAAGGATATTTTAGACAGCTTATTAGATAAGCATGTGGGTATATTTTCTTTTGGTTTTTTATTGGTAGTATTTTATGCATCCAATGCTATGATGGGTGTTATTCGAACATTTGATAAATCGATAGAAGAAAAGAAGGGATATTTTTTACATCAACGCTGGCGATCTATTCGACTTACCTTGTTATTAATTGTGCTGGTAGTTGTTTCTACCTTTCTTCTATTGGTTGGAAAAACACAACTTACTTATTTATTAAAAAATGTGTTTCATCTCAAAAGCAGTGAACGGGTTATCTGGTGGAATGATTTCCGCTGGATCATTATTATCGCAATTGTTTATTTTGGGATAGCCATTGTTTACAAATATGCTCCTTCGTTAACGAAGCGTTGGAAATTACTTTCACCAGGTGCGATACTGGCTACTGCCCTTACTTTACTAACAACGCTGGGCTTCTCTTATTGGGTGAATAATTTTGCTTCTTACGACAAAGTATATGGATCAATTGGTACAGTTCTGATTATTATGTTATTGATTTACTTCAATTCGCTGATTTTACTAATCGGATTCGAGTTAAATGTAAGTATCACTGTTTTAACCAAAGAAGCCAATACAAGAAAGCTGGCCGAACAAATAGCAGCCAAACAGCAAGCTAATCAGTAGGTGAATCGTGCCTATAATCCCCAAGAATCTGATACAGACTTACGTTCTTGTTCAAAAGCCGGATTAATTTGTGTAAAATGATTTGCCTGTGTTTTTTGTCGAAAAGCTTCATAGATAGTGACTGCGCAGGCAACCGAAATATTCAAACTTTTAATAATGCCTACCTGCGGGATAATAAAATTTCCATCTGCCAGCTCGCGTATTTCATCACTTACACCGGCATGTTCGTTGCCAAATACCAATGCAATCGATTCAGTAAGATCTAACTGATAGAGTTGGGTGGCATTATCCGATAGATAAGTGGTATAAATCTTTGCATACTTCTTTCGCAAGGCAGTAACACATGCATTGGTATCAGTGAAAGTATGGATGGTTAGCCATTTTGCAGCACTGCTACTGCTTTTAGCGCCAAATTTTTTATGTTCAGGAATAAGGGTGTTTAGAATATATATTTCCTGGATACCTACTGCATCACAAGTTCTCATTACTGCCGAAATATTGTGGGGGTCATGCACATTTTCCATCACCACTGTAATATCAAATTGGCGATTATTCAACACTTGTTGTAATTTTTCTCTCCTTACTTCATTCATACCTTACAATTTATGCAGTATGTGTGGGCAAAATATTAAAAATACCTAAGCCAGGAAGGTTAGACACCTGCAGGCTACCATCTGAAAAGCGCAAACCTTCTGCAATATCTTTATGCAATAATAAGGGTCCATCCGCGTCCACATAATCTAACTGAGGCAGAAAATGGGCAATGGCAGCAGTGCCAATAGAAGTTTCATTCATACTACCCATCATTACCTTCAAATTTTTTTCCCTGGCATCTGCAATCATTCGAAGAGCCGGCGTGATGCCACTACATTTTGTAAGCTTTATATTTATTCCAGTAAAATAGCCAGCACATCTGGCAACATCTGATTCCGATACGCAACTTTCATCTGCAAATAAGGGGATAGCCGAAATATCTTTAATTGCTAGCATACCTTCCCAGTTATCTTTCGCTAGCGGTTGTTCAATTAATTCAATGCCCATGGCCGCTAATTGAGGAATGAGGTACAGGGCCTCTTCGGTTGTCCAGCCCGCATTGGCATCTACCCTAAATTTGGCAGAACTACTTTGGGTTAACTGCTGCATAATAGGCAGGTCGTTGGGGGTACCCAATTTTACTTTATAAACAGGCCAGGGTTTAGCCTGCATTTTTTGCAGCATTTTTTCGGGACTATCAATGCCAATGGTATAATCCGTTAAAGGGATATTTACCCACTGGGTATTAAACAGGGTAAATAATGGTTTTCTGCTGAGTTTACCATATAAATCCCAGGCAGCTATATCCAGCGCTGCCACAATAAAAGGATGTTGTGGTAAGAGGTGATGTAAAAAATGCCAGAATCTATCGGGGGTGGTAAAAGCAAATTTTTCTATCATCGATTTTTTTGCCTCCAAAACCGTTACCATATTTTCGGTGGTAACGCCATAATAGGCAATGGCAGGTGCTTCACCCCATCCTGTTATATTTCCTAAGGATAACGAAACTATGAGAGAAGGCTGATGAGTTTTAGTTCTGCCACCGGAAATGGTAAATGGATATTCAAAAGGTAACTCGATGGTAAAAAAGCGCAGTTGCAAAACGTGAAAATTAAAGGAATAAAAAATGGGTAAAACAATTACCGACCGCTGGATTTAATAATATATGCCAGCTCATCATTAAATCCATTGGCATCCGCTAAATCTTCGAGGTTAATATGCATACGATAATTCCAATAATGATTCGGATCTGCTGGGATATTGATACGTTCTTCAGCAGGATGAGTTCTTCGTAACAGCGGATCAATGCCCAATAAATCTTGCATTTGAAATACACACCACATAGCAGGTGAATAAAGGTGCTGCATAACAATGGCCTTATTAATCCAAGCTTCACAATAAAAGGGCGTAGTGCCGGACTGACCTAACTCGTTATGGTAAAATGCATCGGTAACTGCCCGATCTTCTTCCCACCAGCCACGAATAGTACTCATGTCGTGGGTAGAGGGCGTAACCACACTTAAATAGGGTGCATCATTTGGATGAAAGAATTGTTTTTCCGGATTCTTCGGCATGCGTTGAATTTCAAGACTCAACAATCCAAGCTGTTGCATAACTGCGGGCACACAACCCGGAACCATTCCCAGATCTTCTCCGCAAATTAACATATTGGTTTCCCTCTTTAGGGCAGGCAGTTTTTGCAAAGCCTCCTTCATCCAAAAATCATCTTGCCGCTTAAAAAAGTAGTTCAGATACAAATCATACAAAGCCTGTTTATATTCATCAGGCAGAAAACGATACGAGGTTGTTTGCTCTACCCCATATCGGAAATGATACCCAGCTGCCTCCGGAGAGGTAAAAAATATCACATTGCTGATCAGCTGAAAAAGTCCTTGCTTAATTTTCTGATGATGACTATCCTTTTCTCTCTCCACAAAATACTTTTCTACCAACCGTTGGGTGGCAAATGCAGGTTTTAGTTGATATAGACCTTGTTCTATTGGAACCAGGAACAAAGATTTTACCAACTCGTTATCATATCCAAAAACCTGCCAGAGCACTTGTTCGTTAATAAATGGCTCTACTAATCTTTTTTCACTTAGGTGAATACCTCTTTCTACCAATTCGCTGGGCATTATGGGTATCGCAGGTACAAATCTGCCCATGATGCCTTCAATCGCGTGTTCGGGAATACTCCAAATTCGAAAGAAACCAAGAATATGATCTATACGGAAAGCATCAAAATAATCACTCATTTGCGTAAACCGTTGTTTCCACCAGGCAAAGCCGGTTTCCTTCATTTTTTGCCAGTTATAGGTTGGGAAACCCCAATTTTGTCCGGTGATGGCAAAATCATCCGGTGGAGCACCCGCTTGAAAATGAAGGTGAAACAACTCGGGATGTTGCCATACATCCACCCCATTTCTATACACACCAATGGCAATATCCCCTTTAACAATAATGCCTTTACTGTGTGCATATTGGGTAGCATCTTTCAACTGCAAAAACAGATGGTATTGAAGAAAACAGTAATAACCCATTCCAATGCCTTCTGGTTGTTTTGCTTTTTCGCCAAAGAAGGCACTCATTTCCTTCTCATTCCAAGAGGTATTTTTTGGCCATTCATCAAACACAATAGTACCATATACATCCCGATAGTAACTAAAAGCTGCATAGGGTTGTAACCAATGCGCATTACGTTCAAAAAACTGTGTATAGTCGGCAGATTGCAGGGTGGTTGCCCCTACTCGTTCGTATAATTTTCGGCAATACGCCCCTTTTATTTCATTTACCTTTTCGTAGTCAACCGTTTCAGATCCATTAACTGCCTCCCGCAAATAATCCAATTCTTTTAATTCAGCCAACCCAATTGCGTCCGACATTGCAGGTAAATGCAGGTACATTGGATGGAGGGCAAAAGCAGAAATAGCTGCATATGGGTAAGAATCAGCTTTGGAGTGCGTGGCGGTTGTATCATTTACCGGCAGAAGCTGAATCATTTGTAAGCCGATTTGGGCAGACCAGTCGACCAATTTTTTTATATCGTGAAACTCCCCTATTCCAAAACTATCATGGGTTCTGATACTAAAAACCGGAATGGCCACGCCGGCACCTTTCCAGGAGGTGTTGGGTAACCAAGCAAAGCCATCATGGTACCGTATTAGGGTATTACCAACGGAGCGGTCGTGGGCAACGCGATTATTCCCATCTTCAAAGCGAATGAATTTTTTTTCCTTCGAGTTATAAATGCCGTATTTGTAGGCGATCGGAAAATCGTCTTCCGTTAAATTTAGCGAAACTGCATAGCTGGAAGTATGTGGAAGATATTGCAACAATACAGGTTTTTTTGTATGCCAATTACCTAGGGTTTCACCACTACCCAACAGGCAAATAGTTTCATCCGTTTGTAGCAAAGGGGCTTTCACCATAAACTGATGCGTATAAACCGCTCCGGATTGTTCAATGGGATTAGCCTGCACCAATGGCTTTTTAAGTAAAACCTGCTGAAAAGGTTCTGTTTCAAAAGTATTTTCGATGTATCCTGCATAATTCCAACTGTCTAGCATAGATACTTCAGTGTAATTAGCATCTGTGCGTTCAATCTTTTTATAATCTCCCCATTCGTGGTCGATAGTTCCATTCAGCTGTTGAATAAAGTAATGGTAGGTGATTCCCTCAGCAGGCAGGGTTATTGAAGAAAAGTCTATGGAAATCGTCCAGTAATGTTCATTAAAATATTGCAAGGGCAAGGCTTCGGCAGGATTATTGTTTCCTAAAACCGGGTGATTACCAGTTACAAAAATCTGCTGGCCATATTGAGTGGCATATCTGAGCCAAAAGCTAACTTTTTGTAATCCAGTCACTTGACGAACCGTGTTAGAATTTGGTGGGTTCGATATACGGGTTACCGGCGTTGCCACAGCCTTTTTTTGTGACTTTCGAACAGTTATTTTATTGTTTTTTGTAGAGTCAGATTGCTGCATAACGTTTGTTACCTGTACTTTCTGTGTATTATTTTTTGAAAGCGTAATTGTAAGTAGTTGCTAAATTAATGAATCAGTTACAATTATTATCAGTTTACCTTAATTACTCAAAATCATATCTGCCCCTTTTTCGGCAATCATGATGGTGGGGGCATTGGTATTGCCCGATACGATGGTGGGCATGATAGAGGCATCTATCACCCGAAGGCCTTCGATACCCCTAACTTTTAGCCGTGCATCTACTACCGCCATATCATCAGAACCCATTTTACAGGTTCCTACTGGGTGGTAAAGGGTTTCGAGGGTTTTGTTAATGTGCTCTTGTAAAAATGCATCATCCAACTGCGCAGGCCAGTTTATTTCGCCCTTCAGATAGGGTTGAAATGCTGGAGCATGTATAATGGTGATGGCTTTTTTTAACGCATTGGTAAGTAATTCCCTATCGGCAGGGTGCTGAAAAATATTTGGCTGAATCAATGGGGCACTCTGGGGATTATTACTTTGTAAACTCACAAAGCCCCGGCTCTTTGGATGTAGAATAATAGCCAAAATACCTAATCCATCTTCCTTTGTAAAAGTATTGATATCGTAAAAATCAGTTGAATAATCACCCGAAATACCCAAAGAACCAAAGTGAAACTGAATATCAGGTCGGTTGAGTTGGCTATCAGAACAATAAAATGCATTGGCCTCGAGCGGACTTCTCGCCAAAGGTCCCTTTTTGGTAAATAGATAATTTAGAAGGGCCGAAATTGTGTTTAGTGGTTTCAGCGAAGAGTTGCTGGTTGGAATATTGGTTTTACAACTAACCCCACTCCAATAATGATCTTGCAGGTTTTTGCCAACACCGGGAAGTTCATGCGTACAGGATATCCCAAATTTCTTCAATTCATCCGCTGATCCGATACCGGAAAGCAGGAGAATTTGGGGTGACTGAAAGGCTCCAGCCGACAGAATTACTTCCTTATTGGCAAAATATTGCGTAATAGTGCCTCTAGCATCCGCTACTTCAATGCCTGTAGCTCTTTTATTTTGCAAGATAATTTTGTGCACCCTTGACTGACTAATTACTGTAAGATTTTTTCTAGCAAGTACAGGTTTTAGAAAGGCCGCCGCCGCGCTATGTCGGGCATTGTTTTTAATAGTGAATTGTAATACGCTGGCACCTATTTGTTCTGCTCCATTGTAATCTGGTACCGCCGGTATGCCTACTTGGGTGCAGGCTTCTACAAATTTCTCAGCAAGGGGTGGTATCTGATCTGGAAGGGTAACATTCAATTCTCCCTGCGCGCTATGAAAAGGCGCTCCAAACTGTTGATTGTGTTCGGATTTTTTAAAAAAGGGTAGAATTTCATCATACGACCAGCCCTCATTCCCTAAAGAAGCCCATTCGTTGTAGTCTTCTTTGTTTCCCCGCACATAAGCCATGGCATTGGTAGAACTACTTCCCCCCCATGTTTTACCTCTGGGCAAATATATTTTTCTGTTAGCAACCTGTTCCTGCGGTTCTGTCCAAAAACCCCAGTCAACTGCGGTTTTATTCAACATGGTGTATCCACCTGGAATATGGATGAGGGGGTTGGAATCTTTTTTACCGGCTTCAACTAACAAAACCGAGTAGTTGGGGTTAACGGAAAGTCGGTTAGCTAATACACATCCGGCCGAACCTGCACCAATAATAATATAATCATATAACATACTTAAATATACAAATATTATTTTGGTTTTTGGGATGATGAAACAGCGTTTTTTGTGTAGAAAATAGATATTGATACCTACTTTCGGACTTTTGAAACTAATTTCATGTTTTGTAATTAGCTATGAGTGAGGCAAAGCAACTTATAATCTACACCGATGGGGCGGCAAGGGGTAATCCGGGAAGAGGTGGCTATGGTATTGTTCTGATGTGGGGTTCTGCAAAAAAAGAGCTCTCAGCCGGGTATCGATATACAACCAATAACCGGATGGAACTGCTGGCAGTGATAAAAGCCTTAGAATCTCTGAATCGGAAAAAACTTCATGCCCGGGTTTATACCGATAGTAGATATATAGTGGATGCCGTTCAAAAGGGGTGGTTGAAAAATTGGATAAAGACAGACTTTAAAGGGGGTAAAAAGAATAAGGACCTATGGTTGCAGTACCATGCTTTAGCTGCGGAATTTCATATAACATTTCACTGGGTAAAAGGACATGCCTCCAATCCCCATAACAATCGTTGCGACGAGCTGGCTACTTTGGCGGCTGATGGGCATCATCTGTTAGAAGATCATGTATATGAACAGGAGAGCGGCTATACCGGAAAATAGTAAAATAGGGTGAGGAAAATAGGAAACTCTTAGGCAAGGCGCTCTTGCACAGTCCGATTTTTTGCCAACAGGTAATAAGTGCCGAACAAAATGCAGGAGAATATAAAGGTGCTGATAATACTATTCTGATAAAAAGGAATACCGTCGATATAGGTATTCATCAATCCAGCAAAGGTTTTTGGATGATGGTAGCCACCTCCACCTATCCAGACTAAAAAATTGCTGGTTAAAAAGAAACTGGTAGGGCCCGCAATAGACGCACCTACAACCTGATAAGGCTTATCGGAACGCATAAAAAATCCAAACACAGTAACACTTAAAAAAAGTAAGTAATTAACCCATTGACCGGAGTAGAACCCTGGCATAGGAAACAAACCGCGGAGATATAATAATTGATAGATACCGTCGGAAACGAGCATAGATAACAGCGGAAACAAAAAGGCAAATTTTTTATCCTTCACAAACAGAGCGCCACTAAACAAAGCAATAGACCATTGTGGAGCAAAACCCCAGGGGCGACCTGGCATGGCTCTGTAAATGGTTGCTGCTACTAACATCAGCAGAAGCGCGATAAGTTGTGTTTTATTTATTTTCATTATTTATAAAAAATGGTAATACAAATTTACCCCGAATTCTTGTTACTGCCAATTCCTGTGTAAAATGACTGATTTCAGGGTACCCATGCCCTAAACAAAGTTACAGCCCCTGAACTGGTGATTTGGTAATCTGTATTGGGTAAAATAAACACAGATTCACCACGTTTTACTACCATTTCTTGATTTAAAAGTACAGCGCCTTCTGTAACCACTAGTATTTCGGGAGAGCTGGATTTGTGCTGGTAGTATATTTGAGGGGTAATTTCTAAACGGGTAAGGGCGAAATCTTCAATCGGCACCGGAAACAGGGTTTCACCCATTACACCCATTATGCCAGTTTGTATGCTCGGAATCGTGGTTTCGAAACGGGTAAGGCGAATCAATTCGGGCACATCAATATGCTTGGGGGTAAGCCCAGCCCGCAATACATTATCACTATTACTCATCAATTCTACACACTGTCCTTCCATATAGGCATGGGGTAACCCTGCACTTTGAAACAGAGAAGCTCCTTTGGGGAGATGAACAATATTGAGGATATAGATTGAAAAAATGGCTTTATCAATATTTAGTGGCTCCTCTCCCTCCGGAAATAATCGGGCAACCCACCAACCCGGATCTTGCTTAGTTAATTGTTCCTCCCGCTTCTTTCGGATTTCTCGCTTCACCAGGTTCAACAACCAGTAATGAGCATCCTCCGAATTCATTTCCATAACAAATTGATAAACAGCTTTTAATCCTTCTTTATTGAATAAAGGCTTTAATAGATTGAATTCAGGAATCTCCTCTAATCGTTGCGTAATAAGTTCGGGAGAACAGAAACCATGTAATAACCAAAAATCGCTAAGCGTAACCAGCATTTCGGGCTTATGGTTTTTATCTTTATAATTTCTGTGTGGCGCATCTAAGGGTATGCCTGCCCTTTCCTCCCTATCAAATCCGGCTATAGCTTCTTCGAGGGTGGGGTGCACCTGTATAGATAGGATATGTTGCACATCCTGTACTTTTAATAAAAAGGGTAAGCGCCCAAAACGATCCGCCACACGTTGTCCTAAAAAATGGGTAGGATTTTTTGCAATTACATCTATCAGTTTTTCCGGTTGGTTAGTAATCTGTACAGTAGAGGAGGACTTTGGATGTGCTCCCATCCAATATTCGGCAAATGGCTTTCCTTCTTTATTCGAAATCCCTAATAATTCGGGTAAAAAATGCGGTCCTCCCCAATCATACTGCATGATGGTGCCTTGTAATGGGTATATATTTTCCATACGTATATAACGTAATAATACGGGTAATAAATACGTAATCCGCTCAGTTTTGTGAAGAATAGTTTTGCAGAAAACGATTGTATGCAAACTAATAAAGATACCGGAAACCTAGGGGAAGAAATGGCGGCAATGGCTTTACAGGAACGAGGATTTAACATTCTTGAAAGAAATTGGCAGTTTAAACACTGGGAGGTGGATATTATTGCTTCCTACGAAAACCGACTGCATTTTATTGAAGTAAAAACCCGAAGATCACTCCGCTATGGTTATCCGGAAGAAAGCATCACCCGAGAAAAAATGAATAGCCTGAAAAATGCGGCAGAAGCCTATCAAGAAGCCCATCCAGAATGGAAATACATTCAGTTTGATGTGGTAGCCATCACCATTACCGATTGTATTCTGCGCGAATTTTTAATTATTGAAGATGTATATTTCTAACGCTTATAGTCTTTCCTGCATTTTTTCTACCATGCGGTAGGTGGCAGGACAATACTCAATGTTTTGCTGGTGTACATGAATATAGTCTGTCATTTTTTTCTTTTTCAGGTGTGGAAATCCGGCACAATCTGCCGGACGAACCTCATAGATACTGCAAAAATGTGTGGTTTTATCTAAAAACTGGCAAGGCTGTTGCTTATTCATCCAGTCCCCTTCTTTTTTATCGTAGATAAGCCATTTTTCGGTAAAGGCAGCAGGAGTAACCCCAAGGTGGGCAGCTATGCGTTTAACATCTGTTTTAGTAAATGTGGGCGTCATCGACTTACAACAGTTGGCACAACTGAGACAGTCGATTTCTTTCCAAACCTCGGCATCTATTTGTTCGGCTATCTTATCGAGATTGCGGGGTGGATTCTTTTCTACTTTTCCCAGATAGCGTTTAAAAGCGGATTTGTGATAACGAACTTTTTGTTTGAACGAACGTAAATTAACCTGCATACAGCAAAAAATGTGGTGAATAGGTATATCGTTGCAATATCGTTTAGCCCATTGGTAATTCCAAAATAATATCCCGCTAATCATTTCGTTAAAGAAGTATACGCGTATTGCATGTGGAAAACCTATTTGAAAGGATTTAAAGCTTGGCTGCAACTGGAGAAGTCACTCAGTGATCATTCGGTGGCTGCCTATTTGCATGATGTGGAATTACTTACCCGTTATTTTTCCCTTTCCGGCATCAGCAAAGCACCTGGGGATGTGGAACTTACCGATTTGCAACAATTTGTTCAATGGCTCAGTAAAATAGGCATGTCTGCCACATCACAGGCCCGCATCATTTCGGGTATTCGGGGTTTCTTTACATTCTGTATTACCGAACAATTGGTAACCCGTGATCCGGCTGCCCTGCTGGAAGCCCCTAAAACGCCCCGCCACCTTCCCGATACGCTGAGTGTAGAAGAGATTGATAAATTGTTTGCTTGCATTGATGTTAGCACACCCGAAGGTGTTCGCAACAAAGCCATGCTCGAAACCCTGTATAGTTGCGGTTTACGAGTAAGTGAATTGATCAACCTTAGCCTTTCGGGGTATTTTCCTAATGATGCATTTATTCGGGTAATTGGGAAAGGTAACAAAGAACGCTTGATTCCTATTGGAAGGTCTGCTATGCAGTATATTGAACTTTATACGCAACATATTCGGTCGCAGATAAAGATAAAGCCAGGACAAGAAGATTTTCTTTTCTTAAACCGAAGAGGTGGCCCTTTAAGTAGGGTAATGGTATTCTACATTATCAAGTTCTTGGCTCAACAGGCAGGCATCACTAAAATCATATCCCCCCATACTTTTCGCCATTCGTTCGCCACCCACCTGGTAGAAGGCGGAGCCGATTTACGTGCCGTGCAGGAGATGTTGGGGCATGAGAGTATTACCACCACAGAAATCTATACCCACCTGAACCGAGATTTTTTGCGGGATACCTTACAAAGATTTCATCCCTCATTTCAGCCATGAGTTACAACTAGTTTCTATACCTTTGCCCTCTAAAACCAAGTACAAATGAAAAAAATATTACTCGTGGCAGCAACCTTGCTATCTATGTCTGCCATGGCACAAATTAAAATGCCACAACCCAGTCCTACCCAAAAAATTACCCAGGAATTCGGTTTAGGATCTATTGAATTGATGTATTCCAGACCTAGCCTGAAAGGACGTGTTCCTTTTAAAGAGAAAGGAGATTTTGTTCCAGCAGGTGAAATGTGGAGAACTGGTGCTAATTCTGCCACAAAAATTCGTTTTACAGACCCCGTAATGGTAGGTGGAAAATTATTAGACAGTGGTATGTATGTGATTTATACCATTCCAGGAAAAGACTATTGGGAAATCATCTTCAACAAGGGTTTAACCAATAGCGGACTGGATGGTTACAAAACCAGTGAAGATGTTCACCGTTTTAATGTAAAGCCAGCAAAAAATGCTAGCTCAGTTGAAACATTCACCTTCCAGTTTGTTGATGTAAAAGCAGAAAGTTGCGAATTACACCTTTTGTGGGCAAAAACAGCCATTGCGATTCCAATGAGTGTGAATGTAAAGGATAGAATCCGTGCACAGGTAGAAAAAGCCCTATCGGCTTCTCCTGTTAACCCCGCCAGCTATTCTTCTGCCGCTAATTTCTACTACGAGTGGGACAAGGATTATGATAAGGCGCTCAGTAACATCACTAAAGCTACTGAAGCCAACCCTAAAGCATTCTGGTTATATCTTCAACAGGCACGTATCCAGAAAGATATGGGTGATAAAGTTTCTGCCAAATCCAGCGCACAAAAATGTGTTGAGTTAGCTACGGAAGCTAAAAACAATGACTATGTTCGCATGGCCAGCGATTTATTAAAAGGCTTATAATACCTAACATAATTGCATAAAAAAATGCCTTCTAAATAGAAGGCATTTTTTATGTAACGAATGCAATAATTATTTTACTTCCGCCATATCTGGAATCATTTCCGCACGGTAGGCTCCGGCATCTAGTTTTGCTTTGGTTTCACTAAAGGCACGTAGGGTATCTTCGATATCCTGATCGGTATGAGCAGCAGTAGGGATTAAGCGATAAATGATATGTCCCTTAGGTATAACGGGATATACAACAATTGAACAGAAAATATGATAGTTTTCACGCAGATCGGTAACCATTGCGGTTGCTTCTTCTACCCCACCCTTCATATATACAGGTGTTACCATGGTATTGGTATTGCCAATATCAAATCCTCTTTCTTTTAATCCTTTTTGCAGTTTCATTGCGTTGCTCCACAACTGATCTTTTAACTGAGGTTGAGTTCGTAGCAATTCTAAGCGTTTCAGGTTACCAATTACAATCGGCATAGGTAAGCTCTTGGCAAAAATTTGAGAGCGGATATTATAACGGATAAAATCGATGATATCCTTATCTCCGGCCATAAATGCTCCTATAGAAGCCATAGATTTAGCGAAAGTAGAGAAATACAAATCGATACCATCCTGGCAACCTTGTTCTTCACCAGCTCCGGCACCTGTTTTTCCCAGTGTACCAAATCCATGGGCGTCATCTACCAATAATCTAAACTGGTATTTTGATTTCAGGTCGATGATTTCTTTCAATTTACCCTGGTCACCTGCCATTCCAAAAACACCTTCTGTTATTACCAGAATACCACCTGCTTTTTGTTTTTCTATTAATTGAGTGGCGCGATCCATCTGCTTGCAAAAATCTTCCAGATCGTTGTGTTTAAAAACATAACGATGACCTGGATGTAAGCGCAACCCATCAATAATACAGGCATGCGATTCGGCATCATATACAATCACGTCGTGCCGATTGCAAATAGCATCAATGGCACTCATGATTCCTTGATAGCCAAAATTCATCAAAATAGCATCTTCCTTGCCTTCAAATTCGGCCAGTTCATTTTCCAGTTGTTCGTGGTAATTGCTATTTCCGCTCATCATGCGGGCACCCATGGGATAGGCTAACCCAAATTGGCTAGCTGCATCTGCATCTGCCTTGCGTATTTCGGGGTGATTTGCTAATCCGAGATAATTATTTAAACTCCATACAACCATTTCCTTTCCTCGGAACATCATCCGGCTAGAGATTTCTCCCTCTAGTTTGGGAAATGCAAAATAACCGTGAGCTCTTTTTCTGTGCTGGCCGATAGGCCCCGCGTTTTTTAATAATTTCTCAAAAATATCTGCCATTGTTAAAAAATTAATTCGAAAATAATGCTGCAAAATTACGGAATTTTGTTGCTAAATCTATTTTCCGTTTATACGATTGCATAATCTAACCCATTATTAGTCAAATTCTTGCTGTAAATTGCTTATTCACAACCTATATTAATTGTTTTTATGAGAATCCCCACCTTACTATTTTCATTGTTAATAACAGGCAATCTGATAGCACAAAAAGCGCCCGCATCTACCCCTACCACTCCATCTAAACCCCAACTGGTAGTAGGTATTGTGGTAGATCAGATGCGTTGGGATTATTTAACCCGCTACTATCCCCTATTTCAGTCTAATGGCGGATTTCGCAGGATGTTAGGGGAAGGCTTTTCTTGTGATAATACCTTAATAAACTACACTCCCACCGTTACGGCTTGCGGACATACCGCTATTTATACCGGCAGTGTGCCTGCCATTCACGGGATTGTGGGTAATAACTGGTGGGAAAACCGTAGCAATAAAGGCATGTATTGCAGTGAAGATAAATCCGTAAAAGGTGTGGGCGGCAAAACCGAAGAAGATGGGCAGATGAGCCCTAAAAATATGCTCACCAC
>JBBAJQ010000012.1:36463-61463 GCA_040403945.1 Sediminibacterium sp.
AATAAATTACCCGGTGGATTACTCGAAGATGCCGGCATGATGAAAGAAATGAATCTGCAAATCAAACAAAAATTTGGCGTAGAAAATGCCATTGCCAGCATTATGAACGAGCAGGTGTATCTGAGTAGAAAAAGAATGGATACCTCGAAAGCAGATATCGTTGAAATTAAAAATTTTATTGTTGGCTTTTTGATGAAAAATGAAAACATCACACATGCTTTTGCTACCGATGATATACTAATTACACCACTACCTAAACAATACCGTGAAATGATTGCCAATGGCTTTCATCCCTCCCGCAGTGGTGATGTACAGTATATCTTAAAATCAGGCTACTTCAGTGGCAGTGGAACGGGCACAACACATGGCTCTCCTTTTCTTTACGATACGCATATCCCTTTGCTATGGTATGGTTGGGGGATTAAAAAAGGTAAAACCAATCGCGAAACAAATATCACAGATATTGCCCCAACCCTCGCTGCTTTGTTACATATTCAGGCTCCCAGTGGTTCGGTTGGTCAGGTAATTGAAGAAGTACTCAAGTAAATAAGCATTCACAAAATTTATCGCATAAAAAAAGGGTTGACTATACAATAGTCAACCCTTTTTTTATCTATTAAACTAGCCGCTTATTGAGCCAGTTTGGCTTTTAAATTCTGATCCAATGCTTCTAAAAACTCTTCTGTGTACAGATAATGTTCGCCATGATTCACTTTATTACCATGGATACATACGGCCAGGTCTTTCGTCATTTTACCACTTTCTACTGTTTCGATACAAACAGCTTCCAGTGCCTGACAAAAGTTGATTAGCTCGTTGTTGTTATCTAATTTACCCCGGAATTCTAATCCACGGGTCCATGCGAAAATTGAGGCAATCGGATTGGTGGAAGTAGGCTTCCCTTTTTGATGGTCGCGGTAATGGCGAGTAACTGTTCCGTGGGCTGCTTCTGCTTCCATAACGTTTCCATCGGGCGTAATCAGGGTAGAAGTCATCAACCCCAGCGAACCAAATCCCTGGGCAACGGTATCACTTTGCACGTCGCCATCATAGTTTTTACAGGCCCATACAAAGTTTCCATTCCATTTAAGGGCACTGGCTACCATGTCGTCTATCAGGCGGTGCTCGTAAGTGATTCCGGCTGCTTCATAGGAAGCTTTAAATTCTTGTTGATAGATCTCTTCAAAAATATCTTTAAAGCGACCATCATATTTTTTTAGGATAGTATTTTTGGTTGACAAATACAGCGGCCATTTTTTTGCCAACGCGGTATTAAAGCAACTTCTGGCAAAACCTTTGATGCTCTCATCGGTATTATACATAGCTAAAGCAACCCCGTCGCCTTTAAAATTAAATACTTCATGCTCAATTACCTTACCATCTTCGCCCTCAAATTTGATGGTGAGCTTTCCTTTTCCTTTGGTAACAAAATCAGTTGCACGGTATTGATCACCAAACGCGTGGCGACCGATGCAAATGGGGGCAGTCCAATTAGGTACTAAACGCGGAACATTGGCGCAAACGATGGGCTCGCGGAATACAGTCCCATCCAAAATATTCCGAATGGTTCCATTGGGGCTTTTCCACATTTGTTTCAGCTTAAATTCCTCTACGCGCTGTTCATCGGGGGTGATGGTGGCACATTTGATACCTACACCGTATTGTTTAATGGCATTGGCGGCATCAATAGTAACCTGATCGTTAGTTTCATCGCGATATTCCATACCCAGATCGTAGTATTTGATATCGAGTTCGAGATATGGAAGAATCAATTTATCCTTAATGAATTTCCAGATTATCCGGGTCATTTCATCCCCATCTAATTCAACTACGGGGTTGGCAACTTTAATTTTCGTTGGCATGTATGAGACTTTTATTAAATTAACAAATGAACACGAAGGTAATAAAATTCAGGGGTTTACCGAACGTTTACTACTAAAACGGGAATAGACAACGCATGCCGAACCCCTTCGATGGTTTCGCCAAATAAATAGTCTTTTAATCCACTATGCCGATGTGCGCCCATTACCAGCATATCTGCCTTACTCTCCTGCGTTATGCGAACAATTTCGCTTACCCGGTTGCGATAGCCTAATTGGATAGAAACTGAAAGTCCCAGTTGTATCAACTGCTCTCTGTATTGCTCTAGGCGAATCCGATCCATACGGGTTTCTTCATCATCACTAGACTCTCCCAGATACCCTGCAGAAGCACTTTCCACCACATGAATCAATACCAGTTTAGTAGTATCATTTCTTCTGGCAACGGCATTTTCAATTAAAAGTTTATCAGCCTCCGAAAAATCTAGGGCGATGGCAATGCAGTTGTGTTCAACAGGATTCAGTTGAATGATAGGCAAGGGTTCGCCATGCAAAGAAGCTTTTTTACGCGCCCTTCTTTTTTTAAAGAAAGGCAGGAAGGTCATAACAAGAAATAACCAGCCAATCCAAACAATGGGTATCACCATAGCTGCTTTTAAAAGCAGAGAAATATCCGACTGATAAAACACGGTTAGTTCTTGAATTACCAATCTTCCATTTAGAACAACCAAAATACCTGCTACAAGCCAAGAAAGAATTTTTACCGGTAATGAAATAACAAATTCACCCATGGTTGATTTGTCACTCACAAAATGTATAAGCGGGATTACAGCAAAACCTAATTGTAAACTCAGCACTATCTGGCTTCCCACCAATAAAGCATCTACTTTGCTTTCTCCATAAATAAAAATTACTAACATAGCCGGAATAATAGCAATTAATCGGGTTAATAACCTGCGTAACCAGGGGTTGAGGCGTAGGTGTAGATAACCCTCCATCACAATTTGTCCTGCCAACGTTCCGGTGATAGTAGAGCTTTGTCCCGCAGCAATTAGTGCAACGGCAAACAAAATAGGCGCCCATTTATTACCCAGCAGGGGTTGCAATAACCTGTGTGCTTCTTGAATTTCTGCTACCTGCGTATTTCCGGTTGAGAAGAATACGGTAGCTGCCAAAATTAGGATGGCAGCATTCACCAAAAAGGCGGCATTTAAAGCGATGGTGCTATCGATAAAATTATACCGGATGGCTTTTCGGATACCTTCTCGGGTAGGGCTAATTTTGCGGGTTTGTACCAATGCTGAATGTAGGTATAAATTATGCGGCATAACCGTAGCACCAATAATTCCGATGGCGATATAGAGCGATTCGTTGGTAAGGGGTTGGGGAATTAAGCCGGTTGCTACCGATCCTATATTCGGTTGCGCCATAACAATTTGCAATAAGAAACATAATCCGATAATGGCCACCAGGGCAATAATAAATGCCTCCATTTTACGAATGCCAAAACGTTGTAAGTACAAAAACAGGAAGGTATCTAACACAGTAATTGCGGTTCCTGCCAGCAGTGGCAATCCGGTTAGCAGGTGAATCCCGATAGCCATTCCCAACACCTCGGCCAAATCACAGGCGGCAATGGCAATTTCTGAGAGGATGTATAAGCTAAAATTGATCAATGGCGGATAAGTGTCCCGATTGGCCTGTGCAAGGTCGCGCCGGGTAACGATTCCCAAGCGGGCACTTAAACTTTGCAGCAGCAGAGCCATCAGGTTACTCATCAATAATACCCAAATCAACTGATAGCCAAAGCGGGCACCCCCCTGTAAATCAGTAGCCCAGTTTCCTGGATCCATATAGCCTACACTTACCAGATAGGCAGGACCAATATAAGCCATTACACGTTTCCACCCCTTACGGGGAAGGGTGGTATCAACGGTTTCGTGTACTTCGCTGAGTGAATGGCGAGACGAAGTAGGGTTAATCATGTTCCACTAGTTTTACTAATAAAGTAGTAGCCAGTTGTTGACTAATGGTAACTGGTTTGTGATCGGCTACCGATATTTCGATGGAGCCATCGAAGCTGAAAGATCGGAGAATTCGTAGGCGGGTGCCCAGCTGAATATGATGGTGTCGCAGCATTTCGAGTAATGCGGGTGACTCATCCCCTACCGCCGTAATTTCTACCCATGTACGATGGGGCTGATCTAATAAGGGCAGGCGTTGTTGATAAGCAATTTTACCCTGCTTATCCGGAATAGGATCACCATGGGGGTCGAAACGGGGATGGCCTAAGAAGTGGTCGAGTTGTTCGATTAATTTTGAACTACTCACATGCTCTAACTGCTCGGCTACTTCATGCACTTCATCCCAGCCAAATTCGAGGGTATTTACCAGAAAATATTCCCATAACCTATGTTTTCGGATTATTTGTAGGGCTAGTTTTTTTCCTGCCGCATTTAACCGTACCCCTTTATACCTTTCATAATGTACCAACTTTTTACCTAATAATTTTTTAACCATGTCCGTTACAGAAGCAGGCTGGGTTTGCAGGGCTTCGGCAAGGTGGTTAGTGGCAACCATTCCGGATTGCTGCTGCAAATGATACACAGATTTGATATAATTTTCTTCGGCTATTGTATACGACATACTTATAAAAATAAAATTTAGACAAATCTAAAAAATATTTTTCAAACCATTTAATTTAAAAAGTACCTATCATCAAAAATGTTGGGAAATATATAATCAGTTAATATTATTTCGCATTTACTACGAAAACCTTATTTTTAACCTATAACAGTACAATCCAACTGCTAATGGTGTCTTTTTTCAAATATGGCCGATATGTAATGGGTATTTGCCTATTTGTATGGATAGGTTGTAGTGAGTCTCCGGTTGATTATTCGGGAAATACACCATTAAAGCCTAAGGATTTTTTAGCATTGTTTGCTGAAATCAAACTGCCCAAAGTAATTTACGACACCAATCTGATTAAGTTATCCGATACCACGCCTATCGGATTTAAAGCTTTCACACAGTTTTATCCAGATAGTTCTTTGCAATCCCTATTCGGAAAGCAAAAAAAAGGAACCAGCTACCGGGCACTGGGAAAAATCACTAAAACCAATGAGGTATATCTGTTATTTATTTCCCTTACGCCTGCAAAAGAGGCGCATTTGTATGTGTTAGTAACCTCGCCCAAAAATGAATACCTAGATAGTAAAGCGTTTTTGTATAATAAGCAGCAAGATGGCTATAATCATTATGTACATATCAATCGCGAACCAACATTTTTGGTAGTTCGAGAGAGAACCGGAAAGGATTTAGAATCGATTTATACCAAAACCGGATGGATATATCCAACGGAAGGAAATTTTATGGTAATTGTAAACGATTCTAATGAAGATACCAAGCCTAATTTGGTAATTAACCCGATTGATACCTTTGCTGCGGCAAATCCCCTTAGCTGGGATTATGGAAGCGATAAGAAAAACTTTATTGCTGTGCGCGATGGAAATGTTGCAGGCAAACTCCTTTTCTTTTTACACGTAGAAAAAAATGACGGCACATGTATAGGCGAATTAAAAGGTACTATGCAACTTATTGGCACCCGTAAAGGAGTATTCCGCCAGTCGGGTGATCCGTGTGTGGTTAATTTTACATTTACTGATAATGGCATCGAATGTAAGGAAACTGGTTCCTGCGGAAACTATCGGGGTATCAAGTGTTTACTTGATGAAAAGTTTCCCAAAAGAAAGAAACCGAGCCGTAAAATTCCTAAGTTAAAAACCCTGTCTAAGAGCCCTCGCTAATGTGTAAAAAGTACATTTTATTTTTTTTGGTGTATATTGCATTTTCTTTATTCAAAATCAATTGGTTATGAGTTTCAGATCGTACAAAGTTCCGTATGATATCAACGAGCAGTACAAAAAGCGGGTTACGTATTTTTCGATGGAGTTCGCTATTCATCAGCCCTTAAAAATATACAGCGGAGGATTAGGTTTTTTAGCTGGTTCGCATTTACGAAGTGCCTACGAACTGCGGCAAAACTTAATAGGTGTAGGAATTTTATGGAAGTATGGTTACTACGATCAGGCCCGCAATCAGGACCAGACCTTGGAAGTAACTTTCATGGAGAAGATTTATAGTTTTTTAGAGGAAACGGATATAAAGTTTCAGATTCTGATTCACGAGCATCCGGTATGGGTAAAAGCCTATTACCTAAATCCTTCTACATTTAATAGCGCGCCATTATTTTTATTGAGTACCGATTTACCGGAGAACGATTACGTTTCGCAAACCATTACGCATCGCCTGTATGATGCCAATGTAGCTACCAAAGTGGCCCAATTTATTTTATTAGGGGTGGGCGGAGCTAAACTGGTAGATGAGCTTGGATTTAACCCCGAAGTATATCACCTGAATGAAGCCCATGGCATTTCTGCTGCATTTTATCTGCTGAATAAATTCAAGAGTATTGAAAAAGTGCGGGAACACCTAGTATTTACTACCCATACGCCGGAAGAAGCCGGAAATGAAAAACACGATATCTACCTTTGCAATAAGATGAGTTATTTCTGTGGCTTATCTATTGATGAAGTGCGCAAGATTACCGATATGAAAGACGATCGGTTCAATCACTCCCTAGCTGCCTTACGTTTTGCCCGAAAAGCCAATGGCGTATCGGCATTGCATGGTGTGGTGAGCAATGAAATGTGGAAGAACCAAGAAGGTATTTGTCCTATCACCTCAATCACCAATGCCCAAAACTGGCGGTATTGGAGTGATAAGCAACTATACCGTGCCATGGAGGATGGTAATGATGCTGTATTCGATGATCGGAAAAAATATTTAAAGAAACGAGCGTTTGAAATAGTAGCCGACCAAACCGGCAAAGTAATGGACCCCAACATACTAACCATTGTTTGGGCCAGAAGATTTGCCGGATATAAGCGTGCCGATATGCTCACCTATAATATGGAATGGTTTGAGCAATTACTCTCGAACATAAAGTATCCTGTTCAAATCATCTGGGCTGGTAAACCCTACCCTGCTGATTACCCAGCCATTTCGGAATTCAATAAACTGGTTCACCTGAGTAAAAATTATAAGAATGTTTCCGTGTTAATCGGATATGAACTCGGTCTCAGCAAACGTATGAAACAAGCTGCCGATGTTTGGCTTAATAATCCCCGCGTACCCCGCGAAGCATCCGGAACCAGTGGTATGACGGCCGCCATGAATGGTGCTGTGAATTTTTCTACCGACGATGGATGGATTCCCGAATTCATCAACCATGGCAACAATGGATTTGTAGTGCCCAAAGCGGATTACGACAACATGTCTGTGCACGAACAGGATGAATACGATCTGAAAAAGATTTATGAAATCCTGAATGAGCAGATTTTACCAATGTACTACGAGAATTTTGATACCTGGCGCCAGATTCAGCAAAATGGTATGAGGGATGTTCGATTCCAGTTCGACAGCAATCGGATGGCACATGAGTACTACGAAATCATGTATGGATAATTGATTAGACGCCTCTATTGAATTTTATTGGCTAGCCGAACGCATGCCGAACTATTAAAGGCTAAGATTGTTAGATTGATATGGGTAAAAAAATAGCTATTGCCATTACTGGAGCCAGTGGTGCCATTTACGCCAAACAATTATTGGATAAACTGGTTACACTACAAGCTCAAACCGAAGAGATTTCGGTGGTAATGAGTGATAATGCCCGCTATATATGGCGCTCTGAGTTAAATAACGACGATTATAGCCGGTATCCCTTTCGTTTTTTTGAAAAAAATGATTTTTCAGCCCCCTTTGCTTCCGGCTCTGCCCGTTATAATAGTTTAATTGTAATACCCTGTAGCATGGGTACTCTCGGCAGAATAGCAGGCGGTATCAGCGACGATTTGATTACTCGGGCCGCTGATGTGATGCTGAAAGAAAGAAGACAATTGATTCTAGTTCCACGCGAAATGCCATACCACCTGATTCATATACGCAATATGGAAACTATCACCCTAGCGGGCGGCATTATCTGTCCGGCTACTCCCTCTTTTTATAGTCAGCCCACCAGCATCGAAGCTTTAGTGAATACGGTGGTCGACCGGGTGCTTGACTTAGCCAACCTCTCCATTAACACTTATCGCTGGGGCCAATAAGTTTAGGATTCTTTTACTTCCGGTGCATCTTCCTTTACCCTATCTCTAAAGGTAAAAGTGAGCTTATTCTCATCACCCACCAGATCGGCTATTAAAACATCGCCTTCCTTGATATTCAGGTTGAGTATTTCCTCCGCCAGCGGATCCTCAAGGTATTTTTGTATGGCACGGTGTAAGGGTCGTGCTCCAAATTGAGAATCGTACCCCTTTGTGGCAATAAACTCTTTGGCAGCAGCTGTTAATTCTAGTCCAAACCCAAGCGCAAGTAAACGTTTATCAACACCTTTCATCAGAATATCAATGATGTTGAAGATATTTTCTCTGCTTAGCGAATTAAATACAACTACATCATCAATCCTATTTAAGAACTCGGGTGAGAATGTTTTCTTCAGCGCCTTCTCAATAACGGCTTTGTTATTTTCCTCCACATTTTGCATACGGGTGGCCGTTGCAAATCCCACTCCATCCCCAAATTCTTTCAGTTGGCGCGCACCTATATTGGATGTCATAATGATCATCGTATTCTTGAAGTCAATCTTTCTGCCCAATCCATCAGTTAGCTGACCATCATCCAGCACCTGCAGTAAAATATTATAAATATCCGGATGAGCTTTTTCAATTTCATCCAGTAGAATTACGCTATATGGTTTTCTCCTTACTTTTTCTGTAAGTTGTCCCCCTTCTTCGTAACCAACATATCCGGGAGGTGCACCAATTAATCGACTTACCGTAAATTTCTCCATGTATTCGCTCATGTCAATGCGAATCAATGCATCATCGGAGTCGAACATATGCCGGGCCAATGAACGGGCCAGCTCTGTTTTACCTACACCCGTTGGGCCAAGAAAAATAAAGGTACCAATGGGTTTTTTGGGGTCTTTCAATCCTACTCGGTTCCGCTGAATGGCTTTTACTACCTTTTGAATGGCTTCATCTTGACCAATCACCATCTGCTGCATATATTCACTCATGCGGCGGAGTTTTTCGGTTTCGGCCTGTACCATGCGTTTTACCGGAATGCCCGTCATCATGCTTACCACTTCCGCGATATTTTCTTCGGAGATGGGATATTTACGATTTTTGCTATCTTCTTCCCAGGTTAATTTAGCTTTTTCTAATTCTTCCCCCAGTTTCTTTTCAGTATCCCGTAAGGCAGCAGCTTCTTCAAAACGTTGACTCTTAACTACCTTATTCTTTTCAATCTTTATGTCTTCAATTTTCTTTTCCAGATCTACAATTTCATTAGGCACATTGATATTTTTCAAGTGCACGCGGGCACCAACTTCATCCAATACATCAATGGCTTTGTCGGGCAGTAAACGATCCGTCATGTAACGATCACTCAGCTTAACGCAGGCAATTATTGCTTCATCGGAATATATAACATTGTGAAAATCTTCGTAGCGCCCTTTAATATTTTCGAGAATCTGCACAGTTTCCTCCACAGATGGCGGCTCGATCAATACTTTCTGAAAACGACGATCCAAGGCACCATCTTTCTCAATATACATCCGATACTCATCCAGGGTGGAAGCACCAATACATTGGAGTTCTCCCCGAGCGAGAGAAGGCTTAAAAATATTAGAAGCATCCAAAGAACCACTGGCCCCACCAGCCCCGACTATGGTATGGATTTCGTCAATAAATAAAATTACATCCCGATTTTTTTCCAGTTCGTTCATGATAGCTTTCATGCGCTCTTCGAACTGTCCGCGATATTTGGTTCCGGCAACCAGCGCTGCAAGATCTAAAGAAATCACTCGTTTATCGAATAACACCCTACTCACTTTTCGCTGAACAATGCGCAGGGCAAGGCCTTCAACAATGGCTGTTTTACCCACACCCGGTTCACCAATCAGGATAGGATTATTTTTTTTCCGTCTGCTTAATATCTGACTAACCCGCTCAATCTCCTGTTCGCGACCTATAATGGGATCGAGGGAACCGTTTTCGGCTAATTTGGTAATATCTCTGCCAAAATTATCCAGTACAGGCGTTTTGCTTTTTACGTTCGCTCCCGATTTTCCTTTTGCCTGCTGAGAACCTGCATTTCTTCTTTCTTCGTCAAACTCGTCTTCATTCTCATCCCCAAATTCGCTACGGGGGGCTGGATTGGTTGTTCCCACCATACCCAACTCTGTGCGAAATAAATCGTAATCCACATCAAACTGATTTAAAATTTGCGTGGCCACATTCTCTTTATTTTTTAAGATGCTGAGCATGAGGTGCTCGGTTTCAACGGTTTGACTTTTCTGAGCCTTCGCCTCTAGAACGGTTACGCGAATTACTTTCTCTGCCTGTTTGGTTAGGGGCAAGTTATTGATATTGGCGATATTTTTTCCGGTTTTATCCTTCACGGCCAATTCTACTTCCTTACGTAATTCTTGCAGGTCTACATTCAAATGCCGTAATACCTTAATAGCTGTATTCTCTCCCTCCCGAATCATGCCTAACAGCAAATGCTCGGTGCCGATAAAATCATTTCCCAACCGCAATGCTTCCTCTCTACTATAGGAGATGATTTCCTTAACCTGTGATGAAAAATTATGATCCATGTTAAAAATTTGGATTTATACAATGATAACGAATATTTTTGAGTGGTGTTGCTCGCCAGTTATGCACAAAATGTTAATCTAATACATCCCAATTATGCAAGTCAAAATTGATACCAAAGAAAAATTTACTATAGTTACCCCCTTAGTGGAGGAATTAACTGACAATTTAGCAGCAGATTGGTTGCAAACTTGCCAAACCTGTCTTTCCGCTGCTAAAAAGGATATCGTATTGAATATGAGTGAGGTAAAATCAATTTCAGCCGAAGGGGCCAACTTATTATTCAATACCCAGCAACAGTTTTATGAGTCTGGCGCCTCATTTGTAATTTGCTGTTTACAGCCCGATGTGGAGGCCTTTTTAGACGAGGCAGAAGTATTAGAAATGTTGAATATAACCCCTACCGAATCGGAAGCCTGGGATATTGTGCAAATGGAAGCCATAGAACGGGAATTACTAGACGATGACCATCCCGAAACCCATATATAGTTGGCATGACGAATTCCGCTGCCCAAAAGGATTATTATGCCGAGCTCGGTTTAACCGTGGAAGCCACCATGGATGAAATAAAGTGGAGTTTCCGGAAACTCGCGCATCAACATCACCCCGACAAAACTGGTTTTGATACCCAAAACGCTGCCGTTTTTCAACGTATTTTAGAAGCTTATCAGGTTTTGTCAGACCCCGCCAAACGAGCAGCCTATCATCAGGAGATTTCCGTTGAACTACCTTCTGATGAACCTATTATTCAATGGGAGCAGCTGCGCATTCATATTAGGGCGTTACAGGTATGGGTAAAGCATACAGACCCCTATCGATATGATTCTGAGGGCTATGCCATTTATTTTTTTCAGTTAATTGGCCGAGCCAGCCGGTTGGTTCAAATACTCAAATTAGCGTCTGCAATTAGAGATGAGTTGGTAGAATCAATTATCCCATGCATAACCTTGGTACCAGAATCCGGCAGAGCCGCTGCATGTAGCCAATTAAGCGAATTAAGCGAGGGGAACCCAGATTTGATCAATCGGATTGAAGTAGCCTGTAAGCAAGCGGCTTATCCATCCGGATGGCCTATCCGTCAACTTCTTATATCCCTGGCAATCACTGCCCTGTTGGCAGTAGCTTTTTACCTACTATTGTTTCGGTAAACACCTAGCAGCCTTGCGGGAAATACTTTCACAATCGGTTTATGAAAGGCTTGTTGTAATTTTGTACATTCGGCCAATAAGAGATGATTTCCCCGCAAACCATACAACAGATTACCAGTCGCATTGATATTATTGATGTAGTGGGTGAATTTGTGAAGCTGAAGAAACGGGGAAGTAATTATATGGGGCTTTGTCCTTTCCATAACGAGAAAAGCCCTTCTTTTACCGTTTCTCCCAGTAAGGAAATTTATAAATGCTTTGGCTGTGGCAAAAGTGGCAATGCCATTGGCTTTGTAATGGAGCACGAAAAAGTGGGCTATGCAGATGCCCTCCGCTGGTTGGCCAACCGGTATAATATTACCATCGAAGAAACGGCAGTTACCCCCGAACAGCAGCAACGAATTCTTACTTCCGATAGCTTATACATCATCAATCAGTTTGCCCAGAAATTTTATACAAAAAGTTTATTTGAAACCGAGGAAGGCAAAAACATCGCACTATCCTATTTGGAAGAGAGAGGCTTTCGAGAAGCCATTCTGCAAAAGTTTCAAGTAGGCTATCATCCCGATCAACGGGATATTCTGGCGAAGGAACTGTTGGCCAATCAGTTTACCACGGAACTGTTGGTGAAAACCGGATTGGTAGTTCAAAGAACCGATTCTTTGGTAGATAATTACCGGGGAAGAATCATTTTCCCCATCCATGGCATCACGGGAAAGATAGTAGGTTTTGGGGCACGTGTGATTGGTAAGCATACCAACGGACCGAAGTACATTAATACCCCCGAAAATGAAATTTACAGCAAGAGTAAATTATTATACGGAATGTACTTTGCCAAGTCGGCCATTGATAAAGCCGATGAGTGTTTGTTGGTGGAAGGTTATACTGATGTGGTAAGTCTGCACCAGGCAGGGGTAGAAAATGTAGTGGCCAGTGGGGGAACATCGTTAACCATCGATCAGCTAAGGCTGATTAGAAAATACACGCAAAATATCACCATTATTTATGATGGCGACCAAGCAGGAATTAAAGCGGCGCTGCGCGGACTAGACCTCGCACTGGAAGAGGGTTTGCAGGTGAAATTGGTATTGATTCCCGATGGAGAAGATCCGGATAGCTATGTGAATAAGGTTGGTACCACGGCTTTTCGGGATTTTATTCAAACGCATAAGAAAGATTTTATCCTTTTTCAGCTGGAAGTAATGTTGCAGGAAGCCGGACAAGATGTAAGTCGCAAGAGTGCGGTTGTAAATCAGATGGCAGAAACCTTGAGTAAGTTGAATAAACTGGAAGACTTTACCCGCCAGCAAGATTATGTTCGGCAATGTGCGGCTTTGCTGAAGATTGATGAGGCGGGACTTACTTCGCTGGTTAATAAATTCAAGCGGGAACGGCTGGGTAAGGAAGATAAAAAATTATCCGTAAATGAGCAGGGTGGTTTTGAAACCATTAGTCAGCAACCTCCTCCCCCACAGGAGGATGAAAACACGCTAGATCTATTAACACTGGATGAAATTCCTGAGAAAAATATCATTCGGGTATTGTTATTATATGGGTTAAATGAATGGGATACCGAAACAACGGTTGCCCAATATATTTTTAGTGAGCTGATGGAATTTCAATTTGAAATACCATTAATGGAGAAATTTTTTATCGAATTTCAAAATGGGTATCAGCAAGGTTTAGAACCTACCATGCAATCGTTCCTCTACCACGAAGATGAGCAGATACGCAACCATACACTGGAGATCTGTTCCTTCCCGTTTGAGCTTAGTCAGCGTTGGAACGAATACTTGCAGAGCCGCCATAACATTCATACCCCCAATAGTAAACAGGATGTAGAACATAGCGTGAATTATTTTAAGCTGCGGAAAGTGAAAAAAATGATGGAAGAAAATCAGCGCGATCTGGAAACTGCTTCAGGAGATTCTATCAAAAAGTTTCTAGAAATTCATAAGCACCTAAAGCAGGTGGAAATGGAACTTACCCGCCAGATTGGAGCGGTAATTGTAAAATAATTTTACTGATTTTTTGCGAGCAATAGGTCGCTGTAACTATTGGCAATCAGGTGTTCGGGAGCTATTCCCAAGGCTTCCATATATCGGTTACAATCCGCTTCCATAGAAGCCCGGGTTAAATCGGGGTGATGGAGGTTACTCACTTCTATCTCTACAAAACTACCTAATCCCGGCACTGCATCAATATGGAATTTGGTATGCTCTATAAAGAATATTTTACGATGTTTTTCTACCACAACTTTAACGGAAAGGGCTGCTGATAATAAGGTTTCTAAAGAACCGCCATCCGAAACGGGTGACAGATAAAAATGAGAAGTTTTGGGCCCTTCCCCATCTGCGCGATGGTAAAAAATCAGGTTATTTTCAATCGTACCCTGGCGTAATTTTAATCGTCCACCCGGCACTTCAAAGTAGGTGTCTTTTTGGGAATCCAACCCAACATACCGGGCACCAGCTGACAATAAAAAAGCTTCTACTTTTTCGGGGTGAAGGCAACGGGCTTTGATTTCTATATTAATAGCCGACATACCTAATGGGCTATTTTTCTGCCGGATTATTTTTACCTGCTAATAAACGCTCCAAAGCGGTTTCTAGGCGCATCTGACGGGTTTCAGCCTTTTTGGCGGATTCGATCCAGCTTACATATTCTTTCTGGTTAGTAACCGGCAAGGAGGTAAAGAATTCCTGTGCTTCCTTATGCTTGGTAAATAGCTTACCTAGTTCGATAGGAGGTACTACTAAACTTTTATTGAAAGAGAACGACTCTGTTACCTTACTTTCTGCAAAAGCACGCTCCGGATTAGGAACCTGTGATGATTTGATAAAACGCATGGCCGTCCACACATGATCTAAAATAACCTGCCGCACACAGGTATAATCTTTCTTATATAATTCTTCCCAGCTGCAATCACGGTTTAAATCGCTCACAATTTTACTGGCAGTTTTCGGATAAGAAATCCAAAGTTTGGTATCGTCGTGAATAGCAGGAAAAACTTCTCTGAGGATATTATTCAATTGCTGCTGACTGAGTGCAAACAACAACGCAAAATCAACTTTCCTACTTTTCAGCAGTGGGGTGATGTTTTTGGAGTAGTTTAATTTAGAGAACTGCTTTTCGATGGAAGATGGTAAGCCCTGAATCAGGATATTCTTTTCATCTTTCAACTGTAATTTTTCAAAGATGGGCTGATTAAACATATTGCCTAAGAGTTCTGGTGAGGGAATGGGAAGCGAAGTTAAAAAATTGTTACGGGAAATGAACGTTTTATGCGTGTTAATTACAAAAAAAATCGAACGAAATGCCCTGTTTACGGGTGTTTTGGCAGGAAATTGGCTTTTCAGGGAACGGTGGAGGGGCTATCCGTAAGGCAATTAATCTTGCCGCGATCGATTCTTGTGTCGATTACTGGGAATTTTACTTTCGGTTCCGCGTAGAATTCTACTGATATTCTTTTGATGGGTGAGTATCACCATCAGGGCAACTAATACGGCGAAAATGCGATAAAGTGGCTCCCGCTCATTAAAAATGAATAGAATAAAAACCATAAAGGATATCCCCGCTAATATGGAACTGAGCGATACAAAGCGGGTAAGAAATAACACAATAAAAAATACCCCAAGGCAACAGGCCGCAACCAGCGGTTGAATAGCGATGGCCATTCCCAATAAAGTGGCCACCCCTTTACCTCCACGAAATGAGGCCCAGATGGGGAAAATATGACCAATCACTGCAGCCAAACCTAAGCCAATCATAAAGTTGGTTCTGTGCAATTCACTGGTAAAATAGAAGGGTAATAGAATATACAGGGAGGTTGCCGCGATGCCTTTTACTACATCCACCAGCATCACCAATGAACCCCATTTAGAACCTAATATTCGGAAGGTGTTGGTTGCACCGGAATTTCCGCTACCGTAATCGCGGATATCAATTCCAAAAACTGATTTACTTACCCAAACTGCTGTAGGGATAGATCCAATCAGGTAGGCCGCACAAATTAATAGTAACTCATTCATAATGAATTATTTCAATTTTTTCAGTATTATAAAGTTACGAAATTATTATCAGATAACCAAGGGGCGCTGATAAGCAAGGGCTATCCACCCATTTTTATCCTTTCTTTCGGTAAACTGTAGGCCCAAACTTTGGCAAAATGCCTCCATTTCTTGCGCATCTTGGGTAAGCAAGCCACTGATAATCAATCGCCCACCCGCATTTAACTGATGCACCAACGCAGGCAAGTGTTCCAACAAAATATGTCGGTTGATATTGGCGAGTATCGTATCAAAATGCCGACCGCCTATGGGTTGATTGGATAAGAGTACTTCAATATCAGTAGCCAGGTTTACCTTACAATTTTCTAGGGAATTTTCTATGCACCAATCATCATTATCAATCGCCAGAATAGGTTTTGCCCCCAACATTTTACCCAAAATGGCCAATATGCCCGTGCCAGTGCCAAAATCTAATAACGACTGATCTCGCAGGTTAATCGAGAACATCATTTCCATAACCAAGGAAGTGGTGGCATGGTGACCAGTTCCGAAGCTCATTTTGGGAGTGATAATGATTTCCTGTTCTACCCCGGGTATGGGCGGATGAAAATGTGCCCGAACTCCCAGGCGGGTACCAATTTGAATAGGCTGGAAATTACTTTCCCAAACAGCATTCCAATTTGTTTTTTCAAGTATTGATTCAGAAGCAGTTATATTATACTGATTCAATATTAATTGCAAATCGGTCTCCTTGTAAGATGTTACTTCAATATATGCAATCAGCGTTTCGTCGGTTTGTTCAAAGCCATCAAAGCCAATATCACTTAATTGAGCAATCAGCAGCTCTTGTAATTCGAAACTGGCATTGATGGTGATGGCAAGGGTTCGATTATCCATGGTATCTAAAAAAAAGCCCCAATCGGGGCTTTATAAATAATTAAGCTTCTTCACCGTTTCCGGGTGTTTCATCACCGGAGCGGGGTTTCATTTCGGGTTTTGGCATCAGTGCTTTGCGACTTAGTTTAAACTTACCTGTTTTGGGGTCTAAACCTACCAGTTTCACTTTTACCATATCACCTTCTTTGAAAATTCCGTCCATAGTTTCGAGGCGCTTCCAGCTGATTTCGCTGATGTGCAATAAGCCTTGTTTCCCGGGCATGAATTCTACAAATGCACCAAATTCTTTAATGCCTTTGATTGGACCTTCATATACATCGCCTACATTAGGTACAGCCGTAATACTCTTCACCCAACGAACGGCTTTGTCTAGGCTTTCCTGATTAGCTGAGAATATGCTTACTTCGCCGGTATTGCCAACTTCTTCGATATTGATGGTGGCGCCTGTTTCACGTTGAATTTCCTGAATTACTTTACCACCTGGTCCGATTACTGCACCAATAAATTCTTTATCGATAATCAGTTTGATCATACGAGGAGCATGTGGTTTCACATCCGGGCGGTGAGCCGGAATACATTCGTACATGGCATCCAGGATGTGGAGGCGACCTTTTCTGGCTTGTTCTAATGCTTCCATCATAACTGCCATGCTGAGTCCGTCTACTTTTATATCCATTTGCACGCCGCAAATTCCATCACGGGTACCGGTTACTTTAAAGTCCATATCACCCAAATGATCTTCATCACCCAGGATATCGGTAAGGATGGCATATTTACCGTCTTCGCGGGTAATTAATCCCATAGCAACACCACTCACGTGCTTTTTAAAAGGCACACCGGCATCCATGAGCGCCAGAGAACCGGCACAAACGGTAGCCATTGAAGAGGAGCCATTACTTTCTAAGATATCACTTACAATACGCACCGTATAGGCATACTCGTTTCCAGGCATCATTTGTTTTAAACTACGGAGGGCCAGGTTACCATGACCCACTTCTCTACGACCAACACCGCGCATCATTTTCACTTCACCTGTTGAGAAGGGAGGAAAATTATAATGGAGGATAAAAGGAGAATACACAGATTTAGCAGCACTTTCTTGCAATAACTCATCCAGTTTGGTTCCGAAAGTTACGGTTGTGAGCGATTGCGTTTCACCACGGGTAAATAAAGCAGATCCGTGTGGAGAAGGCAGGGGTTCTGTTTCCATGGCTAGGCCGCGCACCTGATCGAGTTGACGACCATCCAAACGGATGCGGTCGTCCAGCATCATATTTCTTACTACTTCCCATTTAAGGTCTTCGTAATACTTCTTTGTCAATTTCTTTTGTACATCGGTAATTTCAGTACCCAGGTGCAAAAGTAACTCGTCTCTCACCTGACTGAAAGCAACGGTACGATCGTTTTTACTGGAACCTTTGCGGGCAATGTCGTACACTTTTTGCTTAGCAAATGCGATTACTTTTTCGTTCAGCTCTTGATCAGATTCTGGCTTTTTATAATCACGCTTACTAGTAACGCCAGCTTGCTTACGCAGTTCTTCTTGGGCTTTGATTTGTATTTTGATGGCTTCGTGGGCTATTTCTAGTGCCTTTACCAGGTCTGCTTCGGCACATTCTTTCGACTCACCTTCCACCATCATCAGATTCTTTTCGGTGGCAGCAATTAGAAAATCCATGTCGGCAGTTTCTAATTGGGTACGGGTAGGATTGATAACGAAAGCACCATTGATGCGGGCAATACGAACCTCACTGATAATTTCTTTAATGGGGATATCAGAAACAGCCAATGCTGCAGAAGCAGCCAAACAAGCTAGACTGTCGGGCATAATTTCTGGATCGCTAGAAACGAGGCTAATCAATACCTGAACATCGCATAAATAATCTTCCGGAAATAAAGGACGCAAGGCGCGGTCGATTAAGCGGCTGGTTAATATTTCGTAATCGTTCAAGCGGGCTTCTCTCTTAAAGAAAGAACCGGGTATTCTTCCGGCTGAAGCAAATTTTTCTTGATAATCTACACTCAGAGGAAAGAAATCTTGTCCTTCTTTCGGATCTTTATTGGCAACAACGGTAGCTAATAAAACGCAATTTCCCTGCGTAACGGTAACGGCTCCGTCGGCCTGGCGTGCCAGTTTTCCGGTTCCGAGGGTGATAGTGGGTTGACCATCATGCTGAAAGTCAACATTAATTTTTTGAGATAACATATAATTCGTTTAAAAGATAAAGGTGCATGCAATACCGAACCAACCAGCTGGTAGTTATGCGCAGGAATTACTTCAAACGACTAAACCCAACCGTACATATATCAGTTGGGTTTAGCGTACAAAGTTGAATGAAATTATTTTCTTAATCCCAGTTTTTCAATCAATGCGCGATAACCCTGCAGATTATGCTTCTGCAGATAAGCGAGCAATCTTTTGCGCTGACCAACCAGGCGCATCAAACCACGCTGCGTAGAGAAATCGTGCTTGTTCGCTTGCAGGTGACTGGAAATTTGAGAGATTCGTTCGGTGATGTGAGCCACTTGCGCTTCAACGGAACCAGTATTCGTGGCACTTCCTCCGTATTTGGTAAAAATGGCTTTTTTTTGATCAATAGTTAAATGAGGCATCTGAAAAATTTTAAAGACTCCGGTAAATTTTCTTCTTTTTTTATCGGGTGCAAAGGTAAGCATTTTGCCGGTATTTTATCGTTCAATTGTACTTTTTTTAAACTATTTTCCACAGAAACCGCTACAATTTGCTGAAAATGAAGGATACATGCAGCAGGAGTTAATTAAATTTGTCTTTTTACTATACACCTTTCCCTCATTATCCACCGCCCATGTTTGCAGTAACCATTCTAGGCAATAATTCAGCTTTACCCGCTTTCGGCCGGCATCCGACTGCCCAGGTGCTTACTATGAAAGACCAACTGATGCTAATCGACTGCGGAGAGGGAACCCAAATGCAACTTTCCCGATATAAAATTCGTATTAGTAAAATAAATTATATATTTATTTCCCATCTCCATGGCGACCACTATTTTGGTTTAATAGGCTTTCTTACTAGCATGGGCCTGCTGAATCGAAAAAATGAGTTGCTTATTATGTGCCCTCCCGGATTGCCCGAAATCATCCAGTTGCAATTATCAGCTGCAGGTATATCCCTCCCCTACCCGATTGAATACATTTTGCTCGAGCAGCCTGGTATATTAGTAGAAACGCGTTCTTTTACCATACAATGTTTTCCCGTTGAGCATCGCATCAGTTGTTGGGGGTGTTTGGTAAAGGAAAACAAAATGCCCCGAAAAATTGATCGAGAAAAAGTGCAGGCCTTGCGCATACCGGCAGCGTATTACGAGCAATTGCAAAAAGGACAAGACTACATCACATCCACTGGTGAATGTATATCCAACGATTCTGTAACCCTTGCCGCCACCCCGGCTGTGAGTTATGCCTACTCATCCGATACTCGTTTTATTCCCGAGTTGGCCCAACAGGTACGGTCGGTAACCATGCTCTATCATGAGGCTACTTATTTGCATGATCTTAAAGAACGTGCCTACGAGCGCTATCACTCTACCGCCCATCAGGCAGCAACCTTAGCCACAATGGCGGGCGTGAAACGCTTACTAATCGGGCATTTTAGCAGTAAATACGAAGAAATAACTCCTTTTGAACAGGAAGCCGTTCAGGTATTTGCGCAAACAGAATTGGCAATTGAGGGAGTAACTTACTTAATTAAGTAAAGATTAGATTAGATTAGTCTAGTATCTCCGTGTCTTTCGGATATTTTGCCTTATTAAAAACAAAGCTTGTTTCGGGAATAACCGAATTGAAATTCATATTCTGAATTTTCAGTTCGGTAACGTTATTGCTTTTATCTAAGATGCGCGCACGAGAGATGGTGCTTTTCGCTTTGTCTACAAACAGGTTTACCTTTTGAAAATTCTTACGGGTATCAATGGGCTTCATTTCAATCTCGTAAAAATTGCCGGGAGTAGATAATAGTTTATAGGTGAAATCTTTATCGTAGGCACCGGATAACAATTTTTGGGGATTCAGGGAGTTGCCACTTTCGGCCATGGATGTTTTGGTAATGGTTTTGTCGCCATCAAAGCTATATACGTTTTGACCATCACAAATCACTTCCAACTTACCCTGCTTCATTAGGTATTTGTCGCCTTTCATTAAAAGAGAGATTGCCTTAGTGCCGGTTTGTTTTCCCTTGCTGCTGATTGAAACAAGGTTACAGGCAGCAGAAATTCCTTTAGCGGCTTTTACTTTGTTACCCACTGCATCCAGTACTTTTTTGGCAGCAGGATCGTTTTGAGCAGCGGCAGCGAGGGAAAGGGTTGCCATCATTACCAACAGCAATACTTGTTTCATGCAGGTTATTTTTAAAGCATTCAAAGATACAAGTTATCAATTCTTTCCGCACAGAATTCGGTAGAAATAGGCAAATTGATGGCTAAAAAACTAGAATTTTGCCAAAAACTGTATTAATTCAGCTTCTGTTTTAAACATTACTTCCCGGGCTTTGCTTCCCTGATTTGCACCCACTATCCCGGCGGCTTCCAATTGATCCATCAATCTACCCGCCCGATTATATCCCAATTTCATCCTCCTTTGAATTAAAGAAGTGGAGCCCATTTGGCTGGTAACGATTAATCTGGCGGCTTCTTCAAACAAGGGATCGCGGTTATTTGAATCAAAATCCTTGCCTTCCAGCTCCTTTTCATCTACATACTCTGGCAAGCGGAATGGTTCGGGATAGCCGGGTTGCTTTTCTATAAATTCACATATCTTTTCTACCTCAGGTGTATCTACAAAAGCACACTGCAATCGGGTAATTTCTCCTCCGTAACTTATCAGCATATCTCCTTTACCAATCAATTGTTCGGCTCCTCCGGCATCTAATATGGTGCGGCTATCGATTTTACTAGAAACTTTAAAGGCAATCCGCGCCGGAAAATTCGCCTTGATGGTTCCGGTAATAATATTCACAGAAGGTCGCTGGGTAGCTATAATCAGGTGAATTCCGATGGCTCTTGCCAACTGTGCCAATCGGGCTATAGGCATTTCAATTTCTTTCCCTGCCGTCATAATCAAATCGGCAAACTCATCCACCACCAAAACAATAAAAGGTAGGTATTGATGCCCTTTTAACGGATTCAGTTTGCGGTCGGTAAACTTCTCATTGTACTCTCGAATATTTCGGCAACCGGCTTCTTTTAGCAGATCGTAGCGGTTATCCATCTCGATACATAATGCATTTAACGTATGCACTACTTTTTTGGTGTCGGTGATGATGGACTCTTCCTCCCCCGGTAATTTGGCTAGAAAATGTTTTTCAATTACCCGGTACAAACTCAGCTCTACTTTCTTGGGATCTACCAATACCAACTTTAACTGTGATGGATGCTTTTTATATAGAAGGGATACCAGTATGGCATTTACTCCCACCGATTTACCCTGTCCCGTTGCCCCTGCCATTAACAGGTGCGGCATATTGGCGAGGTCTACAATAAAATTCTCATTATCAATTTTTTTACCAATAGCAATCGGTAATGAGTAAGCATTCGATTGAAACTTATCCGACGCTAACAGGGTTTTCATGCTCACCAGCGATTTACGCACGTTGGGTACTTCAATACCGATGGTTCCTTTTCCGGGTATGGGTGCGATAATGCGGATACCTAGTGCGGCCAAACTGAGGGCGATATCATCCTCCAGGTTTTTGATACGACTAATACGCACACCGGGGGCGGGAACAATTTCGTAGAGGGTAACGGTAGGGCCTACTGTGGCTGCAATGCGCTGAATGGAGATGTCGTAATTCTTGAGTGTAGCAATAATCTGATTTTTGTTGGTCTCCAGCTCCTGCGGGTCGTGTACAATTTTTTCACTGCCATGTTGCTCTAATAAAGACAGGGAAGGATATTTATAGTTCTTTAAATCGAGGGTGGCATCGTACTTAGTTCCGATACTGCCGGTGGGTAATGGAACAGGTTCTTTTGTTTCTTCGGCTGATTCCTTAATTTCTAATTCGAGGGCTGCAACCGCAGATTTGGCGGGGGGGGTACCTGTTATTGATTCGTGCAGCGGAAATTCGTCTTCCTCTTCCATTTCCTCCTCGGCTATTTCAAGTTCTAACTCAGCAGGTTTTTGTTTGAGGGTATTTGCAGAAGGGGTTGGTGCCACATCATCGTGAATCATCAACTTGGCTCCATCCAGTGGATTGGGTTGATTATCCCATTGCTGAAATACAGGTTTTTCATCATCTTCAGGTACTACAAAAGAATCTGTCTCTGTTATGGGAGCGGGTGCAGGTTGTACTTTTTTTGCGGGCCAGCGAAAGATGGGATTGAACCACCAGATAAAGAAAGCAAAACAGGTTGCGGCTAATAGAGCAGCAGTTCCTCCAAATCCCAACCACCCACCAACCCATTGCAGCAGCCAGTCGCCCACTGCCCCACCCCAGGGAAATCCATTGGCAGGCATGGCAAAACTGAGGGTAAGACTAAATACAATCAAACCAACTAATACATATTTACCATTGCGGGCTAAACTGAATATTTTCTTTTCAAAAAGAAAATTCATCCCAAGTACGAAAAAAGTGGTGCATAAAAAATAAGCAGCGAGACCAAACCCATTATAGATCAGCTGATGGGCAACAAAGGCACCCAGCGCACCCAACTGGTTTTCCATGCGAAGCTTTTTAACGGCGAAAATCCGTATGCCCCATTGAAATAATTTATCTTGGTCTTCCTGCCAAGTGAAAATATAAGAGGTAAAAGCTACTAACAAAAAAGCCGCTACCAACAAAAAGAATACGCCGGTAACCTTGATGGTTCGTTCATCCTGCATCACTTCTTTTACCGTAACCTGTTGTTCCTGATCAGCCGTTAATTCGGCCGGATCGGGCGGTGGAGGAGCTTTTTTCTTTTTTAGGGAGTTAGCCATTATAACAAATATAAGTTATGCTACAGGCCTTTTCCTTTTTTCACCCTATATGTGCAAAACTGCAGAAGGTCTGATCAGTTTTCCACTTTTTGGGATACCCGGTACAATTTGGTAGCCAGCAGTAGCCACGAAGAAATATAACATAATCCGCCAAGGGGAGTAATCAAGTATATCCAGAAAGGGATTGGAACGGCAACATGCGTAAGAAAAAGTACTAAATAGATAGAGCCACCGAATAACAGCATACCAACTAACACCAGCTTTATACAAATACCAAGTGAAAGCGGAGGATATTGGTTTTGTAATATACCTAAAAACAATAGAGCGAATACATGATACATTTGATACCGTACAGCCGTTTCGTATGTCTGCAATTGTGCTGCATTCAGGATATCCTTTAATGCATGGGCACCGAGGGCACCCATTGCGATGGTAATGCCAGCAAGTAACGCGCCTAGCGCCAGATTAGCATTACGCATAAGATTGTAAAATATTTTTAAATCCAGATTCAGATAAATTGGTTCCTTTTAAGTGGTGAGTAGCCTGATAGTAGAAAGGGATTCTTTCCACTAATTTTTGTTCCAAAAAAGTCTGTAGCTCGCTATCACTTAAATTACTGATGAGCGGACGATGCGATTTTTCGGCTTGCAGTCGTTCCATCAGAACAGAAACCGGCTCATCAATCCAGATGGTGATGCCTTGTTGGTTCATCCATTCCATATTTTTATTAAAACATGGCGTACCGCCGCCGGTGGCAGCCACAAAGTTTTTGCTCTGTTTCAGCAAGCGGAGCATGGCAGCTTCTTTTTCGCGGAAATAGCCCTCCCCCTCCGTTTCGAATATTTCGCTGATGGTTTGTTCTTCCATCGCTTCAATTAGAAAATCAAGGTCGTACCCTCGGAGGGAGTACTTTTTACTGAGCCAGTTTTTCCAGTAGCTTTTTCCGGCACCCATCATACCAACGAGAAAGATTTTCACTGAGCGGTTTATTTAAAAGCATTCAGACCTGTAATATCCATTCCTGTAATCAGCAGATGAATATCGTGGGTTCCTTCGTAGGTAATTACACTCTCTAGGTTCATCATGTGGCGCATGATGCTGTATTCGCCGGTAATGCCCATACCGCCTAACATCTGGCGGGCATCGCGGCAAATTTGGGTAGCAATTTCGCAGCTGTTTCTTTTGGCCATACTAATTTGTTGCGCGGTGGCTTTGCCCTCATTCATCAGCGTACCCAATCTCCACACCATCAACTGTGCCTTGGTGATTTCGGTAATCATTTCGGCGAGCTTTTTCTGCTGCAATTGAAACCCAGCAATGGGCTTAGAAAACTGAATACGTTCTTTACTATACCGCAATGCCGTATCATAACAATCCATCGCAGCTCCCAATGCACCCCAGGCAATGCCATAGCGGGCTTTGGATAAACAGCCGAGCGGACCTTTCAGTCCTTT
>JBBAJQ010000013.1:0-21273 GCA_040403945.1 Sediminibacterium sp.
CAAGTTGTTTTATAAGTGGTGTAAAGTTAGCTGATGCCCGAACCGGGTGCTACTTCTCCTTCGGGATTAATAAAGTGTAATTTCCCTTCCGCATCCTCTGCCATCAAAATCATGCCATTGCTTTCTATACCTCTCATTTTTCTGGGCAGCAGATTCACTACTACCGATACCTGCTTGCCAACAATGGCTTCAGGCTGAAAATGTTGGGCTATGCCCGAAACAATGGTGCGGGTTTCAAAGCCAAGGTCAACGGTAAGCTTTAATAATTTGTCCGCCTTCTCAACTTTTTCGGCAGCAATAATTTTCCCATTCCGCAAATCCAGTTTTGCAAAATCATCGTACACAATAGATTCCTTAACAGGCGCATATTGCGGCGCGGTTGGTGTTATTTCTTCTGCTCCCGCATTAGTGGTAGTATCCATACGTACGTTCGATTGTAGTTTAGTAAGTTGAAGCGCGATTTCTTCGTCTTCTATTTTTCTAAAAAGAAGTTCCGGAGCACGCAGCGAATAGCCGGTACTCAACAACTTAGTTTTTCCTGCATTTTCCCAGAGTAACATCTTATCTACTACTTTTAACAGGTAGCATATTTTACTAGCAGTGAACGGTAAAAAAGGATGTATAAAAATCGCAAGGTTAGCACATAACTGTAAGGAAATGTGTAGGGTATTGTCAATATTTGCCTGTGCCTCGGGTAGTACCTGACCAGCAGCATCTACCTGCTTCGCGAATATCCAAGGTTCTTTTTTCTGTAGGTACTGATTGCCGCTACGGGCAAATGCCATCACTTCAAATAAACCATCCCGAAACTTAAAGTGTTCCAGATTATTTTCAATTAAAGTACGTGCCCCACTAAAACTATCCAGCATGGCGCGATCTGTTTCGGTTAGCGACTCCATATGCAGGGGCGGAACTTTGCCCTTACATAATTTGTGCATCAGCACCAGACTCCGGTTGATGAAATTTCCCAGAATACTTACCAGCTCACTGTTATTCGCATCCTGAAAACCCTTCCAGGTAAATTCACTGTCTTTGGTTTCCGGAGCAATTTGTGTAAGGTAGTATCGTAACACATCTGCCATCGATTCAGTACCTCCGGGTGCCTTGATAAAATCATCAATATAATCCTGCATATCCAGCTTCCAATTTCGGCTGGTGCTCATTTTGTCGCCTTCTAAATTTAAAAATTCATTGGCAGGCACATTATCGGGTAAAATGTTGCCATGTAATTGCAACATCACGGGAAATATAATACAATGGAAAACAATATTATCCTTACCAATAAAATGAATCAGGCGCGTGTCTTTATCTTCCCAATAGGGGCGCCAATCTTTGCCTGTATTCAGGGACCACTGTTTGGTAGCACTGATATAGCCAATAGGGGCATCAAACCAAACATATAAAACCTTGCCGGCACCTCCCTCAACGTTTTCGGGTAAAGCTACCCCCCAGTCTAAATCACGGGTAACAGCTCGGGGTTGGAGGCCGCCATCAATCCAGCTTTTGCACTGACCTACCACCGTTGCTCTCCAATCGTTGGCATGCTCATCTAAAATCCATTTTCTTAAAAAATCTTCATGCCGGTTTAATGGCAGATACCAGTGTTGCGTAGTTTTTTTTATAGGGGGTTCTCCGCTTAGGGTACTTACCGGATTAATCAATTCTTCCGGACTCAAACTCTTGCCACACTTCTCGCACTGATCGCCAAATGCCGCGGGGTACTGGCAATTGGGGCAGGTGCCTTTGATATATCGGTCTGCCAAAAAAGTTTGTGCCTTTTCGTCGAAATATTGTTCGGTGGTTTGTGTACTTAGATGTCCCGCATCATTCAGCTTGGTAAAAAATTCACGGGCAGTGGCATGGTGCAGTGGGTCGCTGGTGCGGTGATAAATATCAAACTGAATACCCAGGTCTTTAAAGTTCTGTTCCATTAAAGGATGGTACTTATCAATAATTGCCTGAGCGGTGGTACCTTCCTTGGATGCCTGAATAGGGATGGCCGTGCCATGTTCATCGCTTCCACAAACAAACACCACATCTCTCTGTTGTGCTTTTAGGTAGCGCACATAGATGTCGGCCGGTAAGTAGGCACCTGCCAGATGGCCAATGTGTTTGTAGCCATTTGCATAGGGCAGGGCGGCAGTAATCAGGTATCTTTTGGGTTGCGTCATGGTGCAGCTTTGTGGTCATTGATTTTCAGGCAATTTCTGCCTAAAAAACATGCAAAGGTACGAAATCTGCCAGCAATGCCTCCGCATTGGCGATTACACAGGTATTTGGTACTTTTAATCCATGAAGCGAGCACAATTTATTTCCTCCCTCGTTACCACAGGATTACTGAGTAGTTCGGCACTAGTAGCCGGGGCACAGGAACGAAAACACCCCCTTCGGAAATGGCATATTCCCCCAACGCTGCAAAAGGGCGATGCTATCGGCATTACTTGTCCATCCGGATTTGCCATGCCCGAAGACGTGGCCCCCGCCATACAATATTTGCAAAACTGGGGCTTGCAGGTGGTTACCGGCAAAACAGTGGGATTAAAAGACCATACATTCGGAGGCACCGATGAGGAGCGGGCAGCCGATTTTCAGGAAATGATTAACCGAAAAGATATCAAAGCCATTTTATGTGCCAGGGGTGGATATGGTGCCGTTCGGATTATAGATCAGCTCGATTTTAGTCCGCTGAAAAAATATCCTAAATGGATTATTGGCTATAGTGATATTACGGTATTTCATAGTCATCTGCATGCCCACGCAGGTATGGCTTCTTTACACGCTAAAATGACGGAGGGCTTCCCTACTGACCCGAGTTTATTCGAGCCGGTTCAGTTGCAGGCATTGGATACGATTCGAAGGGCATTATTTGGAGAGCCTTTGCAATACAGCGTTCCGGCAAGCACCCGAAATAGATTGGGGGAGGTGGAAGGTATTTTAATTGGCGGCAATCTGAAAATTATTGAAACCCTGTCTGCAACCAACAGCGATATTGATACCCGTAATAAAATATTTTTTGTGGAGGATGTAGGCGAAGCCTTATATAGTATCGACCGTATGTTTTGTAATTTAAAGCGGAGTGGAAAATTATCTCATCTAAAAGCATTGATTGTGGGCAGTTTCAGCAGTATTCGGCCCGACGACCCCCAAGAACCTTTTGGCAAAACCATCTACGATATCGTTTGGGAGCAGGTGAAGGAATTTAATTATCCTGTTTGCTTTGATTTTTCAGTAGGCCATCAAAAAAATAATGTGGCGCTGAAATGTGGGGTACCCCATCGACTGGTAGTAGGCGAGCAAGCATCTGTTTTAACCCAAATACAAGCCGGATGATAACCCCACCCTATTTAAAAAAAGGCGATACAATTGGTATCGTTTGTCCTTCCGGCTACCTGCCCGCCAAAAAAACAACAATTTGCATTCAGATGCTTACAAGCTGGGGCTTCCGGGTAAAAATCGGCAAAACGGTTGGCCATCAGCATCATTATTTTTCTGGAACGGATGAAGAACGATTAGCCGATCTGCAGCAAATGCTGGATGATAATAGTATTCAGGCCATTCTTTGTGGCAGGGGTGGCTATGGATTGAGCCGCCTAATTGACCAGCTGAATTTTCGGCAATTGAAAAAATACCCTAAATGGATAATCGGGTTCAGTGATATTACGGTGTTACATGCCCATTTGTACCAACAAGTGAAAATGGCCAGTTTGCATGCTCCTATGTCTGCTGCTTTTTCAAAACCAGATCTGAGTTCCGTATTCACTCTTAAAAAAGCTCTGCTGGGGAAAAAGCAAATCCATACCTGTGCGCCCCATCCATTTAATCGGACAGGAAAAGTTACCGGTCCATTGATTGGGGGCAATTTATCGTTGATTGCTCATCTGATTGGCTCCCCTAGTGCCCTGCATACAAAGGGCGCTATCTTATTTCTGGAGGATATTGGCGAGTATGTTTACAATATAGACCGAATGTTGATACAAATGAAACGCAGTGGGGTTTTCGATAAGCTGGGCGGATTAATTATTGGAGGATTTACGGATTGTAAAGACACGGAAATACCTTTTGGTTTAACCGTAGCAGAAGTAATTCGGAATCAGGTGCAAGAATATTCATTTCCGGTTTGTTTTGATTTTCCGGTGAGTCATGATACAGCCAATGTGGCCCTCAAACATGGTATACCCTATGAGCTTACTATTAGTAAACGTAAAGTTTCGCTGAGAGAAGCCTAAGCATTGCAGCTATACTGTATGCTTGTATCGGCAATAGCAAAATAGATGTTGGCAGCGATTATTTTGCCAGCAGTATTTGTTGAATAGTTGCTCCCATCAATGGATAATCCTGCAGGTTATTATGCGACCCTCCTTCAATGGTAATAAATTGGTCGCCGGGTTTTAGCAACGGTTGCAGTTTTCGGGCATTGCCATATCGAATTACGCCATCATTCGTTCCGTGCAGGATAGTAATGGGGGCTGTTATCTTGGGAAGATACTGGTAAGTAGGAAACTGAAAATGTAGGAGACTGTTTAATGGATAGATGCCAAAGAAAGGTCTCAATAAAGACGCTATACTATAATAGGGGGTTTCTAAAATCAGGTGTTGGCAATCGCGTTCTGATGCTAAGTAGGCGGCAACGCCTGTTCCGATGGACTTCCCATAAATAATTATTTGCCCCGGGGTATATTTTTTTCTTGCCAACTGATAAAGTTGAATGGCTTCCTGATACATGAGTGCTTCGGTTGCTTTACCTGCTGCTTTACCAAAACCCGGATAGTCGGCCATCCAAACTTCGTAACCAGTTTGCGTAAACTGAGGCGCAAATCGGGCATATCGTTGGATATTTTCACGGTTTCCATGAAAATATAATACAACCCCTTTTTTTATAGAATCGGGTGTAGGGAATTGTACAATATGAAAGGATGTTTTTTCATCCACCTGCCAGTTGATTTGCTCAAAGGGTTGTTGGAAAGAATATTTTGCATCAGGCGCAAGTTTAACCGGATGCAGTATTAGAACATCTTGCAAATAATATCCGGCAATACCAATTCCAGCATAGGCAAGTAGAACTATTTTCAGGATTCTTTTCAATCGGGGTGTGAAAATTGCGCGCATGCCGGCTTTAGTATTTTAAGATATCTCTAAGAAAATTGTGGTATTCCGGAAAAGTGGGTAGGTTATTATGACCGCCCCCTACTATTCGGATAAGGGTGATTTTATGGGGATTAATTTGTTGCAATTGTTCACTGTGCTTTATTGGAATTAACCGGTCGCGGGTTCCATGAATAATATAGGTATGGCAGTTTACTTTTTTTATCCATTTATCGGTTGGAAACTGGTAGCGTAGCAGCCATCGATGCGGTAAAAAGGGGGTGAAGCGTTGTACAACCTTAGTAAAACTAAAGTAAGGGGCATCAAGAATTAAATAACGGGGCGTATTATCGGAGGCAATTTTGGCAGCAAACCCGCTTCCTAAACTTCTGCCATATACGAGAATATGATGCTGCGGACACTTTTCGGTTAGCTTCTCATACACAAACTGCATATCACTTAACAAATGCTGTTCCGACCTTTTTCCGGTACTTTTCCCAAACCCGCGGTAGTCTACCAGCACCACATCATATTGGTATCGATAAAAGTCACGGGCATGCTTAGCCCAACCCTTGATGCTTTTAGAGTTGCCATGAAAATATAATACAAGCCCTTTAGGCTCCTTACAATAAAAATGTAGGCCATTGATGGTAGTGCCTTCTGTTACATGAAAAAATAATTCCTCAAAGGGCAAATCGTATTTATATTCAAAATCCTGCGCGAGTTTTTCGGGTTTGAAAATAAATTTGTCTTGCACGAGATAAATAATCAGTGCAATAATCAGATAGCCAATCAAAAAGTATACAAGCGTAGGCGACACAGGGAGAAAGGGTTAAGCAACAATTTCGTTTTTTTTTGGCAAAATCATTCAAATACTTATTCGCCTTCCGATCCGTCGTGGAAAACCCTTTTGAGTTTTAGGTCAGCAACCGGGGCAACAATCAGTGGAAATTTTTCGATGGAAACATTACTTGGATCTAAGCCGAAGCCTCGTTCTTCTCCCAAGCTGATCTCTTTTAGCCAAAAATACAGTTTCATAATTATCCTCTCAAAGAAGGGGAGTTCATTATCCTGACTCAAATATTTTTCCAATACTACAAACTGGAAATCTCCGGCCACATTATTTTTTTCAAGGCTTTCGTAGCGACTGGTGATGTTTACTTCTTTATTATTCACCAGGTCATCCACAACTTTTCTGAACATCAGGTTAATGCGTTGTTCTACACGGAATCCAACCCGAAATTCTACGCGAATAATATCATTGGGTATAATGTGCTCTACATTGTATTCGCAGGTATAGGGTTCATCCAGCACATCCACGTGCACAAACCAGTAAATATCAGCTCTTTTGGGCTTTTTATTTAGAATAGAATAAATGATTTTATGTTCAATTTCCTTGGGATTATTTGCACTGGTCATATAAACCAGGTGGGTAGCATGTTTGGGTATTGATTTATCGTTGCTGAGTTCCTGAATTAGGGGGATATATTGTTCGAGCCGCACAAATTCTACATAGCGGTTTTTAATTTTTCTACTACGGTACCAAACATACATTACGCCAAATAGGGCTCCTCCAACAAGTAAAGTAACGTAACCTCCGTGCAAGAACTTTTGCAAATTGGCTATCAAGAAAGAACTTTCTAATAATAAATACACAATAAGGTATACATATATAAAGAAAGGTTTAACGCGTTGGCTAACCAGGTAATTGGCAAACAGAATAGAAGTGCTAATCATACAGAGTGTAATGGCGAGTCCGTAAGCGGCTCCCATATTCTCTGATTTCTGAAAGTATAAAACAATACCAATACAGCCTACAAAAAGCAACAAGCTGATTCCGGGAATATAGAGTTGACCCTTTTCTTCAGTAGGGTAAACTATTTTCATTTTAGGCCATAGGTTCAGTCGCATGGCTTCACTGATTAGGGTGAAGGAGCCTGATATTAATGCCTGAGAGGCAATTACTGCTGCTATGGTAGAAATGATGATACCTATTAGTTTAAACCAGTAGGGCATGATGCCAATGAATGGGTTAAATCCGTCTACTTCAATAATTTGGCCATTATAATTGGCCAGCAACCAAGCTCCCTGGCCCAGATAATTAAGAATCAGACTGGTTTTTACAAAAGCCCAGCTAACTCGGATATTTGCTTTTCCGCAGTGCCCCAAATCGCTATAAAGGGCTTCTGCCCCGGTGGTACATAAAAAAACTGCACCCAATAGCCAGAAGCCCTTTGGATAAGTGGTAAGCAGTTCAATAGCATAGTGTGGGCTTAGTGACTTAAGTATATGAATATCATCCATCAGGTGTGCCGAACCCAGAATTGCCAGCATGGAGAACCACAAAAACATAATGGGGCCAAAAAATTTTCCAATAGAAGCGGTACCAAATTGCTGCAATAGAAATAAGAATGTGATAATGCCTATCACAATAGTTACAATGGTGCTTTGCTGAATATCGCTCAGCATATTAATTTGCTTAAGCCCCTCAATGGCAGAGGTTACGGTAATGGGTGGAGTTATAATACCATCTGCCAGTAGGGCGGCACCCCCCAACATGGCTGGAATTACCAGCCACTTTTTTCTTCTCCGAACCAGCGCATACAAACTGAAAATTCCGCCCTCGCCCTTGTTGTCGGCTTTTAGGGTAAGAATCACATATTTTACGGTAGTTTGTAGGGTGAGCGTCCAAATAATACAGGAAAGTGAGCCCAGTATCAGTGCCTCATTGATAACTCTCCCTTTAATAATCTCATTAAGCACATACAGGGGGGAGGTACCTATGTCGCCGTAAATGATGCCTAGTGCTATGATTAATCCGGCACCGGTAGCTTTATTATAATTCTTGCCCACAGGAAAGGGATACTTTTAACCTTGAATATTTAACAAATGTATAAGTAAATTTAATGAGTTGCGGCATAATATTGGGATTGGTAGAATTTTAAAGGCGAAAGGTTCTTGCTGAGGGGGAGACTGGCCTATATTTGTATTGTAAAACGTAACATATGCAAAAATCCTTCCTTTGGCTGCTGCTGGTAAGCTGTATGTTTTCTGGGGTGATTTCTGCCCAACGAATTGCCTATTCCGAACCCGACCGGGAGGATCCCAGAACTTTGCAGTTTGAGCTGATAGGTAAGATCAATGGCCGTAATCTTATTTATAAAGGATACCGGGAGCAACATTTTATTTGCGTGTACGACGGGGATATGAAGTTACTGGAGAAGAATAAACTCCAACCCGAAGGCACCCGGTTGTTAAGCACCGATTTTCTGGTGTATGCAGATTTCAGCTATTTTCTTTATCAGTATTACCAAAAAGGTGCTGTTATAATGGCGGCCATCAAAATTGATCCACAAGGCCGACAGGTAGGGGATGAGATTTTACTTGATTCTACAGAGCGGGTTAGTTTCTCGTCTAATAACAAAATTTATTCGGTTATCAATAGTGAGGATAAGCAACAGATTATGGTATTTAAAATCAATACCCATAACGATCGGCGGCATATTCTTACTACCTGTCTTTTTAATAGGGAATTGCAGTTACAAAAGAAGTCTATAGTACCCATTGAAATGCCCCAAAGCAATGATTTCTTATCCGAATTCACTTTGTTTAATGATGGCGAAATGGTTTGTATTCGGGCTTCGGGAACCTCCAGCAATGATAATATTAATAAGGTTAGTCTAATTTTTAAGGATCCGCTATGGGATGCAGTTCGAACCGGTGAATTGCAAATCAAGGGGATTTTTTTAGATGATATTCGTATTAAAGCTGATAACATAAATAAGCATTACCTGGTAACTTCTTTTTTTAGTAAAGTTAGAAGAGGCAATATTGATGGGTTATATTATGCACTATGGGATAAAGAAAAGCATGCAGAAGTTATGAACGCCACCACTGTTTTTTCCGAAGAAATGAGAAACGACGCAAGAGGGGAAGGGGGCTTAAAAACAGCTTTTAACGACTTTTTTATCAATCATGTGATCTTACGCAAAGATGGCGGTTTTCTGCTCGCTGCCGAATCGGTGTATACCACTTCCAGAGGCAGTACCCTTAACAGATGGGATTACTTATATGGTTCACCCTACCGAATGCCTTCCGATTATTTTATATGGAGAAGTCCCTCCGGATTTTATCCATGGGGCTATAATAATATGTTCAACAATACCAACACCTTAACCCGCTATTATGCAGAAAATGTGTTGGTGATTTCCTTTGAGCCTACCGGAAAAATGGAATGGAGTAATTTGGTTCGTAAGTCGCAGTTCGACGACAATTCGGATGATATGATTGGCTTTGGGCTGATGAATACCGGGGATCAATTACATTTTTTGTTTAATGTGCAGGAAAAACGTACCCTGATATTGTCGGATCAGAGCATAGCTGCTGGCGGACAACTTACGAGAAATCCTACCTTAAAAAATTTAGATAAGGGATACGAATTTATGCCTCGCCATGCCAAGCAAATTGGACTGCGGCAGGTGTTGGTACCTTGTCAGTTTAGAGGCTATATTTGTTTTGCCAAAATAGAATTTTAAATTTTTTCTGTGGTTTTTTTATTCAGGGATAAATCTATATTCAATGTGTTCCTGCTCGTACTATTATCTGCGGGTGTGCACTTCCATTTTTTTATTTCCTCGCCTACTTTTGTTTGGGATGATTCTAATGGTTTATTTTCTTGGTTAATTGGAACTTATATTCAGTATTGGCCGGGCGTGTTGGTTTTTATTTTATATCATGTTCTCTTGCTGTCACAGGCCATTCGGCTCAACCTTGTGTTGGATAATTTAAAAATGTTTCCCCAAACTAATTATTTGCCTGCGATGACGATGGTTGTATTGTCGGGATTGTTTTCCAGTTGGTGTTCTATTTCACCGGCTTTACTGTCGGGGCATTTACTTATTTGGTTGTTTGTAAGGTTGAGCGGATTATTTAACCATCCCTCACCCAAAACCCTTATGTTTAACACCGGGATAGTATTAGGGATTGCCATTATCAGTTACCATCCTTTTTTTATTCTGGTAGTGCTGGTTTTGTTTGCCCTCGCCATAGTACGGTCGTTTAATCTTAATGAGTGGTTGGTTTTGCTAATGGGTGTGCTGATTCCATTCTATTTTATGCTGGCTGCCGCCTATTTGTCTGATAATTTACTTTTCTTTTTCAGTTTACTCCCAACCATCTCCTGGGGTTTACCTCTGCAATCGATAGATTTATTTACCGGAATATCGCTGGGATTATTTGCTATTGCGGTATTATTTGGATTTATTTATTGGCAGCAATTCAATGGTCGTTTATTGATGCAAATAAGAAAATACTGGAGTGTGCTGTTAGTTATGCTGGCATTATTGCTATTGCTACCCTTTTTGGTAAGCACAGAGGGGATGTCTGTGGCTTGGTTATTGATTATTCCGGTAAGTGCTTTTTTTTCTGCCGCATTCTCTGTTCCCCGACGGTTGATTATACCCAATTTTCTGTTCTGGCTATTTGCAGCAGAACTGGTTTTACATAACTGGGTTTTTATTAAAAAATAAGCTGGGTAACCCCCTGTTTGTTAACTTTGTGCCATAACAGCTTTTTCTCAGGATAAATCGAATCAAATGAAATTTGGAGTGGTTGTTTTTCCGGGCTCGAATTGCGACAGAGATATGTACGATGCACTGGAGCAGGATTTGGGGGCTGAAGTACGCTTCCTTTGGCATAAAGACAGCGATATTAGTGCTTTCTCAACCACGGATTGTATTGTATTGCCAGGTGGTTTCTCCTATGGCGATTACCTCCGTTGCGGGGCGATTGCCCGTTTTAGTCCTATGATGAAGTCCGTAATCCAGTTTGCCAACGAGGGCGGAAAAGTGCTGGGTGTTTGTAATGGGTTTCAAATTTTATGCGAAAGTGGTCTCCTACCAGGCGTTTTGCTGCAAAATATGAACCGGCAGTTTATCTGCAAAAATGTATATATCACGTCGGCTTCCGGGGAAGCGCTGAAGATTCCTATTGCCCACGGTGAAGGAAGATACCATGCCGATGAGCAATTACTAAACGAACTGGAAGCAAACGGGCAGGTAATTTTCCGCTACTGCGATGCTGCAGGATCTATAACGGAAGCTGCTAATCCCAATGGCGCCGCCCGAAATATCGCGGGCATTCAAAATAAAGCCGGTAATGTTTTTGGTATGATGCCTCATCCGGAAAGAGCCACCTCTCTCGCATTGGGTAATCAGGATGGGGTAAAAGTTTTTGCGCAATTGGGTCTCTTACCCGAATTGGTTGCTTAAAATAAAATTAGTACTATGTATAAATTATTCGTTACCCTTAGTTTTTGTTTAATTACATCTTTGGTATCTGCACAGATAGAGAATCCGGTTCACTGGACTTTTTCTGCTACAAAAATCAGTGCCAATACCTATGAAGTAATTTTATCGGCAACCATTGATAAACCCTGGCATTTGTATTCGCAGTTTACCGGAAAGGGTGGGCCAATACCTACTGCGGTTGTTATTAAAGCCAATCCATTATTGCAGATTCCTTCCGGAAAAGCTACTGAAATTGGAAAAGCAGAAAAAACCCTCGACGCCAATTTTGGTAATCCCCCCATACCGGTAGTATATTTTAGCAATGAGGTGCGGTTTGTTAAAAAAGTTACAGTAAAGGGAAATGTAAAAACTAATGTAGCCGGCACAATTGAGTACATGGTTTGTAACGATAATAAATGTTTGCCTCCTACCAAACAAAGTTTTGATATAAAGTTGCCGTAACCATGCAGAAGTTATTCGGGTTATTACTGGTGTTGGCTGGATATGGGTTTGCTACCCTGCAAGCTCAGCAAGTGCCTGCCTCTCCGCAGGTTGCCTGGCAAGTAACGGCTACCCGTGTTACGGATACTACAATTAATCTTTCTATTAAGGCGACTCCCGAAAAAGGAATGGCAATTTTTCAGCTGTATCCGGCAAATGGCGCTAATAATCCCATGGGGGGCACCCTTCAGCTGGATAGTGCCTTCTCGGGTAGTAGCCCTAACAATATACAACTGGTTTCAGGCACTGCGCGAACTATTTCACTGCCCGGAGACACTACTCGGTATACCATATATTCCGATACGGTTAACTGGTTAATCAATTTACCCCTTTTGATTTCCGACAATGAATCGGTTTCCGGCACCATCAATTGGCTGGGGAATAAGGGGGATGAGTTTCCTAGTAATGCCTATACTTTTCGTATTCCCGTTGCTAAGGCTGCTGACTCTACTGCGGTAGAAGGCAGTACTGGAAGTTGGTGGAATATTTTTCTCATTTGTTTTTTTACCGGCTTGCTTGCCGTGATAACTCCCTGTGTGTTTCCATTAATACCTGTAACAGTAAGTTTCTTTTTAAAGAAAAGTCAAACCCAGGCACAGGGACTCAAGAATGCGGTATGGTATTCTATTTCCATTATTCTTATTTATACCATTCCTACTTTATTGCTGACTTTAATTTTTGGCGACACTATTTTATACCGCATATCAACCAGCTCATCGGCTAATATCTTATTCTTTCTGATTTTTCTGGTTTTTGCTATTTCTTTCTTTGGTGCTTTCGAAATATCACTTCCCAATAGCTGGGCTAACAAAGCCGATCAGAAAGCTGGCAAAGGCGGATTATTAGGTATATTTTTTATGGCCCTTACACTGGTAATTGTTTCATTCTCTTGTACAGGCCCTTTGGTGGGTACGCTATTAGGGCAAACCAGTGCACAGGGAGTGGGTATGGCGCCGGTTATAGGAATGTTTGGATTTGGTCTCGGCTTGGCACTGCCCTTTTCTGCATTGGCATTTTTCCCTGCTCTTTTGCCTGCCCTCCCCAAAAGTGGGGGATGGCTGAATTCCGTGAAAGTTTGTTTTGGCTTTATAGAACTGGCACTGGCAATGAAATTCCTGTCGAATGTTGATCTGGCGTATCATTGGGGCATTTTAGATAGAGATGTTTTTCTGGTAATCTGGATAGTGATTTTCGGATTACTTAGTTTATACCTCTTGGGTAAAATCCGATTTTCTCATGATAGTCCTTTACCCCATTTATCGGTGCCTCGTTTTTTCTTGGCAACCATTTCGCTGTCATTTACTTTATATATGGTACCTGGATTATGGGGTGCTCCGCTGAATATGCTGAGTGGATTTATACCTCCGGCATCCACCCAAGATTTTAACTTGAATGAGCTGCAATACCAAAATACCCAATCAGTTTCGGCTCCTTCTAATGCCAAGCCGCCTGTTAAGTATACCGATAAACTGGAAGTTCCTTTCGGGCTCACAGCTTATTTTGATTTGGAAGAAGGATTGGAAGCTGCCCGCGTATTGAAAAAGCCCGTTATGCTAGATTTTACGGGCCACACCTGCGCTAATTGTCGTAAGATGGAAGAACAGGTATGGAAGCAACCTGAAGTGTTACGCCGCCTGAAAAATGATTTTGTGTTGATTAGTTTATATGTAGATGAAACAACCTTGTTGCCAGTGGCTGAGCAAATAAAGGGAGAGGATGGGGAAATGATTACAACCGTTGGCGAGCGGAATTTAGCCTACGAAAAGAAAAAGTTTGGCATCAATGCACAGCCTTTATATATGTTTTTAGATACGAAGGGAGAGCCACTGAGTTCAGTTCGGTATGGATATGATGCCGATGTAAATAAATTTATAGCCCACCTGGAAGCGGTTCAAAAAGAATTTGCTGCGAGAAATAAGTAAAAAAATATTAAAGGGCGATTTGCTTTTCAATCATTAATTTCCGCAGGTTGATTAATCCATACCGCATTCTTCCTAAAGCCGTGTTGATACTGCAGTCGGTAATTTGGGCGATTTCCTTAAAACTTAAATTGGCGTAATGGCGAAGCACAATAATTTCCCGTTGTTCTTCCGGTAACAAATCGAGCATCCTTCTTACCCGCTCGTGCGACTGTCCCTGCATCAGTTTCGTATCAGGGGCATCTTCCGACAGGTGAATAACCTCAAAAATGTCGGAACTATCGCTGGTTTTAATAGTAGGCGTTCGCTTTACCTTACGGAAATAGTCCAGACAAAGATTACGGGCAATTCTTAGCGCCCATGGTAAAAATTTGCCTTCTTCCGTATAGCGCTTGTTTTGTAAGGTGTCGATGATTTTGATAAACACATCCTGAAATAAATCCTCCGCTAGATAATTATCTTTCACATAAAATAACAAAGATGAAAATACTTTATCCTTGTACCGGTTAATCAGTACTTCCACGGCATGCACATCTCCTTCCTGAAAGGCCTTAATCAGCTCGGTATCTGTTACATGATCCATTGTTTTCATAATTGCTGCGTGAGGTGCTTTTAAATAGAGATTGGATGTTAAAATGAATTAACCGGGGCTAACTCTTTCTTTATCAGCAACAAATTATACATCTTTTGATGCGATAAATGGTTTGTGGAAAGATGAATTTAGCGCAGAAGGGTTATTCACATCTTATGGGGTTTTAGTTTCGCCTTTATTGGTGAAACTTATCCTATTCAGCAACTTAAGCGCCAATTATGTGTTTACTTTGCAGCGATTATGGCTAAAAAAGTGGCTCATACAATTACTTCTGCTCACCAGGCTCCTCATGGATACATAGAAATCAAGGGGGCCCGGGTGCATAATTTACAGAATGTGTCGGTAGGTATTCCCCGGCAACAATTGGTAGTAGTTACCGGGGTTTCGGGAAGTGGTAAATCTTCTTTAACCATCGACACCCTATTTGCCGAAGGGCAACGCCGATATGCCGAAAGCTTAAGTGCTTATGCCCGACAGTTTATGGCAAGGATGGAAAAGCCGGAAGTAGATGATATTAAAGGTTTATGCCCCGCCATTGCCATTGAACAAAAGGTTATCACCCGAACACCAAGAAGTACGGTAGGGAGCATGACGGAGATTTACGATTTCCTCCGACTATTATATGCCCGTGTGGGAAAAACCATTTCACCGGTAAGTGGCCGTGAAGTAAAGAAAAATGATATAGCGGATGTAATTGCCGCCTTATCAAGCGCAGATGCCGGGTCTAAGGCCTATTTGTTGATAGGTTTCCGGCAACATCCCAATAGGGAAGCAAGAGAGGAACTGAATATATTGATGCAAAAAGGATTTTCTCGTTTGTATCTGCGTTCAGAAAAAGCTACCTCGCTTGAGCGCATAGAAGAGTTAATGGAGCTATCTGATACAGCCATTCAAAAAAAGCTGGTACAAAAAGGGTTGCAGGTATTTGTGCTGGTAGATCGTTTTGTAACCCGTGCTTGGGATGAGGAGGATATACATCGGATGAATGATTCTATTGGAACCGCTTTTTACGAAGGGGAAGGAAAGGTTTGGCTAGAAATAAATGAAACCAATCTGCTTCTCTTCAGTAACAAGATGGAAGCCGATGGTATCCAATTTGAAGAACCTGTTCCCAATTTATTCTCCTTTAATAATCCCTTTGGTGCCTGTCCGGTTTGTGAAGGCTTTAGTCAGGTATTGGGCATAGATGAAGACCTGGTTATTCCGGATAAGCGCCTAAGCGTGTATGAGGGGGCAGTAGCCCCCTGGAAGGGTGAAAAATTAGGTTGGTGGAAAGATCAGTTTGTTCGCGGAGCCACTTCCATTGGGTTTCCCATACATAAGCCCTTAATGGATTGTACGCCCGCTCAATACGAGCTTTTATGGAATGGGGCGGGCAAAGTGTATGGTATCCACGACTTTTTTAAAGAAGTAGAGCAGAATTTATATAAAGTTCAATATCGTGTTTTATTAAGCCGCTACCGGGGTCGCACCACCTGTACAGCCTGTTCAGGTTATCGACTTAGAAAAGAGGCATTATATGTTCGGGTGGGGGGAAAGCATATTGGAGAGATTTGTGAGTGGCCGGTGAAGGATCTATTTCAGTGGATAAAAGAGCTAAGCTGGTTGCCCGGCGACAAAGAAATTGCCTTCCGAATTATACAGGAGCTGGATCAGCGGTTAAACACCTTGCTGCAGGTAGGTTTGGGGTATCTGGCCCTCAACCGACTGGCCAACACACTTAGTGGTGGCGAAAGTCAACGCATTCAGCTTACCAGAAGCTTGGGAAGTAATCTAACGAACTCCCTTTACATTCTGGATGAACCTTCCATTGGCTTACATGCGCGTGATACGGGTAGGCTGATACAGGTACTCAAATCGCTCCGTAATCTGGGTAATACTGTGGTGGTGGTGGAACATGATGAGCGCATGATGCGTGAAGCCGATTATATTATCGATATGGGACCGCTCGCTTCACACCTGGGAGGTAAAGTGGTGGCTGCCGGCAATTATGATACACTTATTGCCCATCCGGAGAGTTTAACCGGTGAATACTTATCCGGAAAACGTACCATTCCTTCACCCTCCTCAGTTCGAAAATGGAGCAATAGCATAACTGTAAAAGAGGCCCGACAAAATAACCTGAAAAATATTACAGTTACTTTCCCCCTGAATATTTTATGTGTAGTAAGTGGGGTAAGTGGTAGTGGAAAAACAACGCTTGTAAAGCAGATCCTAGTACCCGCCCTGCGAAAATTAAAAGGGGAGCCCACTGAGCGTTCCGGCCTGCATAAAGAAATTAGTGGTGATGTAGATTTGATTAATCAGGTAGAAATGATTGACCAGAATCCGATTGGCAAATCTTCCCGCAGTAATCCGATTACCTATATAAAGGCCTGGGATCATGTGCGGGATTTATTTGCAGAGCTGCCGCTTTCGAAAACGCGTGGGTTTATGCCCAAACATTTTTCCTTTAATGTAGAGGGAGGCAGATGTGATACCTGCAAAGGTGAAGGGGAACAATTGGTAGAGATGCAATTTCTGGCTGATGTTCACTTAATTTGTGAATCTTGTAAGGGCAAACGATTTAAAGAAGAAGTTCTGGAAGTTACTTATTTGCAAAAGAGCATTTTTGATGTGCTGGAAATGAGCGTGGATGAGGCCCTGGTATTTTTTGAGCAGAACAAGGCAATAAGAAATGCTATTCAGCCCCTGCAGGATGTTGGATTGGGATATATTAAATTAGGTCAGAGTAGTGATACCCTTAGCGGTGGCGAAGCCCAACGAGTAAAGCTCGCAAGTTTTCTGGGCAAGGGAAAGGGGAGTGGACACATTCTGTTTGTTTTTGATGAGCCTACCACCGGCTTACATTTTCATGATATCCATAAGCTACTCCAATCATTTCGGGCACTAATTCAGCAAGGGCATTCGGTGTTGGTTATAGAACATAATATGGATGTGATTCGTTGTGCCGACTGGGTGATTGATTTGGGGCCGGAGGCTGGAGTGGGGGGAGGAGAATTGGTATATGCGGGCGTACCTGCCGGTCTGGCTAAGGAGAAGAGAAGTTTTACAGGACAGTTTTTATAAGCCGAAACAAATAAACCGAAATTTTAACGCAGCTTATCGGCGCTTTTTACCAGATTTTCATCATGGTATATTCCACGGATTGCCAAAAAGAAGAAAAAGGGTATTCCCATAACAATCAGTGCGGTAAGGTCTAAGCTACCTTGCCCGGGAATAAATTTTTTGCTATTCAAATAGTATAATACAATCAATAGAACAGAGGCTAATAAACCTGCCAGCGCCAGACGCATTTGAAGTTTTCTGGTTTTATACAAAAAAATGGTTATCAATGCCAGTAATGCTATACCAATTGTAATAATTAGCGTAATGATATCACTCATGCCGGTTAATTGTGTATAGGGTTGTTCGGGAAGGTTGGTGGTTAAATTGGTAGTGGCTTTGTTTCCGCTGTAAAAAGAGGTTTGTAAACTTACAAAAGATAACAGAGAAGCCAGTAATAACCAGATAGATTGTATTCGTTGTAGCATACATTTTTTTATTAGATGATCAGTAGGGATATATTCGGATTATACATCCATTTCTGGATAGAGAATAAACTGTGTCATAAATTCATTCACCTCCTTTTTAACCGCATTGATAATGCTGGTATCATCTGCGTTCATTAATATTTTATCGATACAATTTACAACAAAATGCATATCATTTTCTTTCATGCCCCGGGTGGTAACTGCCGGAACACCCAGTCGGATACCCGAGGTTACAAAGGCACTTTTATCGTCGTAAGGCACCATATTTTTGTTGGCCGTAATATCTGCCAATACCAGCGCTTGTTCTGCTTTTTTACCACTGATATTTTTGTTTCTTAAGTCGATCAATACTAGGTGATTATCGGTACCGCCACTGATAATCTGATATCCCAATTGGTTTAATGCACCAGCCATTGCCTTTGCATTTTTTACAACCTGCCCTGCGTATTGGGTAAACTCATCACTCAATATCTCTCCGAAAGCCACCGCCTTGGCTGCGATAACATGTTCTAATGGTCCGCCCTGGATTCCGGGAAAAACCGCCATATCCAGCAGGTTACTCATCATACGGATATTGCCTTTCACGTCTTTTAGTCCAAAAGGATTTTCAAAATCTTTCCGCATCATAATAATACCTCCCCTTGGGCCGCGCAGTGTTTTGTGGGTGGTAGAAGTAACAAAATGACAATGATCGAAGGGATCATTCAATAATTTTTTGGCAATTAATCCTGCAGGATGGGCAATATCAGCTATCACTAGGGCACCCACTTCATCAGCAATTTTGCGAACACGCGCATAATCCCAATCCCTGCTATAAGCACTTGCACCGCAAAATATTAATTTTGGGCGATGTTTTTTTGCCTGTTCCTCCATCATGTTGTAGTCTATCAAGCCTTCTTCGCGTGTAACTCCATAAAAATGGGGCTGATAAAGTTTTCCACTATAGTTAACTGCAGCACCATGCGTAAGGTGGCCGCCCATACTTAGGTCTAAACCCAAAATAGGATCACCGGCCTTTAATACTGCTAACGAAACGGCTGCATTGGCCTGTGCTCCACTATGGGGCTGCACATTGGCATATTCAATAGAAAAAATTTCTTTTAAACGGTCGATGGCCAATTGTTCCGTTTGATCAACAATTTCACATCCGGCATAATACCGTTTACCCGGATAGCCCTCGGCATATTTATTCGTCATTACATTTCCCATGGCCTGCATAACCTGCAAACTGGTAAAATTTTCTGAAGCGATTAGTTCAATACCGTGTCTCTGTCTTTCTAACTCTTTCCGAATCAAATCAAATACTACCGTATCTCTGGGCATGGTGATTTTTTTGCAAAGATAAGCACCGCTATTGCGTTACACGTATTCCTGCCTTTTATTTTACAAATAGTGGAAAACCCGCATATAAATGGGGGGAAATCTATATTTCGTTCAATAAAAGTGGATACCTGACTGGTTTTTCCTATTTTCGCCTTCCCGAAATTGTTTGTTGCACAAAGTAATAAGCAGAGCTTTCTCTACTTATCTAAACGAATGTTCCTATATGAAAGCAATCATCCCCGTAGCCGGTGCAGGAACTAAACTTCGTCCACATACCTATACACATCCCAAAGCCCTAATTCCCATTGCTGGTAAAACCATACTCAGTTTTATTGTAGATCAGTTGCGCGAAGCGGGCATCACCGAGTTCATATTTATTGTGGGTTATTTGGGAGATAAGATTAAAGATTATGTGGCGCAAACTTATCCTGATTTAACCGCACATTTTGTTTATCAAAACGAGCGGCAGGGTACCGGCCATGCCATTGAATTAACGCGCAGCATTGTAGCTGGTGATGAAGTATTTGTGGTGTTGGGGGATACCATCTGCGAATATGATATTCGGGAGGTGATGGATAGTCCGCACAGCATGCTTGGCATAAAAAAAGTAGATGATCCCCGTCACTTTGGTGTGGCTACGATTGGCGAAGATGGATTTATCGAGAGTGTGGTTGAGAAGCCCTCCATCCCCAAAAGCAATATGGCATTGGTTGGCTTATATAAAATAAAGGAAACCGATATCTTATTTGAATGTTTGCAACATCTTTTTGTAAAGAATATTGCAGATGCAGGCGTATACCATCTTACCGATGCGCTGGATTGCATGATACAGCGGGGAGCGAGGTTTCAGCCATTTAAGGTGAAAAACTGGTTTGATTGTGGTAAAAAAGAAAGTCTATTAGAAAGCAATGCGATTCTCTTAAAAAAAACCGGGGGCAATATTGGCGAGCAGCATGGTTACCCCCATACAATTATTATTCCACCGGTAAGCATAGCCCCTGGATGTGATATTTCTCATGCTATTATTGGTCCCCATGTTGCAATTGGTGCCAATACCAGTATCAAACATTCTATTGTTAGAGATAGTATCATTGGTTCATATACCCATCTTTTTGAAGTAGTGCTTGATAATTCATTAATAGGGAGCGATGCTTCCGTTAAAGGATTAAGCCGCAGCCTGAATATTGGAGATAATACCGAAATTGATTTTGGTTAGTTTTTATTTTATTGCAACGTATGCTAACATTTACTGATAATCGAATTGTTCGTTTATTTAATATTCGCTATCCCATTATACAAGGGGGTATGGTGTGGGCCAGTGGTTGGAGATTAGCGTCGGCAGTAAGCAATGCGGGTGGTTTAGGGCTAATTGGTGCGGGAAGTATGTACCCTGCAGTGTTGGAAGAGCATATACAAAAGTGCCGGCAGGCAACTTCACAGCCTTTTGGGGTGAATATTCCTTTACTGTATGCGGATGTGCCGGCTTTATTGGATATTATCATCCGGGAGAAGGTTCCAATAGTTTTTACCAGTGCCGGAAATCCTACTTTATATACACATACTCTGCAGGCGCAGGGCATTAAGGTAGTGCATGTGGTTAGCAGTAGTCAATTTGCCCGCAAGGCGGAAGCAGCGGGCTGTGATGCGGTTGTAGCTGAGGGGTTTGAGGCGGGCGGACATAATGGACGAGAAGAAACTACTTCCATGGTGCTAACGCCGCTAGTTGTAGATTCGGTATCCATTCCGGTTATTGCTGCGGGAGGTATTGCCAGCGGCCGGCAGATGATGGCTGCTTTTGCGTTGGGTGCAGCAGGTGTTCAGGTTGGGTCTCGTTTTGTTTGCACACCCGAAGCCAGTTCGCATATTGCATTTAAAGAAGCAATTTTACAAGCACCGGAAGGAGGTACTCAACTCATGTTAAAGAAACTGGCTCCGGTTAGGCTATTAAAGAACCCTTTTTTTCAGCAAGTGCTGGAGGCCGAAAATAGGGGAGCTGACAAAGAAGAGCTGCAAAAAATTCTTGGTCGTGCCCGGGC
>JBBAJQ010000013.1:21373-58422 GCA_040403945.1 Sediminibacterium sp.
AAAATAGGGGAGCTGACAAAGAAGAGCTGCAAAAAATTCTTGGTCGTGCCCGGGCTAAAGTAGGTATGTTTGAAGGTGATTTGCAGGAAGGCGAATTAGAAATCGGGCAGGTAAGTGCACAAATCAAGGCCATTGTTCCCGCAGCGGATATTGTATTAGAATTACTGCACGAGTTTGAGCAAACGCTTCAGCAGCTTTCTACCAATTATACTCCCCCAAAATAAGTTGGGTTATTTGTGCAAGTAAAATGAATTAGCCTGTGCCAAACAGGTTACTACCAGTTCATTGATGCAAACATGTTCGGGCAGGTTGGCTGCATAATAAATAATATCGGCTACATCTTTCGCCTGTAATGCCTGATATCCTTCGTAAACAGCTGCAGCTTTTTGTTCATTCCCTTTAAAGCGAACTGTAGAGAATTCGGTTTCCGCTGCGCCGGGATGCACCACGGTTACTTTTATTTTACTCGGTAATAAATCTATTCGCATAGCCTTACTAATGGCAGCAACTGCATGCTTACTGGCGCAATACGCATTGCCATCTTTATATACTTCCACGCCGGCGGTTGATCCGATATTGATAATATGCCCACGCTGGCGAGCTTGCATATAGGGTAAAATGGCCCGGGTAACGTAGAGTAGACCTTTTACATTGGTGTTAATCATTGTATCCCAATCATCCATATCGGCCACATCAAAGGGTTCTCTGCCTAGTGCAAGCCCGGCATTGTTTACCAATATATCTATGGCTTTCCATTCGTCGGGTATTTGGCCTAATTGATTAAATACGGCTTGTTTATCTTGCACATCAAATGTGAGGGGTAATACTTTTACCGAATAACGGCTCATTAATTCTGCGGCCAGTTCTTCAATCAGTGCAGCTCTTCTGGCAGTGATGATACAATTCCATCCGGCTGCTGCAAATATTTCGGCAGTTGCTTTTCCAAATCCGGAACTGGCTCCGGTGATTACAATTATTTTTTCCATAACACTAAATAGATTCCCGCAAAACTAAGCTATCTGTTTGGCTATTTGGGGGTGCGTATTCACTATCGTATCAGCACTATGGTTCCTTTTCTAAATATAGTAACCCCTTCGTAATCTACTCCTTCTGCCTGATACACATAAGTGCCCGCTGGCTGGGCTTTGCCTTTATACATTCCATTCCATCCTGCTCCAATGGTAGAAGTGGTATAAACGGCTTGTCCAAGCCGATTGAAAATGGTAAAATATTTTAATTCGGCAATACCAGGTGTTGCAGGACGTGCCAAATCATTTTTGCCATCCCCATTGGGCGTAAAACCGGAGGGTACCAAAATATCGGGCCCCACTTGTGTTACCCGGATAGTAACATTATCTGTTTTTACGCAGGGTCCTTTGTAAGCGAATACCCTATATACAATCGAATCAATGCCAATTCCCAATGTAACTACCGGGTTAGCAATATTCACGGCACTTAGTCCGGTAGAGGGCGTCCAAAAATATCTATCTCCGCCACTTGCCTGCAATTGGTATGGCAGACCCGGAACTATGGTGGTGTCTCTGCCGGCATTGGCATTAATAGGTGGCAACACATTAACAATAATTGTGTCTTTTACAATTTTTGGGCATCCTGTAGTATCGGAAATAGTAAGAATGTACATGGTGGTATCAGATGGTCCGGCAAGCGGAGAAAGTGTTCTTTCATTAATTAAACTTATGGTGGGCGACCAAGAAAAAAAACTGCCCTGAGAAATGGCACTAAGTTTAACTCTATTGCCAAAGCAAATGGTAACATCTTCTCCTATATATGCATACGGATAAGGAACTACTTTCACCTGTATGCTATCTTTGGCCTGACATTTACCCAGGTTCGCCAGCACAAAATATTGTGTGTTTTCGAGTGGCTGTACAATAGGATTTTTAACCGGATCAACAACTTCGCCGGAGGAGGAAGTCCACAAGTAATTTAATGCCTCACTAACTGCGGGTAAGCGCAAAGGGTCTGTTTTACAAATGGTGGTATCCATGCCGGCATCTACGCTAATAAATTGCAACACGTTTACGGTTACTGTATCCCGGTTTATACAGCCATTGTCGTTAACGGATATAATATATCGGGTAGTATCAAGGGGATATACCAACGGATTGGCCGTATTAGAAAATAAAAGGCGGTTTTGATTGGGCCCTGTGGTGGGCGACCAGCTAATTATCCCCCCGCCAATAGCTGCCTTTAGCTGCAGGGTATCGATGCTGCAAATCAGGGTATCTTTAAATGCGAGATTTAGTAAAGGCTTATCCAGTATGGTAAGCACTTTGATAAGCGAATCCGAACAACCATAGGTGTTGGTAATTTTCAGTTTTACCTGAACAGAACCAGGTGTAGTGTATGTCCAGGCGGTATCTTTAGAACTGGCTGTGTCTGCAAAAGACGAAAGATCTCCAAAATCCCACTGTCTGCTAACTATGTTTCCATATTTACTGGTGGAAATATCATTTATAGTGTATGGATTAATAAAGCAGGTTCCGGCAATAGTAAAGCTGGCTTTTAGTAAGGGATATACTTTTACAATGGTGGTAGCGGAGTCTTTACATCCGGCAGCAGATGCCACCACTAACTTAACTTTATACGTTCCGCTGTCTATACCGCTATTTAAAAAATCGTAGGTAGGGTTGGGTAAATTAGAAGTATCTGAGTTGATGCCTTGTACCCCAAAATCCCAGAAATAAGAAGTGATAGTACTATTACTAGACTCGTTTTGAAAACTTAGGGTTGTGCCATTGCAGGTGATATAGGATGGCTTTAATTCAGCTGCAGAGATACTGCAGTTAGCAACCGTAATGTGAATTTCTTTTTTTGTTACGCCAATTAGTATACCATTTCTGTATTCATTGGCACAAACCGCTATCACATATTGCCCGGTTATTCCCGGAGCAATACCGGATATGATTCCTGTAACTGGGTCTATATTTACATTGGAGCCCATAGGGGCTATGCCGGGGAAGGCAGCTGAATAGGGTACCGATGTATATGGGGGGGCGGATGGAGGATTGGGCTGTGCCCCACCTGATCCAGTATTTCCTCCAATTAATCCGTTACAAAAATTATAAGTAATCAGATCGCCGTCTGCATCGGTTGCACTAAAGTCGAAAGTAAAGGGTGTATTAAAACAAATGATGGCAGTGTCTTTTTGCGCAAAAACGGGACTGTTATTTTTTGCATAGTCTACTCCATTAATCACACCCGGGATGGTATTAGAATAGCTTACTCCAATAGAGGAGGAGTTACCTGCCACATTTACAATGCCTGCAATGCGGCAGCAACGTTGCACCGTTAGTGTGTATCCATCCGGGTTATCTGGTAAATCAATTTGTCGAACATACTTATCTATCAGATAACAAACTCGGGGGGGTGATGAAAGGCAGGGGCTGAATGTAGTTTTATTTGGGTTGTCGGTGCCTGAAAGTGGTATGGTTACGTTGTTTACCTGTGCACCTGTGCGGGTGTTGAAAATGCCTAAGTACACATTCGCATCTCGCTGTCCGGCTGTTGATCCACAATCCAGGTATTGTCGAACGGTTATTTCGTAGCGGGAAGTGTTAGCCGCAGCACCGGGACCAATGTAGCTGTATTGTATCCATCCCCCTTTCAGGTGATTCGCCCAGGTAGGGGAAATGGAAAAGATTAGTATCGTTATTGTCAACCAGTATCGCATGGTAAAGTATAATTTCTTGGCAGTGCTTACACTACTTTTTTGTGAAGATAATTACTATCCTGCAGGCGCTGCCTAAATCTTTACTTTTAAGCAAGATTTTAACGGATTAAAACGGTAGTACCCTTTTTTTGGATTCTTTTCCCCAGATAGTCTATTCCTTCGGCCGAGTATACATAAGTTCCGGCAGGTTGGGGTAGGCCGGCCAACTTTCCATCCCAGCCTTTGTTGATTTCCTTACTGGTATATACGAGTTGGCCCCATCGGTTATACACAGAAAAGTAAAGTAATTGCTGAATTCCTACTGTAAATGGTTTCAGTTTATCATTCAGCCCGTCTTGATTAGGGGTAAATGCGGAGGGTATGAAAATATCGGGCCCGGTATTAAAAATTTTTACTGCGATATCATCCGTGGCACTACACCCTCCCGGCACACTTACTTTTACTTGGTAGCGAATAGAATCAATCGGATCGGTAATGAGGGCAATCGGGTTGGCAATGGAAGCATTGCTTAGACCATATTCCGGACTCCAGATAAACTGGGTTCCCCCGGTAGCAAGCAGTTGCAGGGGCTGGTTTACTAAAATGGCCGTATCGTTTCCGGCAAATGCTTTTACCGGGGGAGCAATGGTTATCAGTACCGTATCTCTTACCTGTTTATTGCAACCAACTGTATCCGAAACGGTAAGCACGTAAAAAGTAGTTGTATAGGTTACCGCATAAGGTTGCAGCAAGCGGGGATTGCTTAGAGTGCCGGAGGGCGACCAAAGAAATCGACTACCCGTAACTTTTCCTTGGAGAAGGATTTTTTCTCCAAAACAAACAATGGTATCTTTCCCTGCATTTGCGATTGGGTAGGGAACAGTTTTTACCTGAATGGTATCTTTATCCTCGCATTTGCCCAGATTGGCCGTAACAAAGTACTGGGTTGTTTTCGCAGGTTGTACCATTGGATTTTTTAAGGGAGGGACTATTTCACCTGTACTGCTTTTCCATAAAAAGTTTAGGGCAGCTGTTTGAGTAATTAACTGAACAGCATCACCTGCACAAATGGTAGTATCTCTTCCGGCAGATACTTTTATAAAATCCAATACCCGAACCAATACACTATCTGTGTTGGTACATCCATTATCTGTTAAGGTAACCCGATACTGTGTAGTTTGCAATGGAAAAACCAGGGGGCTGTCGGATGTTTCATTTAACATGCGTGTGGTGGGCGTCCATTGAAAAGTTCCACTATTTTGAACACTTAGCCGAAGGGTATCAATGCTGCAAATCAGGGTGTCTTTAAATGGCAATAACAAAGCTGGCTTGTCTGCTACGGAAAAGGTTTGTTCTAACGAATCAATGCAACCCCTATTATCTCCTGTTACCAGTCGAATAGATTTGTTAGAAGGTGCAGTATAGGTGTAGCTGGGATTTTTAATAATTGCTGTATCCGCTTCGGTTGTATCATCACCAAAGTTCCATTTCCAAAAGTTGACTATCCCATATCGGGAGGTAGTTTTATCTGTAAAGAAAACCGGATTGCTATAACAATTTCCGCGCATAGAAAATTGAGGGATAAAGCCAGGATACACAAGAACGATTGTACTGTCTTCCCCTAAACAGCCTTTTGGCCCGGCGATATTTAATCGAGCGATATATCTTCCAGTATCGGCATACGTAAAATCTACGGTAGAAGTGTTGAATGTAGTTTGCGCCTTGTCGCCCATATTCCATTGATAAGATGTAATGGCGGAAGAAGAGGAGCCATTTTCGAAGTGAACGGTGAAGTCTTTACACTGAATAATCTTATCCGGAAGGTCTGCTTCAATTAATTCGCAGTTTTGCACTTTTAAAATAAAATCTTTTCGGTGTTCAGAAATGATTTTTCCATTTCTCGATTCGTAAATACAAACATTAACCACATAGGAGCCTTCGGGGGGTGCAATTCCACTTATTATGCCGGTAGAAGAATTGATGGTTACGGTTCCTCCTAGTGGATTGGTTCCGCTATAAGGAGAGAGATAAGGAAGGGGCATTGGAACCAAATTGCCGGGTGGTTGACTGTTATTATTGCCATTTCCGGAATTAAAGGCATCGCAAAAGGAGTACGTTAACTGATCTTCATCTGAATCGAAAGCGCCAAAGTTGAGGGTGAATTTTTTATTGGCACAAACCAACGCTGTGTCACGAATTAAAAACTGGGGACTATTATTGGTTCCTGTGGGTAAAGCATTGGTTCCGGGAATTCGGGTTACATAATTTGAGCCAACATTGGTAGCTGCTGCTAAATTACTGATTCGGTCTACCCTGCAACAACCAAATCTTGCCAGAAAATACCCTTCTGCATTCACTTCCAGGTTAACATCGGCAGTATATAGGGCAACTTCATAGCATACACTTACCTGCCCCGACAGACAGGGGAAGTTACCTGTATTTAAACTTATTCTTTCAACCGCCCCTTGCAAATTCAAAGGCAGGGATTTTACTATTACATTATTTGCATAAATACCAACGGTAACCTGTTCTGCCTCCAGTTGCGGACCGCTTGATGCACAATCTCTAAATAGGCGCAGGGTTACTCTATAATTGGCAGTAGGTTTTCCGGAGGCAGTTGGGTTGCCTACTCCGATATAGGTATACATTAGCTCTCCCCCAGCCACATGTCTGCAGAAAACGGGTGTTGCACAAAGGAGCATTACTGCTAATAAAATGCCCTTGTTCATAAAAAATAATTAAAGCTGCCTAAATGCGAGTAACAGTTGGATGAATATTTCCGGTGCTTCCAGCATACTCATGTGCCCAACTTTGTCCAATACATGAATATAAGCATTTGCTGTGATTTTAGCCAGTTGTAAGGTGTCTGCTGCTTTCACCACCTCATCTTCCCTACCAATAATAAACATAACCGGGTAGGTAGCTGATTGCAAAACATAACTCCGGTCGGGCCGCTCAATCATTGCCCGGTAATATTGTATCAACACGGTGGCTGGTAGATTTTTCATCGAATGAATAAGCGAATCAATGGCAGAAGGCCGGCTACTTCTAGAATCAGCTGAAAATAATCCGGGTATAGAAAGTTGTAAAAATGCCAACGATCCTTCTCTGTTAATAAATTCGATCGCTTGTAGTCTTTTTTGTTTTCTTTCTTCACTATCGGCATAGGCGGTGGAATGCAGCAGTGCCAATGCTGCCATTTTTTCGGGAAATTGTTCTGCAAATGCCAATGCGATATATCCTCCCATGCTATGCCCCATCACTTTGCATTTTTCAATTTCTTCTTTTTCCAGTATTGCATTTAAAGCCAGTGCAAAATCATTCAGACTGGGTTCGGCAGCTGGCCAAGCTTCGGATTTGCCAGAACCGGGCAGGTCAGGAATCAACAGCGTACCCTGGTCTGGCAGCTGCTGTATAGCCTGATTGAAAACATGGCCATCTTCTCCAAATCCATGTATTAAAAGGGTTGCAGCGCCCACACCTACTTTTCGATAATGAAGCTGGATGCCCTGGTAAAGTATGGTGTGATGGGTAATCATTGTTTTTGCCGTCGTTGTTTCAGCCATTGCCATAAATGCCAGCAAAAAGTGAGTATGGCGAGATTTAGCGCTAGCTTGTATAATGCATCTCCTAATGTAACATATAGGGTAGACTGCTTGCTGAGCGGCACTGAAAATTTGATTGCGCCCATGGTATCCCAGGGTCGGGTATCTACTATTTCACCCCGATCATTTATGATGGATGAAATGCCGGTATTGGCTGAGCGTACAATCCATTTTCTGGTTTCAATGGCTCTCAGGCGGGCCAGGTTAAGGTGTTGTTTATGCCCTGGTGTATTTCCCCACCAACCATCATTGGTAATTATGGCCAATAGGTTGGCTCCTTTTTTTACATAACTACCTACATATTCTCCATAGATACTTTCATAACAAATAATGGGTGCTATTCGTCCACCTCCTTCGGCAGTTGGTAATACGGCTGAAGTGGATGATTTGCCATAGCCCCCCGATGTGCCACCAAATTGTTCGAACAGCGGTGCCATTACGCGAAGAAAATCTGGCAGGGTTTCAACGCCGGGTACCAGTTTACTTTTATAATAATACTGAGGGGTATTGTTCGAATTGGCCATCATGGCTGCATTCATGGCATCATAATAACCTCCTCTGCCGTCTGACCGGGCACTAGGGGTTCTTTTTTCTGCACCGTACGGAACAAATAATTCAATACCGCTCAATAGAGAAACCTTGGGATATTGGTCGAGTAGGGCAAAAACTGGCTGATAAAGTGAATTGTTGCGCGTATTTTCTTGCCAGTCACCGGCGCTCATGGCGGTTTCGGGCCAAACTAGCAATCGGGTATTGCTGTCTAGCTGCTGTTGTGAAATTGCAACCAGCCGTTCTATCTGGGCAGCCATTGAATCGGCTGTGAATTTTGCATAGGGATTGATATTGGGTTGCACCACTACCACCTGCATAGTTTGTTCATTTGCAGTCTTGGGTCGGGTTTGGTAATACATAGCAAATCCTATAACAAATAATACCAGCGTAGTAAGCGCAATCAATGGTTTAGTAAGTTTCCTTTCAGCAGCAGGCTTTCTGATTTTCAGCACGAATTCGAACAAAAAAATATTAGTTGCTACAACCAGCAAAGTGCCTCCGCCAATACCAGTGTATTCATACCATTGTACCCAGTTGGGATGAAGGGAAAATACATTCCCCAAATTCAACCAGGGCCAACTGATTTGCCAGTTGAGGTGAATATATTCGAACGACATCCAAAAAAATACTAGGGCACAATAGCCAATCCGGCTGCCATATTTTTTTAAGAAAGTCCGGTAACCCAGCCAGGGCAGGCACATCAATAAACTATTTGCTGTTATGGCAGCGATGGTGCCCACATCGGTAGAATTCCATATCCACCAGGTGGTGCCTGTATTCCAGCATAACATGGCTATTAATATATGCCAGAAAAAAGTCATTTTTTTTATGGGAGAGGCAGCCAGGGCCAGCAGGGGCATCCAGGCAAAGAAAATCAAACCCGTTAGGGTGGAAACGGGCCAGGCGGCAATCAACAGGCCACCTGCTAACAGGGTAAGTGCCCAACGGTTAATTGTATTCACGGAGTGAAATTTCGTAATGATTGGTTGCTAAGGTAAAGCAGAACGATTACCGAAAAGTTAATGATTGTATCTGCTTATAAACCTAACAACTATTTTTTGCTGTAATTGGGGGCTTCCTTGGTAATATCAATGTCGTGGGCATGACTTTCCTTCATACCCGCATTGGTGATTTTAACAAATTTAGCTTGTTGCAGGGCGGCAATATTTTTCGCACCACAATACCCCATTCCTGCCCTTAATCCACCTACATACTGATACACGATTTCAGATAAAGTACCTTTATAGGCCACTCTGCCTTCGATTCCTTCGGGTACAAATTTTTTGATATCATCTTCCACGTCCTGAAAATACCGGTCGCCACTGCCCTGGCTCATGGCGCCCAAGCTGCCCATACCGCGGTATTGTTTAAATTTTCTTCCGTCGTAAATAATGGTTTCACCCGGACTTTCCTCAACACCGGCAAATACGCTACCCATCATAACCACTTGTGCCCCAGCTGCCAGGGCTTTTACCAGATCCCCGGTATAGCGAATTCCTCCGTCGGCAATGATGGGAATATTTTTACCTTTTAATGCGGCAGCTGTTTCTAAAATGGCGGTCAATTGGGGCATCCCTGCACCGGCTACAATACGGGTGGTACAAATAGAGCCCGGACCGATACCCACTTTTACGCAATCTGCTCCAGCATCTGCCAGGGCTTTTGCTCCGGCCGCTGTGGCAACATTGCCGGCAATAATATTCAGTTGCTTAAAATTTTTCCGCAAAGATTGAAGGGCAGTAATAACGCCCTTGGAATGGCCATGGGCACTATCCAGTGTTACCACATCTACTCCCACTTGCTGAAGAGCAGCAGCCCGATCCATCAAGTCTTTTGTAATGCCGAGTGCTGCGCCTACCAATAATCTTCCCAACGCATCTTTACCTGCATGCGGAAAGTTGCGCAGCTGAAGTATGTCGCGATAAGTTATTAAGCCGATCAGTTTTCCCTGTTTATTTACAACGGGTAATTTTTCAATTTTATATTGGCGGAGAATTTTTTCAGCCTTTTTTAAATCGGTGCCCTCGGGAGCCGTTATCAGGTTTTCGCGCGTCATAACCTCTGCCACTTTTCTTTTCTTATCGTGCTCAAATCGCAGATCGCGGTTGGTTAAAATACCAACGAGGTGAAATTTATTATCTACTACCGGAATCCCGCCAATTTTATTTTCTTTCATCAGATAAAGGGCATCTCCAATAGTTGCATCTACCAGCAGGGTAATCGGGTCGATAATCATGCCACTTTCACTTCTTTTCACTTTTCTTACCTGCTCGGCCTGGCGCTCGATGCTCATGTTTTTGTGCAGAATACCCAATCCGCCTTCTCTTGCCAGCGCAATGGCTAAACCCGCTTCCGTAACCGTATCCATGGCGGCCGAGAGTAAGGGAACATTCAATACAATGTTTTTAGTTAAATGGGTACGGATGTCCACATCACGAGGTAGCACTTCGCTGAAGGCAGGAACCAGTAATACATCATCGTAGGTTAAACCTTCCCCATGTAAACGGGCAGAAATGGGGTTGGTGCGGGAGGGGGAATTTCTTGTTGCCATTTGCAAAGATAGGAGAAGGGGCAAATTCGTGCCAAAACAATTTTCTAAATGGGAGGGGGGCACTAAATTATTGATAAGTAGCTAACCCGCAGATTGTTGTAATTTGGCTGCTTATTTATTGTATTGTCTACATGGATTCATCGGCTGATAATTACCGGTATTTTACATTTCAATTTGCATTGTTATGTTTTAGTAATGTGTTGTTTTCTGCTAGTTTTAATATGATGATTCCAGAGCTGCCGGCTTATCTAGCCAGTATGGGCGGCGAAAGTTATAAGGGCTGGATTATTGCTCTTTTTACATTAATGGCCGGTATTTCTCGTCCATTTAGTGGAAAGCTAACGGATACCATAGGTCGTGTGCCTGTAATGATGGTGGGTTCGGTTGTATGTGTGATTTGTAGTTTGTTGTATCCAATGTTGCACTCTATTGCCGGTTTTTTATTACTTCGTTTTTTTCATGGGTTTTCTACCGGATTCAAACCTACGGCTACTTCGGCCTATGGGGCAGATGTGGTGCATGAATCCCGCAGAGGAGAGGCATTGGGGGCATTGGCTATTGGATATACTTTGGGTTCGTCGGTAGGTCCCATAATTGGAAGTTACCTGGTAGTACAGTATTCTTTTAACGTAATGTTTATTGCTTCTGCTGCATTGGCACTGGGCTCGGTAGCCATATTATATAATATACGCGAAACACTTCCCAATCCCCAACCATTTCGCTGGAGCTTATTACACATTCCCCGGAATGAAATAATAGAACGTTCCGCGCTAAAGCCCGCTCTTGTTTTATTACTATTGAGTGTTTCACTGGGTGCCTGTGTTACCTTGGCGCCTGATTTTTCCGTTTCACTGGGGATGTTGAATAAGGGATTATTCTTTACCTGTTTTACTATCACCTCTCTGTTAATCAGATTAATTGCCGGAAAATCGTCCGACCGGTATGGCCGACCCATTATTTTATTTTTTTCTTCGGCAGCGATGATGGCGAGTATGCTGGTATTGGCATTTACACATACTTCCTGGATGTTTTTATTGGGGTCTGGCATTTTTGGAATGAGTTTGGGGATGAACTCACCTACCGTAGCTGCCTGGGCTGTTGACCGATGTGCTATACATAATAGGGGTAAGGCGGTTGCCACCGTGTATATAGCCCTCGAAGCCGGCATTGGTGGCGGTGCTTTGCTTAGTGCTTGGTTGTATGCGCAACAATCTCACACATTTTTATTTGCATTTTTGTTGCCCGCCCTTTGTGCCGCCTTTTCGATGTTTTTATTGCTTTGGTGGATGCGAAAGTCGCGGAATTATTAGGCTTACTTTTTTAGCTTATTTATCCTGATAAGGCATATCGTTTACCCGGCAAACTGAGAATATATTGTTTCATCTCCATTTGTAATAGCAGGGAAGCCAGTTGGCTGTAGGGCAGTCCGCTTTTGATATACAATTCATCAATAGAAAGGGAAGCTACTCCCTGCAACAGTTGCAAGAGGTTTTTTTCTTCCGGCAGTAAGTTATCAAATAATTTTGTCTGCCTGCTTGTAGGTTGCGCACTGTTCCAGCCCATTAGTTCTAGCAACGATTCCGGGGACGTGTACATTACAGCTTTATTTTGTTTAATCAACTGTAAACAACCGGCATTGGCCGGATCAGTTATTTTGCCGGGCACGGCCATTAGCTCTCGGTTGTATTCGAATGCCAATTCTGCCGTAATCATACTGCCCCCTTTGCAGGCTGTTTCAATAACCAGTGTAGCATCCGACATGCCGGCAACAATGCGGTTCCGCTTTGGAAAATTATGCTTATCGGGTTGTGTATGCTTACCAAACTCAGTAAGCAACCCTCCTTGTTTTTCCATTTCTTTAGCTAGCGACGTATGTTGCCAGGGGTATAAAGTATCTAGCCCGTGTGCCAAAACACCCACTGTGGGTAACCCATTTTGCAGGGCATGCCTATGTGCCAAAGCATCAATTCCAAATGCCAATCCGCTAATAATGGTAATATTTCTGTTACTTAGGTAAGCAATCAGCTGTTCGGTTACTTGCTTTCCATAAGTAGTATGATTTCGGGTGCCGATTACACTTAGTATGCGGGGATGATTTAAATCGGCAACTCCTTTGTAATACAGAAGGGATGGGGGGTCGTAACAATGCAATAGCCTTTTTGGATATTCGCTATCGGTTAGAAATAACGGTTTGATTTGGTGGTCGTTCACAAATTTCCATTCGGATATAGCATCGGCATGGTTTTGCTTCTTTCTTAACTCTTTGCAGGTAAGTTCCGTTATATTCGGAACCCGCAACCATTCTTTTCGGTTGCTTTTAAAAACCGCGGTAGCACTACCAAAATAATCAATTAGCGAACGTATCCTTACCGGCCCCATTGCCGGAATTTTTGTGAGGGCTATCCGATTCAGCCATTCTTCTTCCATCTGCGAATATCCCTATCCATTCGCTGCAAGCATAAGGTATTTGTACTTGATTGATTAGAAGCAACAATTTTATAAACCGATAATTGTAAAGGTAGTTCGGCGGTTAAGTGCTCTGCCAGCCTCCGAAGAATTACTGGCAATTGGTTGCGTTGCGCCATAGCCCTTCCAGCGTAAACGATTTGCCCCCACATTATTGTTTTGCATATATTGCACGATAGCTTTTGCTCGATTCTCTGATAATATCCGGTTGTTTTCGGCGGAACCTACGTTATCGGTATGTCCCCCAATTTCTACTTGTATGCTCGGATTCTCATTCATTAAGTTGATCAGTTTGTTAAGCTCAATTTTTCCGGATTCAGGTAGTACGAATGAATTGGTAGAAAACTGAATATTCGAAAATGTGAGGGAGGCATTTAGTTGTATGGGTTGCAAAAGAATATCTTTTTGGTAAACACTGTCTGGTACTGTATTACTTAACTGAAAAAATTCACTGTAAAACAAATACCCTCGTCTGTTTACCGTAAGTGTATAATCATTTCCTGTTGGCAGGGTAACAAAGTAGTTGCCGGTTTCGTCTGTTTGTACTTTTAATAAACTTTTTTGTTGACTGTTTTCAATCAGTTCTACCAGGCAGGGCAGTAGTTTACCGGAAACCTTGTCTTTCACCTGTCCTTTTAGGTAAAGGGTTTTATGGGGTTGCGCTTCTTTGGGCAGACTAAATTTATAAATATCTAGTCCTCCTCTTGAGTCGCTCCGGTCGCTGGCATAATAGGCAGTAACTCCATTAGCGGCTACTGCCATACTGCCTTCATTTTCGATGGTGTTGATTGGATATCCGAGATTAATGGGAGCCCCCCATTTACCATCGGCATTTTTTTTCATTACAAAAAGATCAGAGCCTCCATATCCTGGCCAGCCGGAGGAGGTGAAATACAGGGTTTGGTTATCGGCATGGATAAAGGGGGCCATTTCGTCGCCAGCCGTATTTACGCCGGGGCCCATATTTTCTGCTTGGCTCCATTTGCCATTGGGCAGCCGATAGCTAACATATAAATCTGATCCACCGTATCCGCCGGGTCTATTGCTGCAGAAATACAATATGTTTTTGTCGGGACTTAAAGAGGGGGCCGTTTCCCAAAATTCGGTGTTGATGGCGGGTCCCATATTAAGGGGGTCGCTCCATCCTTGTGGGGTAGATAAGGAAAGGTAAATATCAAAACTACGGTAAGCTTGATCGGGCAGCTGTGCGGCATATAGCAACCACTCTGCGTCTTGTGAAACGCTGATGGCACCTTTTTTGGGTTCTTCATTCAAGCTTCCGGGTATGGTTTTCCATTTGCCATAGCCTTCGGGATGAATGGCACTTTCAATAAAATCTTCCCGTGCATGGTTATCTCTGCGGGTAAATACCAGTAGGGTGTCTGTTACGGTTACTGTAGGGTAATATTCCGAAAAGGCTGTATTTACCGAGTCGCCAAGGTTAACCGGGGAAAAAATCGGTTGGGTTTCCGTTTGATTTGCCGAATATTGAAGGGCAAATTCGTAACAACGTTTGCGGTATTCTCCACTTTTTCTACTTTTTTCGTTTAAACCGGCAATGGAAAGAAATTGGTTAACGGTTGCGAGGGCAGCCGAAAAATTACCGGTTCCTGCCAGGTTGATGGAAAGTGGTAACTGATAAATTGTAAAATAAGCGGTATCTTTTTTTTGTGCCCGCAGATACCAGTAAACAGCAGAATCATATTTCTTTAATTGTCCGTACACACCTCCTAAAGAAAGATAGGCATCTACAAAATTGGTATCTATGCGAATGCTGCTCTTCAATAGCTCTATCCCTTTATTCATTTGTTGTTCTTCCAGCCAATTGATAGCTTCTTCGTACAGGTTTACTGCTTTGGCTGCCACCTGATCGGGTTGGTATACCTGTGCTGTAAGCGAATGTAATCCCATCATACAAAAAAATACCAGGCCTGCTTTTTTCATATCGGCAATTTCGGATAAAGCGGTGAAAACAGGTGTTAAAGGGAAGTTGTAACCTAACTTACTTACGGAATCTGCACATATTTATGAATCTGCAAACTCAACCGCCATTTGGGATTTTGCTCTATATACGCAATAATGAGGGGTGTTACCGTGTCTCGCTGATCCCATTCGGGCTGAAGAAAGCCGAGGCAAGTAGCAGGAACCTGGGTTTGGAAACTTTCTCCCCAGGTTAGATCGTGCCGATTGAAAACAATTACTTTCAGCTCGTTTGCTACCCGCAACACTTCGGGCAGGGGTGCTTTAAATTTTTTAGGGGAAACACAGATCCAGTCGAAACTACCAGATAAAGGCGAGGATCCGGAGGTTTCTAGGTGCACCTGTTTGCCTGCTTCTTTTAGTGCGTTGGTTAAAGCATCTAACGGATGTAACAAGGGTTCTCCTCCTGTAATAATAACTAGGGGTGAGGGGTGCGAAGCTGCTTCGTTTACCAAGGATTGAATAGTTCTATGCGGATGTTTGCTGGCATCCCAACTATCTTTTACATCACACCAAACACAGCCTACATCACAACCGCCTAGGCGGATAAAGAAAGCCGCTTTCCCCTGGTGAAATCCTTCACCCTGCAGCGAATAAAATGTTTCCATCACGGGAAGAGAGGTAGTAGTCATGTTAGATACAATAGCGTAATCCATAAATCAGGCTGTATGCTGCTGATAGGCCTGTAAAGTGTTTTTTAGCAGTCCGGCAATTGTCATAAGGCCTACGCCTCCCGGCACCGGGGTAATTGCTTCTGTTAGCGGGGCTACTTCTTCAAATGCCACGTCTCCTTTAATACGAAATCCATTTTTAGCAGTTGCATCTATAACGCGGGTAATACCCACATCAATTACTATAGCACCAGGTTTTACCATATCGGCTTTTACAAATTCTGGTTTACCCAATGCGGCTACTAGGATATCGGCCTGGCGGCAGATTGCTGCCAAATTTGGGGTATGCGAATGGCAAAGGGTAACGGTGCAGTTACCATAGGGGATATTGCTGCTGAGGAGAATGCTCATGGGTCGGCCAACTATATTGCTGCGACCAATTACTACGGCATGTTTCCCTTTTGTGGTAAGTTGAAAATGTTCTAACATAAGTAAGATACCATAGGGGGTTGCCGGTATAAATGTAGGGAGGCCCTGTACTAATTTGCCAGCGCTGATGGGGTGGAAACCATCTACATCTTTATTGGGATGTATCGCCTGAATAATTGCGGATTCATTAATATGTTTCGGAAGGGGGAGCTGAACCAAAATACCATCTACACCGGGGTTTTGGTTCAATTCTTCGATTTGCAGCAATAGTTCAGATTCAGTTACCTGCTCCTCCAGCCGAATAAGGGTAGATTCGAAACCGGTTTCGGAACAGTTTTTTACTTTACTGGCTACATAGGTTTCACTGGCACCGTTTGTGCCAACTAATATAGCTGCCAGGTGGGGGGCTCTTTTACCCGCTGCTTTAATTTGCAGGGTTTCCGCCAATAATTTGTCTTTGATTGCCCGGGAGGCAATTTTGCCGTCAAGTAATAACATTTTGCAAAGCTATTTGAAAAAGTTGGGGGGATAGAATCATTCGATTAATAAATTATCGGCAAGCAAAAAAGGACCCATTAATTGATTCTTTCTTATACAATTATAATAATTGTTTATGCTATTAATAAATAAACATTTACAAATGTAAATTATAAATATCTGTATATTTTAACATTTTATGCAGCTAAATAATACATTTTCAAGTCATTATAAGAGATTGTACAATAAAAAATTGTTACGTTAAACCTAAATTTTGTTAATTATTTATTAATTTCACCAATCCTTCTTTCCGAAAACAGTTTTTTCCTTGGAACATCGATAAGAAATTCTCTAGGAAGGATTTACAGGAAGAATAGGTAAATAGTAGATTTCGTATTAAAATATTTTATAAGACAAGTTTTTTATTCATTTTTAAACTACCAACAACATGAGAAAAATTGTACGAATACTGGCTTTGCTGCTGTTCTTCGGAACTACAGTGAATGCCCAGACAGTTGCAGTTCAGGGAAAGATTACGGATGTTAGCGGCCCCGTTTCCAACGCTACCATACAAGAAAAAGGGACCAAAAACATTGTGCAGGCGGATGCCAATGGAATGTTCAACATTCGCGCAAAGCAAGGTGCCCTGCTTACTATTTCTGCAATAGGCCACGACAATGCAGAAGTGGCGGCATCAAGTTCTTTTATGAATGTGGAGCTAAATGCGAAAGCGGATGAGCTGCAGGAAGTAATGGTTACTACCGCCTTTAATGTGAAAAAGTCTCAGCGCACTACGCCTTTCAGTTCTCAGGTAATCAAATCTGAACAACTGAATGTAATTCGTCAGCCGAACTTGAACAATGCCTTGGCAGGAAAAGTAGCCGGTGTTCAGTTCCGGGGTCAGAGCAGTGCTAAATTAACAGATCAGGGTTTCCTTCGTATTCGTGGAGGTGGATCACTTTCAGATGTGGCACCCATTTATGTAGTGGATGGTACATTAACCAACTCTTTTGATATTAATCCTGATGATGTAGAAGATATCACTGTTTTGAAAGGTGCCAACGCTACTGCCTTATTTGGTAGCCGTGCCGTGAATGGTGCTATTGTTGTTACTACTCGCAAGGGCGGGGGTAAAAAGGGCATCGGTATAGAAGTGAATCAGGGACTTATGTTTGATCGGGCTGCTTTTCTTCCCAAATACCAAAATGAATATGGAGGGGGTGATGGCGACTGGCTTACTTTTAATTATGTTGCCGGCATGCCCACAGAATGGCAGAGCTTAAATGGTAAGCGTTATCGCGACTTTACCGATGATGCCAGTTGGGGACCCAAAATCGATGGCAGTGAATATATACCTTGGTATGCATTCATTCCGGGACATAGCAAAACAGGACAAACGGCCTCATTTGTGGCTCAACCAAACAACGTGCGTGATTTCTGGAATACCGGTATCACCAACAACACCAATGTAAGCTTTACCCAAAGCAATGGAGCCGGACAAAATCTTCGAGTTTCTTATACCAACCAATCGATCCGGGGTTTGCTGCCTAATACCAGCTCACTTCGTCATAACCTGTTTGCTTCTTTAAATATGGAATTGGGCAAATTGTTTACGGTGAATGCTAACATAACTTACACCAATCAGCGCATCAACGGTGAATTTGGTGATGGGTATGCCAACAACTCTTCCGGTAACTTCAACCAGTGGTTCCATCGCGATTTGGATATCAATATTCTACGTGATTTCTCCGACTTCAAAACACCAATCGGAACAATCGCTTCCTGGAATTTCCGTCGGAACCCAGGTGCCTGGAGTGCAGCTGCACCCAGAAATAGCGTATATGGTGCTAACTACTGGTACAATCCCTATACTTATTATGAGCAGCTCAATAATACGCAATACCGCGATCGTATTTATGGGGATGTGGGTATTACTTACAAAATCAATAGCCACCTGAAAGTTCGTGGTACAATTCGTACCGACCAGTTTAGCGGTAACGTGGAAAATGTTACACCTAATATTCTCGAGTTTACCGGAGTGCAAACCGGAGAGCTCGCTGGATATTCAACCAGTACTACTGTTAATAGAGAGTGGAACTTTGAAGGATTGGCAACATATACCAATACTTTTGGTAATCTGGCTGTTTCCGTGAATGCGGGTGCTAACCGTTTGTCCATTCGCAATCGTGCTGTTTCAGCCAATACCAACAATGGCTTAAACGTGCCGGAATTGTATGCAATCAGTAACTCTAAAACAACAGCTACGATTTCCAATGCACGCTCCGACCAACAAGCCAACTCTCTTTTTGCTTTTGGTGATTTTGAATACAAGAAGTATTTAAGCCTTACATGGGCCGTAAGAAATGATTGGTTTTCTACCTTACCAGCCTCTAATAATTCACTTTTATCACCTTCTATCGGAACATCTTTTGTATTCTCCGATTTTACAAAAAAAGCACTTCCCTGGTTGAGTTTCGGAAAGGTATTTGGTTCATGGGGTAAAAAGCCGGTGGCTTTGAATCCTTACGAGTTGAACCTGAACTACTCTGTTAACCCGCTTTTGTGGGGAACCAACTTCTTGATGTCAACACCTGATGTTGCTCCGGATGCCAATTTGCGTGGCTCACTGGTTACTACCTGGGAAGGTGGTTTGGACCTTCGTTTTGCCAAAAATAGAATTGGTTTAACTATTACCTACTTCTTTGAAGATAATATCAAAGCTCCGCTGCAGGTTACTTCCAGTGGTGTTAGCGGATTTACGGCTCAGCGAATTAATGCTGCCTGGATACAACGCCAGGGTATTGAAACAGAGTTAAGTGCCAGAATCATTGAAAAGAAAGCCTTCCAATGGCGTGCTAATGGTACTTTCTCTTACCTGATAGACAATCCAGTGAAAGAATTAGCACCTGGACTTAGCTCCATTGTACTTTCGGGTGGATCTTTCGGAACTCGTTTTGCCCGTGCTTTCCATATTGCCGGCAAACAATGGGGTACACTCAGAGGCGGTGGTATCAGTCGCAACGCAGATGGTCAACCCCTAATTACCACCAATGGTTTTAGTGGCGGACTGGGTTGGTATGCTCCCGGAGATGCTAATAAAGAATGGGGTTCTGTTGTTCCCCGAATCACAGGTGGTTTGCAGAATTTCTTCTCATATAAGCGCTTCAATATGGCGGTTTCTATGGATTATCAATTTGGCGGTCAATTCTTTTCACTGTCCGAACAGTGGGGTAACTTCTCCGGGTTGATGTCTAATACAGGTGGTTTGAATGAGAAAGGAAATCCAATCCGTAATTCTGTTGCTGATGGTGGTGGTGTTCGCGTAACTGGTGTGCAGGCTTCCGACGGAAGAACGCCAGTAGATACATATGTTGAGGCGTATGACTACTTCCACCAGTTCTATTATCAGCAGATAGCAGAGCCCTTTGTACATAGTTTAAGTTGTGTAAAGGTGCGTGAAGTTAGCCTTGGGTATAATATTCCGGTTCAAAAGCTTGGCAAATTTGGTAAGGCATTTCAGGGAGCTAATATTTCCCTTACAGCCCGCAACCTTTTTATTCTTTACAGAGAAACCAAGAATTTTGATCCTACCGAGATCAGCGGTGTATTTGGTGAAGATGGCCAGATGCCCGGAACACGTTCAGTTGGGTTTAACCTGAAAATGAATTTCTAATAACCCTTAAAAGTATATACAATGAAAACTATGAATATAAAAAAAGTCGTTATTGTGCTAGGGGTGTCAGTTATGGCAACGGTTGGCTGTAAAAAGAGTATTGATGAATTTGGAACCATTAATAGAAATCCAAATGCAACTACCGTTCCTATCACTTCGGCCTTATTAAGCAATGTAATTGCTAATGCAGGTGGTAATGTATGGGGTGGTGCCGTTAACGCTACCGCTGGATTATATTGCCAGTATATGGCTGAGACTCAGTACACGGATATCTCCCGCTACGCAACCCCCACTATCAACTGGGATGGTACCTATGCCGGTGACATGTATGACCTTCAGAACATAATTAATACAAATACAAATCCTGAAACGAAGGCAACAGCAGCTCAGTATGGTTCGAATGCGAATCAGATTGCCATCGCACGTATCCTGAAAGCGTATTATTTTATGACGCTGACAGATGCTTATGGAGATGTGCCTTTTTCTCAGGCTTTAAAAGGAGTGGGAACCATTCCGTACGACAAGCAGGAGACCATCTATCCGGCTCTACTCACCGAGCTTAAAGAAGCGGTGGCACAATTTGATAATGGTGCAACTGTTCAGGGTGATTTAATGTATGCAGGTAATACTACCAAATGGAAAAAATTGGCTAATTCACTAAGAGCTATCCTGGCACTTCGTATGTCTAAAATATTTCCATCAACTGGTCAGCTCGCCGCAACTGAATTTGCTGCTGCTATTGCTGCCGGTGTTATCGATGCCAATGCAGACAATGCCTCAATTCCTTATCCCGGAGGTAATTATCGTAATCCTATTTATAATTATTACGTGATTACGCAGCGTTTTGACTATGCGGTTAGTAAAACCATGACCGATCAGTTAACTGCATTGGGTGATCCACGCATCGGAACTTTCGGCAATAACAGTAAGGGCTTCCCTTATGGGTTAACCAGAAGTGATGCATTGGCATGGCAAACTATCAATCCTTCTTTTGCTTTTCTACTTGGATTTACTGCTACTCCTCAAACACTCCCCTTGAGCCTTGTTTCTGCCGGTCAGGTATTTCTGGCAAGAGCAGATGCTGCCAAGAGAGGCTGGACTACTGAGAATGCAGCAACTGTTTATGCTTCTGGCATTACAGCTGAAATGAATCGTTGGGGAATTTCAAACTCAACGGCCATCAATGCTTATCTAGCACAACCCGTTGTATCGTTGGATGGGTCTGCTGCAGATTTCCAGAAAATTGCCGAACAACGCTGGTTGTCGCACTTCCCGGATGGAAATCAGGGTTGGGCTGAGTGGCGTAGAACAGGGTTCCCCGCTCTTTCTCCAGCTCCTGGCCAAAGTAATCCGGTTCCACGTCGGATTCCTTATGGACCTAATGAGCCTCAGCTAAATAGCGTAAATTATGCTGCAGCTGCCGCACTCTATAACAGCAATTCTCAGAATGCACGCATCTGGTGGGATAAGCCATAACATTTCTTTTTCTGATATAAGGCCGATGCTTGTCATCGGCCTTTTTTTTTACTGCTACTAACAAAAAGTGCTTTTCTACAAATCTTTCTATCGTAATTCCTACAAGGGCATACAATAAACAATACACCACTTTTCCTCAATTTATCTTGTGCCAATGAAACGATTGGTAGCAGCCATTGAAATGATTAACTTTGTAGTAATCTCAACTCAATGGAAACACAACCCGCCAACCAACTAAACATCGAAATTTCTGAAGAAGTTGCCGAAGGTAGTTATGCCAATTTGGCTATTATCACCCACAGCAATGCAGAATTTGTAATTGATTTTGTGAATGTGATGCCCGGAACACCAAAAAGTAAGGTAAAATCTCGGGTGATTTTTACCCCCATGCATGCCAAACGTTTTATGAAGGCGCTGCAAGAAAATATCAGTCGCTTCGAAGCCAGCAATGGAACCATTAAAGACCTCGAGCAGATTGAGATTCCTATGAATTTTGGCGGACTCACCGGACAAGCTTAGGGGCATTATATCATTCCTTCATCGGCAAAGCTGAAATATCCTTCCTGGCTAACAATTATGTGGTCTAAAACGGCAATGTCCATAAGTGCGGCTGCCTGTTTTATTTTATAGGTTAGTTGTTCATCTGCTTTACTGGGCGTTAGGTTGCCGCTTGGATGATTGTGGCATAAAACCAATGAAGTAGCATCCTGTTCCAGCGCTTTTTTTAAAATGATGCGAGGGTCGGCTACGGTGCCGGTTAATCCGCCTTCACTGATGGTTTCGAGGGATAGAATCCGGTTGCCCCGGTTTAAATATACTACGGCAAACACTTCTTGTTTTCGGTGTTCAAGACGGGCCTGCAAGTAGCCAGCTATATCTTTGCTGCCCTGAATGCGGGTTCTGAAATTTTCGGCTGCTTTTCTGCGAATGCCCAATTCCATGGCGGCTGCTATGGTAACCGATTTAGCCACTCCAATTCCCCGAATTTTACCTTTTATTAATTCCTGCACACTCATGCGGGCCAGTTGCTGCAGGTCGTTATTAGCATATAGCAGCATATTTTTAGCTAAATCCAGGGCCGACGCATCGCGGGTACCATGGTGAATTAAAATAGCCAGCAACTCTGCAACGCTTAAACTGTGCGCACCTTCGCGCATTAATTTTTCCCGGGGCTGGTCGTCGGCCGCCCATTCTTTAATCGACAATTTTCGCATGTGAACAAATTGTAATTAAGTCAATATAACAATTCGTACTTGAATGGTTATCTTCGCCAATATCCCCAGTAGTATATGAATCCTTCTGTTAAGATATTCTCCGGTGCCGGTTCTCAAAAATTGGCCGAGAAAATCGCACAACGCTTTGGTGCCCCACTCGGAAAAGTAAATATTCAGCAGTTTAGTGATGGAGAATGTCAGCCCATTTTTCTGGAAAGTATTCGGGGTGATTATGTTTTTCTGATACAAAGTACCTATGCCCCCGCCGACAATCTGATGCAGTTGTTGCTAATGATTGATGCTGCCAAAAGGGCCAGCGCCTATCGGGTAGTGGCGGTAATCCCCTATTATGGATATGCCCGGCAAGATCGAAAAGATAAACCTAGGGTAGCCATAGGTGCCAAACTGATTGCCACCCTGCTGGAAGCAGCCGGTGCCGACCGGGTAATTACTATGGACTTGCACGCTCCTCAGATACAGGGATTTTTTGATGTGCCGGTAGACCACCTTGATAGTTCCGCCATTTTTATACCTTATATAGACCAGCTGAAATTGCCTAACCTATCTTTTGCTGCTCCGGATGTTGGCAGTACCAACCGTGTTAGAGAAATTGCCAGTTATTTTAATGCTGAAATGGTAATCTGCGATAAACATCGGAAGCGAGCCAATGAAATCGCCAGTATGGTGGTTATTGGAGATGTAACAGGCAAGGATGTGGTTCTAGTAGATGATATATGTGATACGGGAGGTACCCTGGCAAAAGCGGCGGGACTGCTAAAAGAAAAGGGTGCCAATAGCGTTCGGGCAATGATAACCCATCCGGTTTTAAGTGGAAAAGCCTACGAAAACATAGAAAATAGCGTATTGGAAGAACTGGTGGTTTGTGATACCATCCCATTAATGAAAGAATCACCCAAAATTAAGGCCATCAGCGTTGCCGATTTGTTCGCCATTGCCATCCGGAATGCCTACGAAAATAAGAGTATAACCAGCCTTTTTATCCATTCCCAATTGAGGGGTAGGGATAAATAATCGCTTTCTGGCGTGCTTTTTAGCTGAATTTTACTACCTTTGCCGTCCCCAAAACCGGGCATAACGAAAATGTTTAGGCGTGAGGGGATAAACCAATTAACTTTTTTTATGAACACAATTACAATCGAAGGTCACCTGAGGACCGAGCATGGCAAAAAAGCCGCCCGCCACATTCGCTCTCAGGAAAATGTGCCAGGTGTAATTTACGGGGGTGCTCAGGAGGTAAACTTTTACGCTTCTGCAAAGGCTTTTAAGTCTTTAGTGTACACTGGTGAATTTCAAATGGCCGATGTTACAGTAGACGGCAAAACGTATCGTTGCATTTTAAAAGATTTGCAATTTGATAAAGTAACGGATTCATTGATACACGTTGATTTGCTGGAACTGGTAGACAACAAAAAAGTGGTAGCTACTATTCCGTTGAAATTTACCGGAACTTCTGTAGGAGTAAAGGGTGGAGGAAAGCTCATCATTAAGATTAAATCTTTAAAGGTGAAATCGCTACCGAAAGACTTACGGGAAAACATAACGGTAGACATTACCCATCTAGATTTGAACGGAAATATCCGCGTAGAAGATGTAAAGGTTCCCGGCATGGAAATCTTGAACTCTCCTCGTATTCCTATCGCTTCTGTAGTGCTTACCCGTCAGTTAAAGCAGGAAGAAGCTACAGGTGCGAAAGCTGCTCCGGCTGCTGCCAAAGCTGCTGCTCCCGCTGCTGCGAAAAAATAATCTTTTCGAATGATTTTTATAACTGCAGGTTCTTGCGAACTTGCAGTTTTTTTATGCAAAAAATGGAAGGCTATCTTGCCCGAATGTTTTTCAATTCGGCAAATCATGTACTTTTACCTGTAACCCCTTGAATAGCGGCTATGCAACGTTTTTTAATTGTAGGCTTAGGTAATCCCGGCCCCGACTATCACCATACCCGGCACAACATTGGCTTTGATGTGTTGGATGCTTTTGTGCAGAAGCATGGGGTAGTATTCACATCCGGTAGATTGGCAGAAGTGGCTACTGTAAAATTAAAGGGACGGGAATTGGTATGTATTAAGCCAACTACTTTTATGAACCTCAGTGGGAAGGCCTTTTTATATTGGATGCATAAAGAGAACATTCCCTTGGAGCAAACCCTAACCATTGTTGATGATTTGGCTTTACCCCTCAGTAAGTTACGCCTGCGGGGCTCGGGGTCTGATGCCGGGCATAATGGATTAAAAGATATTCAGCTAACCCTGGGCACTGATCAATATCCCAAACTCCGATTTGGCATTGGTAATCAGTTTCCCCGGGGCGGACAAGTAGATTTTGTGCTGGGTCGCTGGCTGGCAGAGGAACAACCCGTGGTTGATGCCAAGATTAAAGCCTGTGTTGATGTGATAGAATCCTTTGTGCTGGCGGGGCTGGCGTATACTATGAATATGGCAAACCGGATGGAGTTGTAAGAAATTTGGGTGATTCCCCTCCTTTACTTTAAGTATCCAATTGTTGATAAATTTAGGCCAAAAAGTATTCATTGTTTTACTTTATTGTTATTTAAATGAATGAATTTTACTCCCCGATTTTATAAAGAAATAGTACTGATTTTTTGCATGGGGAATAGAAGTTTATTTAATGAAAAACCATCTACCAGTCATTATCATAGATTTTTAGATGAGGCAGGGGATACAACTTTTTTTGGAAAGGGAAATATTCCTTTACTAGGCACGAGTGGCGTTTCAAATTTTTTTTTGTTGGGGATGCTTACTATCCATGAGCCGTTGCATGAAGTTAGATCCCGCGTGATTAACCTGCAAAGTAATATTCTTAATGATCCTTACTTCTCGCCCATTCCTAGTATTCTGAAAAAGAAGAACAAAAGCGGATATTACTTACACGCAAAAGATGATGTTCCGGAAGTAAGAAAAATGGTATTTGAGTTAATAGTATCTATTGACTGCCATTTTGATGCAGTAATTGGGAAAAAGGAGTATCATATTTATGAAAAAAAACATAATGGAAACCAGGCAGAATTTTATGCAGATATGTTGTCACATTTATTACAAAATAGTATGAGTGGACATCAAAGAGTTGTATTAAATATCGCCCACCGAAGTCGTTGTACAACCCATTCCAATCTGGAGAAAGGATTACAAAAAGCCTTTGTTATTGCTAGGCATAGATATCCAGATAGTTTAACTTTAAATGAGGCCTTTTTTAATATTCAGTATCCTACAACCGAGCCGATTATCAATTTGGCGGATTACTTTTTATGGGCTTTGCAAAGAATGGTAGAACGAGGTGAAAAAAGATATGTTGATTTTATTCAGAGCAGAATGCGAAATATCATTAGCCTTTATAGTCAGGGGGATGATATATAAAAAAAGGCCCATTTTCACACTAAGAAGGATACCCTTCAACGGCATGGAGCCGACCTTCATGTGAAACAGGCAGTGCAAATATACCAAAAAAGGGTGTATTCAAGTGATAAATTGAACGGAACATTTATCCGAGTATTTTGAAGGCTACTATCAAATTCTCTTAATAAAACTCATTTAGTAGAAATTGAACCCCCAAAATTGTTGATATTTTTTGTTGCCTCATCCTAGTTCCCCACCATCCCGATATTAGGGCTACTCCTATACAATTTTTTCATTTTCAGGTCGTTCTACACCATAAGGTGCTATTAATTTGGTACCCGAAAAAGTTGCTGAATATGAAAATCATTTGTGTAGGAAGAAATTATGCAGCGCATGCCCGGGAATTGGGTAATGAAATTCCCGAGGAGCCTGTACTATTTATGAAGCCTTCTACTGCCCTGCTTGCTGTTGGGTCTGATTTTTGTTATCCGGCATTTACCAAAGATTTGCATTACGAGGCCGAACTGGTGCTTCGGGTTTCCAAGCTGGGAAGTAGGATTGTATCAGGTGCCATGGACTATGTAGATGCAATTACGGTGGGTATTGATTTTACTGCCAGGGATGTACAGGCCGAGCTTAAGAAAAAGGGATTGCCCTGGGAAAAAGCCAAAGCATGGGATCAGGCGGCCATATTGGGAAATTGGCAAGCAATACCCGAAGGTGAAATCCATTTTTCACTGAAAAAAAATGGGGAGTGGGTGCAGCGTGGGAGTACAGACTATATGATTTTTCCATTTGATACCCTGATAGCTCATATCTCTCAATATTTTACTTTAGAGCCAGGTGATTTGATATATACCGGAACACCTGCCGGAGTTGGGCCCTGTGTGGTGGGTGATGTGCTGGAAGGATATTTTGAAGATCAATCTGTTTTTTCACTGATTATTCATGCATAACAACCGAACATACAGCATGCTAAACCTTACTACTTTGCTGGATGCCTATCAGATGATGGTTACCGCGAAAACCATGTCGGATACATACGAGGCACAGCGGGCAGACTGCCGGTATATGCATGCCACTTCTCGTGGGCACGAAGCCATTCAAATTGCTACCGGCATGCAGATGCACAGTTGCGATTGGTTGAGTGCTTATTACCGGGATGATAGTTTGCTGTTATCACTCGGTTTTACACCATACGAGCTGATGCTGCAATTGCTGGCTAAAAAGAATGATCCGTTTTCCGGAGGCAGATCTTATTACTCACATCCCAGCAGCAAAGATCCGGGTAAGCCCTCTATCATGCACCAAAGCAGTGCAACGGGTATGCAAGCCATTCCCTCTACCGGGTTGGCTCATGCCATACAAATAGCCGAGGAAACCGGCGTAATGAAATTGCGAAAAACCAACGACGGCCAGTTGCCCATAGTAATTTGTTCTATGGGCGACGGTGCTGTTACCGAAGGCGAAGTGAGTGAAGCATTTCAGTTTGCAGTTCTTAAACAGTTGCCCATTATTTATCTGGTGCAGGATAATGGCTGGAGCATTAGTGCCAAAGCCGATGAAATTCGCATCACCAATGCCTACGACTTTGCAGATGGATTTAAAGGGATGGAACGCTTACAATGTGATGGCAGCAATTTTGCCGAAAGTTATTTAACCATGCAACGGGCCATCCAAATTGCCCGCATCGAGCGGAAGCCGGTATTGGTGCATGCTACTTTGTCCTTGTTAGGCCATCATACCAGTGGAGTAAGAAAAGAAACCTATCGCTATAAAGACCCATCCGCTATACAAAAGCCTTTACTAGATCCGGTGGCCATTCTCCGTAATTTATTACTAGAGGCAGGCATTACCGAGCAGGATTTACAACAAATAGAAACAGCCGTATCCAAAAGGGTGCAACACGATTTTTCCAGGGCCCTGCATTCCGATGATCCGGATGTAGAAACCGTGGAAGAGCATGTGTATGCCGAAGCCATCATTAAAGAAGAGATGGGAACCCGGGAACCCCTGCAAGGCAAGAAGGTAATGATGGCAGAAGCCGCCCTGCATGCCATTGAAGAACTGATGGAAGCCTATCCCGAAACGGTATTATATGGTCAGGATGTAGGCAGCCGACTGGGAGGCGTATACCGTGAGTCCGATCATTTAATAGACCGATTTGGAAAAGAGCGGGTATTTAATACAGCTATACAGGAAGCTTATATCATAGGCTCTACCGCCGGCATGAGTGCCATGGGAATGAAGCCTATAGTAGAAGTACAATTTGCCGATTATATATATGCCGGACTAAATCAGCTGGTTACCGAAATTTCTAAGTCCTGCTATTTATCCAACGGAAAATTTCCCGTACAGATGCTCTTGCGGGTGCCGGTAGGTGCATCTGGAGGTGGCGGACCTTACCATAGTGGAAGCATTGAGTCAACGCTTTTATCTATCAAGGGTATTAAAGTAGTATACCCTTCCAATGCAGCTGATATGAAGGGTTTGATGAAAGCCGCCCTGCTGGATCCCAATCCGGTGGTGATGCTGGAACATAAGGGCCTATATTGGAGCAAGGTTCCCGGAACGGAAGCTGCCCAGTCAATTGAGCCATCTGCCGATTATATTATACCTCTTGGAAAGGCTGGCATTGCCCTGGAAGCCGATCCGGTACTGGTAGAAAAGGGGATGACGATGGGCGTAATCACTTATGGAATGGGTGTGCATTGGGCTCGCCAGGTGGCTGAAAAAGTGCCCGGACAAATAGAAATTTTAGACCTAAGAACCCTGTTCCCGCTAGATGAAGAGGCTGTATTTGATTTGGTGAAGCGGCACGGAAAAGTATTGATATTAACAGAAGAGCCCCAAAATAATTCCTTTACCGAGGCCCTAGCCCATCGTATTACCCGTACCTGTTATTGTTACCTGGATGCTCCTGTAGAAGTGGTAGGGGCACTTAATTTACCAGCAGTACCCATGCAAATTGCCCTGGAACAGGCCATGTTACCCGGAGTTCCCAAGCTAAGCCGAGAGCTCACCAAACTTTTGGCATTTTAGGGTAGTACCATTTATCGGAAACCTTTATCTTTGCCCCCCGTTACTGCAAATAACCATTTTGGCGAGGTAGCTCAGTTGGTTAGAGCACAGGATTCATAACCCTGAGGTCACGAGTTCAAATCTCGTTCTCGCTACAAAGCCTGTCACAAATGTGGCGGGCTTTTTTATTTGTGCAATGAGGACAGGATTCATTCGTGTCATGAACAAAAATTCAACTGGATTTGATCCACGCTGCTCCATATTCACCAACGCTGCAAATGGTAAAAATTTCACTCTAAGATGGGTACAACCCAATTTTTTTGTTAAAACTAAAAATATAGTTGATAAACTAAAAAAATAGTTATAGGTTTGAATTGTAAATTTTACAATTATGAATAAACCATTAACGAAAGCAGAGGAACAGGTTATGCAGGTACTGTGGAGGCTTGACTCTGCATATTTAAAAGATATTGTAGAAGCTATGCCTGAACCTAAGCCGCATAGTAATACGATAGCAACTATTATTAAAATATTAATTGATAAGGGATTTATTTCCCATAAGGTACATGGAAGGGTTCATTGTTATTCTCCGGTTGTCAGTAAGGATCAATACTCCGCATTAAGTATGCAAACACTTGTTGAAGGTTATTTTGATGGTTCTTTCTCAAATGTGGTTTCCTTCATGGTACAACAGCAAGATCTGAAAGTTGCTGATTTGGAATTACTCCTTCAACAAATTAAAAAGAAAAAAAATAAGTAAGATGATTTTTATTCTTTTTTATTTACTCAAAGTGGTTTTGTGTAGTACATTTTTATATGGCTACTATTGGTTTATATTAAGAAATAAGCAATTTCATCAATACAATAGATTTTATTTGATGGGAATCTCTGTGATATCATGGATGGTTCCTTTTATTAAAATACAAATTGTTAAAGAGCAAGTTACAGTAGCTCCCAAGGTTTTACAATTTGCTACTACTATTGCTGAAAGCAATAGTAGTATTGAAACGGAAGTTATTGAACAAAGTGCTCAATTTTCATGGGATAACTTAATTCTATTCAGTGCACTTGGGATTTCAGTAGTATTTATTCTAAGGTTAATAAAATCATTGTGGAATATAAAGAAGTTAATTAGATCTTATCCTTTGAGAGAATTTCTGGGTTTGTATTTAGTGATGACAGATGTTAAAGGAACTCCATTCTCATTTTTCAAATATGTTTTCTGGAATAAATCTATTGACTTAAATACCGAAGTGGGGAAAAAGATTTTAGCACACGAAATAGCTCATGTTGAGGAAAATCATTCATTTGATAAACTTTTGATTGAATTACAGTTGATTGTTGGCTGGTTTAATCCAGTTATGTGGTTAATCAGGAATGAATTGTATTTAATACATGAATTCATTGCAGATCATAAATCTATTCAAAATAATGATACGAGTGTTTTAGCGGAGTTATTATTGGTGTCTGCTTATCCCTCACAACAACATATATTATCAAATTCATTTTTCTTTTCACCAATTAAACGAAGAATCAAAATGTTTACAAAAACAAACACAAAATATAGTTATCTGAGAAGATTAACTATTATGCCAATAATGGCAGCAATGATATTACTATTTGCATTTAGAAATGGTAATATTAATTCAAGACCAATTGTTAAATTAGATAAACAGTATACCGTAATTATTGATGCTGGTCATGGTGGTAAAGACCCTGGCGTAAGTGCAGTAGATGGAACAACTGAAAAGGATTTGGCACTATCTATTGCTCAAAAAGTAAAAGCATTAAATAATAATCCTAAAATAAACATTGTACTTACAAGAGAGTCTGATAGGTTCATAAATGTGGTTGATAGAGCAAATTTTGCAAATGCATCAAATGCTAATTTATTTGTATCTATTCACATGGATAAAGCTGGTACTGCAAAATTTACTGGCACGACATGTTATGTTCCTTCTAAAAACAAGTTATATCTAAAGGAGAGTAACATGATTGCTAAAAATATATTAGACGCTACTAGTGAATTATTCCCTTTAAGTAAAATTACTACAAGAGAAATGGGAATATGGGTACTTGAAAATGTTAAAATGCCATCTGTTTTATTTGAGAGTGGATATATTAGCAATTCAAATGATTTACAATTTGTTAAGGGAAATATATCCAGAATAGCTATTGGAATATTAGAAGCTATTGAATCCTATTTATCACAAGAAAATACCCTTAAGAATTCACTCCCTATATCGAAAAACGAAATATTTAATAATGCTCAGAACATTAATAAGCTAAATGTGAAAAAAAATGATACAACTGGATATCAAGTTGTTAGTACAGAGATAACTATTTCAAATAAAATAAAGCCAGATTTAAATATATCCTCTTACACTGAAAAATACGTGTTTGATTCTTCCATGATATGGCCAGTTGAAAACGGAATAATAACTGATAAGTTTGGAAAAGTGTTGGTTCCTGAAACAAAAAATATATTTACAGATAATTCATTCTTAACCATTGCTACTGATGAAAGTGCTAACGTAAGGAGCATTAAAAATGGTGAAGTATCTTATATCGGTAATTTATCTGATAATGAATCATTTGTAATCATAAAGCATAATGAGATTAATAGTACCTATAGTAATATCATACCAAATATAAAAATTGGCCAAAAGGTATCACGTGGTCAAATAATTGGAACTGTTAACAAATCAATCAAAGGGCAATATGCATTAACATTCGGGATTTCAGATGGAAATGGTAGTTTTATGGATCCAGAAAATTTACGAAATAAATAGCATTGGTGATTTCCTTTTCTGTAGAGTAACATTCATAATGTGAAGTAGTTAAGACTTAGTCTGGCAGTTGGGATTAATTTTGTGATAACTAAAAAACAATTTTTAACCCCAAAACTGTCAGAAATGAAACAAGAAATTAAGTTAATCAAAACCAAGTTAGGTTTACTGCAACTTGCAGAAAAATCAGGTAATGTATCCCAAGCATGTAAGATCATGGGTTACAGCCGGGATAGTTTTTACCGTATTAAAGAGCTGTACAATACCGGAGGCGATATGGCACTCCAAGAGATCAGCCGCGGGAAGCCTATTCCTAAAAATAGGTTAGCCCCTGAAATTGAATAGGCTGCCATTCAAATGGCATTTGATCGTCCTGCTTTTGGCCAAGTTCGAGCCAGTAATGAGTTGCGTAAAATTGGGATATTTATTTCCCCTGCCGGTATCCGTTGTGTTTGGCAACGCAACGATTTAGAAACCTTCCAGAAGCGCTTAAAAGCCCTGGAATCACGTGTGGCTCAGGATGGTATCATTTTAACAGAGGCTCAATTAATGGCCCTGGAACGCAAAAAGGAAAAGCAGGAGACCCATGGTGAGATTGAGACCGAACATCCCGGATACCTCGGTTCACAGGATACCTATTATGTGGGAAATATCAAAGGCGTTGGCCGTATCTACCAGCAAACATTTATTGATACTTATACAAGGGTTGCTTTTGCTAAGCTTTACACTTCAAAACATGCTGTTACAGCAGCAGATATCTTAAATGACAGGGTACTGCCATTTTTTGAAGAAAATGACATCCCCTTGCTTCGGGTACTCACTGATCGAGGAACTGAATACAAAGGTGCTCCTGGTCATGAGTATGAGCTTTATCTTGATCTTGAAGGTATCGAACATAGCAAAACAAAGGTTCGACACCCCCAGAGCAACGGTATCTGCGAAAGATTATATCGCACAATGCAGGAGGAATTTTATGCAGTAGCATTCCGTAGAAAATTGTACGATAACTAGATCTTTTACAGGCAGATTTAGACCAGTGGATGGAATACTACAACAACGAAAGGCCTCACAGTGGTCGCTATTGTTTTGGTAAAACGCCAATGGCTACATTTTTGGAATCACTACCTTTGGCTAAAGAAAAAATCCTACATGAAAATTTTACCGAAGAAAAAATCTAAATCCTATAAGAACTAAAAACACCCTGACTGTCAGATAAAGTATTTGCTATTACATATTATAGTATCGATTCATCAATTAAGTCTTCGTAAAATTCCGTATGGCTAACTAATGAATAGTGTTTCACCCAGGAAACAATTCCGGTTTTTCCATCTTTCGTCCATTTTTTTCCTTCATCCCTTCCTTTTATATAAAATGAAAATGGCTCAAATCCAAATGCATCTTTATATCGACTGGAAATAATAGTTAAAAAGCTGTCGAAGTCACTTCTATAATCTGAATCAGCGAATCTCTTTTTCGTTTCGGTAATTTTTCTGACTCCAACAATTTTTTTATTGCTATTCACATAAAAAGCCAATTTAGGCTCGTCCTCTGATATGATTATCTCTAGATTTGTAAAAAAAATACTTTTTTCTACTTTTGTTTTAAGAAAATACTTAGGGATTATTTTTTTTACCGATTCAAGTGATTGCCCCAAAAAATACCTTCCATTAGAAAAAAGCGTTGCTATTTTTTCGACCTTATTAATTGAATCAGTAACTAGTCGTATCGAATCTGCCAATTTCTTTTCTTTTATAATTAATTTTTCTCCCGCAACAACTTGTTCCAACTCGATTTTCATTTTTATCACTTCTAATATTTTATCCTCGTTAAAATCTTTGATATCCGGAGATACTTGAAATGCAGAAATTGTTTTAATCAAACTGTCTCTGTAATTGATTTGTATTTTAGATATCTCTTTTTCAATTTGTATTTGCAAGTATAAAATTTTACAATTTGAACCACCCAATCTTCTCTGCGCATTTTTTAAAAATGTTAATGCTAACGGGTAATTTGCCTTGCCATAGTTTTCTTCGGCTAGCATATAAGCAGCTTTGGCCTCTGTTACATTCATTTGCGAAAACACAGAAAGCTGACATAAAATAAAAAATAACATTATTTGTACTCGCATATTATTTGTTTTACTAGAGCATTATTGAATTTCTTGCTCCACCGAAAATATATCATAATTACCATGATAGCCACTCTTGCCATTTTTAGAAACTTCCTAAGAAATAATTTATATTAACTGATAGATTCGTAAAAATAAAACAATCAGTCATCAGCAAAGGAAAATAATTAATTTGCCTAACAAAAGAATAGTTATCAGCATAATAAAATAATTGTCAAATTTTTATGAATTTATTTAAATTCTATTTTGAAATCAAACAATTTTAAATATCTTCATAATCCCCATAATACTTATTTTAAATATACAGTTAATTTTAATCAGTTCAAATATTTGAAATAAGTATTTTTTCATAAAAACTAATTTTTGGTTATCCGCATCATTAGCGATTTCTAGTTTATCTGAAGTTGAGATAATCCTTCTTGTTTTTGACATAATTCCTAAATATGACTTTCAAAGAACTAATCACGATTTTTACCAGACACTAATTAAAAAGGCAAAAAGCAAGACCTTGCGGCGAATTAAGATGGTTGGGGCGAAAAAGGACAAGTGAACTGTAAATTAACTGCAAAAACGAATAACAATGCAGATGCATTGAAAATTGGAAAAGGGATTGCTAATAACCAGGAATCGGAATTAACCTTTTTATGAAAAGATGGCAAAATTCAAAAAGGTAAGGAAATGTGGAAAAATCGATGATATTGACCACCCCATTTCACTTAAACTGACAATATGTGTGCCAGGGCAATTACCCAAAAGGTTTTTTAAATAAAAAACGAAAAGCTATAATTTTATAATTCTCTATACTGTCTACATTATTATAATTAAACATACAAGAAAGAAATAATCATATAATCATTATGAAATTTAGAAACCTCTGTAATTTATTGTGGGCGCTTGTCATTTCTAATTTTGCTATGGCGCAAAATGAGAAAGTTGAACGTACGTTTTTATGGCCCTATAGTCTTCCTGCGAATAAAGAAACGGGCCCGGCAAGAGTACAAGTAACTGGCGTATATTATTTTACCGCAGATAATGCAGGTGAAAAAAAATCAATTAGTGTCCATTTCCGGGATATAAAAATAAAATTTGAACATCCGTTTGAATATAAATATAAGGGTAAGCACTATACATATATGAATTTAAATGCTGCTGATGGATTAGCAACTGAGGGATTCAATGAAATAGATATAACCTCTATTGTACTGCAATTCCCACCTATTGGAGGTCTTACTGTAACAGATTCTAAAAGGCCGGTAGTATGGATTTCAGCTAAAAGCGGAGATGCTGTTGATATAGCTAAATGTGATAAAAGTAAAGATTTACGCACCCTTTCAATCAATCAGGCCGGTTCAATTGCAACTAATATGAATTGGAATAACGCCACTAAACTATTAGCAAGAATAGAAAGAATTTTTAAAAAAAGCGCGGATAAGGAAGAATACAAGATGGTTATAAAAGATGCAGACAATGCTTTTAAAAACAGCAGTTTGACCGAAGCTAAGCAACTTTATAAAAAAGCATTGGTATTATTCCCGAATGAAGGTTATCCTGTAGCACAATTAGCTGCAATAGAAAAAAGCCTTCAAAACCAACAACTTAAAGAAAAACAGGATTCTGAAAAAGAAAAAGCTAAAAGTAATAATCAACAGTCTTCGCAAAATACTGCCAAAGGCAAAACTACTCCCGGCAATAAAACCGCGGAAGATGATTTTTGGTCAAATAAAAGTTCATCAAAAACTACTACAACCGGAACGGCAGGCAATGTAGTTCCAGATCAAGCCAGTCATAAAAATCTTCCTGATTTTGTGCGTACCACAGACGGAGGCTATTTTCAAAGGGGGGCAGATGGAAAGTTCAGACAGGTAAGCGCTGACGAATATCAACAAGCAAAAAAACAAGTTGCTGATTCAAAAGCTCAAGCCCAGAAAGAGCCGGAACAACCAAAGATTACCCCCCAGGAGTTTGGCGCACAGGCTTCAAAAAATTTTAGGGACCAGGTAGCTCAAAATAATGCGATATATGAAAACATTGACAGAAAGTTTGATATGTATAAGCAAAATTTTTACCATGCTCAAGCTATTCAAAGTGGTAAAGAAAACCTTGCAGGTTTGAGCAGGCTTGAAGGCAATTACAGTTCTGTGCAAGAGCTGGAAGCTGAGTTCAATCAAAAATATAATTCTATACGAGGAGAAGTAAATAACTTAGAGCAAGCAAGAAATTCTCAATTAAATAATGCCGTTACCAGCACTTTTAACGGGAATAGTACCGAGCAGGCTATAGGCCAGGGTATGCAAATTATTGGTAGTATGATCAATAATGCACAGGCAGCAAAAGAAAGGAAAGAAGCTCAGGCAGCACTAAAGCTTGAACGTGACAGACAATTGGCAGCAATGGTGGCTTCAAAAACAAGAGCCCGGATAGAGCTTCGTTCGAAACTGGTTCAGAGTTTTCCAGATGGTGGCACCCCTCTAAGTTCGCATAAGGTTACATTGCCGGAGGTTTATGTATTTGCTTATGTGAATGATAAGGCAACTTTCAGCAATGAACAAGCTTTAGTTTCATTAAGTAATGTGTTCCCGGTGCAGCAATATTCTGATGGCACCTATCCTTATAAAACTACTATACTCAATAAGTTGAAGGGTTACGCTCCCGGAGAAATTACCCTTGTGGGCTATTATGGAGACAAAACAAGAGCTGAGGAAATGCGCAACGCGTTTATCAACCTGGCAGCAAAAAGCGAACTGGCTGTGAAGCCTTTTACTGTAAAGACTTTGCCCGGCTCAACTTCGACTGGTTCTAAAGGTAGCACTGGCGATTTTTGGGAAACCGGGAAAAAGGAACAGGGGAGTCCACCGAAAGATAAAAAGCCTGTAAAGAGCGATGATTACTGGAATAATTAAAATTGTTAGCGTAACAAATTAAAAATCAATAAGATAGCATTTTCATATCATTAATTATCAAGTTAGATACTTTTCCCATTCTCGCTACAAGAAAATCAAGGACTTACGTTAAATCGTGGGTCCTTTTTTTGTG
>JBBAJQ010000014.1:0-3053 GCA_040403945.1 Sediminibacterium sp.
GAGCCCGACGAGCTACCGCTGCTCTACCTCGCGATGTTTGGAGGGCAAAGGTACGGGAAATTTACTTCCTGACCAAAAGTCAACGGATTAAAATCCGTTATCATGGTATCAGAAGAGGCTAGGCCTCTTTGCTAAAGGCGAGCATTAGGCCGAGAGCATAATTAAAGAAGTGGTTCCTTTGATGGGTGACAGGCTGCTTAGCAGAAATGAAACACTTTTAATTAATATGTATTGAAAACCGTATAAAACAAAGGGGTACGGGATTAACTCCGAAAGCAATATAAAATAATTTCAAAAGCCTGCAGCGCTCAAACTATTATATATATCATTAGCATAATTTCTCCGTTCGGCCGAGCTCAAACATGTTGGGCGATGCGCTCTCTTTTCACAAAAATTAATCCTTAATGCAACGAACTGAGAAGCCGCCATTCTTATTTGGGAAGTTGGTCCTGCCCAAACTGCCGCTATCATATGGTAGTTGGCGGGCCCAGGCGTAGGTTGCATCCTGCTGTGTAGCACTCCACCAGATGCCTGCGTAGCCAGCATTCCCAAAAGGTCCATTGTTGTAACGGAAGCCGCCTGGCAGACCTGTAAATCCACTTTCGTTGGTAGCCCCTGTATTAGGTGAAATCCATCTAGTGGTTCCTGGTGTCTTCATCTTGCCCCCTGCTACTGTTGTTCCACCCAAATAAGTGCTTAGGGTTGTCCATTCTGCATCGGTAGGTATATGCCATCCTGCGGGTGCTAGCCCCCTTGAATCATTTACTGCATACCAATTATAAAGCTTAGCGAAAATAGCTCCATTATTTGGGTTATTGTTATAATAACACCAAGCACCGGTTGTAAGTGCAGCCCAAGCAGTTGCATCGGTTACTTGAGGTATGATATCGCCATTTCGATAAGTTGCAACATCCAAATTCTCTTTCATCCACTGTTGCGTGCCAATAACAACAGGAAGATTAGGCATCCAACTGATTACACCTCTACCACCAATATAATTAACTCTGGCAGTAACTCCTGCACCGATACTCGATCTATCTGATACAAAGCTTGAAGTATTGGCATAAGCATAACTACCTCCACGTATGCCAATATCAGCACCATCAGGCCAAGTGGATACATCTGCATTTCCATTGCTGGCAAGGGTTCCATTCCCCATAACATTGGAGAAGCTGCGGGCATTGGCATTGGATAAGGGTACTGTTTGCTCCCATAGATTTCCGCTCAACTCCATAATGCCATAATACCCGCTGCCCGCTTGAATGCGCGTGCTGCTTCCAGTAGCATAAATCCCCCCCCGAACCGGACCGCTAAAGGCATCATCACTCACCAGATTGGCTCCGGATGTATTGGAAGCTTCAGTTGATTGGGAAGTATTCAACAAGGCTGCTAATGAGGTGGCGGTGGCAGTACCCCAGGCATATTCATTCACAAACGGAGTTACTGTTCCCCTGCAGGCTTTTTCGTATTCTAACTCAGTCATCGGGCGAAGAGCGGCCCAAACTAAATAGGCAGTTACATCATCCCAACTCAAATAATTACAAGCAATCCATTCGCCATCGGCTGCTTCGTCGAAGGTATTATTATTCGATAAATCACACCCATACACTGCGGGGGTTGTACTTACAGTGCCGGCGGATTTTATCTCAATTCCATTTCTGTCTGTACCCGAACTAATCAGTGCCCCGGTGCCTGCGGCACTGCTGGGGGCAATGGCTGTACGCATAACTTGTTGGGTATAGGTGAGCGTATTTAAAAAATCGCGATATTGGCCTTGGCTGATTTCATATTTCATGCAATAGAAAGCAGCATAACCAGTAGGATAACCTGCTCCAAGCGTTGCGGTGGTGGTTCCGGATGATAAATCATTCCCTACTCCTAAACGGGTAGAAAGATTGGCAGCCGATGAAGCACTATTATTTCCCTGAAAAGTAGGAGCTGAACTGGTAATTGTAAAAGTGGTAGCGGTGCTTGAACTACTCACATCATTGGCCTGCCGAAATTCACCGGTGTTTTGTCCCCCACTGCCAACCTGAAAATCTCCTTGCGGCACCAATACCATTTCAACAGCAAACACTTTCACATAAAATTTCTCATCATCACCCACCCCATCTTCCCCATAATTCCAGCGCAATTGTACCCCGGCAAGCGAAAGATTGCCCGTTCCATTTGCATCTCTATAAATAAATAGTCCATTCTTATTGTTTTGCGAAGAAGTAGCACCCGGAGGAATCAAATGCACGCCAGTAGTGCTGATACTGGCATGCTTCCACTCGCCACTGACCCCCACTTTAAATTTAATAAATACCCAGGCTGCATCCCAGTTGGATGGACCGGTATTAGCCCGAAAAGAATTATTCCAACTCAGATTAAATTGAACCTGCACATAATCTGCCGTTTTATTTCTGGCGATTAAGCTTACGGAAGAAACAGAAATGTTATTTGCAGTAGATTCTAGTGAAAACAAAAAGCAGCAAACTGACAAAGCAATAGCTATGTATTGAGTGCTTTTTTTCATGGATATGGAATTGGGCGGATTTACCATCTTTGTAACCAAGTATAAAGGTATTTAAAAAATCGCAATATAGATACTTACGAATTTTTACTTCATACAATAGAATTCAGCTTAACCGATAGGATAAATTACTCTCAGTTAGGCGATGGGCCTTCCTACTTATAAATCATTCCCTGCTCGTAACCAGTAGTTAAATTTTGTTCTGATGGGCTTTTGTTTTTTCCTTAAAATTTGGGAGTTGTGTTGGTAAAGGTAAAAGTGTTACCTGAAAAAGAAAGTGTACCATTTCTGTTCAATTCATAAACCATTTCCAAGCCGGAATTACATGTATTTTCTTTTCGTTTTGTACAATTTCAACTTCTTGATTCATCGTGATGATAATGCCTTCCTCCAGGTAAAAAACGTTAGTGCTGCTTCCATTTTTTTGGAAGCAGCACTAATAATTTCAATACTTCTAACTAAACTTTAATTGTAAACAGAGGCATTATGATTTCTTAGAAAAACTAGAAGCCCCCTCCACCTTAGCCGTTTTCAGCTG
>JBBAJQ010000014.1:3153-16066 GCA_040403945.1 Sediminibacterium sp.
TTGTATTCCAGTAAAACTGCCAACCGAACGCTGCTGGGCATTGGCATCCTTTACCAGGTGTTTGGTTTCTTGCGCACTTGCACCCATCCAACCGGATAGTAAAAGAAATAGAATCAATAACTGTTTCATAAAATTGTTTATATATAGTACGAGATAGTCTACGAAAAGTTACAACAATACGAAAGAAAAAAACATTCTTCGTATATTTGTATCTGATCCCGGGGTGCCGGATTGGGCGTAAGCCTTTTCTAGCTGAGATAATACCCGTAGAACCTGAACAGGGTAATGCCTGCGAAGGGAAGGTGCTCGCTCCACTTCTCCATCCGCTATTCCCTGTTCCCATTATTAACTTTTTAAACAGTTGTTTATGAAAAAGTTGTTGGGAACATTGATTGTAATTTTTGCATCAATCACCCTTTTTGCACAATCACCCACCGGTAACTACCTATCCGGCACCGTAAAAAACATCCAAACCGGCCTTCCCATTCCAGGAGCAGTCGTTTGGTATGGCAGTAATTCTGCAATAACCAATCAGTTAGGTCAGTTTATACTATCCATCAAAGCGAGTAAAAAATACGAGCTACTAATCAATGCCATCGGATATCAATCGCAACAAAAAAGTATTGATACACAATTACCGAATAAGCAAATAGCAATTTTACTTACAGCCGCAACCAATGAGCTACAGCCCTTGGAAGTGACTGCTGTTCGGGCAGCAGAAACGGCCCCCTTTGCTAAAACCAACATCAATAAAGAGCAGCTAAAGAAATCCAACCTAGGTATGGATATTCCTATGCTATTAAATCAGGTTCCTTCCGTAGTAGTAAATTCGGATGCAGGCAATGGCGTTGGGTATACCGGCATTAGAATCAGGGGATCCGATGCCACCCGCATCAATGTTACCCTGAATGGTATTCCGTATAATGATGCTGAAAGTATGGGTACGTTTTTTGTAAATATGCCCGATTTCACTTCCTCGGTAAACAGCATTCAGGTGCAAAGAGGAGTAGGAACCTCCAGCAATGGACCGGCAGCATTCGGTGCTTCCATTCACCTTTCTACCAACGATATTCATGAGAAAGCCTATCTGGAATTGAACAATAGCATTGGCTCTTTTGGAACTTTAAAAAATACTATTCAGGGCGGTACAGGACTTATAGGAAAATATATTACCATAGACGGACGGGTAAGTCGTATAGTTAGTGATGGATATATCGACCGCGCGAAAAGTAACCTGCAATCATTTTACTTTAGCACGCTGTATAGAAAAAACAAATCTAGCTTACGACTGAATATCTTCTCCGGAAAAGAGAAAACTTATCAAGCATGGTATGGGGTTCCCGAAAGCTTACTTAGCAGCAACAGAACCTTCAATCCTGCCGGCACCGAAAAACCGGGTAACCCGTATGATAACCAAACAGACAATTATACACAAACGCATTACCAACTATTTTTTAATCAGGCACTCCCCAATAACTGGACCCTCAACACCACTAGCTTTGTTAGCACTGGCAAAGGGTATTATGAAGAGTATAAGGCTGGTCAGTTGTATACAAATTATGGCCTACCGAATGTTACCATTAGTGGAACCACCTACACAGAATCGGATTTGATACGCCAAAAATGGTTAGATAATATCTATGCCGGCCAGCTGTTTACACTGCAACAAAAAACAATACATAGGGAGTTTACGATTGGCGGAGGAATTACGCGATACAATGGAAAGCATTTTGGTAAAATTCCCTGGCTAGAGCGAGGAACCGTTGCAACAGGATATTCTTATTATGATTTGCCGGCACATAAAAATGATGGGCACCTATATGTAAAATGGCAGGAGAATATTTCGGAAAAGTGGAAAGCATTTGCAGATATTCAATATCGCTGGGTACAACATGTAATGAATGGATTTCAGGGCAAGCCGGATTTACGGGTTAACAGAACATTTTCTTTTCTAAATCCCAAAATGGGTGTTCACTATCAGCATAAGGGTACACAGGCGTTTATAAGTTATTCGGTAGCAAATAAAGAACCGAATCGAGACGATTTTCAGGCAAGTGTTAATTCGCAACCCAAGGCAGAAACCCTGCATGACTGGGAAGCGGGCTGGTTACAGAAATATACCCGGGGCTATTGGGGAGTAACTGCATTTTATATGCTGTATAACCAACAATTGGTATTAACCGGACAAATAAATGATGTGGGTGCCTATACCCGAACCAATGTACCCCGCAGCTATCGCACAGGTATAGAACTAGAGGGCGGCTGGCAATTATTACCCAAGCTTCAATTGAGTGGCAATCTTACGGTTAGCAAAAATAAAATATCTGAATTTACCGAGTACATAGATAACTACGATACCGGCGATCAGCTTGCCATAGCGCATCGTGATAAGGATATTTCCTTTTCACCGGCAGTAACCGGATCGGGGATTCTCACTTGGAAGCCATTGGCAAGTTTAGAACTTGAGTGGCTGCACAAATATGTTGGAAAGCAATACCTCGACAATACCTCAAATGAACAAAGAAAAATTGCTCCCTTTTATGTGCAAGATATCCGTGCCAGTTGGAAAATACCCTTTCGGGGGTTGCGGGAAACCCGTTTGATTTTACAGGTGATGAATCTCTTGAATAAGCAATATGAACCCAATGGATATACTTATCCCTATATTTTCAATAATCAGTTAATTGCAGATAATGCCTTCTATCCGATGGCAGGACGCAACTTTTTATTGGCTTTGAATATTAGTTTGTAAAAGTAATTGGGGAATACTAGCCGCCGATTTTATCTTTCCATGCCAGCATTCCGCCGGTAACATTGATAACATTGGTAAAACCCATCGATTCTAGCATCATGCAGGCCTGACCACTGCGATTACCGCTGCGACAGTAGAAATAAATGGGGTCGTTTTTCCAGTCTTCAATTGGATCAATCTGAAGGGTTTGCACCTGACCCAAGGGTAATAACAATCCACCGATATTAAAATCAGCATGTTCATGCGGTTCCCGAACATCTACTAAGTGAATAGGCGCTCCTTTATCTAAAATGGCTTTCATTTCTTCCACGGTTATTGTTTTCATGGGTAGGTATTTTTAAATTAATAAGGTGAGTTGGTTGAATCGGAAGCTGCAGGGGCGGTATTACTTATAAACAAATCCATTAACTGACCGGGCTTCATTTTATTAGGCAACTTAAATCCACTTATATCCAGTGAATCTGATAAAGCCGCCGGCGATTGGCGCACGATAAAAGAAGCAGCAGAATCGGTGATGGGTGTAACCGCTACTATTGCACCCAGATTGATGTTCATCGTTTGCAGCATCATTTTGGCAGCTTCAAAAGTGAGTCCTTCCAGTTGAGGTACTTCTACCTCTCCCATCCCCTCTCCGCTTCCTAACACAAAATTTATCACTGTGCCAATTGCAATTTTTGTACCCGGAGCGATGGGCCTGTCACCCAATAACTGCTCTAATACTGCATTGCGGGCTATATCGGGGCGATAAGATAATTCACCCAAACGCAATCCTAAACTAATCAGATACATTTCGGCACTCTTTAAAGAAAACCCTGCTAAGTTGGGCATTTCTACTTGCGGTGCTACGGTTCGGTTGATGGTTAAATAAATAGTTCTGCCATTTTTTACCATAGATTCTGCATCCGGTATTTGACGAACCACTGCCTGCTTGGCCAGTGTATCTATAAAAACTGAATCCTGAATAACTACATCAAATCCGGCAGCTTCCAGGGTTTTGGTGGCCGCCAATACATTTTGGCCTGTAATAGATGGTACCCGCTGAATTTTACCATGCCCCGTTAACCACGAAAGTGACCCAAAAAAAATAAATAAAAACAAGAATACAGCTGCAACTGCTGCCAGCATATTCACCCAAAGGGGCTTACGGGTAATTTGTGCTATCCATTTTTTCATGTTGGTCTGCTATGCAAAGCAATATTAGTGGTAAAAAAACAAAATTAAGTTATCGAATTACAATTTAGTTATTACGAATGGCTTCTTCAATTAATGCCCCATAAAAATCAGTTAAGTTTGCACCCATGGCAACAACTTGTTGAGGAATTACACTGGCAGCACTTTGTCCGGGCACTGTATTCACTTCCAGCAAAAAGGGTTGTTGATGCGCGGTACTGTAAATAAAATCAATGCGCACTACTCCGCGACAGTTTAATACTTCATAGGCTTTGCGAGCGGCTGCTTCTAGTTGATGTTGCATATTGGCGGGAATATCTGCCGGCGTTATTTCTTTGCTCTTTCCCTGGTATTTCGCTTCAAAATCGAAGAACTCGTTTTGCGTAATAATTTCAGTAATGGGCAAAACGGTAAGATTTCCCTGATTTTTAAATACGCCAATGGTAAACTCTCTGCCCACAATACATTCTTCAATCAGAATTTGATTGTCTTCAGCCCAGGCTTTTTGCAAAGCTGCAGAAAGTTCGGAGGGTTCATTCACTTTACTTATACCCAAACTACTGCCTCCATTATTGGGCTTTACAAAAACAGGCAACTGCAACTGATGTAAAATTTGTTCGGGAGATACGGGGGTATGCGCAAACAAATGCAAAGATTTAGCCACTTGTACTCCCGAAAATGCCACTACTGCCACCGTAAATCTCTTATTAAAAGTTAATGCTGAGGTAGCTGTATCACAACTGGTATAAGGTATTTGCAACAGATCGAAATATCCCTGTAATTTTCCATCCTCTCCCGGCGTTCCGTGAATGCACATCAAGGCCGCATCAAAAACGATGGACTTCCCCTGATAGGTTACCGTAAAATTTTCCTTGTTAACGGGAATGCGTTCTCCCGACTCCGGAACATACCACCAGCCGGAAGCATGGATATCAATATAAAAAACCTCGTAGAGAGAACGATTCAGGTTGGCCCGCACTGTTTCGGCACTTTTATAACTGATTTGGGCTTCCGTGCTGAGTCCGCCCGTTACCAGGGCAATATTTTTTTTCATAGAGGGAGAATGATAATAAAAAATCCCGGTGACTTCTTCGGCTGGTAGCAGAAAAAAATCATCGGGATATAGCGTTCCCTATTATAATAACAGGGATGGCAGGAATTAAATATGCATTTTTGCTTTCTTACCCAGTAATTCTTCTACTGTTTCCTGATATTGCTCATCGGGCACACAGCAATCAACCGGACAAACGGCTGCACACTGAGGTTCTTCGTGAAAACCCTGGCACTCGGTGCATTTGTTGGGTGTAATGTAGTAGGTATCTACACTGATGGGAGCATGCCGCTGATCAGCACTAACTACGCTACCGTCCATTAAAGTAAAATCGCCTTTAATGGTTGTTCCGTCTGAAATAGACCATTCAACACCACCTTCGTAGATAGCGTTATTAGGACATTCGGGCTCACAAGCACCGCAATTAATACATTCGTCTGTAATTTTGATTGCCATATAAAATGGGTTTGTTGAGTGAGTGAATCTACATTTGTACTCTCAAAAATACGATGGAACAATGATTTTACAAGAACGAATTCAAATAATGTGCGAATTGGGTGCCTATATGCGTTCCTCCGCCCCCGAATGGATGGAGGTTCAGGCCCAGGCAGAGCGGGAAAATACCTGGTTTATTCCCCGGTTTACGGAAGCAGCCATACAGGCTATCACCGATAATATGCTTACAGAGGAGTTGTTAACAGCCTGGACGGCCGGTTATTCTCTGCCGGATGGGGGTCATGTGCCCAAGAAAGTAGCACTGGTGCTTGCAGGAAATATACCGCTGGTAGGGTTTTTTGATATGCTGTGTGTATTTATAAGTGGCCATATTGCGGTTATTAAACCCTCTTCAAAGGATAAATGCCTAATAACCCACCTGATTAACTGGCTGATTGCCCGGGATGCCCGTATGGGTGAACGCCTGCAAATTGCCGATCGATTGGTGGGTTGTGATGCCTATATTGCTACGGGCAGTAACCAATCGGGCCGGTATTTTGATTATTATTTTGGCAAATACCCACATATTATTCGCAGAAACCGTACTTCGGTTGCGGTATTAACCGGGGAGGAAGGGCCGGAATTATTGGATAAGTTGGCGGGAGATATCCAACTGTATTTTGGGCAGGGCTGCCGCAATGTCACCCAAATTTGGGTACCGGAAGGGTACGATTTCAAACCCCTGCTACAAGCGCTGAAAGCCTATGATTTTGTTATGGATCTGCCCGCATATAAGCACAATTTCGATTATCATCTAACGCTGCTGATTATGAGTAATCGTTATTATATGTCGAATGAATCTATTGTGTTAACCGAGCATCCCGCTGCATTTTCACCGGTTAGTCAGGTACATTATCAATATTATAGTGCAATCAACCCTCCAACGGCTGTTTTACAGGGGAACGCCGATGTGCAATGTATTGTTGGGGCGGGCGGTGTTGCGCCGGGTAAGGCACAGTACCCTGGATTACATGATTATGCGGATGGGGTAGATACAATGAGCTTTTTAAGTGCGCTCAACGGATAACTAATTCATTGTAAAAAATGATCAATTATTCACCAAGTACGAACACTTACGTAAAACATTTGTTAAATGGTAGGGATAGTTAGCTGACATTCCGTACGATTTATTTACTTGCATGCAGAAAGGCACAGCTTTTGTAGTAAACTAAACAGTAAATTGTTTCTTATGAATATGAATTGGAAAAATGTTTTTACCATCGTAGCGATTAGTGCGGCTACCTCAATTGTAAGTATTTGGGGATTTGGCAAGTTTATGCAACGGGAAAATGCAGGCGTGCAGGAAGCCGGAAAATTACCGATAAACTATGCCGGATTTATTAATAATGGCAATGCGGGGCCAAGTGTAGACTTTACCCCTGCTGCAACCACTGCAACGCCGGCAGTAGTGCACATTAAAACGCGCACAAAAGCCAGGCAGGTATCGAATCAGCAAAGGCAAAGAAATCCTTTCGCAGATATGTTTGGGGATGAGTTTGGTGATTTCTTTGGAGGGGGTCCTCGCGTAATTCCTGAGCAGAAAGCTGGAGGAAGTGGTGTAATAATCACACAAGACGGCTATATCGTAACCAATAACCACGTTATCAATGGTGCGGATGAGATAAATGTTACTCTAGCTAATAAAAAATCCTACAAAGCAACCGTTGTGGGAGCAGATGCCAGTACCGACCTAGCAGTTATTAAAATTGATGCCAAAGCATTACCCTATTTGGTTTATGGCAATAGCGATGAAGCTAAATTAGGTCAATGGGTATTGGCGATTGGCTATCCCCTTACATTAGATGTAACCGTAACAGCAGGGATAGTAAGTGCTAAAGCCAGACAAATTGGAATTAATGACCGCCAGAGTGATGTAGCTATCGAATCGTTTATACAAACAGATGCAGCCGTTAATCCGGGCAATAGTGGCGGTGCTTTAATTAATACGAATGGAGAACTGATTGGCATTAACTCAGCCATCGCCTCCCCTACCGGTTCGTATGCCGGTTATTCCTATGCCATTCCGGTTAACATCGTAAAGAAAGTAGTAACCGACATTGTAAAATTCGGAGCAGTGCAACGCGCGTTTATAGGCATTCAATATGCTAGAGAGGGTGTGGAACTTTCGGAAGAAGATAAAAAGAATAATCCGGGGTATAAAGAAGGAGAAGGAGTTTATGTAACAGAAGTACCCGCAGGAGGTGCAGCCGCAGATGCTGGGCTTAAAAAAGCAGATATTGTTACCAAATTAAACGGAGTTGCGGTAACTAGTGGGCCGGAATTACAAGAACAAGTGGCTCGCTACAAACCCGGTGATAAAGTTAGCCTCACCTACAATAGAGGGGGTAAAGAAAATACCGTGTCACTAATGCTAAAAAATAAAGCAGGTAATACAAGTATTGTAAAGAATAATGGCATTCTCGAAAAACTGGGTGCAGAGCTTGGAACGGTTGATCAGAAAACTGCGACTGCCAATGAAATTTCTGGTGGTGTTGTGGTTAAAAAAATTAATGAAGGCCTACTGAGAAAAAGCCGGATGCAGGAAGGATTTATTATTACAAGCATCGAGAACCAGCCATTAAAAAACCTAACGGACTTAGAAAAAGCCATTGATGCATATAAAGGAAGAAAAATTAAAGTTGAGGGAATCTATCCTGGGTATGAGGGCTCATACACATATCCGTTGGATTTAACAGAAGTAAAAGAGTAATAAGCGAATTGCAATAATAAAAAAAGGATGCACCAAAATGCATCCTTTTTTTATAGTTTTTCGAACACCAAATACTCACCAGTTTGCAGCTCAAAACTTTCTTTCACACCAAAATTATATGCCAACTGCGAAAACAACTGCCGATATTTTCCCGGTAACCAAGGATGTTCAACAGTAAACTGCACGCGGCTCTCACTCGAAACATTCAGCAGAATCAACACAACCTTTTCGTGATATCTTCTAAAAAATAGCAATACTTTATCATCTTGCTGAGCGGGTAAAATAAACAACTCCCCTTCCCGAATGGCCGCATTGCTTGCACGAAGCTGAAAAAGACGCTGATAAAATTCAGCCAATGGCGGAGTTGCAGTCCATTCAATCAAATCTTTATTAAAAAACGCCAGTCGCTTTTTCAAGGCCAATTCCTGCCCCGAATATAACAAAGGCATTCCAGGCCAAGTGCAGCTAAATACCGCCCAGGCAAGGGCGGCATTTCCGTACTTTTCGTACTCCGTTCCATTCCAGCTGTTCTCATCGTGGTTGCTGGTAAAAAATAATTTATTGGCACCGCCAGGATATTGCGAATAAGAATGTAGTATTTGTCGAACATCCTGCAAACTGCCCTCCCCCTTGTGAAATTTTTCGGTAGCGTGCATCCAACTCCAGGCATAACTTGTATTAAAAACCGCATGATAATCTGCTTGATCACATTCGGCTAACCAATACAGGAGCTTATTCGTTTCACAAAATTCTCTGGCTTCTTTCCAAAAATCTAGTGGCACCAAGTGGGCCATATCACATCGGAATCCATCAATACCAGCTTCCTCTACCCAAAATTTCATGGCAGCTTTCATAGCCTGGCGCATTTCAGCCTTAGTATAATCCAAATCAATCACATCTTTCCATCCATTTTTTTCCGTAAAGTTTCCTGCTGCATCTTTTACATACCAATCTGCATGATGCGAAGTCCATTCGTGATCCCATCCCGTATGATTCGCCACCCAATCGATAATCAGTTTCATATCCAATGCATGCGCCTGTTGCACCAATTGTATAAAATCTTGCAGTGTACCAAATTCTTCATTAATCTGCACATAACTACTGCAGGCATAATAACTGCCCAAGGTACCCAAACGATGTAACTGACTAATTGGTGTAATAGGCATCAACCACAAAATGCTTACACCCATTTCTTTCAATCGGGGAAGGTGTTTGCTAAATGCTTGAAAAGTTCCTTCGGGGGTGTATTGCCGGATATTTACTTCATACACATTCGCACCAATTGCCCAGGGAACCAACGCAGGAGTAAGCATATTCAATTAGCATTTACAGAACAGGTACAAGTTACAGCATATCTTACCAGAAAACCATGGCTTAGTTAACAGTTACAGAAACAGCATCGGCAGGTACGCTTGCTGGCAATATTTTTTGCAAAAGCCAGGCTGTTATCACCACAGCCAATGCCCCCACCACATTCAACCAAAGAAATCCTAATCCGATATAACCCCATTTATCTAACAGGAAGCAAAGTACTACAATACATTCCCCAATGATAGCTGCTACAAACACGGCATTGCCCTGAATCTTTTTAACATACAGGGCTACCAGAAAGATGCCCAGAATCACTCCATAAAATAAAGATCCCAATAAATTAACTGCCTCAATTAAACTGCCCATACCGGTAGCGAGTTCGGCTGTTATAATGGAGAAAATACCCCAGGCTAGGGTATAATACTTGGATACCTTGTATTCCCGCAAGCAATCCTCCTCATTCGCGATATCGTGTTTTTTCCCTTGCAATCGAATATGAAAATCAATAACAGTGCAAGCCGCCTGCGAATTAAGGGCAGCAGCTATTGAACCCCAGGCTGCCAGAAATATAATGGCGATTAGTAAACCTACCAGTCCATGCGGTAAATGATCTACCACAAACCGTAGAAAAATATAATTGGTATCATTGGTATCCGCGCCCGGAACGGCCTGCTTTAATACCTGTCGGTATTCTTTTTGCAGCGCATCCATAGTTTTTCGGTTTTGCTGAACCAATAACTTATCCGCCTCTAACTGGGTAGCAGCAAATGCCCGGCTATATTGCTGCTGATTGGCTTGTAACAGGTTATACTCACCTTCTATTTTACTTAATGCAGGTGCATAGGAAGTTTGCATGGCTTTATCCACTACGGCACCATTAAAGAATACCGGTGCTTTGTTGAATTGATAATAACTAAACAACAAAGTGCCCAGTAATAATATAAAAAACTGCATCGGCACTTTTACCAATCCATTCATCAACAAACCCAACCGGCTTTGTGTATTGTTTTTGGCGGTCAGGTACCTGCCAACCTGCGACTGATCGGTTCCAAAATAAGAGAGGGAAAGAAAAAAACCTCCAATAATTCCGCTGATTATATTATAGCGGTCTTTCCAATCAAATCCCTTCTCAGTTATGCCAGTAGTTATAACGTTCAACTTCCCGGAAGCCCCGCTTATTTTCAGTGCTTCGGAAAAGCCTACTCCCTCGGGCAAATAATGCACCACATAATATCCAGCAATAAACATTCCTCCAAAAATGATTAATAACTGAAGTTGTTGGGTATACGCAACAGCCCTTGCCCCTCCGCTAACTGTATATACAATCAACAATCCACCCATAAATATATTCGTCCAAAATATATCCCACCCCATTAAAGAAGAAAGGATGATTGAAGGCGCATAAATACTAATACCCGTTGATAAGCCTCTAGATAACAGAAATAAGGTAGAAGTAAGCACCCTCGTTTTTAAATCGAACCGCTGTTCTAAAAATTCATAGGCAGTAAATACTTTCATTTTACTAAACAGCGGCACAAAACTGATGGAGATCACAATCATCGCCAGCGGCAGCCCAAAATAATATTGTACAAACCGCATCCCATCGGTAAATGCTTGTCCGGGCGCCGACAAAAAAGTAATGGCACTGGCCTGCGTACCCATAATGCTCAGTAATACCAGGTACCAGGGCATATTTCTATTACTTAAAAAATATCCCTCCAGATTCTTACTAGTGCGGCTCTTGTACAACCCATAAGTAAGTATCAGCAGCAGTGTTACGCAAAGTACTATCCAATCGATCCGGCTCATGAGAAGTTTTGAGTAAACCAAATAAAGAAAATTATTTCTGCAAGCAACACCAATAACAAAAGAATATACCAAGCTTTAAAAGAACCGAACAATGGAATAGGAGGTTCAATCTCTTGTGATAACTTGTCTTTAAGTTGCTGCTTATCCATTTTTGTATGTTTTATTTTCTACCTGCGAATCCACCCGCCAATAGCCCTAGCATAAGGCCAATGATTAAGCCAATTTTTACATTCTTAATAAAGAAACCTATCCCCACCCCAATTAGTATAATGGTAAAAATGCCTATCCGTCTTTTTGACTGCATATCAGGGTTTATTAGTAGGTAAGGCAAGCAGGTTGGCTAAGATTCTGTAGGCACCTGGGTTTCCGGCAGGTAATTGACGAAACAAGACTAGTCCCACATAGGTAATATTTCCCTTTCCGTAAGGTGCAGTAATTAAACTACCTCCGGAAGCAGCCGGTTTTTCGCCGGTATCTGCCATTTGTAAGAGGGAAACGAAATGACTATCCACTTGTTCAGCATGGTAGGTACTTCTTTCTTGCACCCATCCATCAAAATCGGCTCTGGTTATGGTATTCGGGTAATTGAGTAATGGATGAGCGGGCTGTAAAAAGTTTACGACAGCATTCTCTTCCGTAACCCGGCTACCGGAATTTACCTGAAAGGGATAAGGTCCTGCAGTGATTCTCTTTAAACCAACCAAATTACTCTTCATATACTGAATAATTAGGTGACCACCAGCTTCGATATATCGGTTTAGTATTTCGTTTTTGTTGGTGAGGTATTCGCTTATATTGTAGGCACGAATACCCGTAATAATTGCATCAAACTGACGCAGGTTGGGCATTTGAATATCGGCTTCGGAAAGAATCACCACTTCATAGCCGAGTTGCTCTAGGGCAGCAGGAATTTTATCGCCTGCTCCGGGTATGTAACCAATTTTTTTTCCGGCAGTTTTAACAGATAAAGAAATCAGGTTAGTTTTAGCCGGTGAGAAATAAGTTATAGTGGGTATATGATCGTAAGCAATGATTCGGGTGCTGCCAGCATACACATCGGGGGTAGAAGGCTGTAATGATATTTCCTCCTTTTGATTGGTTGCAGATGCGGGTGCATTGAGCAATACATTGTTGCGAGTATTTTCGTCCCAACCAGCTGCCGGAGTAGGATCTCCTGAAGAGAACTGCTGCAATCCGGTTAACTGAATGGATGGATTGATTTTATTTTTACCCCGTTGCAACAATTGAACCCCAGCGGTAATTTTTTTACCATTCATGCTCACTAAATTTTCGCGCGTAAAATTAGCTTCGGCAGCGGGCAGCACGGCGAGTGGCTGGTAGAGTTCCCCCTTAACAAGGTCAACATATTTATATTGAATCGCCCGGTTAAAAGTAAAATCAACCCCTTCGATATTGATTACCCATTTAGCCGGAAAAGAAGGATCATTTTCTGCTTTACCAATTAGGCGCTGATCGCGCACATCAAAACTTCCCTCCAGTTTGGGATACTCGAGCCAGTAGGGTTGGGATATTTTTTGGTTGGCCGGTACCGGAATGGTTTTGGCAAACTGAATATTTTGATTGAATGGCAACGACAAGGAAAAGGCAGAATCGA
>JBBAJQ010000014.1:16166-21549 GCA_040403945.1 Sediminibacterium sp.
TCTTGACCAGGTAATATCCACTCCATCCATTAAATCAGTTTTGGGTGGATCGCCGGCTACAGGTGAAAAATATTCAAGCGATGTTCCCCTTCTTCTTGGCCTGCCTTCTCCCTGACTTTTATGCATGCTCCTAGCCTCGGCGCCAATTTCACCATAACTTTTACCCAACATGGGATTAAAACCACTGATATCAAATGAAAATTGTTCGGCTGATGTTGTATTCATATTTCCACCAAAGTTGTATGAATTCCACACAATGCGTTTTGCCTGCCAGGGTTTTACTCCATAGGCAAACTGCTCGGGAAATCTTTTTGGGTCTGCCGCAGCAGCAAAAGCCTCCGTTCCAATTACGGCAGAAGCAGCATGGTGGCCATGTCCGGCCCTTGCATCGGGAGGAAAACGATTGATGATGATATCGGGTTGGTATTGACGGATAATCCATACAGCATCACTCAAAATTTTTTCTTTATCCCAAATGCGCAATGCTTCGGTTACACTTTTGCTATACCCAAATTCATAGGCTCTGGTAAAATATTGTTCGGCCCCGTCTTGTCGCCTTGCTGCCAGTAATTCCTGCGTGCGAATCATTCCCAGCTCGATGCCCTGTTCTGGCCCAATCAGGTTTTGACCACCATCACCGCGGGTTAAACTTAAATAGGCAGTGCGATATAATTTTTCTTTTGCAAGAAAGGGTAAGAAGGTGTTGTTCTCATCGTCTGGATGTGCAGCTATATACAACACACTACCTAGTACATTCAGCTTTTTCATTTGCTGATAAATATCAGCGCTGTTATAGGTTTGGTAGGTTTGTGCGATTACCTGTGCTGAAAGAAGAGGGAACAGCACAAAAAACAGACCAATCAACTTACCAATCATTTGTTGCTTCATAATTCGGCTTATTCCTTTTATAAAATTTATACAATACAATTATCGCCCACTTAAAAAAATGGCATTCGCAAACAGCATTTTACCATTTTCCCAAAAGTTTCTAAATAGCGGGTCTTCGGCAAAGAAAATTACTTGTCCTGCCCCTATATCCTGCACGCCGATAGACAAAACATCTTTAAGTTTGTTTTTCACTTGCACCCCCACAAAACCAGCCTGATAGCCGTCTTTTTTTATTACGCCCACATTCCAGCCATCTTTCAAAAATTCGTATTGTGGTCCATCCTGCTTTAAAGTAAAATAATAATTGGGATAGCCATATGCAAGGGGATGAGTATTATCTAACTCCACCCGATAAATAGCACCGGGAACCGAAGCTGAGAGGGATTCGGGTTCCGCATCGGCATATTTTTTTAGTACAGCATATTCATTTTTATCGGTTGATTTATCATTCTTTATTTGTAATCCCCAATCGCTGGTGGCCATATAGCCCAGTGCATTTTTTAGGGCGATGATTTTCCCGCCACTCCTAACAAACTCTTTTAGTTTTTCGGTACTCGTTTTATCGCTAATACCCCGATAATTGCCATCCGGCAAAATGATTACCTGATAATTTTTTAAAGATATGCGGGGTAAGTCAGTAGCATTGATTAATGAAATCGGATAGCCCAATTGGCGTTCAAAGTAATGCCAGATTTCTCCGGAATTCAGGGATGCGGTTTGATCACCAGTAAGCATGGCTACCTTCATTTGTGGCAATATCACTTTAACATCTGGCGAACCAAAATCAATCCCTTTATCCATAAATCCGGTTTCCACACCTTCCGGCTGAACCTGGTGCAGTTGGCAAATTTGTTGGGTTAGCTGATTCCAGTTTTCGGGGTTACCGGTTCTGATAACAATTAATGTTCCGCGGTTGTATTGTTTATTCTGATAAGTAAATGGCTTTTCGGCAAAACGCACCTTAATATTTTTTTGTAGTAAGTCGGCCATCACTTTACTCGATTGAAACGAGTTATAAGGAATTAACAAACCATATTGTGCATTTACCTGGGTAACAGATTTCAATTCGGATTGGGTTTCTTTGATGTCGAGTTTCTCTTTAACACCATATGCTTTAATGCCATATACATAGGGCAGCGACCAGGCAGTGATATCATAGGTATTAGAATCGGTTACAACCGTTTTAGGTTCTAATAGCACTCTAGCCAGAACTGACCGGGTTTGGGTGCCACTTACGGCAATATGATACCCTTCATTTACAAAAGCTTCTTCCTTTCCGCTAAAGTACTGATATCCCTTCCAACTTGTATTGCTAAGGGTTCCAAAGTTGATTTGATTCAACTGCAGCAATTCTTTTAGGGCATTCAGTTTATTTTCATCGGAACAGGTAAGCACATAGGTTTTAAATTCTGCCCCTTTTCCGGCGCGGGCATCATCGAAAAATTGCTGATATTCTTTTAACAGCTTGCCCTGATTGGCAGCAGATACTTCAATGGTAGATATACCGGTAGTATAGTGATGTTGGGCTCTATCAACTAGGGTTAAGGTATCCATATCGCCTTTTAAAATTCCCAATCCGGCTCTACCTCCGCCAGCTTGCTCATACGTCATACCAATAGCCCCATTATAAATAGGATAAGTATCGCCATAGGAAGGATAGAGCAAATCATATCTTTCTTTGGTATAAAACAGCCATCCATTTTTATCAAAATATCCCGCATTATTTTTACCAATCTGGAGTTGAAAATCACGTTGCCATTGTGTAATAACTTCATGATAAGGTGCAGCAGCCGGAGCAAAATAGTAGGGTCCGTTGATGCTTTGTTCGTGAAAATCTACATGTACCTGCGGCATCCACTGGTTATACATTTTCATGCGTTGTCGGGTTTCTGCTTGTGTTTGCCAGGCCCAGTCTCTGTTTAAATCAAAATAATAATGATTCACCCTACCGCCCGGCCAGGGTTCTGCATGTTCGCGAACTGCAGGATCGGGGTTATATTGATCTCCTGCAACGGAATTATACCAGTTTACATAGCGGTCTCTCCCATCCGGATTGATGCAGGGATCCATAATGATGAGGGTATTTTTTAACCAGTTGTTTACGGACTGATTGTCGGGATTGGCCAACTGATAAAGGGTGAGCAGGGAGGCTTCTGTAGAAGAAGATTCGTTTCCATGCACATTGTAACTCAACCATACAATAACAGGCATATCGGCTGGTTTGGCATTTTGTTTACCAGATGCCAGTGCTAGGTTATTTTGTCGGATGCTTTCTAAGCGCTGCAGATTTTCAGCAGAACCAATAAATGCAAGCATCAGCGGTCTGCCCTCATTGGTGGTACCATAATTCGCAAGTTTTACTCGATTGGGCTGTTGCGATGCCACCAATTTGTAATAATCCATTACCTGGTGGTGACGGGTAAAATGGGTGCCAATCCGATATCCGAGAAATGATTCGGGGGAGGTAACGGGTTGGCCGGATACTAAACCCATGGCTACCGAAAAAAACAAGCACAAAACGATCCGCATTATTATTTGAGTTTATGTTTAAAGATGGAATTCTTCTATAATTAGAAGTATTCTATAGTCGGTGAAAATAAGCAAGAATTTTGGGGCTGGAAAGCCATTTTTTACCAAGTTAATCACACTCGGCCAACAATGAATATTTATACTATAAAAAACACTAATTTTCTGCCATGAGAAAACTAATCTATACGTCGGGACTATTGCTGGTGCTTTTTCACTTGCAGGCCCAATCAGTTGGCTCTTGGGTAGGGCCCGGTAAGGAGGTAGATCCTTACCATTACACAATCGTAAAAAACGCAGTATATAACAAAGCAGCAGTAGGTTCGGCCCATCCGCTGGCCAGTTTAGTAGGTGCCGCCATAATGCGGAAAGGTGGCAATGCCTTTGATGCAGCCATTGCCGTTCAGCTTACGCTGGCAGTTGTTTACCCCGGAGCAGGAAATTTAGGTGGTGGAGGATTTTTAATTGCCCGCAAAGCCAATAAAGAGCTGGTAGGTATTGATTATAGAGAGGCAGCCCCATCTAGAGCAAACAGAGATATGTACCTGGATAAAAATGGACAGGTACAGCTGATGCTATCACAGCAGGGGCATTTGGCATCCGGCATACCCGGAACGGTGGCAGGCTTATTTGCTGCTATGGAATATGCCAAACTGCCCTTTAAAACCCTTATTCAACCTGCCATTGAACTAGCGGAGCATGGTTTTGTAATTTCCGAAAAGGAAGCAGCGGGATTAAATAGTACCCGTGAGTCGTTCCTTAAAAATAGCACTCGACCTACCGCATTAGTAAAAGCTGATAAATGGAAAGCCGGTGATACACTCATTCAGAAAGAACTGGCAGGAACCCTTCGCAGGATACAAAAAGACGGTGCCGCCGGATTTTATCAGGGGGAAACTGCCAAACTGATTGTGGAAGAAATGAAAAGAGGGAATGGCATTATAACCATGGAAGATTTAAGTAACTATACCGCCAAATTGCGTAAGCCCCTGGAATTTACCTATCGCGATCACCAGGTAATTAGTTTCGCGCCCCCAAGTAGTGGTGGCTTACTGGTAGCACAAATGCTAAAAATGATTGAGAAATATCCGGTAAAAGAAATGGGCTTTCAAACGCCCAAGAGCGTGCAGTTAATGATTGAAGCCGAAAGAAGAGCTTATGCCGACCGCGCAGAGTATATGGGCGATCCTGACTATTTTCCGGTGCCTGTTAAAACCTTACTAAGCGATGCCTATGTAACGCAGCGGATGAGTGATTATGTTGCCGACAAAGCAGGAAGCAGCAGCAATGTAAAGGCAGGTATCATTAAAGAATCCGAGCAAACTACGCATCTGAGTATAATGGATGCCGAAGGAAATATGGTAGCCGTAACCACTACACTTAACGGAGGATATGGCAGCAGAACAGTGGTGGGTGGAGCCGGATTTTTAATGAACAATGAAATGGACGACTTCAGTGCCAAACCCGGCGTGCCCAATATGTATGGAGCAGTAGGTGGTGAAGCCAATGCCATCGCACCCGGAAAAAGAATGTTAAGTTCGATGACGCCTACTTTATTATTAAAAAACAACAAACCATTGCTGGTAGTAGGTACTCCCGGTGGAACTACAATTCCTACATCAGTATTTCAGGCAATAATAAATGTGGTTGATTTTGGCATGACGGCCGATGAAGCGATTAATAAACCTAAGTTCCACCACCAATGGCTGCCGGATGAAGTTGCGGTGGAGAAAGATTTTGATGCCACTACCAAAAAGCAATTACAACAGATGGGGTATAAAATTACAGAAAGAGGCTCGATTGGCAGAACAGAAGCGATTTTAATTAATAAAACCGGAAAACGCGAGACAGCCGCCGATAAAAGGGGCGATGATTCGGTGGCAGGATACTAAAAGTCAGCGTGAGTGTGAGAGAGAGTAAGGTTTCGGTCCGCTGGACCTTTAGAACCTACGGAAAGTTCCCCGTGTAG
>JBBAJQ010000014.1:21649-56926 GCA_040403945.1 Sediminibacterium sp.
GAGTAAGGTTTCGGTCCGCTGGACCTTTAGAACCTACGGAAAGTTCCCCGTGTAGTTTCCGATTCGCCTTTGGCGAAGAGGAACTGCACGGCAGGTGTGCAACATGTAAAACTGCTCAATAACATAAGTCAAAGCAAATAACGAATAATGAAGCTTGTATGAATCCCTCAATCGAAACCAGGATACTTAAAGATTGTGTAAAAAGATTTATTTCTTACAAACAGTTAGGCGATAAAACCCTTGATGTACTGCCGGAGGAATTTTTCCATGTGCAACCCAATCCGGAAAGCAATTCCATTGCCATCATCATTCAACACCTGCATGGCAATATGAAAAGTAGATGGACTAACTTTTTAACCGAAGACGGAGAAAAAAGCTGGCGGCAACGGGATGAGGAATTTGAAGAACATCCCACTTTATCTAAAGCACAATTACTAACCCTTTGGGAAGAAGGTTGGCAATGCTTACTGGAAACATTAGAAAAGCTGGAACCTGCACAATTACATCAAACCATTACCATACGAGAGGAGCCGCTGATTGTGTATGATGCAATTCTACGCCAATTGGCACACTATCCTTATCATGTGGGTCAGATCGTTTACCTGGGCAGGTGGTTTTTGGGTAAAGACTGGCAAAGTTTAAGCATCCCTAAACTAAAGGGGGCCAGTGAAGCGTATCGGGCAGCCATTGCATCCGCACAGAAAAATAATCAATCCCCCAATAAACAAATATGACAGACAAATTTCATCCCCGGAGAGATTTTATCCGTACAGCGGCTGCTGCTGCCGGTTTGGCAATATTTAATAGCCAACATGCATCAGCATCTGAAACTTTTTTAGCCCCTCCTCCTCCTCCACCTGCCGATCCGCGCATACGATTTTCGGTAATCAATATTAATCATGGCCATATCTATGGTATGGTAGATGCCGTTACCCGTGGGGGCGGACAATTGGTTTCGTTTTATGCCAAAGAAGCCAATCTGGTAGCTGAGTTCAGCAAACGATATCCGCAGGCGAAGCTAGCCGAATCGCAACAGGAAATACTGGAAGATAATAGCATTCAACTGATCATGAGTTCGGGCATACCGGTAGAAAGAGCGCCACTGGGAATAGAAGTGATGAAACATGGAAAAGACTATCTGGTAGACAAGCCCGGCATCACTCAGCTAAAACAACTGGCTGCTGTAAAAAAAGTACAACAAGCTACTGGTCGCATTTACTCCATTATGTATAGCGAGCGATTCGAAAATAAGGCAACCGTAAAAGCCGGAGAACTCATCCAACAAGGTGCTATTGGAAAAGTGATTCAAACCATTGGATTGGGACCGCATCGCATGAATATTCCTTCCCGACCGGAATGGTTTTTTGATAAACAATATTATGGAGGTATTATCACCGATATTGGCTCCCATCAGTTTGATCAGTTTTTATTTTTTACCGGCTCCACCGAAGCCAGCATTGTTGCTTCTCAAATTGGAAATATTCACCATCCACAATATCCCCAATTCGAAGATTTTGGCGATGTGATGATTAAGGGTAACAAGGGTACCGGATACATTCGGGTGGATTGGTTTACACCAGATGGACTAAAATCTTGGGGAGATGGAAGACTGACCATCCTGGGTACAGACGGATTTATTGAAATCAGGAAGAATGTGGATATTGCTGGTCCGGATGGCGGCAATCACCTCTACCTGGTAAATCAAAAAGAAACCCGATTTATCGATTGTAATAAAGAGCCCCTACCCTTCGGGAAGCAATTGGTAGATGATATACTCAATCGCACAGAAACCGCGATGCCACAGGCGCACTGCTTTTTGGCTACCGAATTAGCTTTATTAGCACAAAAGAATGCGCAGGTAATCCGCAGCAGTGAATAACTCACCGATAAAATAAAACTATGGGCAAGTTGATACGTAATAAAAGAATAGCTCAACTTTTTTGCCTGTTTTTCTTTTTTTCAATTAGTATTTTAATGGGTCAATCCCAAACCGGTAAGTTGGAGCCGTATCGGCCTGCCATACATTTTACGCCCAAGGAACATTGGATGAATGATCCGAATGGTTTGGTGTATTATGGTGGCAACTACCACCTTTTTTATCAGTATTATCCCGAAGGAACAGTTTGGGGCCCCATGCACTGGGGGCATGCAGTAAGCAAAGATTTATTGCATTGGGAACATTTACCCATTGCCCTCTATCCCGATTCGCTGGGTTATATTTTTTCGGGAAGTGTGGTGGTTGATCACTTGAATACTGCGGGTTTGCAAGAAGGGAAAGAAAAAACCCTGATTGCGATTTTTACCTATCACGATCCGAAAGGAGAAAAAGCAGGTGCGAGTACCTTTCAAACACAGGGCATGGCGTATAGTAACGATGGTGGTTTTACCTGGAAAAAATATGCCAATAATCCAGTGCTCAACAATCCTGGAAAAAAAGATTTCAGAGATCCAAAAGTCAGCTGGTATGCAAAGGAAAAGAAGTGGATAATGACGTTAGCAGTGGGCAATCATGTTGAATTTTATAGTTCACCCAATTTGAAAGCATGGACATACCTCAGCAGCTTTGGAGAAAAGGAAGGGGCTCATGGGGGTGTATGGGAATGTCCCGATCTGATAAAAATGCAAGAAGCTAGTTCTGGAAAAGAAGCTTGGGTGCTATTGGTAAGTATCGGTAATGGCGGACCTAATGGCGGCAGTGCCACACAATATTTTACTGGAACATTTAACGGGAAAACTTTTCTTAATGATGAAAAACCTGAAATAGTTAAATGGGTAGACCAGGGAACGGATAATTATGCTGGGGTAACTTATTTTGATGCCCCCTGCAAAAACCCTGTTTTTATTGGATGGATGAGCAACTGGCAATATGCGCAACAGGTACCTACCCATCCATGGAGAAGTGCGATTACGATACCCCGTGAACTCACATTAACAAAAAACAGTAAAGGTTCTCACTTACTCTCCCAACCAATTAAGCAATTTACGGGGCTTTTAGAAATGGATAGTAGTCAGCAGGTGAAGGATACAATCAGCTTGTCGGATGCCGCATATACCATGCAAGTAGATGCGGATTTAATTTCCAATAATGTAAATGAAAACATTCAATTATTACAATGGAATAATAAATGGGGAGATACCCTTTCTCTTCAATATAATCCTGCTACTGCAGAAATCATACTCAATCGTTTACAAAGTGGCCCGGGAGATTTTAATCCCTCCTTTAACCGGATTATACGAGGCAAAAGAATACAAGTAAACGGTCGTTTATCTTTGCAGTTGATAGTTGATAGAAGTTCCATAGAAATTTTTGCTGATAAAGGCAGTTTAGTTATAACAGCGCTATTCTTTCCATCAAAACCATATCAATGGGTAAGGGTTACAAGTACTTCTTCTAAAATCAAAGCCATTTCAGCAAAGTATACAGCAATTAAACCCATATTGCAATCAGCAAACTAGATGTATGAGCCTTGGCGGAATGATTCGAAATACAGTAGACACTTTTTCACTTTCGTATTTTATACGAATGTGTTTGTTTCGCTGGAATATATTGCGCTATCAGGCATCCAATAACGTATTCAAAAATAAAAATCCAGGGTTCCGTATACCACCGGATTCATTGTTATTTGAAACAGGCACTCTACATTACCATAGCTACCAAAACAGCGGACAAGAAGCGGCGGCTGAAATTGAATCGCTATGTAAAATATTTAGAAATTCCCCCACTCTATCTATCCTCGACTGGGGCTGTGGCACCGGCAGGATAACCCGGCATCTAACAGACTATTTTCCCGAAGCCAAAATAACGGGTGCTGATGTAAATCCCTCTTGCATTCAATGGCTGCAAAACAATATGCAGGGTATTGATTGGATACAAAGCAGCACCGACCCTTCTGGTGAAACAATTTCCGCGCAATACCACCTCATCATTGCTCTCAGCGTACTTACCCATTTACCTGCCAGCGAACAAGCTAACTGGCTCAATAAGCTATATGGCTTATTACAACCCCAAGGTTTGGTGTGGCTAAGCACGCACGGAAAAACTTACCTGCATCAGCTTACACATCAACAAAAAAAGCAACTATCCCAACAAGGCATCCTTACACTGGGGGCTGATAAAAAAGGAAGCCGGCAAATGAGAACCTATCATACCTATGCAGGTATGCAAGCACTACTGGGCCAGGATTGGGAAATAGTGATGTACTATGATGGACAAAAATTCCCGGGCATACTCGGCGGTCAGGATGCCTGGTTACTAAAAAAGCTGCGTTGAATACTTTAAGTATTTACAACGCAGCTTTTACTATTTAGCTAAGCAACTACTTCTGTTCCGCTATTTCTTTAGTCCGCTTTTCGCGATAGGCAGAATCTTTGGCTAATTTTTGTAATTCCGAAACCGAAGCAATATATATACTGCGTCCATGGGTTCCCAGCACAATTTCATTTTCCCGTGGATGAATTACTAAATCGTGTACAGGAACACTATAGGGCAACCCCTTATTCCACATCATATAACTAGTTCCCCCATCCACACTAACATATAAACCACCATCGGTACCCACATATACTACATTTTCCTGGGTAGGATCTTCCTTAACCACATTTACAGGCTCCTGGGGCAGATTGGATTGTATCGGCCGCCAATTCGCACCATAATCATCACTCACAAAAACATAGGCTGCAAAATGGTCGTTGCGATAGCCATTTAAACTAGCATATACACGGCCTTCACTAAATGCACTCGCCGAAACCCGACTTACATATAATCCTTTCGGTAATTTTTTGGTGATCATCGTCCAGCTATACCCCCCATCCTTACTTACCTGAATATTGCCATCGTCGGTGCCGATGTAAAGTAAGCCAAACCGGAGCGGACTCTCACTGATAGTGGTAAGCGTTCCAAAGGGAACATCACCCTGTGAAGGATTCGTAGTTAAATCGCCACTCATGGCCGTCATACTATCTCCCCGATTAAACGACCGGTGAAATTTATTACTTCCATAATAAAATACATCCTGTTGATGGCGACTTAACAAAATAGGCGTTTGCCAGTTATAGCGCAAAGCAGGATCTCCCAAATCGCGGGCGGGGCGTACCGAAGTTCCTCTTCCAGGCGTACCCAGGATTTGGCGGCTATACATACCAAACTGAGAGCCACTGTACACCGTTTTATTGTCGCGCCAATCTACCTGCACCTGCATACCATCTCCGCCGTTAATCGATTTAAAGGGATTCTCACCAGAATCGAACCAACGATAGTTTTCCCGGGTATTGCTCGACCCATACCAAGTACCATTATCTTGTAATCCACCATACACATTATACGGTTTGGCCATATCTACAGCCACCGCATAAAACTGACCAACCGGTGGGGTATTGGCTTTAAACCAGTGTTCGCCATTATCATAAGTGATATTACATCCTCCATCATTCCCATTAATAAAATGTCCGTCTTTGGTTGCACTCATCCAAACTACGTGATGATCGGAATGCACATTTTCTTTGTCGATATTTTTAAAGGTCTTTCCCCCATCGGTACTCATTACCAGATTAACTCCGCTAATTATTACTTTGTTTTCCTGAATAGGACTTACGAAAATCTTTCCAAAATAATAGCCATAGGTGCTGTAAATACCTATTGTTTTTTCATGGGTTTTTGTCCAGGTTTTTCCTGCATCTGTACTTTTATACACCTGTGCTCCGTAGATAGGTGTTTCGAATAAAGCGGTATTAGCATCATACAAAAAATCCCAGATTACAGAGGGCGGAAACCGATCATTGGCAACTGCCTCTTTAATGGAGGCTGCTGTATACTTTTGAGGAATACCATTTCGGGGAGAACCCATAAATGCTTGTAATTTTTTATTGTCTAGGGCTGCAAAACTCTCCTTCGTAAGGTTTTGAAAATCACTTAATACGTAGCGAGTAGTGTCGGTATTTTTTTTGGCTGTATCCGGTTGTCTAAAATTATTGTCAACTATGGCGTACACCACCGAAGGATTTTTTGAAAAAACTGCTACGCCTATTCTTCCTACCCCTTCGCCATTGGGAAAGCCACTGCCGGCTCCGGAAATCAATTCCCACTGATCGCCGCCATTGATTGATTTGTATATACCACTGGTTTTACCGCTTTCCACCAGGTTAGAGGCAGTTCGGGTTTTATACCACATAGCTGCATACAACTCATCCGGATTAGCAGGATTGATGTCCATATCTACAGCACCGGTATTTTCATCCACATATAATACCTGTTTCCATTGTTTACCTCCATCGGTAGTTTTATAAACACCCCGCTCTTTATTGGATGAGTATAAATGCCCCAATACTGCCACCCAGGCAACCGATTCATTGGTTGGGTGCAAGAGAATTTTGCCTATGTGATGACTTTCCGGCAACCCAACATACTGCCATGATTTTCCATTGTTGTCGGAACGATATACCCCCATTCCGGCATAAGAAGAGCGGCTGCTGTTTACCTCGCCTGTTCCCACCCAAATGGCACGGGATTTCCAGTTTACAGCAATATCACCTATGGTTAATATATCAGTTGAGTCGAAAATAGAAACAAAGCTTTGCCCATTATTTTTGGTATGCCATAATCCCCCGGAAGCATAGGCTACATAAAACTCGGTAGGGTCTTCAGGGTTTACATCTACATCTACTACCCGTCCGCTCATAATTGAAGGACCCACATTTCTAAAGGGCACCTGGTTTACCAGTGAATTTGATGAAAGGGCTTTACGTTGTGCAGTTACTGAAAGTCGGTCTGCAGCCGGAGTGGGTTTCACCTGTGCCCAGCTATAAGTAGTTGCTAGTAAAACTAGGCTTAACAATAATTTTGGAATACTATTGCGCATTTTTACGATAATTTTAGGGTACAATTTAATCAATATGTGGTGTCGGTTACTCATCTTGCTGTTATTATTTTCAACAAGTACCCATGCCCAGTATAAGTCGTTTGTTAAGGGGGTACACGGCGATTCTATCAATAAAGTTGATATGAACGATATGAAGCAAGGGAAATGGGTAATTCGGGTGGCTCCTTTGCGAGGGAACCCCGGTTATGAAGAAGAGGGTTATTTTAAAGATGATCGTAAGCATGGCCCCTGGAAAACCTATAACCTCATGGGTGATAAAATTGCTGATGAAACATTCCGGTATGGAAACAAAGATGGAAGATGCCTCTACTTTAGCGTAGCCGGTTTAATTCGGGAAGAGTTTTGGAAGGCACCCAGAAATTTAGAAAATCCCTATGATACCATCATGGTGCCCGACCCAGGAGTAGCCAACAAGTATAAACAAGTAGTAATTCGTAACGAAGGTCAGTCCATTAAACATGGCACTTGGCGATACTTTGATCCAGTTTATGGCAGATTGATAGAAGAAGAGAAATATTACTTAAACGAATTAGTGGTAAACAATAACTCAGAGGCCCCTCCCCCACTAGATACCAGTGCCAAGAAAAGACAAGTCCTCCCGAAAATGGTAGAACCCCCAAAATTTGGCGGCAAAGCTAAAAGTAAGTCGGTTATTCAATAATACCTTCTTTGCAGCAATCATTCCCCCTTTCGCTGCTTTCTGAACAGATTATTTATATAGAATAGCTGGTAGTCGATAGCATTATTCCAGTAAGGCCAGTTATGTTCACCCGGTCGCTCGAGGTATTCATGCGGAATTTTTAAACGCAACATTTTTTCGTGCACCGCCCGATTCATCGGTAACACCCTATCTTCTGTTCCGCAATCAATTAAAATATGTAGCGAATCTTTTGGATATTGATCAATCACGTTTAACACGCTCCAGTCTCTCCAGTAAGAGGCATTTATAAGGGTATCTCCTAATCGCTTTTCTACACTATATCCTTTTCTGATTACGGTAATATGCAGGGCCCCACTCATACTGCCCGAAATACTAAAACGGTCGGCATGGCGAAATGCTAAAAACAGCGAGCCATGTCCGCCCATACTTAATCCGGTTATAGCGCGGGCTTCGCGGGAGGGTATGGTATTGTAGTGACTGTCTATATAATCGGGCACTTCCCTAGAAACAAAGGTTTCGTATCGAAAAGTAGAATCAATCGGACTATCGAAGTACCAACTGGTGGAGGCGCCGTCTGGACAAACAATCATCAATTGATATTGGTCGGCCAGTTGTTGAATATGGGGCACTTTTTGAATCCAGTTAGCATAACTACCCCCGGCACCATGTAAAAGATACACCACTGGAAATCGCGTATTTTTTTTTACGGAGGGATGTATAACCACCGTTTTAATGGATTTGTGCATGCTATTGCTATAGATTTCAACTGTATCTACCTTGGCTGCACGAACTGAACCAACAACCAAGATGCCTGCCAATACCACTAAAAAAAACGATTTCATAAATTAAAGATAAAAGGGTTCCGTTTCCAGAACCCTTAGTGACTAATGCTATTATTTCTTTTGCTGGGCTGCCTGCATAGGATTCAAACCTTGAGGAGCACCCCCTCTTCCCCCGGGTATTCTACCTTTGAAAATCGAAAACTTCGACTCTTCCGGAACTCGAGGCCAGCTATTATTGTTTTCATTGATGTCGGCTGTTTCACGCATAGGATCCAGCTGAATTTTTACGGCTTTTTTGGTGGTCATAAAAACCTTGCTCACATTATTTTCATTCTTCCGCCAGATTTGTGCGGGAATATTCTCTTTCATTTTTGTACCATCCTCAAATGTAAATTCAACAATTACCGGCATTAACAATCCCCCCTTATTAGAGCAATTAATCTCATACAAATGCATGCCTGCATACCGGGCTTTCTCTTCTTCGGTTAAGGGCTCGGGAGTAGGCATAGTGGGTGCGGGTTGACGGGTAATAGAATCATAAGGCTCTAACCCTCTTGCATAGCGCCAATAAAAATCTCTCAGTGTTGTATCTACGTCGGTAAGAAATAAAATACTCTTATCGGCACGATTTCGAATTTTAGAAATATCATCAAAAGAATTCACAAGAGGTTTAGCAATGGGCCTTCCAGCTCCAGCTCCCGGGGCATTCCCTCTTCCACCCATACCCATTCCGCCGGCGGTGTTGGCAGTTGGATCGAATATAGCATGGCGAACACTATCCAACGAAATATCACAGGCATCTATACTATAAAACCATCCACGCCAGAACCAATCTAAATCCTCCCCACTTGCATCCTCCATCGTACGGAAGAAATCTGCGGGTGTAGGATGTTTAAAGGCCCAACGGCGGGAATATTCTTTAAATGACTCATCAAATAATTCACGACCCATTACGGTTTCTCGCAAAATATTTAATCCTACAGAAGGCTTTGCATAAGCATTAGCACCGAAATTGATGATATTTTCACTGTTGGTCATAATAGGTTCCAACTGATCCTTGGGTAACTTCATATAGTCAACAATGCTAAATGCAGGTCCTCTTCTGGAAGGAAATTTATTATCATATAATTCTTCCGTGAGGTATTGAACAAAGGTGTTAAGCCCCTCATCCATCCATGACCATTGGCGTTCGTCGCTATTAACAATCATAGGGAAGAAATTATGGCCTACTTCATGGATAATTACGCCCACCATACCATTCTTTACAGCTTCGCTATAGGTGCCGTCTTTTTCTGTACGGCCATTATTAAAGCATATCATCGGATATTCCATCCCATTACTTGCCTCAATACTTTGGGCAACAGGATAGGGATAAGGGATAGAAAATTTACTATAGGTTTTAATGGTATGTGCCACCAGTTTGGTAGAATAGGTACGCCATAACCCATAGGCTTCTTTGGGATAGGCGCTCATGCACATTACTTTTTTACCCTCCACATAAGCAGGCATAGCATCCCAAACAAACTTACGGCTAGACGCCCAGGCAAAATCCCGCACATTATCGGCCTTAAATACCCAGGTTTTGGTGGCGGTACTTCTTTGCTTTTCTGCATTCTTTGCCTCAGCAAGGGTAACAATCTCAACGGGCTCCTTGGCAGTCTGCGCTTTTGTCCAACGAGCCTGCTGAGCAGCCGTTAATAACTGCGGATAGTTCTGGCACTCCCCCGTAGCCATCACCACGTGATCTGCCGGTGTAGTAATTTGAACGGAATAATTTCCAAATACCAGTGCAAACTCTCCGGTACCTGCAAACTGATGGTTTTGCCATCCCTGAACATCGCTATAAACGCACAAGCGGGGAAACCACTGAGTAATGGTAAACAATGCATTGGCATCTTCAGAAAAAATCTCATACCCACCCCTTCCAAAAAATTGATAGCGATTGGTGATTTTATACGTCCAGTCAATTGAAAAAACAAATTTTTGGCCCGGCTTCAAAGCAGCAGGTAAGTTAACCCGCATCATCGTTTTATTTATCCGATAACTGAGGGGCTTTCCGGTGGCATCGGTAATTTTTTTAATTATCTCCCCATTCCCATTATCTGCTCCGCCTGAGGCCATTTGATCGAGTTGACCAGTAGTATATATTCTACTTAAATTAGAACTGCTCTGGTAATTGGCATTATTAGCCGTGCTGTGCTGATTCTCATCTAATTGCAACCAGAGATAGGTAAGCACGTCTGGGGAGTTATTGTAATAGGTAATTGTTTCAGAGCCTTTAATACTAAAATTGGGCTCATCCAGTTCACACTTGATTACATAATCTGCGCGCTGTTGCCAATATTTGGGACCCGGAGCTCCACTGGCAGTTCTGTACTCATTAGGGGTAGGCAAAATGGTACCCAGTTGTTCGAATCGGTTTCCGTGGTTGGAACCGGGATTGTTCATAATATTTTGTGCTACTAGAGGATGCACAAAAAGGATGGCAGCAAAAAAAAGGATTCTTTTCATTTCAAGGGATTAAGAAGTTTGCACGTTGAATTGCCATCTCTAGTGCCAAGGCACCGATAGCACCGGAAAAATACAAAATATATTCTCTTCTGCTAAATCGAAATACATAAACGGCAAGCAGTGAAATAATCAGTAATATGAATACAATTGCCAGTTGGCCGGCTTCCAGCCCTACATTAAACGCCAATAACCTAGGAAGAATCTGTTCGGTGTTGCCTAGTAAGCTTTTCAGGTAATTACTAAATCCCAAACCATGGATGCAGCCAAAAAACAGTGCCAGGAAGTAAATTAGGGGAAAACGGGTCTGAAAAGTGAATTTTTTAACGGCCAGGTTGCTGAGGGAAGTAAATAAAATGGTAACCGGAATTAAGAATTCTACCCAGTTGGTTGATACGGATATAACATCTAGCACACTGAGGGCCAAAGTAATGGAGTGCCCAATGGTAAATGCCGTAACCAATATCAATACCTTCTTCCAATCGGCAAACTGATAGCGCAAACAAAGAGCAGCTATAAACAGGATATGATCTATCCCTTGCATATTGGCAATATGCTTATAGCCTACTTCCAAGTACAAACTAAAATCATTCATTTGCAAAAGAGATAAATATTAGTCAATTTTGAGCCATGACAGGATTCGTAAAGATAATGATTCAGCCTATAGTTGCCATTGGTTGGCTGCTATTTCATCCCTTTTATTTATCCGTAATAGAAATTGAGCACAACGAGTCCGCGGCTACCGCCGAAATAAGTATTCGTATTTTTACTGAAGATCTTGAGCAAACCCTGCGCAAACAAACCAATACACCGGTTGATCTGGTAAAGCCTAGCAACAAAACCCAGGCCGATAAACAAGTGAATGAGTATATCCGTAAAAAACTTCACCTAACCATCAATGGCAAACCCTGTGATATGCAATACCTGGGGTATGAAATTAAGCAAGAGAGTATCTGGTGCTATTTTGAAATTCCTCAAATTACCCAACTGAAAACATTGGATGCAGAATGCAACCTATTGTATGAGTTTGTGAATGTACAAACCAATATTTTTCACGTAAAAAAGGGGAAATCGGAAACAACAAAGAAACTAGATTACCCGGCCTCTCGTGTTACTTTCAGCTGGTAAGCAATATCAAGGGTTTACAGTAACCAGCACTTTGTCTATGCGATGGTGGTCCATGTCTACAATCTCTAACTGAAAGATTTTCCAATTCAGTTGGTCGCCTGTAGAGGGTATTTTTTCGAGTTCATGGATGATAAAGCCAGCTAGGGTATCAAATTCCTGATCGCCTTCCATCATCCATTCAGTTTTATCAAACCTATCCAGAAAATCATAAAAAGGTATTTGTGCGTCTATCAGAAAGGTGCCATCTGCCCGTTGAACAATTTCGAATTCTTGGTCTTCTTCTTGTGGGATATCACCCACGATAGCTTCTAGGATATCATTTAACGTAATCAGACCTTGCACCGATCCATATTCATCCACAATAAAACATTGATGAATTTTGGTTTCCCGAAATTGCTCCAACACCTGATAAGCCGTAAGATTTTCCGGAACATACATGGCAGGGCGCATCACCTGAAGTAAGGTTTGTTCGGGCCGGGCTGTAAATAAGTCTTTGATGGAAACCATCCCTTCAATCTGATCGATATTTTTATTACAAACTGGATAAACTGAATGCACTACATCGGTTAAACCTGCTTTTGCGGTGGCCACCGTTTCATTTCCCGGTAACCAAATGATATCAGAGCGATGCGTCATCAAAGAGGTAATATTCCTATCACTCAGGTGAAAAACCCTTTCGATAATTTCCTGCTCCGCTTCTTCAATAGCCCCATGTTCGGTGCCCTCGCTGATGATAGCTTTGATTTCTTCTTCGGTTACCTGGTTTTCGTTAGAATGGATACCCAGCAACTTCATAATCAGATGAGCCGATTTACTCAACAACCAGATGAAGGGGTAGGTGATTTTCATTAGCCAGTGCATTGGCTTTGCCATCATTTTGGCTATGCGCTCCGGATCACTGAGTCCAATTCGCTTAGGCACTAATTCTCCCAATACCATCGAGAGATAGGTAAGTACTACTACGATGATAATGGTGGAAAGGAGGGTGCTATATGACTGCAAAAAAGGGATACCCGACAGCCATTGTTGAAGGGGTGCCTTAAAATTATCACCCGAATAAATACCGGTAAGCACACCTATTAGGGTGATTCCAATTTGTACGGTAGACAGGAAACCATCGGGATGATTGGCCAGTTGTAATGCACGGGCAGCATCTCTGTCGCCCTTGGCAGCCTGTGATTCTAAACGGGCTTTTCTGGAAGAAATCAAGGCAATTTCAACCATAGAAAAAATACCATTCAACACAATCAACGCTAATATTATTAGAATATCTGCCATAAATAATTAACAAAGTTAACCAATCGCCACCAAAGCTTAGGGTTTAGGGGATAATTGTATAATTGCATACTTTCCGCAACTTGCCTCCCTGGTGGCCGGATTAAGAAATGCGGGGGTAAGCATAGAAACGCCATAATTATTACCCTTGTGTAAAACCTGTAACCCAGGATAATGCTGTTGAAGCACCGGAACGCTATCCATTACCGTTATCACCAGTGAACCGGGTGGCAGCTTTTTCCAATCATGAGTATTGGGGAAAATATGTTCACTATAAAAGTAAAGAGAACGCCCGGCATCCGGACCAAAAATCATGATTTTCTCTTTAGGCAACTGCGCAGATTGTATAAAATTAGCGGCATCATTACCCATCTGATATTGTAAAACGTTCGGATAAAAGGCAGTACTTAAAAAAATATTCACCCCAACGCTGGTATATACGGCCAACATCAGCAGCAGGGGCGATTTTCGCCAGATGAATAATAAAACAATATAAACCACCAAACCTATAACCGATAATACCTTAACCCAAAAAGGCAGGGTGGGAAATGCCCAATATAACAGACCTATCAATACAATCCATAATACAGCATACAGCATTGAATGAAAAGCGGTAACCCAGCGACTGAATTTTAGATAGCCAGGGGTATGTAGTAACTGAAATATAAAATGCGCTGTTACAATGGCAGCCAGCGGAAAAACAACAAAAATATAATGAGGCAATTGGTATTGACTTCTCGATAAAACCAAATAGGTAACTATAAATCCTCCCGGCGCAATCCATTCCTGCCCGGCAGAGATTGTAAATTTCTGCATGGCCAACTGATATACACTCCAAACTAATCCTATTGAAAACAAAACTATCCAGGGTAAAAAACTCCAAAGCATATTTTCAAAAAGGAAACTGAAATAGCTCATTTCATGGAAAAAATTTTCTCCGGTAAATCTGCCGAAACTCTGCGTCCAGAAATAAAAGCGCAAACCCGATTGAATGGGGATTCCATTGATTAATTTACCGGGTTGTAAATCGTATTGCTGGTATAGCCCCACACACATAGGAATCAACAATAATCCTACCCCCAGTATTACGCCTAAATATTCAACTTTAAAAAAGGGTTTCCATTCTCTTCGTAAAATAAAATGGGGAGCAAAGGCAAAAGCAGGCACCAATAAGGCGATTGGGCCCTTGGTAAGCATGCCACCGGCAATGGCCAATGTAGCAATAAGTAACCCTCGCTTGCGGTTGGTTTGGTACCAATCTGCCAACTGCCAGAGGCTTAGGGTTACCCAACCCATCAACATGGTATCACATCGCACATCGTGGGTAATTAAAAACAACGCTTGGGAAGATGCCAGCACAATGGCACTAAGGCGGGCAATCTGCTGATTATAAAATAAGCGGGCCAACTGATAGGTAGCTACCACCGACAGGATGGCGAATAATAATGAGGGAAACCGGAAAGCCCATTCACTAACACCGAATAGCCACATAGATAAAGCGGAGATCCAGAAAAGCAGGGGTGGTTTATCCAGATAATCTTTCCCTACATCATAAACCTGTAAAAAACTTTTCCGCTCCAGCATTTCTCTGCTGATACTGGCGTATTGACTGGCATCAATATCCATCAAGGGTACTGCAAAGAATCCGGCTAACCAACCCAGGAAACAAAAAAATAACAGCCAGTGAAAAGTTGACCGGTTAATCATGGGCATTCATATTTATAAATGATAAGCCACCAAACCGGTTGGTATATAAACGGGCTGTAAAGAGACCAATTCCAGCCCCTAATATTGCCCCACCCACTACATCTAATGGAAAGTGAACCCCTACATATACTTGTGCATATGCGATGGAAAATGCCCAAACAAAAAATATCCAGGCATACCCTTTTATCCAGGCTTGCAGGGTAACCGACAAATACATAGCCAAGGCAAAATGATTGGTGGCATGGGAGGAGGTAAAACTATATCCGGCACCACAGCCATCGAGTAATAACCGAACATTACCCAATAACTCGGGATCATTGCAGGGTCGAAGTCTACCAAAAAAAGGCTTTACTAAGGTGCTACTCAATTGGTCGCTTAGCAAAATGGTTACTAAAGCTATCCCAATCCAGGGTAGGCTAGTTTTTTTACAATTAATGGCAACAAAAATTAGTAAAAAAAGATAGAGGGGCGTCCAGGTAACCGACTCCCGCCACCAGGGTGCTATCGCATCTAACGCTGGATTAGAAAGGTATTGATTGATGAACGTAAATAGCCATTTATCTGCCTGAATTAACCATTCAGGAGTCGCTAACAAACAGTTTTGTATAGAGAATCCCATCAAAAACATATTGTAAATATAGGGGGAAGTAATGGGTTACGCGAGAAGGAACCCGGTAAGTTTCTCATGGCCATTATTACATTTTAGCTGCAATCAGAATTAATCGGTCAGACTGATGTGTATCGTAAGGATGCAACTGATAATCACCAAAGATTTCCTGAATCTGCAAACCACTATACCCTAACATCTCAGAAAAATCGTGCAATGAAAACTTTGCCACCTTTTCAGTAAACAAATGACGCATAGAACCCCCGGGACTGTCTTTTATCTGAATCTGTTTAAAAAAATGGTTTTCATCCTGCCATTTGGTAATCTGAAAAACCAATTGATCCGACTCTTCCTGCAGAAAGGTTTGGGGTAGTTCACGTGCGGCTTTAGCAACATTTATATAATCAATCACCAGCTTACCGCCCTTTCGTAAACTGCCTGCTAAAGACCGGATGGCATTATCATGTTCTCTTCGGGTTTTAAAATAACCAAAACTGGTAAAGAAGTTAAATGCATAATCAAAATAATTAATCCAAAAGGGCATTCGCATATCATGCTGATAAAAATGCAGGTGATCATTCTCCTCAACAACAGCAGCGGCTATGGAAGCAGCCGAGAGGTCAATTCCGGTAACATCAAAACCTAAATCACATAAAACCTTGCTGTGGCGGCCCTTTCCACAGGCTACATCCACCATACGGGCACCCGAAGGGGGTTGTAAGTGACCGATTAGTTTTCTGATAAATCGATCAGCCTCCAAATCATCCCGATGCTTATATAGCAAATGATAATAATCTGAATTAAACCAATCCTCAAACCAATTGTCGGTTACCATAGTTTGCAAAAGTACACCCTTAACCCACAAAAAAAATTCAATTACCTTTGCACGCATTTAATATTTTTATTATGGCATTGATAAAAAGTATATCCGGTATTCGTGGAACAATAGGTGGAACACCCGGGGTATCGTTAAGTCCACTGGATGTGGTTCGCTTTTCGGCTGCTTTTGGAACCTGGCTGCTTCGGGCTGGCGCTACCAAACGCATAGTTATAGGCAGGGATGGCCGGATAAGTGGGCAAATGGTGCAAGACCTGGTAATGCAAACCCTTTCGGCACTTGGCATTGAAGTTATTAATGTTGGATTAAGCACTACCCCTACCGTGGAAATGTCGGTTGTGCAACAAAAAGCAGGCGGCGGAATTATTATTACGGCCAGTCATAACCCCCGCGAATGGAATGCCCTCAAATTACTCAATCACCGGGGTGAATTTATAAGTGCCGCAGATGGAGCCGCAGTGTTGGCCATCGCCGCCTCTGATTCGTATGCTTTTGCCCCGGTTGAAGAGTTGGGTGCCATTATTCAGCATCATTCCGCTATTCAGGAGCATATAGAGGCAATTTTACAATATCCACTGGTTGATAAAGCGGCCATTCAATCGGCCAATTTTACTGTGGTAGTAGATGTGATTAATAGCACCGGTGCCCTATCTGTTCCCCCTTTATTGCATGCGCTAGGCATTGCCCCTGAAAATATCACCCTGCTGAATGGAGAAGTAACCGGAAAGTTTTCGCATAATCCCGAACCGCTGCCCGAAAACTTAACTGAATTGTCGATGGCCGTTAAAACTAAGGGGGCACATCTAGGCATTGCGGTTGATCCGGATGTGGACAGACTTTGCTTTGTTTGTGAAGATGGTAGTTTTTTTGGGGAGGAATATACCCTAGTAGCTGTTGCGGATTATATGTTAAGTAGAAAAAAAGGGAATACCGTTAGTAATTTATCCAGCACCCGCGCTTTAAAAGACGTAACCCTTCGGCATGGTGGCAATTATTTTGCCAGTGCCGTGGGTGAAGTGAATGTAGTAGAAAAAATGAAAGCCAATCAGGCAGTTATTGGCGGAGAGGGTAATGGGGGCATCATAGTTCCCGACTTCCACTATGGCAGAGATGCATTGATTGGCATTGCCCTGTTTTTAAGTTACCTCGCCCGTGAAAATAAAACCATTCGCCAACTCAGAAATACCTACCCGGATTATTTTATGAGTAAGAATAAAATCGAATTGAAAGAAGGCTTTGATTTACAAGAAATTTTTAAAGATATTCAGGAGAAGTATAAAAACTACCCGGTAAATACAGAGGATGGATTAAAAATAGATTTCGAAACAGACTGGGTTCATCTGCGCAGCAGTAATACAGAACCGATAATTCGAATATATTCCGAAAGCAATCTGGAAGCATCTGCCGCCAATATTGCATTAAAAATTATGCACGACATTAATGAATCTTTTAAAAAGCCGGGATAACCCATTGATAAGGTTTTGTAATTTTACATAGATGGAGAGAATATACCTCGATAATGCCGCCACAACCTCGCTGGATCCTCAGGTGCTGGAAGCCATGATGCCCTATTTTACAACGCATTTTGGCAACCCCTCTTCTATATATAGTTATGGAAGGGAAAGTCGCATGGCCATTGAGAAAGCGCGTAAAACGGTTGCCGGATTGCTGGGAGCCCGCAATTCGGAAATCTTCTTTACCAGCGGCGGAACCGAAAGTAGTAATACCGCCATTCTGGCTGCCATAAGAGATTTGGGGTGTACCCGAATAATCAGTTCTCGCATCGAACACCATGCTACCCTGCATACCATTGAATTTTTACATCATACTGGGCAGGTAGATTTAGAGTATGTTGAATTGCTACCGGATGGCCACATCAACCTAGAACATCTCCAGCAGTTACTTGAGGCAAAATCAGGTAAATGTTTAGTAACCCTAATGCATGCCAATAACGAAATCGGCAATCTGCTAAATCTGCAACAAGTAGGAGAACTTTGCCATCAACACCAGGCAATTTTTCATAGTGATACGGTTCAAACGGTTGGGCATTATCCCTTCCAACTATCAACAACCCCGGTGCATTTTATAACAGGGGCGGGTCATAAATTTCATGGGCCCAAGGGAGTAGGTATGTTATATATAAGCGAGGATGTAAAAATTCATCCTTTTATTCATGGGGGTAGTCAGGAAAGAAATATGCGTGCTGGAACAGAAAACCTGTATGGAATTGTAGGTTTTGCGCGTGCCCTTGAGCTGGCGCATGAAAATTTTGATAAAGATAGTGCCCATATTGCGTCACTGAAAGAGTATATGATGCAGCAACTGATACAGCAAATACCAGGAGCTGGATTTAATGGAGACCCTAGTGGTAAAAGTTTATATGCAGTGCTCAGTGCCTCTTTCCCTAAAACTGATAAATCAGAAATGTTGTTGTTTAATATGGACATCCACCAGGTTTGTGCCAGTGGGGGCAGTGCCTGCAGCAGTGGTGCCAGTAAAGGTTCGCATGTAATTGAGGCACTCCGCCAATTTGATGATGACCGCGTAACGGTCCGCTTCTCCTTCTCTAAGCATAACCGTAAAGAAGAAATCGATTACTCAATTGATTTGCTAAAGAAAATTTTATAGGCAACTATCAGCGGTCATCTTCCGGAAAAAAATCTTCCTCCTCTCCCAAATTAAGATTTCCAAGATTCATCATACTTCCCATCAGATCTTTAAATGAAATACGACCGTCATCCATTTTCTTACTAATTACTGAATAAACGGATAGTCCATACAAAACAAACTCCATCAACAGAGCCGATTCCCGTTCATTGATGATAGGGAATTGTTTTTTTACTATTCCGTATAAACCTTCTACCTGATAGAGTTGCTGTATTTTAACTTCATCTGTGCTATCCACAGGCAGATCTAGGTAATTACCGGCATCAAACCACCGTATAATGGATTGGTAAGGATTTTCGGGTTGTTTTTCATCCGCAGATTTTTTACCCGTATTTCTTTTTTTCTTGGTGATTTCCGGATTGGGAAAATATTGGAGAAAAACGGTACGAATGGCTTTATCTAATAAGTGAAGAGCTACCTGGTAAGGCCCTTCCTGCTCTCCCTCATATAACAATTCGATTTTACCGGTGATTGCAGGAATAATGCCGGCCAAGTCACTGATCCATACCTGGGTATTTTCTTGATTGTGTATAATCGCTCTTCGTTCGGCAGCACTTACCATGTTCTCGAAGGCCGCAATAGTAAGTCTGGCACTTACCCCGCTCTTCTTATCAACATATTCATGCGATCTAGCTTCAAAAGCAACCTGTTCTACCAATCGCTTTACTAAATCACTAATCGTTACCCTTCCAACTTGTTCTGGTAATAGATGGGCCTCTTGTTCAGTAATGGCTAAAGAGGTATCAATATCTTTTGGATAGTGGGTTAGAATCTGACTTTCGATTCTGTCTTTTAAAGGGGTTACGATACTTCCACGGTTGGTATAATCTTCCGGATTGGCGGTAAACACAAACAAAATGTCGAGTGGCATCCTTATTTTAAAACCTCTTATTTGTATATCCCCTTCCTGTAAAATATTAAATAGTGCCACCTGAATGCGTGCCTGCAAATCGGGTAATTCGTTGATTACAAAAATGCCCCGATTACTGCGGGGTATAATTCCGTAGTGAATTACTTTTTCATCGGCAAAGCTGAGCTTCATGTTAGCCGCTTTAATTGGATCAATATCACCAATCAAATCGGCTACACTCACATCCGGTGTGGCTAATTTTTCGCCATATCTTTCTTCCCGATGAATCCACTGAATGGGGGTTTCATCGCCATGTTCGGCAATTTGATCTTTGGCAAAACGACTCAGCGGTTGCAGTGGATCATCATTTATTTCACTGCCGGCCACAACGGGCACATATTCATCTAACAATTCTACCATCTGGCGCGCCATGCGGGTTTTGGCCTGTCCCCGAAGCCCAAGGAACAATATATTATGGCGGCTCAGTAGGGCCCGTTCTGTATCCGGTATCACGGTATCTTCGTACCCCAATATGCCGGAGAATGGATTTTCTTTGCGCCGAATAAAACCAATCAAATTATCGCGTAATTCTTGTTTTACAGATTTTGGCTGGTATCCGGAGGTTTTTAATTGACCGAGTGTTTTTATGTTCGAATGATTCATATAGTTTACTTACAATTTCAAAGCCGGACTTACCGGTATTAGTTTAATAGACTGTTTTTCGTTTGCCGCTCTCAAAATCTTTAAAAATGAAAGCGCCTAATTTATCAAGGGATGCAAAAAATGCTTTACCATTATTGGTTTCAGTAAATTCCTGCACAAAAGATTGCAAATACGGATCCGATGCAATCATAAAGGTGGTGATGGGTATTTTCAATTTCTTGCATTGGGCAGCCAGGTTGATGCAGCGATTTACCACTTTTCGATCTAAACCAAAACTATTTTTATAATATTTACCGCCAATTTTTAAGCAAGTGGGCTTGCCATCGGTAATCATAAAAATCTGCTTATTGGTATTTTTTCTCCTGCGCAGGATATCCATAGCTAATTCTAATCCGGCAACGGTGTTGGTATGATACGGACCAACCTGAAGATAGGGTAAATCTTTTATTTCGATGCTCCAGGCATCATTGCCAAAAACAACAATATCCAAAGTATCTTTCGGGTAGCGGGTGGTAATCAGTTCACTCAGTGCCATCGCCACTTTTTTAGCCGGTGTAATTCTATCTTCCCCGTATAAAATCATCGAATGCGAAATATCAATCATTAACACTGTAGAAGTTTGGGTAGCAAAATCCTGCTCTCGAATTTGCAAATCATCTTCCTGCATAGAGAAAGCCTCAACTCCCCTATTTATTTGTGCATTTCTGATACTATCGGTAAAATCTATTTGCTCAATGGTATCGCCAAATTGATAGGGCCGGTTATCGGCACTGGGCTCATCCCCCTGCCCGGGCTTACGGGTAGCATGATTGCCTGCTTTGCTCTTTTTTAATTTCCCGAATATTTCTTCCAAGCTTTTCTTCCGAATGGTTTGTTCCGACTTCCCGGTAATTTTCAAATCTCCGGTTTGCGGATTTTCCTGCAGGTAGCCATTTTCTTTCAGGTCTTCAATAAAATCGCCCATTCCATAGGCATCATTGGTAAGCTTATACTGCCGATCTAACTCATTCAACCAATTCAATGCTTCCGAAGCATCCCCATTGGTATAGGTGAGTAATTGCATAAAAATATTCAGTAACTGCTCGAAAGTTGACTGCGTGGCATTGGGGGGCGTAAATTGAAAAAAGCGTACAGACTTCATGGGAGGCTACCTGAATAGTATGTAAAGATAACACAGATATAGGCTGAATAGTTGCAAAAAAATAACAGCCTGTGATTTGCAGGCTGTTATTTTTTACTTACTTTTCAATAGTATCTTACTTGTTTACACTATCTGCCGGCTTCATCAGCTTGCCTGGAATTTCAATGCGGTTAGATACTGGCGTCTCCATCTGTTCTACCCGATTTAAAATCTCTTCGGCCATATAAGCTTCTTGCTGCATATATTCTGCCTTATTACCTTTTAGTGATTGATAATACGCTATTTGCTGCTTCAAATCTTTTTTAACCGCATCCCCTACTTTTTTAGCCAAGGCAGCATCGCCAGCCTGAATACAAGCCTGCATAAATACCAGTGAATTTCGGTTATGCATGTTAAATCGATTGGTAAGACCATAAGGGAAATTCGACTCATTCAGCATTTTATCAGCCTTTTGTAAAGCAGCTTTAGCTTCGTCGTATCTGCCTTCGGCGGATAAACTCAATGCCAGATCGGCATAAACGGCCCTGAGTGAACCTAGGTGACGTCTGTTTTCTTCATCAAAATACACCCCTTTCTTATCGGCATTTCCGAAAACGAATTTATTCATCACTTTATCCTGCACCCAGTTAGTGTTGATTTCTGTTCCCTTTACTGGCACAAGTCGGTAGGTAAGTCCATCCCTGCGGATATAAGGATCTAGGCCTAAATCAGACCCCGGATTGGTAAAGTAGATGGGCCGCTTCCATTCATTGGCTGCAATGATGTTTAGCAGGGCCAGGTCATTCTTTGCTAATCCATTTTTTGGAATTTCGAATCTCACTTCACTTAACACACTATCCCGATCGGTTACTGTTCCATTTTTCCGAACCGTTTCGAGGTTTACCGGAATGGCCATTTTACGAACGGGGAATGTGTTAAAATATCCTTCATCTCTACCTTCTACCATTTTGGCTTTATCATCACTACCCACATAATTTTTCATCATATCCTTCAAGTCGTAGTAACTATCTTCTGGTATTGAGGCTACCGGATTATAAAATACATAATCCCGCTTAGCGCCTTCAATCTGTTCTTTACTCCAGATTACATCAATTGAATCGCTCTGATTTACTTTATACCGAAGTTGATTAATATACCAGTCGATACCCAACAAGCTAAAATTAATTACGCGAATATCCGGTCTTACCCCTTCTACTTCCTGGGCATACCATAGTGGATACGTATCATTATCACCATAAGTAAACAGGATGGCATTAGGAGCACAACTTTCCAGGTAATCACGCGCTAGGTCGCCCGGCAATTTTTTCTGACTCCGATCATGGTCATCCCATTCCTGTTGCGCCATTACAGCCGGAACAGCCAGCAAACATACCACTGTTGCCAGTGTTGCGGCTAATCCGGATGATAATTTAAAGGCAAACCATTCTTTCACTTGCATAACGCCTAACCCAATCCAGATGGCGAATGCATAAAAGCTTCCCACATAGGCGTAGTCCCGCTCTCTAGGCTGATTCCCTGCCTGATTAAGATATAGTATAATGGCAAAACCCGTAAAGAAGAATAAAAGGATATTAATCCAGCCATCGGCCTTATGCTTTCTATATTGATAGAATAATCCAATCAATCCCAAAATAAAGGGCAGCATAAACAATTTGTTATTTGCCTTATTATTTTTCAGGCTATCGGGCATTTTGCTCTGATCACCATACATTAGGTTATCTAAAAAACCAATACCCGTAATCCAGTTACCATCGCGGAGATTACTTACAAAAAATCCTTGGTTATCGTTCTGCTTTCCTGAGAAATTCCACATAAAGTAGCGGAAATACATAAAGTAGATCTGATAAGAAGTAAAGAATTTTAAGTTATCGCCTTGCCCGGGTGGGGGCTCGTAGGAGCCGTCTTTATTTTTATCAATACCTAACACCTGTGCATAATAATCGGCATGGTATTGATCGTTACTGGCATCCCAAACTCGGGGAAATACCATTTTATCTTCGGGCATATAGAGATATTTTTTATCCTCTCCGATTTCTATATACTTGTCGCCCGATTTTTGGTAACGCATACCGGTGTTTTTCAGGCTATATGGGCGTGCAGTAAATTTCTGGCCATATACCAACGGAAAATCGCCATATTGATCCCTTCCCAGATAACCTACTAAACTATTGGGATTATCTACATTGTACATATCCACGGAAGGATCGGCATTACTGCGCAGCATGGTTGTAATGTAGGCGCTGTATCCTACCAGCAGGAAGGTTATGCTCCATAGCCCCAGCGTTAGATAATGCCAACCTTTTTTTGCTGCCCAGGCGAGTCCGAAGCGGATACCGATTGCCAGCAATAAAAAGAAAAAGGCAAACCCCGCAAAAAAGGGCATACCGAAATTATTTACAAAACTGCGATCAAAGAATCCGGCTCCCTTGATGGAATAAGGAATTACTATAAATAGGGTGAAACCCAAAATAACGCAGGAAAGCAGAAAAAATATGTAGGTACCGCCATAGGTTTCTTTCTGATTCGGATATAAACTTTCTAAAGCATATAAAAAACCGATGGCTAACAGGGTACCAAATAAAACGAGGGCTGCCATGGTTCCATCCATAGGTACCTGCTCGGAGGCATCAGATGAAGCCATTATTACAGCCCCTATCAATCCAATCACCCCCCCAACCACTATTAAGCGTAGGAACCACTTTTTAAGCAATTGATAAGGAAACAGGTGTCGGCGGCGGAAATAATACACCATCACAATAGCAGGAACAGTAAGGAGATTGAGCAAGTGTACGCCAATTGACAATCCCATCAGGAAGAAAATAAAAACAATCCAACGGTCAGCACCCGGCTCGTCTGCATGGGCTTCCCATTTCAGTATCGACCAGAAAACGATGGCTGTAAAGAAAGAGGAAAGGGCATATACTTCACCCTCTACTGCACTATACCAAAATGAATCGCTGAAAGTGTATGCAAGGGCACCTACTACTCCGGCACCCATGATAGTCCACAACTGACTATTGCTAAGCATATCGGAAACTTTTACCCCGGCAATTCTACGGGCAAAATGGGTAATCGTCCAGAAAAGAAATAAAATAGTAAAACCACTTGCCAGGGCGCTCATAATATTAACAGCCCGGGCAGCCGTTAGGGGGTTATCGCCAAAGGCAATAATAAAAATTCTCCCCAGTAACACAAACAGGGGTGCTCCGGGTGGGTGGGGGATTTGAAGTTTAAAGCAACTGCTCACGAACTCGCCGCAATCCCAAAAACTGCCTCCCGCTTCAGCGGTCATTATATACACGGTACAGGCGATCAGGCAAACGGCCCAACCGACTATATTGTTGATCTTGTTAAACTGCATAGTTTAGGTGTTTAAAACGTATCCACAAACATACCTTATTAATACTAAATTGGAAAATGAGAGCCGGGTTAATATGATTTTTAATAGAATATTAAGGACTTGGGCCAGTTGGAAAAGTCCGTTTTTTTAAACTACCCTATCTTTGCGCCTCATGGAAAACAATCCTACCATCGCTTTTCATACGTTGGGATGTAAACTGAACTATTCAGAAACCTCCTCCCTTGCCCGTATGGTTGAGCTGGAAGGATTTGTAAAACGCCCCTTTGAGGAAGCCGCCGACTTTTATGTGATTAATACCTGTTCGGTAACGGATAATGCCGATAAAGAATGCCGACAACTGGTTCGACGCATCCGCCGGCAGGCACCCGAAAGCTTTGTGGTGATTACCGGCTGTTATGCCCAATTAAAACCCGAAGAAATTGCCCGCATTGAGGGGGTAGATTTGGTTTTAGGTGCAGCTGAAAAGTTTAACCTCACCTCACATCTAAAAACCCTTACCAAAACGGGACAGGCAAAAATTTGCAGCTGCGATATTGAAACGGTTGAAACCTTTCATTCTGCTGTTTCAATGAACGATAGAACCCGCAGTTTTTTAAAAGTGCAGGATGGGTGTGACTATTCCTGTACCTTTTGTACCATTCCTATGGCAAGGGGCAAAAGCAGAAGCAATACTATTGCAGGCGTTTTACAACAAACAGAAACCCTTTCGCAAAATGGGGTGAAAGAGATTGTATTAACGGGCGTTAATTTAGGAGATTTTGGATTAAACGTACAGGGGGAGCGGGTTGAAGATTTTACACAACTGGTAAAAGCCCTCGACCAACAACAGGCTGTTCCGCGGTTTCGTATTTCTTCTATAGAGCCCAATCTGCTAACTACTGAAATTATTGAAACAGTTGCTGGCGGATCTTGCTTTATGCCGCATTTTCATATTCCCCTGCAGAGTGGCAGCAACAAAACACTGGCAGCTATGCGCAGAAGATACCGGAGAGAATTATATGCCGAAAAAGTAGCGATTATTAAAGCCACCATGCCCCATGCTGCTATTGGCGTGGATGTGATTGTTGGTTTTCCTGGTGAAACACACGAAGATTTTCAGGAGACAGTACAATTTATTCAATCACTCGACGTATCATATCTGCATGTATTCACTTATTCGGAAAGAGATAATACACAGGCGCTTCAGATACACCCTATAGTTCCTATCGCCATCAGAAACGAAAGAAATAAAATACTAAGAAATCTTTCTTATCGATTACAGCAGACGTTTCAGGAAAAATTTATTGGCACTAACCGAAAAGTGCTGTGGGAAGACTTTAATAAAAATGGTATGATGGAGGGATATACGGATAATTATATTCGGGTAAAAACCCCTTATCGGGAAGAATGGGCGCATCAGATTATGGACTGGACGCTGCATTAAGCTGAAAAACAATTAGAGAACCGGACTGATAAACTCGGCAGGAAATTCAACTACCATTACTTGTCCCAGACTTTCGAGCCGCACGAATACTTTTTTCTTGCCTCCTCTTATTACGGTTCCCTCATTTCCCATAAATACGCCGTGATTCACCAATACTTTGGTTTCTTCCCGGTATCCTTCTTCAGAAATAACGGACAAAACTGCTCCTTTCTCCCCGAGGTAATTTTTTATGATTTCAATTTCCTCATCCCGAATGATGGCGGGTTTACCCACGTAATACACAAAGTTGAGCACGCCGGGAGTAGATAACACGGTAGCCCGTTCAGTAGCATCAATCTGTACAAAAACATAGGAACGGAAAAGTGGCTCATCAATAATCTTTTTCCGGTCGCTCCAAAATCTTTCTGTTTTTTGAATCGGACACCAGCTATTTACCCCTTTGCGGATAAGTACCGCATCAATTTTCTTTTCCCAACGAGGTTTGGTATAAATGGCGAACCATTGTTTAGGAAGGGTTGCCGACTGTTCAGCTTGTTTGGCCATGGGAAAGAAAATTTCGGTCGGGCAATTATTTAATTACAAAGCCAGTTTTTTGAGCGGTCGCTAATTGCTCAACCACGCGAACGCCTTCTTCTATATGTAAATCTTTACGAAGTGATTTAATCCAGAAGGTATAATAATCAGCTTTTGTTTTGTCAGGATGTTGTAAGTATTTGTCTTTTTCAATAGCCAAGTAATTAATGTCCATTTCGCTGGGACTTACCAACAACGCATTATTTTGAGCTACGGTTGTTTGAACTTGCTTCTGTTTTTGCCGATAGATTTCTAGCTGAAGCGGAATGGGTTGTTCTGCATTTTTCGACAACCAAATCAGGTTATTCTTAAATAAATTTAAATTAGCATTCGCTTGAATAAGGGCATTTTCCTTTTCGATAATCGCAGAAATATTTTCTTTGTTTTGCCAAACAGAAAAAGTTGCTTTTGGAATTTCATCCCATGGAAGGGCTTCGGGCATATCCTTCTCACGTAGTTTATAATATTCATAGGAATCCGGAATAAAAATATCAGGCACAATCCCTTTTAACTGGGTTGAACCACCATTTACCCGATAAAACTTTTGAAAGGTGAGCGTCATGGCGCCCATATCGGTTCGGCTGGTTGAGAAATCGTTCCGACTGCCAAAAGCAACCTGCCGTTGTACCGTTCCTTTTCCAAAAGTAGAAGAACTTCCAATGATAATACCGCGGTTATAATCTTGAATAGCGCCCGCAAAAATTTCACTGGCACTGGCACTAAACTCATTTACTAGCACAGCTAGGGGACCATCATACAATACAGATTGATCATTATCCCGCCAAGTATTTTGATCAACATTACCTGATCGGTCTTTTACCTGCACAATAGGACCAGATTTAATAAAGAGGCCTACCATTTTAACTACTTCATATAAAGAGCCCCCTCCATTATTTCTGATATCCATCACAATCCCATCCACTTTTTCAGCTTTTAGCTTTTTAAGTTCTACTGCAACATCTTCGGCACAATGATGTCCATTGGCATCTTCAAAGTTTGAGTAAAAATCAGGCAATAAAATATAGCCGATTTTTTTAGACCCCTGTTGAATTACCGCACTGCGCGCCAGTCCTTGATCTTGCTCTACCTTTTCGCGAATAAGCGATACTACTTTTATTGTTCCATCCTCTTTTTTCAAAGTAAGGCGCACTTCGGTGCCCTTATTTCCTCGAATCAGTTTTACTGCATCTTCCGTAGCATAGGCAGAAACATCTACCGGTTCTCCACTACCCTGTGCAACCTTAATGATAATGTCGTTCACTACAATTTGTCCAGATTTATAAGCAGCCCCGCCGGTAATGATACTGGCAATTTTAATACCATAATCATCTTTAGTTAGTTGAGCACCAATTCCAAAAAATTCACTGCTCATCCGCTCATCAAAAGCTCTTTTTTCAACGGGCGCAAAATAATCGGTATGGGGATCCATTAGATTAGTAAGCGTATTTAAATACGAACTGAAACGAACTTCTTCACTAAACGTACTCTTAATGCGGGCAAAGTTATCGTTCATTACTTTCAGCACCTGTTCACGGGATTTTCTTTCCAGTGTTGAATCTGCAAGTACCACAAAATCTTTTTGGTCTTTATTTTTTTCGCGCTGCTCTAACAAATCGTAATACCGATCTAGAATCATATAGGTGAGTTTCTTTCTCCACCGATCTTTTCTTTCCTCTTCGGTTTTACACCAGGGTAACTTTTCACCATCCAGTTCAACTGTTTCATTAGTGGTAAAACTAAAAGGATTCTTTAGCAGGTCTTTATAAATAACTGCAGCATCCTCCATTCGCCTGTTATACAACGAACTAACAGCAGGAACAAAAGCGATGTTTGCACCATGAATTTCGTTATCCAGCGTGGTTTCAAAAACTTTCAGCGAATCAATATCGCTTTGTAGAAAAAGTGTTTTATCGCTATCCATCTGATCGAGATAACGAGAGAAAGCCAATTTAGAAAACTGGTCGTCAATTGCTTTAGGACTATAATGTTGCTCTTCCAGCACCCTTCCTAAATCTGTAAGTAACTGCTCACGGGGATTAGAAGAAGATCTTCCGATTGAAGAATTGCGGAAGGCAAAAAATAATGCGCCAAACCCAATACATGCCAATAACAACCAACCTTTTCTGCTCTGCATAAATTGAACGATTTTTTTCATGATAAGCTTCAAAAATAACCTAAAATTTAATTTACCGGCTGCCATTAATACCAATTAACAAAGGTTTTGTGTACAGGAATGACAAAAAGAACTGAAAATGCTTGGCAGAACCACTGATTTTTTTGTATTTTTGCACCCCACTCATGGAGAGCGTAGCTCAGTTGGTTAGAGCGTCAGTTTGTGGCACTGAAGGCCGGGGGTTCGAGACCCCTCGTTCTCCCTCTAAAACCTACAGGCCCGGCTTGTAGGTTTTTTTTAAAGTAAGCATATGCAAATCGGCTGGATACTTATTCCTGTTATATCGGCATTCATTGGCTGGTTTACGAATTGGATTGCCATTAAAATGCTTTTCCATCCGCGGCAACCCAAAAAAATACTGGGTATAACCATTCAGGGAATTTTTCCTAAAAGGCAACAACTGTTTGCCGAAAAACTGGGAAAGTTGGTTTCGAACGAACTGTTATCGTATGCCGATATCGCCACTAAAATCACCCATCCCGATAATCTCAAATCCATCATGCCCCTGGTGGATACCCATATTGAAGATTTTTTACGGAAACAATTGCCAGAGCAGATGCCTATCATCAGTATGTTTATCGGCGATAGTACTATCCGGGAATTAAAATCCGTTTTTCTGATTAAACTAGAAGAATTGTTTCCCGTAATCATGCAATCGTATATGCACACCCTACAAGATCAACTGAATCTGGAAGCCATCGTAACAGAAAAAGTGGCCGGCTTCTCTTCTGATAAGATGGAACAAATTCTTATGAGCATCATGCAAAAAGAATTCCGTTTTGTTGAAATTATTGGCGGAATACTTGGATTTGTTATCGGTTTACTGCAAGTATTTATCACCATTTTGCAATAGTCACCGACAAAAACCGGAGGAATACCCCGGAATTTTCAACTTTATCCATTTAGAATTGTCATATTACCGCCCATATAATCAATTCACCGTTTCCTCTAAAATGGAGTGACCTTTGTGCTTCAAAGAACAAAAAACATGAAAAAAGTAGTTATATCAGTTAGTTTTTCTCTCTTAGTGCTGTTTTCACAGGCCCAATATCCCGGTGCAGGACGCCCTGCAGGTGCCGGAATGGGGTCGCAAAACATGAATATCGGCCATTTCTATGGAAAAATTGTGGATGCGAAAACTGCCAAAGGAATAGACGGAGCCAGTATACAACTAATTGGAAATAAGTTTGATACAGTTACTAAAAAAATGAAGCAAGTAATCTATAATACACAGATTACTAAGGCAATCGGAGATTTTAGCTTCGAAAACCTACCCATTTTTGGCAATTTTCAAATGAAAGTGAGCAGTTTGGGATATAAGCCCCTAACTATGCAGGTGAGCTTTGGCATCAAAATGCCCCCAGCCGGCGGAAATTTTCAACAAATGATGGGAATGGTAGATAAAGACCTAGGAAATATCAAATTAGTAGAAGATTCGGCCACCCTTGCAGCGGTAACGGTTACCTCCGCCGCCAAACCTTTGCTTGAATTAGGCATTGACCGAAAAATTTTCACAGTAGATAAAAATCTAACCAGTACAGGACAAACAGCTGCCGAAGTGATGAAAAACATCCCTTCGCTAAATGTGGATATTGATGGGAATGTTACCCTGAGAAATGCAGCCCCTACCCTTTTTGTAGATGGAAGACCAACTACCCTTACCCTAGATCAGATACCCGCAGATATTATAGACAAAGTAGAGTTAATTACAAACCCATCCGCAAAATTTGATGCGTCGGGCGGAACAGCCGGTATTCTCAATATCGTTTTAAAGAAAAATAAAAAAATTGGGTATAATGGGGGGCTAAGAACGGGCATTGATTCGCGCGGCAGAGTAAATTTAGGTGGCGATATCAATATCCGCCAGAATAAATTAAATCTGGGTTTAAGCGGCAACTTAAACCAATTTAAATCGATTTCTGACGGAAAAACCGAACGCGATAATTTATTAACTGTACCCAGCTCAGTTAAAAACACAACGCATAGTGAAAACGTAGGTGAATTCAATTTCTTTAGAGGTAGTTTAGACTATTTCTTAGATAACCGAAACACCCTTACCCTTTCTGGAAATTATAACCGCGGAAAATTTGAAACTGAACAAACACAACGGGTAGATTCAACAATTAAAGGATTATTTACATCTTATAACCTGATTGAAAATACCAGCAACCGAATTTTCGAAAATTTGGGAACCCAACTTAGTTTCAAGCATAATTTCGAAAAAAGCGGGCACAATATTTCAGCCGACTTTAATTATAATGCAAGCAATAGCTCCGGCACTAGCAATATCTCTACCCAAACTTACACCAATGCAGGTGCCGCCCTAGGGAATCCATTATTACAATTTAATAATACCAGCGGTGATAATAAGTTTTACACCTTTCAAACCGACTACGAAAATCCTATTTCGGATGACAAAAAACTTGAAGCAGGATTTAGAGCAGCTATCCGTGACAATAGCAGTATTAACGACCAATATAGGTATAATGCTGTAACGGGTAAATATGAGTTGGTGCCCTCTATCAGCAGCCGATACAAATTTCATGATGAGGTATGGGCAGCCTATACCACTTTTAGCTTCAAAAAGGGTAACTGGAGCTATCTAATGGGGTTACGGGCAGAAAGTTCTAATTACCTCGGTACGCTGCTAAATGCGAAAGGCAACGACTCACTAAGTTTTAAAGTAACCTTCCCGATTAGTTTATTCCCTAGTTTATTTTCTACTTATAAAATAAATGATAAGCAAGATTTACAACTAAACTATACCCGTAAAATTAATCGACCTAATTTCTTTCAATTAATGCCTTTTCCCGATTATTCCGACCCACAAAATATTAATGTGGGTAACGCCGGACTAAGACCGGAGTTTACAAACTCATTTGAAATATCCTACAGTAACGCCTATAAAAAGAATTCAAACTTTTTAGCCTCCTTATATTTTAAACATACAACCGATCTGATTACCCGATACGTATACAGAGATGTGAATGCTTTAACGCCCGGTGATAGTGCCTACTTTAGCACCTATATCAATGCGAACTACAGCTTTTCGTATGGATTGGAATTAACCAATAAAATGCCCATAAATAAGTGGTGGGATCTTACGTTGAACGTTAATATTTTCAATTCGGCAATCAATGCGTCTGTGCCCGGAGAAGAATTAAGTAATTCGCTGGTAAGCTGGTTTGGTAAAATGAACAATACTTTTAAACTACCTAAATCTTGGTCTATACAATTGAGCGGCGACTACCAGGCTAAATCAGTTATACCACCCAGCAGTGGCGGTGGTGGCCGAGGTGGTGGCGGTGGTGGTGGTATGATGTGGGGCGGCGGACCGCAATCTACCTCTCAAGGCTACAATCTTCCAAGGTATGGCGTAGATTTAGCTATCCGTAAAGACTGGACTTGGAAAAACGGTAAAACCGGATCATTAACCCTGAGTATGAATGACATATTCAGAACCCAATTGTTCCAGTCGTATTCTGAGAGCATCTTCTTTACTCAAACTACCGAAAGGAGAAGAGATCCTCAGGTGTTGCGCCTAAACTTCAGTTATCGCTTTGGTAAATTTGATGCTTCCCTGTTTAAGAGGAAAAGTACCAAAGGCGACCAGGGTGGTGGAATGTCGGACATGATGAGTCAGTAATAAAATACAAGTAACCCCTATTTAAAAACCGGTAGCAAGCAATTGTTATCGGTTTTTTCCTGTTAGCATAGGAACGAACGAGAAGAGGTCGAAAGATTCTTCGGTAAGCGTTCCATCCGCCTGTTTGGTAATGCGTAACATGCGTTGGTTTTCACCTTCATCTCTGGGAATAACCATAATAGCACCCGGTTTCATTTGTTCGATTAACTTCGGTGGAGTAAAAGGGGCAGCCGCCGTAATAATTACTCGATCGAAAGGAGCAAAAGTGGGTAACCCTTCGAAACCATCCCCATAAAAAAATTTACTGCCGGGATATTGTTTTTTAAAAGGATTAGCAAGCTGTAGTTGATCGAATAATATTTTCTGTCTTTCGATGGTAAACACTCTGGCACCCATTTCTGCTAGTATGGTACATTGATATCCACTTCCGGTGCCTATTTCTAATACTTTACAGCCTTTGGTTACCTGCAATAGTTGGGTTTGATAAGCTACCGTATAAGGCTGAGAAATCGTTTGCCCGGCAGCAATCGGAAAAGCCCGGTCTTCATAGGCTATGTGCTCAAATGCCGAATCAAAAAAATAGTGCCTAGGCACAGCTAAAATAGCTTGCAGCACTTTTTCATCGGTGATTCCTTTTTCACGCAATTGATGCACCAGTTGCTTTCTAAGTCCCTGGTGCATGAGACGATCTTCATACACATTCATAGCCTTGCGAAGTTAGGTAACAGAAATGGGCTTTTCCTATAAAATTATCTGCCCATTTAATTGCTGTGTGATAAAAAGTAGACTCATTATCCGGCAAGTTGCATATCGCTGATAATCCGGCTGATTTTATCTTTTAATTGAACCTGTACCCTTTCAAAATCTTCTTTTGCATGCAGGGGAGCCTGCACACTAAAATAAAATTTAATCTTAGGCTCGGTACCGGAAGGACGGGCAGAAATTTTTGAACCATCTTCGGTAATAAACTGCAAAACATTGCTTTTTGGTAACTCAATAGCTGATTTTTCACCCGATACCAGATTTGTTGCTTGTTGCAATTGATAATCAAGTAAACTCACCACCGGAGAGCCGGCCAATAAAGCAGGGGGCTGTTGACGGTAACTTTCCATCATTTCGGCGATTTCTTTTTGACCATTCATGCCTTTCTTGGTAATGCTAATAAGGCTTTCGTAGTAAAATCCATATTGAACATAGAGTTCAATCAATTTGTCGAACAACGTTTTTCCCTTACTCTTTTCATAGGCAGCCATTTCACAAAGCAGGGCAACCGCACTAACGGCATCTTTATCTCTAATTAAACTGCCTATCATTAATCCAAAGCTTTCTTCCCCTCCTATTACATAATTTTTCTTACCCTCCAGCTCTTTTATCTTTTCGGCAATCCACTTAAATCCGGTAAGCACATTTAAACAGGCCACGCCATTTTGTTCTGCCACCCGATTAATCATTTCGGTAGTAACAATGGTAGTAATCACCATATCATCCGGGGTAGCAATGCCTTTGGCTTTCCGTGCCTCCATTAAATAACTAAATGCCAGTACAGCTGTTTGGTTACCATTCATTAATATCCAGTTACCGTGATTGTCTTTTACTCCTATGCCTACACGATCGGCATCCGGATCGGTTCCGAGTAAGATATCGGCATCCAGTTCTTTTGCCTTTTGTAATCCCATTTGCATGGTTTCACTTTCTTCGGGATTGGGATAATGAACTGTTGGAAAATTCCCATCCGGTGTTGCCTGTTCTTCTACAATAGCAACCTGATTAAATCCATATAATTTCAATACATCCGGAACCAGTTTAATTCCGGTGCCATGGATGGGTGTATACACTATTTTTAAATCGGCCTGCTGTTCAATCACTTCGGGATAAACACTTAAACTCTTAACCATTTGCATGTAGGCCACATCCATTTCTTTTCCAATCAGCTGAATCAGATGCTCCCCACCCGAAAATTGTACTTCCGAAATACTCTGAATGGCTTCCACTTCTTTTATCACATTCCCATCATGAGGTGGAACAAGTTGCCCCCCATCATTCCAATAGGCTTTGTAGCCATTATATTCTTTAGGATTATGGGAAGCCGTACAAACCACCCCTGCCATACATTTCAATTGCCGGATGGCAAAACTCAATTCGGGGGTGGGACGAAGGGATTCGAATAGATACACTCTAATACCGTTGGCCGCAAAAACATGGGCAGTGGTTTCAGCAAAAAACCGACTATTATTCCTGCTATCATGGGCAATAGCAACGGATACCGGCAGATCACCGTAGGTTTTTTTAAGGTAGTTAGAAAATCCCTGCGTTGCCATCCCGATGGTATACTTATTAATCCGGTTGCTGCCTACCCCCATAATTCCCCGAAGCCCCCCGGTTCCGAATTCCAGATTCCG
>JBBAJQ010000015.1:0-52997 GCA_040403945.1 Sediminibacterium sp.
GTCCTTTTAAAATAATCAACTACCAATACTACATAGGCACCCTTGGCTTCTGTAGAAGGAATACTGAAAGAATGGTTATTAGTTTTTAAACCCAGATTCATTTTTCCTTCCAGCACAATTCTACCATTCATATCTATCATCAGCATGGTATACTCTCCCTTGTCGGCAATATTCTGTGTGCGAATGGTGAACCTTCCTCTGCTAACCGGATTCGGGAATACGGTATATACCGGTTGCGGAACTTTGGCTACTTCCTTTTCTTTCTCCGGCATAAAAGCAATTACGGGTGGAGGAGCCGGATTATTGTTCTGCGGTTTCTGTGATAACAGATTACTGCTCGCCATATCGGAAATATTACCTATCCCCACAATCTTACTATCATCAATCGGTTCGGCAGTTAGCTGATTAATGTTTTTTACCCGAAATAAATGCTGCGTCATATTCTGCGTTCTAGAACTGCCACAACTCAATATCAACTCCCCATTTTCATCCACCGCAGTGCCATTGGTGGTAAAGCCCCCCGGTAATCCCCCAATCTGCCCCAGGTATTCTGCCTCCCGCGTGGCAATGGATATCCGAAATACATAGTTACTCTGCGTAATTAAAATCAGTCTGCCAGCCGCATCAGCAACCATATCTCCACCCCATGAAGTGCAGCTAGAACGCACAAATATGCCATTGCCCGGCTTATCAGATAACACCCCTAAATCTAAAATAGTGGGCTGCCCCTCCGTGGTAAAACGAATTAGGTGCTCCCCATCATTGGTTAATGCGTAGCCAAATCCATCCGCGCCCATCGTCATACGAGAAATCTGATTCGCCACATCTGTGCGGTTTCTCAATAAGTTTAAGGGTTGATTATCTAAATACGTAAAATGGGGTTCCGGCTGATTCAGGTCCATAAATCGCAATTCAGACGAATACATCGGAAAATAAAATAGTCGATTGGTTTTCTGATCATAAGCCATGGAGGCAACTGAACCACCCATAGGACTTTTCAATGTATCCATTTGTCCGCTCGCATCATTAATAAAAGCACTCTGTTGTAGTGCCAGATAGGTTTGAAATCCATGGGTGCGCACTGCATATTTTTTTTGCGGATCAAATACTTCCTTCACTAATACCTTACAATTACCATCTATCTCACGCAAATTCGTGTAATTGATGGGGCGGGTAGGATCGGAGGAGATCAGAAAAATACGCTTCGAAGCGGTTTGCGCAGAGGCAGCCCAAGATAGGGCGCAACAAAGTAATGAGGCTATTAGGTTGCGTGTTACCATACGTGGAGTTTGTTTTCTCAAAAGGATATAACGTAAAATTACAGCATTTCGGCATATATAGCTGCGGAAATAATGCCGGTTTTGGTATAATTTTATACCTCAGAATACAGATAACTATGCGCCCCTATCTTTTTACAATCCTGTTTTTCTTGTTGGCAATAAATATTGGTTGGGCTCAGCAAGACTCAACACCAACCCCAAAAGATATCAACCTACTGGCCGAATTTATTAATGCCGATTACGAAATGGGTACTATCCCCATGGGCAAGGGAACGGATTTTAATGTGTACATCAAAAATATTTCCACTACCGATACCCTGATGATTGTAGACGTGAAGGTTGGGTGCGGGTGCACCACCCCCAAATATCGCAGTAACGATCCAATACTTCCTGGTAAATCTACTTATATTACGCTCGGATTTAACGGCAGTGCGGGGGGTGACTTTACCAAGTTTGCAGATATTATTTTTAAATCCGGCCAATCCAAGCAGGTGAAATTTCATGGGGTAGCCGTTGCCGAACCGCTGCCGGCACCCCCCGGGAAAAAACAATAATGCCCGATAAAATTTACCGGGCATCTTATAAATAAGAATAAGTCAGGAATTAGAACCTCTCTAGTTCGGAGAAGAAAAAATTTCCTTCAATTGCTGCATTTTCGTCGCTGTCGCTGCCATGCACAGCATTTTCGCCTACAGAAGCCGCATATTTTTTCCGGATGGTTCCTTCCTCCGCCTGGGCAGGATTGGTGGCACCGATTAATTTACGGAAATCAGCTACGGCATTGTCTTTTTCTAAAATAGCCGCTACAATAGGGCCACTGCTCATAAAACTTACAAGTTCACCATAAAAGGGACGCTCACGGTGTACCGCATAAAAACTGCCCGCCTGCTCAGGGGTTAAGCGGGTCCACTTCATCGCTTTGATGCTAAAACCAGCTTGTAAAATCTGATCTAAAATACCGCCGGTATAACCCTTTGAAGTGGCATCCGGCTTAACCATAGTAAATGTTCTGTTGCTCATAATAGGTAGATTTGGCCGGCAAAGGTACGTATTTACCCTGTTTTACCGCTGAAAAACCCTTTTTTGTGCCGTTTGAATAAATTCATTTGCCCAATCAGCACAGAAATTGCAATTTTACGCACTCAATGCAACCAATCTCTCAATTTTACCCCCAATTACAACAACCAGCCTGCATTGTTATTACCATGCACCAAAAACCTGATGGAGATGCCCTCGGCTCTTCCCTGGGTTTATACCATTTTTTGGTTAAAATGGGGCATGCAGTAACCGTTATTTCCCCTACCAATTGGCCCGATTTTCTCCAATGGCTCCCAGGTATGCGGCAAGTAATCAATTACGAAAATCAACGCGAAAAATGCCGTATAATTCTGGAGGAGGCCCAGGTTATTTTTTGCCTGGATTTTAATATCCTACATCGCACAAAATCGCTGGAACCCTTGCTGGAAAAGAGTGTAGCCACTAAAATATTAATCGACCACCACCAGGAACCGCAGATAGAAGCCTTTCAGTTTGGGGTGAGTGATACCTCCAAAAGTTCTACCTGTGAAATGGTGTACGATTTTATTGTACACTCCGGAAATGATGCCCTACTAGATGCGGAAATGGCTACCTGTTTATACACAGGTGTAATGACGGACACTGGTTCGTTCCGCTTCCCCTCAACCTCAGCATCGGTGCACCGAATGGTAGCCCGGTTAAAGGATACGGGTATGAGTCATGCCCAGATTCATGAAGAGATTTATGATAATTTCTTAGAAAATCGCCTGCGATTTATCGGGTTTGCCCTGTTGAACCGGATGGAAGTATTTTACGAATTTAATACAGCCCTGATGTACATCACCCGGGCTGATCTGCAACATTTTAATATAAAAACTGGTGATACAGAGGGACTGGTTAACTATTTGCTAACGATCCAGGGCATTAAAATGGCGGCTTTGGTGATTGATAGGGATGAGGAAAGAAAATGGAGCTTCCGCAGTAAGGGCGGATTTGATGTAAATACCTTCGCCCGCACCCATTTTGAGGGGGGAGGGCATAAAAATGCCGCCGGAGGTCGCAGCAGCGATTCTGTAGAAATGAATGTGAAAAACTTCAGGGATATATTACCTTCGTACCAAAATCAGTTACAATAAATGAAAAAACTCCTACCGCTGTTATCAGCTGTGATATTGCTTGCAAGCTGCAATCAGTATCAAAAAACACCCTCGGGCATCGCCTATAAAGTTACCGGTAACAGCAAAGTGAAGATCAAAAGTGGTCAGATCTTTAAATACCACATGGAATTTCGGGTACCCCCGAAAGACTCGGTTTTTAATACCACCTTCGAACACCTACCCGGTTTTATGATGTACGATTCTGCCCGCGTTACCCCCCACAGTTATTACGAACTGATTAACAAAGTAGGAGAGGGGGATGAAGTAACATTTTCTTTGAGTGTAGATTCCCTAAAAAAATTAGGGGTATTGGAATACAACAATATTTTCCACCGCAACGATGTTATCAAGGGGAAAATGAAAATCCTTAAGATTTTTAAAGGTGAGGAAGAAGCCAATGCTGACTATACAAAAGAAATTGACCTCGAAAAAAATCGTGAATTAGCTCAGTTGAAGAGTTATGTGAAAGAAAAAGGAATCAATGCTAAAGAACTTCCTTCTGGTGTGTTGGTACAAATTGAAAAAGAGGGAGAAGGTGCTAAGCCGGATTCCGGTAAAACCGTTCAAGTAAGGTATAAAGGCTATTTCACCAACGGACAAGTATTTGATTCAAATAACGAACCCAATTCTCCCAATAAAAATCCCCTTACTATTTCGGTGGGTGCCGGTAATGTTATACCCGGAATGGATGAAGGTATTCGTAGTTTTGGAAAAGGTGGTAAGGGAAAGATTTTTGTTCCTGCCATGATGGGCTATGGAATGGGTGGTCAGCCCCCGATTATTCCACAGTATTCTAATTTGATTTTTGATGTGGAAGTGTTAGATATGATGGCAACACCTCCACCGCCGCCCACACCAGCTCCTCAGATGCCTCCGATGAGAAGATAAGGATTGAAACCGATTAATCGATTCAAATAAACGGCACCCAGCTTTGGGTGCCGTTTATTTTTATATAAGGTTGGTCAATTGAATTGCTTCCCGCGCCGGTGCCACATCATGTACCCGTAAGATGGCCGCACCCCGCAATAAACCGGCAGTATGCAATACCGTGGTGCCATTGAGCGCCTGATTAGCAGTAATACCCAATGTTTTATAAATAAGTGATTTGCGTGAAACCGCCAGCAGTAAAGGATAGGGGAGGGAAGTGAAAATAGAAAGCTGCTGCAACAGTAAAAAATTTTCTTCCATTGTTTTGCCAAATCCAATCCCAGGGTCTATGATAACATCCTGGATACCTGCCTCCTTGCAAGCTGCTATCCTTTCGGTAAAATAATCATATACCGTTGTAAGTATGTCCCGGTTCGCCGGTTTTTCGTGCAGCGTATCAGTGGTTCCGGAACTATGCATCAACACATACGGAACCTTACAGCTGGCAATGGTGGTAAGCATCTGCTCGTCCCATCTACCACCACTGATATCATTTATGATCGATGCCCCCGCTTCTACAGCTTGTTTGGCAACGGCAGAACGGAATGTATCAACCGAAAGAATGGCTTCAGGAAAACGCTGATGGATTGCTGCTATCACCGGAACCACCCGCCTAAGTTCTTCCTCCTGCGAAACAGGTTCACTACCCGGTCGCGTGCTTACGCCGCCTACATCCAACAAGTGCGCCCCTTCTTCTAAAAAGCGGGCGGACTGCCGCACAGCCTCCTCCACACCGCTAACCCGACTGCCGGCATAAAATGAATCCGGAGTGCTATTTACAATACCCATAATCAGGGGTTGGTCAAAATAGCACAATCTTCCCCGCAGGTTGAGCGAAAACTTAAAAGGTATTCTAGTATCTTGCATCTTGTTGAGGGCTGTTGGCCGGCCACTGTAAAAGTAAACTGAAAATGACGAATACCAACCTCCAATATGACCAGGCAATTAATGAATGTCGGGAAATTTTTATCCGAAAAACCAAGGACTACGGAACTGCCTGGCGGGTATTGAGAACTATTTCGGTGGTAGACCAGATTTTTATCAAAGCCCTGCGCATCAGAACCATTCAAGATTTGCAAACGCAGAAAGTGGGCGATGATATTCCCTCCGAATTTAAAGGAATCATCAACTATGCAGTTATCGGCCTGATGCAATTGCACCTCGGCAATCCGCAGGTAGAAGATGTGCCCGTTGAAACCGTTGAAAATCTATATACCCAACAAATTCAGCTGGCAAAAGATACCATGCAAAATAAGAACCACGACTATGGGGAAGCCTGGCGGGATATGAGTCAGCAGAGTTTTGCCGATCTGATTCTGATGAAATTGATGCGTATCAAACAGATTTTATTGAATGATGGCAAAACCCTGATAAGTGAAGGGATTGATGCCAACTATGTAGATATTATTAATTATGCCGTTTTTGCCCTGATTCTAATGGCAGAAGGAAAACATGCAACTGTATGAAAACATTTATCACTCTAATCAGATGGTTTGTAGGACTACTGTTTATTTTTTCCGGATTAATTAAAGCCAATGACCCCTTAGGCCTCAGCTACAAAATGCAGGAGTTTTTTGAGGTGTGGGGTATGCATTTTATGAATCCTTATACCCTATCACTTTCGCTGCTGATGAATATTTTTGAAGTACTCGCCGGCGTAGCCCTGATAATTGGTTGGCAAATGAAATGGTTTTCGGGTTTATTACTATTGCTGATTATTTTCTTCACCTTTCTAACCGGCTATGCATTGTTTTCGGGTAAGATAAAAACCTGTGGTTGCTTTGGCGATTGTTTGCCACTTACACCGGCACAATCGTTTATGAAAGATTTATTGCTGTGGGCACTCATTATCCTCATTCGATTCTCTTTAAAAAGTATAACCCCGCTGTTTTCTACCCGCATTTCCCTTACTATATTAATAACTGTAGTGCTTGCCACGGCAGGGGCCCAGGGATATGTATTAAAAAATGCCCCCTTTGTAGATTGCCTCCCCTATAAACAGGGAAATAACCTACTAGAAAAAATGAAAACGCCTGTAGGAGCAATTCCCGACAGCTTTTCGATTGAATTCACTTATTTAAAAAACGGTAATAAACTAAGCTTTGATGCCGATCATTTTCCGGAAGATTTCGATTCAACCTATACGTATGTTGACCGGAAAGACAGACTAGTAAAAAAGGGGAATGGGTTGCAGGCTGCTATTGTTGATTTTACTTTACAAACCATCTCGGGTACAGATACAACTGCTGCTTTATTAAATAATAGCAGCAACTATTTACTGGTACTAGCTCTTAACTTCAATCGGGTGAATGATTGGAAAACTGCTTTCGAATCGGTAAAAGCTGCCGCACAACAAAAGGGAATACCACTTTGGCTAGTAACTGCCGATGCAACTACTGCTCAGCAATTATTTCCGGGGGTATCCGTGCTGATTTGCGATGCAACCGTAATTAAAACAGCTGCCCGCGTTCAGCCCACTTTTTTCCTGATGCAAGGAGCTAATATACAAGGTAAATATCCTTATCCTGCAACTGCATCCCTGATTGGGAAATTGCCTTAAAAGAATTACCGACACAAAAAAGCGGTTGTGTTTTGTAAACAAAGTTTACCCAACACAACCGCATGATCCAGCATCGTTACAATGGCAAGCCGGATAAGAAAGGAATTATTTTTTCAACATTCCCTTCACTACGCCAATAATGGCCATCAACACACCACCACCTACACCGCCACCGGCAAGGTTTTGGATAATCCCGCTAACATCCATTGCGGCACCGGCATCACCGCCCATTCCGAGCATGCCTAAAAGTTGACCGCCCAGGCCACCGCCCAGAATGCCGGCAATAGAATTACCTACCGTTCCTAATGAAGATTTTGGCATTAATTTTCCTGCCAAATTGCCTCCTACAGCGCCGGAAGCTAGTTGAATCAAGAGAGGTACAATGTCCATACAAATTGGTTTTGGGGTTTTGAATGCTAAAAATTAATGGCTTTGTTTAGCATATCCAAAAAAATACGCCTTAAATTATATACATAGTAATAATTAATAATATATTAAGTTGGCTTAATATCGCTAATATAAAGTCTGGTATTACGGTTATTGAATAATTACTTCCCGAACTACTTCCTCCCCAAAAGCCTCATTAACGCGGCTAATAATCTGGGGCTTCTGGTACATTAATTCCTGCTTTAATGGCCCTACATGGGTTTCGATAAATAGTTTGTGTTGAATGATTTGTATGCGGGTAGTATACTGTGCGATGGTTTTTCCCATGATATTCTCCCAAATCTCTTCAATACGGGCAGCCTGCACGCCATCGCGCAAACGACTTTTCGCTAAAAACTGGCGAATCACTTCACTGATATGTAGGGTGGCCATGCGTCAAAAGTAGGAAATTACTACTAAGTAGCTGGCAGATTAAAAACGGTGGACTAAATGGACAGTAACTGGTATCGAACCCCCAGTTGTTGTAACTGTGCTTCCAGTCTTTCTGCGTGTGTATCCGTAATAAATACCTGGGCATTGCCGGTAACACATACCCGGTGTAATAATTGATTCATCCGCTCGCTATCCAGTTTTTCGAAAATATCATCCAACAATAAAATTGGTGGGAAGCCCTTATTCTCTTCCAACACTTCCCATTCAGCCAACTTCATAGCAAATAATAAACTTTTTCTTTGTCCCTGCGAAGCCTCCTGTTTAAAGGGTTCTTTACCCATAGTTATAATCAAATCATCCCGATGAGGGCCTCTGGTGGTTCGGGCTAGTAAAAAATCCCTGCTTTGTGTTTGTACCAGTAGGTTAGCAAAAGATTGTTGCAATAAACTACTTTCGTACTGTATATCCAATCCATCTTCCTTATTGGCAATTTGAAGATATATATTGGTTACACGGGGTAAAAAATCTTCTAAAAATGCCTGTCGGGTGGCAAAGATGGGGTTACCGTAGGTACACAATTGTTCATTTAGTACCTGCAAGAGAGTTGAATCTGAGATGCCCGTTTCTTGTTGCTGCTTTAGCAAACTGTTGCGTTGTGTGAGTGTTCGTTGATAGGCGATTAGTGATTGTAGATAGTGTTCATCCAGCTGGCTTATCAAGGTATCCAGCCATTTACGTCTTTCTTCTCCGCCGCCGGTAATTAGGGATATATCGTCGGGTGCAATCATTACCACCGGCAGTTTTCCGATTTGTGTAGATAATTTTTTACTTAATTCTCCATTTACAATTCTTTCTTTCTTCAGGTTTTCGCGTACAATGCAGGTTACCCGCTCTTCCTGATTCATCAGCCGGTATAAGCCGTCTATCCGAAATCCCTCCATTCCATGTGCCACATTTTGTGCATCGCTTCTACTATGGTAGCTGCGCGAAAAACTGAGATAATAGATTGCATCCAGTAAATTCGTTTTCCCACTACCATTTAATCCGCATATACCTACCACTCTCTCCGAAAATTGAAAGGAGCTTTGGGCATAATTTCTGAATTGCACCAGGGATATTTCAGACAAGGTAAACATGTGCCTGCAAATTACTTGGATTCTTCCGTTCCCGGTTCAGTTCTGCCCAATCAATTGCTTAATTCGGGTGGGGTTGGTGGATGTTTGCACGAAACCAACTATTTTTATCAAAATTTTCAGTTGAAAACCATTTTAACCGCCCAGCAAATTTCGCTTACCTGTAAACGGTTGGCCCACCAGGTGCTCGAAAATCATCCTGGGCTGGAAAATACTGTAATCATTGGTCTGCAACCCCGCGGAATTTTTTTCAGCAATCGAATTGTAGACGTGTTGCGGCAATTAACGGGGCAGGGGGTAACTTACGGACAGTTAGATATAACTTTCTACCGCGATGATGTGCGCAAGAGTTTGCACATTGCCAACACCACGAATATTCCCTTTGGTATCGAAAATAAAAAAGTGATTTTAGTAGATGATGTATTGTATACCGGTCGTACCATACGGGCAGCTTTGGATGCCTTGCTCGATTTTGGCCGCCCAGCCGAAGTGTCTTTGTGCGTGATGGTAGATCGCCGATTTAGCCGAGAATTACCCATTCAGCCGGATTACACAGGAAAAGTTATTGATACTATCGTTTCTCAACGGGTAAAAGTGGAGTGGACCGAAAATGAGGGGAAAGATGAAGTGATACTGCTGGATAATTAAAATATTGTAACTTTGCTTTTTAATGAAACTGTCTGCCAAACATCTTCTTGGAATTAAACACCTCACTCCTGGCGACATTCAATTAATTTTATCCACCGCAGCTCAGTTTAAAGAGGTTTTGCAGCGTCCGGTTAAAAAAGTACCTTCTCTTAGAGACATTACCATTGTAAACCTGTTTTACGAAAATTCTACCCGTACCCGTATTTCATTCGAGTTGGCCGAAAAGCGATTGTCGGCTGATGTGCTGAACTTTACTGCTTCGGCATCTTCTGCAGCCAAAGGCGAAACACTGTTGGATACCGTAAATAATATTCTTAGCATGAAGGTGGACATGGTAGTGATGCGCCACAGTGCTTCCGGTGCCCCCCATTTTTTGGCGCAACATATTCCCGCTGCCATTATCAACGCGGGCGATGGCATCAACGAACATCCCACCCAGGCCCTGCTGGATGCCTTTTCTATGCAGGAAAAGTTCGGGAAACTGGAAGGATTAAAAGTAGCCATTATCGGAGATATTATGCACAGTCGGGTTGCCCTCAGCAATATGTACCTGCTGCGCAAGATGGGTGCTGAAGTTACCGTGGTTGGTCCACCCACGCTAATCCCCCCTTATCTGGCCGAAGCCCTGGATGTGCGGGTGGAATATAATTTACTTCGCGCCCTCAAATGGTGCGACGTGGCCAACGTATTACGCATTCAATTGGAGCGGCAGAATCAACCCCTGTTTTCTTCCCTCCGAGAATATAATCTTGCTTACGGCATCAAACAATCTACCCTACAACAGTTGGATAAAGAAATTGTGATAATGCATCCGGGCCCTATTAACCGGGGAGTGGAGTTGGACAGTGATGTGGCCGACGGACCGCATTCCATTATTCTGCAACAAGTAGAAAATGGGGTAGCCGTTCGAATGGCAGCTCTGTACCTGCTGGCCGGCAGGGAAGTGGAAGGATGATAAATCCGGTATTCTCCCAAAAATTGCTTTATTTCGTTAGGTAATCCAACCAACCGGTTATGCAAAGAATCTGCCTGTTCCCCGGAACATTCGACCCCGTTACCCTGGGGCATGTAGATATTATCAACCGGGCACTTCCCTTATTCGATAAAATTTATGTAGGTATTGGTATCAACACTTCTAAAAGTCCCATGTTCTCTGCTGAACAAAGAATGAAGTGGGTAGCCGATATTTATGCCAATGAACCGCGGGTAGTTAGTGTGATTTATGAGGGACTAACCATCAACTACTGCAAAATCATTCACGCCAATTTTATTTTACGGGGTATCCGCTATGTGAGCGATTTTGAATACGAAAAAACTATCGCCGATGCCAATCGCACGCTCGATAACAAAATAGAGACCGTCTTTCTAACCGGAGAACCTAAATACACATCCGTAGCTTCAACCATTGTGCGCGATATTATTCGCAATGGGGGAGATGCTTCTCCGTTTTTACCCGATCTGGTGGCAAAATCTCTGTAAAGCTTGGGTGTTCAATTACCCAACCAACAATCCCGCTTTTGCAATAATCTCCCGAATGGTAGGATAACTATCTGATAATAACATAGGAATTGCAGCATCTGATACCCAACGGATTTCAGTAATGTCTTCCGATGTTTGGGGAATCAATGGCTGAAGAGAGGAGGCATACATCATAAACCAATAGGTGGTTTTTTGGGTGGGCAGGTTGGTAAAGGGATCCAAATAGCTATGTTTCGTTTCTCCCACTGCTCTCATCAATTGTACTCCCACTAAGCCGGTCTCTTCCTCCACTTCCCGCACCGCACAGGTTTCAATGCTTTCTCCTGCATCCCGCTTCCCCTTGGGTAAGTCCCATTTACCTCTGCGGAAGATCATCAGTAAATTACCTCGCTCATTTAACACCAGTCCACCCGCCGCCTCTATTAATTGTTGATTATTCATAGCTCAAATGTGAATACAAATTTCCATATTCTAATAAACAGCCCATAAAATGCGCCTAATTTTGCTGTATGACCAACGAAAAAGCCGTAGCAGAAAAATTATTACAGGTAGCTGCTGTAAAGTTAAGTCCCACAGCCCCTTATACCTGGGCCAGTGGCTGGAAGAGTCCCATCTATTGCGATAACCGTCGCATTTTATCGTTCCCCTATGTGCGGGATTTTATAAAAAGTGAGCTCTGTAATGTGGTTTTTGAGCATTTCCCTAAGGCGGCGGTGTTGGCTGGAGTGGCTACAGCAGGTATTCCCTGGGGTGCCATGGCAGCCGATCAGTTAAAGTTGCCTTTTATGTATGTTCGGCCCAAGCCAAAGGAGCATGGATTGGGAAATCAGATAGAGGGGTATTACGAGCCCGGTCAGCAGGTATTGGTTATTGAAGATTTGATTTCAACCGGAAAAAGCAGTTTGCAGGTGGTAGATGTGCTGCGGCAGGCGGGATTAGAAGTGGTGGGAATGGTTTCCATATTTAATTACGGGTTTCCGCAAGCGCAGGAGGCATTTGATAAGGCGGGGGTTCCGCTTCGGTCTCTTACGCAATATGGCACGCTTATTGAAACAGCCATAGAGAGCGGACAAGTTGCCCCAGATCAGCTGGCTACTTTGCAGCAGTGGCGGGAGAATCCGGCTGAGTGGAACGTGTAAATTATTGATAATATGACTAATAAATTAGGATGGGTATTACTGGTAATGATTTTTTCCGTTGGAAAAGCAATTGCTCAGCAGCCCAAATCGGAGTGGGTAATTATCAAATCGGCCAATTTGCGCTGCTGGGAGTGCAAGGAGCGGCTGGAGAAGCACCTGACTGTAGTGAATAAGGCCAATATGGAAAGTGGGATGATACAGTGGAAGATGCAGCTGTTACAGGGGGAGATTAAGGTGCAATTCTGGCCAGATCGTACTTCTGCGGATGATATCCGGGTAGCCATCAATAATGCCGGCTTTGATGCGGATTCGTCGCTAGCAACCGAAGATTCGTATAAGCTGTTGCCCCCTATCTGTAAGCGGGCAGTGGATGGAGGCGGTCAGAAAAAAGGGGCACCCCCTTGTCATGTGCAGCCCTACTATTAAAATCCGGTTAAGTCGAGTTTTTGTTTGGCAGCATAAGTAAAAGGAACATTGGTAAAGATGCCTGATTTACCCACCCGGGCAACCCCGTTTACGGTAACTAGCATATCCCGGTTTAGTAGCACTGATAGTCCACTGGAATAGATCGTTTTCATATCTACCTCTAGCCGGGCCGGAATCCGAAAATCGGCACTAGCTGGCACCATTATCAGGGTATCCATTACCAGGGTTCCCAGAAACTTATTCTCCAGCGAAACATCAGCTTTGATACTTTTCAGGCTAACCCGGAAGGGGTTGGGATTGTAGTATTGTATGCGGAGGGAAAGGACGGATTTGCCAAAACCTGCCTTGTCTATTTTCATTTCTTCTATCTGCCGGAACTCAAATTCTCGGGGTCCTTTACAGGCTAGGAGGGTACTGATTGCCAGGGTTAGCAGCAGAAAAGCGAAGATACGGAAGGGGCGGGTATACTGAACCATGTGAATAATTTATCTCTAAATATAGCTATTTCTACTGCTAATATATTTAGTGAAAGGCTTAAATTTTTGACAAAAAAAGTTGCCTAAATTATTTAGTTTGATAAAAATTTTATAAAGTAATGAAAATCAATATAATGTAATTATTTTTTGAATTAAATATTTAATTTAAAATAGCCATAAATCATCCTAATAAGCTGCTTTTTTACTCAAATGATCGAATTTAATAAAAATACTACTTTACTAATTGATATACAATACTTTGGAAGTATTAATTGGATTAAAAGTATAGGTAAGTATTCAAATATTAAAATAGAACAATACGAAAACTGGCAAAAGGGTGGATTTCGCAACCGTGCCTATATTGCCGGGGCCGGCGGACCGCTCTTACTAACCGTTCCGATTGTACATGGACGCGATCAACATGCCCCCATCCATTCCCTAAAAATCGCGTACCGGGATAACTGGGTTAACCAACATATCCGAACCATCGAGTCGTGCTACCGCCGCGCCCCTTGGTACGAACATTACAGTTATCCTTTATATGATATTTTGGAATCTCGACCCGAAAAATTGATCGACTTGAACGAACTTCTCTTGTGGAAATTAAGAGATTGGTTTTTTCCGGATACCCTTATTCATCGAACCGATTCGTACCAGCCGGCTCCCGAATCGGGGGTGGAAGACGGAAGGGGAATCTTTCAAACCCGGCAATCCCAAACCCATCCTTCCACACCTATTTATCAGCAGGTTTTTGAAGATAGGAATGGGTTTTTACCGGGTATGAGTGTTTTAGACCTGCTTTTTTGCTGCGGTCCTAATGCTAAAGCTTTATTAAAAGACAACGGATGAGGGTTTTTTATGCTCTATAAATGATGGAGATGATGGATGGTTGGCGTAATTTTAGGATGAATTGTAGTATTATTTGTAAATCATTGATAATCAAAATTTCCCCGGTATGAAATGGTTGCGGTTGCTTTGCTGGGGAATGAGCCTGATTTTTTGGGTAAATCCACTCAGTAGTCAAGAATTCTCCAATAGAGGTAAGGAGTTTTGGCTTACTTATCCCGCGCACATTGATGGTACAAGCTCCGTAATGGGTTTATACATTACTTCTTCGGTTAGCACTACCGGAACACTGGAATTGGCTGGTGGAACCCCCTTTACATTTAACGTACAGGCCAATGTGGTTACCCGTATCTTCCTAAACTCAACTGGAACCGGCACTATTACCGGATCTAGTCCTCAGTATTTTGCCTTGAACACGGCTGTTTATCAATCGCAGGCTAATGGCGTAAGAAGTAAATCTGCTATTCGGATAGCTTCCAATGACCCGTTGGTGGTATATGCACATATAATCCGTTCTGCCCGAAGTGCAGCTACGCTGGCCCTGCCAACCCAGGTATTGGGAAATGAATATATTGCCCCCTCCATATCATCCACCGTTACCCAAGCTTCCACTTCTAACGGAACGCTAGGTGGGGTGGGAGAAATTGCTGTGGTAGCTACGCAACCAAATACTCAATTAACCCTGGTTCCAACAGCAAATGGTAGAAATGGTGAATTAGCTGGACAACCCATTGTTGTTACTATGCCTAATGCGGGTGACTGCTATCAGTTTCAGAGTGCCAATTTGGGAGATTTATCAGGTACAAAGATCAGTTCAGCACCCGCCGCTGGTTCTTCGGGATGTAAGCCTATAGCTGTTTTTTCTGCTTCCACCTGGAGTTCCTTCGATTGCATTGGCGCTAGTGGGGGAGATAACTTGTTTCAGCAACTTTTTCCCACCAAATCATGGGGGAAAACTTTTGTAACCGCCCCCTTCTTTAATCGTAATTATGATATTTTCCGAATCATACCCAAATCTACCTCGGCAACAATTACCATACAGGAGAATGGGAATACAATAACCTTAGGTCCTGCCAATTATAATAGTGCCGGAAAATTCTATTCTTTTATTTCTGCCAATCCGCTAATCATCACTTCCGATGAACCTATTTCGGTTGCACAATTTATTACCTCTCAAACTTGTAAAACAGGTTGTTTCAGCGGAAACGGAGCCCCATCCAATTGCTTTGCTGATCCGGAAATGGTAATGCTCAGTCCCGTAGAACAAACCCTGCAGGATGTAACGTTTTTTTCAGCGCATAAAGATTATGTTCCCGTCGGTCAAACAGCCGTTGAACTCCATTACGTTAATATAATAATCAATAAGAATTTTAAGGGAACGGTTAAAATCGATGGAAATAATCCGGCAGGTACTTTTGTTGATATACCCGGAAGCAATTACGCTTATTTGCAAGAAAGTTTAACTGTCTCTTCCTTAACTAACCCCATTCACCGGGTAGTGGCAGATAGTAGTTTTTCTGCTATTGTGTATGGCTACGGAAATGTTGAGTCTTACGGCTACAACGGCGGAACGAATGTAAAAGATTTTACACCCAAACCCACCATTCAAAACCCCTTTAATCGAATTGATTCAGCTTTCACCTGTACGAATACGCCCTTTACTTTTTCGGTTCCGCTTAACTTTTTGCCCACTTCCCTGCAATGGGATTTCGCATTGGCACCCCGTATTTCTCCCGCAACTACCATCGATCAACCATCCGGAGGATCGCCTGATAGTACCGTTATTATAAATGGACAAACCATCCGCTATTATAGTACTGGCGTAACGTTTCAGTTTAATCAACCGAACTCGGCCTCGGTTTTAGATACTATTCGTTTATTTACCACTTCTGCCACTCCGGATGGTTGTGGTAGTAATTCGCAGGTGGTTTCCCTGCCGATTCGGGTATATAGCAAGCCAGTGGCGCAATTTAATAGCCTGAGTTCTGGATGCATTCCCGATTCAGTAAAACTTTTTAGCACAGCAACCATTGGGCAGGGGCAGATTACCCGCTGGAGGTGGAATAAGGGAACCGGACCTACTGAATTAAAAAACGACAGCAGCTATTATGCATTTCTTTATGCCACTGCGGGTAATTATACCGCATCGTTGGATGTAATTTCAGATATCGGCTGTGTATCCGACCCATTTACCCGAACCATTAATGTGGCCAATCGGCCTATTGCCGGCTGGGTGGTGCCAACCGTTGCCTGTGTAAACGGGGTGGTAACTTTCTCTGATGTATCTACAGCCAGTTCGGGAACCATCACCACCCGCATTTGGAATCTGGATGATGGTAGCGGCACTTTCAGCAGAACCACCCAAGACCCCGTGCAAACCACTTACACCACTTGGGGACCTAAAAAACCTACCTTACAAGTAGTGCTAAGTAATGGCTGCACCAGTGAAGTGTTTAGTCCGGTTACCCCCTTTATAGTGAATCCCCTGCCCGAACCCGGATTTATTTCTCCGGCTATTTGTTTAAATGATGCCAACGCAAAATTTATCGATACCACCAAAATTGCCGACGGAAGCACTGGATTCACCTACAGTTGGAATTTTAATGCGGCGAGCCCTGCCGTTAGTCCAGGCCCCATACCCCTAACCAGCACCGCTTCACAACCCTCCATCACCTACCAAAAAGCCGATTTTTATCTGGTTAGTCTTCAGGTTACTTCTGCCGTTGGATGTACGGATTCTATAACCAAAAACTTTACTGTAAATGGTACTACTCCCAAAGCAGACTTTACACTGGCAAACGCTTTACCCTTGTGCAGTGAAAGAATCCTACTATTAGATGATAAATCGACGGTTAATTTTGGTGGACTAACCCGACTTACCATTCAATGGGATTATCTTGGCAACCCGGCCAATCAAACCGACATAGTATTGCCTGCACTTCAACAGAGTTACCCCAAGGCATATTCAACCGTAGCGGTGCCCAATGCAACCAGTTATACTATTAAATTAAAAGCCTATTCGGGGGGAAATACCTGCGTTGATAGCGTGAGTAAGGTGATACAGGTTTTTCCAACTCCAGTGGCAGCTTTTTCCGCAACCGATACCCAATTCTGTTCGAATGATGAGATATTGTTTACGGATCTCAGCAATGGGTATTCCAGTGCCATTCAAAATTGGAATTGGAATTTAGGGAAGGGATATACCTCTGTTCTCCAAAATCCGAAACAGGTTTATAACGACTCGGGCACTGCCGTGGTAAAACTATTTGTAAAAAATATCGATGGTTGCGTGAGTGATACGGTATCGCTGCCCATAACCATTTTTCCTCTGCCGAAATTGATTTTACCCAATGAAATCCGAACCCTTGCTGGCGCAACGATTCCATTGAAACCTGACTTTGTATATGGTGATTCTTTGCAATATTTATGGTCACCTCCTACGTATCTGAATAGTGATACCGCTGCCATTCCCCTTGCAACCGCAACAGACGATATCACTTACTTGCTTACACTCACTTCACTTGGAGGCTGTTCGGTGGCAGACACGGTATTCTTACGGGTACTCAAAGGGCCCGAAATTCCCAATGCATTTTCACCCAATGGAGATGGCATTAACGACCTTTGGCGCATAAAATATCTGGAATATTATACAGAAGCTACCGTTCAAATTTTTAATAGATACGGACAACCCATATATTTGAGTACTGGTTACACTGTTCCCTGGGATGGAAAATTCAAAGGAACCCCATTACCGGTAGGTACTTATTATTATATCATCAACCCAAAAAATGGGCGGGAGATCATGAAAGGATCTGTAACCATTGTTAGATAGTATGCAGGTAAATTGTAAAATTTTCGGGTTCCTAATGGTATCACTGCTGGCATTACAATCTCGTGCCCAGCAACGACCTTACTATACACAGTATATCCTTAATAATTACATCATCAACCCTGCCGTTGCCGGAATTGAAAATTACTGGGATGTAAAAGCCAGTCACCGCATTCAATGGGTTGGATTACCAGATGCACCGGTAACCACCTACTTGTCTATGCATGGGCCCCTGCGGAAAAGTGATTATGAAAGAACCACAGCAACTTCTGTTCGCCCCAATGGTAGCAACCCCCGGGGAGAAGCTTACTGGAGAGACTATACCGCCCCGGATCCACACCATGGCGTGGGTTTTACTATGCTCAACGACAGAACGGGTCCGCTCAATCGCTTTGCCGCATATGGAACCTATGCCTACCATTTACCTTTATCCTCAAGAACCACTTTGTCGGCAGGCTTCTCGGCGGGTATTACTAATTTGAGTTTAGATGGTAGCAAACTGAATTTTGGAGGTACACAACTCGATCCTGCCGTGGCCGGCTCCGGCTTAATCAATACGATTAAACCCGATTTGAGCGCTGGATTATGGTTGTATTCTGCCAACTATTTTGTAGGCTTGTCGGTTCAGCAAATCATTCCACAGCAAATAGCTTTCTCGGATAATACCGTATACGTAGAAAATGGAAAATTGATTCCTCATATTTTCTTCAGTGCCGGTTATCGATTACAATTAACCGACGATTTTAGTTTATTGCCTTCAGCGCTTGTTAGATATATCAGTCCTTTACCACTCGGTTTTGATGTGAATGCCAAATTGCAATACCAAGACCTATGTTGGTTAGGAGCCTCTTATCGCTATCAGGATGGATTTGCAGCCATGGCCGGAATAAATTTGAATAGAAGTATTAACATTGGCTATTCGTACGATTTGCAAACCTCCACGCTTAATACCGTAAGCCGGGGAACCCACGAAATCATGATTGGTTTTTTACTGGGTAATAGATACGGAGATTGGTGCCCAAGGAATCTCTGGTAATAATTACTTACTCAAAGTCGGGCTTCAGCATTTTTTTATTGGATACACGCGTTGAATCGCTTTCTGTAGCATTCAGCAAATGAATATGCGTAAAGTTGGGGGAATGGTTGATTTCATTCCAAATTACTTCAAATAATCTGAGCGTAATCTTGGGATGAACTAATGTAGGTAGGGATTGCTGCAAAGGGGCTTGATAAAGGTCAGATTCTTCAACGTTGTTATTGTTGATTTCAGGTTGCACTGAATTGAGTAAATAATTGTGTAAGCCTTGTTCCATTTCTCTTCTTTCATCAATCGTAAGCCGGGCAATGGACGCTGCCAATATTCGCTTCCTTTCTTCTATAGGTAAACTAAGAATTCTTAGTTTCATTAATTGCACCAGCTTTTTTATATCGGGTGATATATCTGCTACTGGTAGTAGAATTATATCACTAGTTTCCATTATTTCTTGCGGGTAGATTACAGGGGTATTGGCAAGGCTCGAAGCAGATAAGCTTGCATCCATTTCGGGGTTCACTGCCTTTAGTTTGGGGGAAATAATTTTTTTAGGGGTGATGGTGTTACTATTTTTTACAACCGATACCCGAGTGGTTGGTAATAATCGGGTAGCGGCAACCGAACTAGTTATGGCTTGTGGTTGTTGGGAAGTAAATTGGGTAGGTTTCTGGTTAGACTGATTAGATAAAAACAGTCCGCCTAGCAGCATTGTTAGCGCTGCAAGCAGGGATATAGGTTTTATGCGATTACCATTTTCTGGTTGTGCTGCTATTCTTTTTATTCTTATTAGCAATTGCGAATCTTTGCCAGATGCGCCCAATGCGGCTTGCACCGATTGGGTATGTTGGGCACACCAACCTAATGCAGTTACATAATCTATTTTATTAGTGTTTTGCTGCAGTACCATATCATCGCATGCTTTCTCCCTTTCGGTGCGAATGATATGTAATAATTGCTGGGCAAATGGATTGCAAAATAGGAGTACGTTCATCCAACTGAGCAAACACTCGTGTAGGTAGTCGTTTCGGCGAATATGTGCCAGTTCGTGCAATATAATTGCCCTAGCTTCGGCTATACTCAGTTGATTGATTGCAGCTACCGGCAATAAAATAATTGGTTGTAGCCAACCAAAAGTAAGGGGTGTGGTAGTTGATCGGATACTACCTATCTGTATGCTTCGTGTAAGTTGGAGGGTTTGCTGTAAATTTTTTATAAGCGTTTCCCATTCAGCAGGTAGGGATTGCTTTTGTTTACCCATAGCTCGTATAGGCAGCCATGCCTGCACATAGCGGAAGATTTTTAGTAGCATTCCTGTTACATAAGCAAGGGCTAGTATATCTATAACAAGTGCATGCCCCGTTAGATCAAACAGCGGTACTGCTCCGTATAAGGGGAATAGCCAAGGGGAACTGGGTTGAAACAGATGCATACCCAACGCATACACCCAACTGAAAAAAATCAGCCCGTAAGCAGAAGCGGCCAGTATATATACCTGATTGGGGGATAACGGAAATAATGCTAGGATCAATTGTAGCAAAATCCAGCTGAAAGCGGCTATCCAGCAACTCTCTGCCAAAGCAAAAACCAGGGATTGTACAATATGCTGCCAGTCCATCGTTTACTACTATTTCTTTTTTAATTGGGCTATCAACGCTTCTATTTCGGCTAGTTCCGACTCGTTGGGTTGGTGATTACCCAGGGCCTGTAAAACCAACTGAGAAGATGAACCCCCAAATAAGGTGTCTATCATTTTACCTACTAGTTGTTGTTGGGTATTTTCTTTAGAGATGTTGGGTTGGTATATGTGCACTTTGCTGCTATCATCTCTGCTTACAATACCTTTTTCGAACATGATTTGCATAAGTTTTAGGGTGGTAGTATACCCAGAAATCTTATGTTCACTCAAGGCTTCATGCACCTCCCGAACACTGGCCTGGCCCTTGTTCCATAGGATTTTTAAAATAGAAAGTTCACTTTCTGTGGGCTTGGGATTTGATAGGGGTTGCATAAATACGATTTAATTCGTAAGCAATTTACAAAGCCGGCAGCAAACTGAATATATAATTTTTGTTAAAGCCCTATAGGCACAAAAAAGCCCGAACGGTAGATTGGTTCGGGCTTATCTGTAAGTGGTAAATGCTTTATTTTAGCTTGTACATGAATTTGGTACTTTGCTCTTTGGGCAATAGGGCGCTGTATTTGGCGGTGGTAGCGGCATCCATGGTATTCCCATTAATTTTTAGCACACCATTATCGAAGCTGATGTCTACTTGACCGTCTTTTACATATCCGTCTTTAGTTAGCGCATCCATCAATAATTTTGATTGATTCTTGGATGCATCTATTTTAACTTCCATTTGAACTGGCGCCATAGAATCTTTTAGAATAATCCCTGTGGTGTCGGTAATTATCATTTCTACGCGCTGTTCTACTTTTTCTCCGGTGCCAAGTTTGGCAGGATGTAAATGAGCCAGGGTAGGGGCGATAACCAAGGAAACAATCGACATTAATTTGATCAGGATGTTCATAGATGGTCCGGAAGTATCTTTAAAAGGATCGCCCACAGTGTCGCCGGTTACGGAAGCTTTATGGGGTTCTGATTTTTTGTAGAATATTTCTCCATTAATTTCAACACCGGTTTCAAAGGATTTCTTGGCATTATCCCAGGCTCCACCGGCATTATTTTGGAACATACCCATCAATACGCCACTCACGGTAGCGCCTGCTAAGAAACCACCGAGTACTTCTGCACCAAATACAAAACCCATAATCAGCGGACTGATAATGGCAATGGCACCGGGCAGCATCATTTTTTTCAGCGAAGCTTCGGTAGAAATAGCTACACATTTATCGTATTCCGGTTTGCCGGTTCCTTCCATAATTCCCGGAATGGTGCGGAACTGGCGACGAACTTCTTCTACCATCGCCATCGCGGCTTCACCCACTGCCCGGATAGCCAATGAAGAGAATATATAAGGAATCATACCTCCTACAAATAATCCGGCCAATACATCGGCATGATAAATATCAATTCCCTCGATACCTGCGATACCCACAAAAGCGGCAAATAATGCCAGTGCGGTAAGGGCGGCAGAAGCAATGGCAAAGCCTTTTCCGGTAGCGGCAGTAGTGTTACCCACGGCATCCAGGATATCGGTTTTCTCACGAACTTCTTTGGGTAATTCACTCATTTCGGCAATACCACCGGCATTATCAGCAATGGGACCAAACGCATCGATTGCCAGTTGCATAGCAGTGGTAGCCATCATACCGGCAGCTGCAATGGCAACTCCGTATAATCCAGCAAAATAATAAGAACCATATATACCCCCGGCAAGAACAAGGATGGGTAAAAAGGTAGATTCCATCCCAATCGCTAATCCGCCAATGATGTTAGTGGCATGGCCCGTAGAGGATTGCTTAATGATACTATTAACCGGGCGTTTACCCATGGCAGTATAATATTCGGTAATGATGCTCATCAAAGTACCCACTGCTAAACCTACCAGAATAGCAGCAAATACCTTACCCGGTGTAAAAGTGAAACCGCGCAACAGCATGGTATCCGGTAATAAGTACATCACTAGAAAGTAGCAGGCGATGGCGGTTAAGATGATAGAACCCCAGTTACCCATATTCAGTGCTTTCTGAACACCGGTAGTACCAACACCGGCTGCATCTGAAATGCGTACAAAGAAGGTAGCGATAATAGAAAATATAATACCTACACCTGCAATCAGCATGGGTAATAAAATTGGGGATAGGCCACCAAACTGATCTGCCAGTGGCAGGTGGTTGGCTCCGGTTACTTCTCTACCCAATACCATGGTGGCTAATACGGTAGCCACATAGCTTCCAAACAAATCGGCACCCATTCCGGCAACATCCCCCACATTATCGCCCACATTATCGGCAATGGTAGCCGGGTTGCGGGGATCATCTTCGGGAATACCGGCTTCTACTTTACCTACTAAGTCGGCACCCACATCGGCTGCTTTTGTATAGATACCACCACCCACTCGGGCAAATAAGGCAATACTTTCTGCACCCAAAGAAAATCCAGTTAATACTTCAATCGCTCTTTTCATTTCTTCACTATCAACAGCAGCTTCCGGGGCCAATAACTGACGAATGATAATAAATAATCCCCCTAATCCTAAAACGGCTAAGCCCGCAACACCCATACCCATTACAGAGCCTCCGGTAAAAGATACCTGTAAAGCCTTGCTTAAGCTGGTTCTGGCAGCCTGGGCCGTACGCACATTAGCGCGGGTGGCGATTTTCATACCAATAAAACCAGCTAGGGCACTAAAGAAAGCACCTAAAATGAATGCCAGTGAGATACTCCAATGGCTGTTTTTGTCCGTGTAGCCCATAACCCCTAACAAAAGAGCCACAATTACAACAAAATAGCCCAGTATCTTATACTCTGCTTTCAGGAAAGCCATGGCACCCTCAGCTATATACTGACTGATTTCTTTCATCCGATCATTTCCGGCGTCCTGACGTGAAACCCAATTAAACTTAATTAGGGTATACAAAAGTCCAATAATTCCCATAGCGGGTACGGCATACAGTAGGTTCTGAATCATAAAGAAAAAAATATATAATCGTTAATCTAAAAAGTCTGCAAAAATAAGGGAATTGCTTAAAAAACTCCCTTTAATAGCCGGGTGGGGAAAATCTCTTATAAATAGGACTATTCCTCCAGTTCAGTTGTGTCTGTTCTACCCGTAAATACTGAGCTCATTTTGCCGGCAGCCCAAATATTTTTGTTGAATCGGTTTCCCAGTATAATCACAACTGCATGGTCGCTAATCAGTCTTTTAAATACCGTATTATTACCATGCCACCAGCCATTGTGGTAGATAACCGGGGGCTCTGTGGTAGGAAAATAGAGATGCCAGCCAAGTCCATAATTTTTCAATCCCCGCGTTTCATTGCTATATGGCTGGTAAGCCAGGTTTTCGAGCGTACGAACGCTTACAAAACTGCCATTTTGCAAGGCTTCATTCCATTTGAGTAAATCCCGCGCGGTGCTATATACATTTTTGTCGCCATATACTGCATCCATCGCTTCCAATGGAAAGGGGGCCCAATTGTATGTATACGAGGGCACATAAGAACCCGTATCCCGGAGGCTGAAAACATAGCTATTTTTCATACCTAAGGGGGTAAAAAGACTGTCTTTCAGGTAGTCGGGATAGCGTTGCCCGGTAATTTTTTCGATTACCATTGCTAATATGGCATAGTTGGTATTGCAATATTGATATCGTTGATTGGGTGGGTACACAACTTTTGTTTTGTAACGAATCATATAATCCAACACATCCCGATTGGTAGCCAATCCTTTAAATCGGTTGGGGTCTTTGTAATACGTTTTCTTATTTACCCATTTCCCCTTTTTATTTTTTACACGAACCACCCGGGTGAAGGTTTCATTCATAAAATACTCATACTTGGGTAATCCACTGCGGTGATTAAGCAGGGTAATTAAAGTAATACCAGAATAGGGGAAGCCGGGTAGATAGGTTTCTACCGGATCATTTAAATTCAATTTGCCTTGCTCGTATAAACGCAGGATGGCAGTTGCCGTAAAGGTTTTCGAGATGGATGCGAGGTGAAAAGTAGATTGCGAATCGATGGATTGTCGGGTAGAACGGTTATAAATGCCTTGATAATCTTCAAATATAATCTCACCATTTTTTGCAATAAGAATCCCTCCACTAAAACCGGTTTTCAACAGCATGGATTGATATAGGGGTTCAATCGCCTGGCGGTAGCTTTCTTTTTCTGCAGCAGTTAGGGTGCCTTTTGATTTATTACCCTCCATTGCGGGCGCCATTTCGTTTCCGGTGGTGTCGGAGCCCGTATTACAGGCCAACAAAAAGAAGGTACTTATAGCAACCAGCATAATTCGGCACATTTGCTTTCTATATAATATATATGGTAAAGATAAGCCGCAGGGTTGTTTAGCTAAGCTGGGTGGATAATTAGATAATAAATCATGTAGAATTAACAAGTAAATTTGCCATCATGACGAAGCAAGCCCTCACCAGTTATCCTAAAGAACGGATTCAGATTTTATTTCTAGAAAATATAAGTGATAAAGCCGTTCAGCATTTTAAACAAAATGGGTATGTAAATGTTCGCAAAATTTCAGGTGCCCTTAGTGAAGAAGAACTGATAAAAGAATTAAAAGATGTTCATCTGCTCGGTATCCGTTCTAAAACATCCATTACCAAAAAAGTATTAGCGGCTGCTCCCAAATTGCAGGCGATTGGATGCTTTTGTATTGGAGTAAATCAGGTTGATTTAGCTGCGGCAACTGATGCAGGTGTGGTGGTATTTAATGCGCCCTATAGTAATACCCGCAGCGTGGCGGAACTGGTAATAGGCACTTCTATTCTGCTTATCCGCCGCATTCTGGATAAAAATAAAGCTGCACATGAAGGGATATGGAAAAAAGAAGCCAAGGGTAGTTTTGAGCTGAGAGGTAAAACCATGGGCATCATCGGATATGGAAATATTGGTTCTCAAGTGAGTGTATTGGCCGAATCATTGGGCATGAAAGTGCGGTTTTATGATATCGAAACCCGATTGCCCCTGGGAAATGCAATGGCAGCGCGCAACTTAAAAGATTTGATGGGCCAATCCGACATCATTTCATTGCATGTACCCGATACACCGCTTACCAAAAACATGATCAACCGTACGGTGCTGAAATATGCTAAACACGGGGCCATCCTTATCAACTTTGCTCGTGGGGAAGTGGTAGACCTCGATGCGCTGGCTATCGCTTTGGCACAGGAAGCTATCTCAGGAGCTGCCATTGATGTGTTTCCGGTAGAACCCGAAAAAAATGGGGATCGATTCGAATCTCCGCTGCAAGGGTTGTCTAACGTGTTACTTACTCCCCATATCGGAGGAAGCACAGAGGAAGCACAAGAAAATATTGGTGTGGATGTGAGTAGCAAAATGTTCCAATATCTCGAAAGAGGCATAACCAATGGCTCTCATACCGTGCCGGCTATTGGATTACCACCCGTTGAAAATGCCCATCGCATTCTGCATATTCACAAAAATGTTCCCGGGGTGCTTAGTGCTATCAATTTGGCACTCTCCAGCAATAATATCAATATCGTAGGGCAATACCTTACTACCAATTCTCGCATCGGATATGTGGTGCTGGATGTTGATAAAAAACTTTCCCAAAAAGCAGTAACCTTACTTAGGGAAGTAAAGCATACGATAAAGGTTCGGGTTCTTTATTAATATGTAAGTATTTGTTTTTTAATATGTTATACGGATTGTTTTCAGATAGTCTGTAAATGTATTACCTTTGTATTTACAATCTTAGTTATGGAAACACTTACGCAAACTCCGGTTAATTTTACCAGTGGTGCCATTGCTGAAATCAAGCGATTAATGCAGGAGCCCACATTTGATAACAATCTTCAACTGCGCGTAGGCGTAAAAGGGGGAGGGTGTAGCGGGATGACGTATATATTGGGATTTGAAAAAGTAGAAGCAGGTGATGTACATTTTTTTATAGATAACATTCCTTGCATAATGAATCCGAGTCACGAGCTCTATCTTTTCGGCATGCAAATCGACTGGCAGGGTGGATTAAATAGTCGTGGATTCACTTTTAGTAATCCGAATGCAACCAAAACCTGCGGTTGTGGAACGTCTTTTTCAGTATAGGTAATTTTGTAAGGTACCGCATAAAAAAACCTGCTATTTTTCAGCAGGTTTTTTTTATGCGGTAGGTGGTGAACTTGGTTATTTCTTCTTTTTAGGCGTTTCATCTAGTTTACCCAAGGGTCGGTTCTTGGCAAAATCAACCAGGATAGGTGCTGCAACAAATATCGAAGAATAAGTACCTGTTACAACCCCAATTAACATAGCAAAAGAGAATCCGCGGGTAACTTCACCACCAAAGATGAATAAAATCAGGATGGTAAGGAATACGGTTAATGAGGTCATTACCGTTCTGCTAAGCGTTTCGTTAATGGCTTTGTTAATGATGGTAGCATTATCTACTCCCTTCATCAGCCTACTATCTTCGCGGATACGGTCGTATACAATTACAGTATCGTTCATCGAGAATCCGATTACCGTTAATATGGCAGCAATAAAGTGCTGGTCTATCTCTAACGGGAACGGCACGATTTTTCTGCAGAAACTAAATACAATTAAGGTTACAAATACGTCGTGTAACAGCGAGAAAATAGTTCCTAATGAGTATCTCCAGTCGCGGAAACGAATAAAGATATACAAACAAATAATGATGATACCGAAGATTACTGCCTTGGTAGCTCCGGATTTCAGATCGTCTGAAATAGTGGGCAATACTTTCTGAGAACCTAACTTATAGCTTTTTTCAAACTCTTCGAAACTAACATTAGCAGGCAGGTGCGATTTCAGTCCATTATATAATTTTCTTTCAACGAGCGAGTCAATATTTTCTCCCGCCGAGCGAATCATGTAAGAGGTAGTGATGTTGAGTTGATTTTTTAGATCTACGGTTTTTATAATCACCGGCTCTTTAAATTCATTTTTCAATTCGTTTCTAATCTCATCTTCATTTACTGCTTTATCAAAACGAACGGTATAACTACGTCCTCCGGAAAACTCTACCCCTTCATCAAAGGCATTATCACGGAAAAGCGTGCTGATACCAAGGGCAAAGATGAATATAGATAAGATGTAAGCGTATTTACGGTATTCAATAAACTTGATACTAGCATGTTGGAATATACGCTTAGATATACCGGTAAAGTATTCGAAGTGACGATTCCGGTTAGTATACATATCAGTAATCAGGCGAGAAACCAAGATACCGCAGAACAAGGAAAGAATGATCCCGATGATTTGCGTGGTGGCAAATCCGAGTACGGGACCTAAACCAAAGTAAGCAAGAATGATTGCCGTTAACAGCGTTGTTACGTGTGCATCCAATACGGGCGACAAGGATCTTCTGTACCCATCAGCTACGGCATTGGAATAACTCTTTCCTCTGGTAAGTTCTTCTTTAATTCTTTCGAAAATAATTACGTTGGTATCAACCGCAAGACCCACCGTTAATACCAGACCGGCAATACCCGGAGCAGTTAATGTAAAGCCAAGTGAACTTAGGATACCTACGGTAAATAACAGGTTTAATATTAAAGCGATATTGGCCACCCATCCGGCTGTATTAAAATACAACAGCATAAGAGCAAAAATCACCAGAAAGGCAATTAAGAAGGATAGACCTCCGCCTATGATGGTTTCTCTACCAAGGGTAGGGCCCACCTGTTGTTCCTGAACGATTTTGGCCGGAGCGGGTAATTTTCCGCTTTCCAGAATTTCAGAGAGGTCTTTGGCTTCTTTTAGCGTATAGTTTCCGGTTATTTGAGAATTACCGGTTGTGATTGGGTCGTTAACATTTGGTGCTGAATACACAAAATTATCTAGAACAATCGCGATAGGCTTTCCCACATTGCGGGTGGTCATTTTAGACCAAATATTGGTGCCAATCTTATCCATTGTCATTTTAATGGCGATTTTCCCTTTATCATCGTAATCCTGCGACGCATTGCTGATATGATCCCCTTCCAGTTCGGCTTGGCCATTTTCAAGGGTTTTAATAGCATATAGCGTAAGAATATCGGCAGCTTTCGGGTCGGTAGATTGTAATTCCATTTTACCATACATGAAAACCAGATTCGAGGGGAATTTAGATTTTACCACATCTAGATCTAGGTAATCATTTAGGGAAGCGGTGTCTTTGGCGGCAATGTAACCAATGGCTGATGCGAAAACGGGTTTACCATTGGGTCCTGCAAAAGGTTGGGCTATTTGAACCAAACGGAAAATAGGGTTCTCGATGGCCGCTTTTTTGGCAGTATCGGCAGCTTTTCCCGTTCCAGCCCCTGCGCCAATATTGGATATGGCTGAGATGGTAGCAGTTTTGTTGGTATCCTTAGCGGCGGCTGCCGTTTGGGTGGTATCTTTTTTATTGATAGCCAGGGTGGTATCTGTTTTTCCGGCTCCATTTAGGTAGTCCTGTGCCGCTTTGTCGGCTGCATTCATCGCATTCTGCATATCCCTGCTTTCGAGGGTATAGATTTCGAAGAACTGCAGGTTAGCAGTAGATTGTAGGTAAGAACGAACACGGGCTTTATCATTTACGCCTGCCAGTTCGATATTGATGATACCCTTTGCCGGGTCTGGATTAATATTAGGAGATGCAACCCCGAAGCGGTCGATACGCGTACGTAAAATACGGTATGTATTATTGAAAGCCGATGTTGCTTGTTCTTTCAAATAGGCAGTTACTGTGGCATCTGATGCATCAAATTTTACCTTGCCATTACTTCTGGCGGCAAAAAAGGGAGCTAGTTTACCAGCAGGAGTTAGTTTTTTAAATTCTTCCTGAAATAAAGTAATCAAATCAGCACCACCATTGGCTTTGCGGGCCACGGCTTGTTGCAGAGCTTTATTAAAAGTAGGATCTTTGGTATAATTCGCCAGTGATTTTAATAATCCATCCAACCCGACTTCCATAGTTACACTCATTCCCCCCTGTAAATCCAGCCCCAGCATCAGCTCTTTTTCCTTGGCACTGCGATAGGTGGTCAATCCAAAAGCCAGTTTGGTGTCTTTAGTGCTGTCTAGCAATCTACGTAAACGCTCTTTTTTCAGCTCAGCTAAACTATCTGTATACTGCGCCTGTTTTTCTTTATCGTTTGGATAGGCAGCAGTTGCCGCTGGAAATTGCTTTAACCAGGTTGTTGCTTTTTTATCCATGTCACTTTCATGGCTTCTTACGAACCAGGTAAACGACAGTTGATACACACAAATAATAATCAGCACTATGGCAAAAATCTTCACTAAACCTTTCAGTTGCATACGTTAACGGTTTTCAAATTTAGAGCCGCAAAGATAGGGGAATGCTACCTAAAATGGCCAATCTGCTTCACCAACACCACCGATTATTTCCGGGGGGGCATTTTAGGCAGTTTTCCGAGCCGGATATCTAGCCAAAATCGGAGGGGCGGTTATCTTACATCCAGTAAACTCACCTCAAAAAATAAGGGGCTATTGGCAGGAATTACCGGGGGAAAACCGGTACAGCTGTATCCCAGCGCAGAGGGGATTACTAGCTTTATTTTTCCGCCCTTTTTAATCAGTGGGATCCCTATTTTCCAGCCATCTATCAACTGGGATAAGCCACTGGTAAAGGGGGTTGCAGATGAGTCGAAAGTGCTACCATTCATTAATTTTCCCACATATTGTACCGTTACTATCGAGGTGGAAGTAGGCGTAACCGTACCCGTACCCGGCTCCATAATCTGATAAAGCAATCCACTGCTGTGTTCTTGGTAGGTAATATTTCTGGCATTGCAATAGGCTACCATGGCTGGTTTTTCACTTTCAACCGAAGCGGGCTGGCATCCGCTGGGTTCTGTTTTTCCGCATCCATAGTTCAGGATCAGCAGCAGGGGTAATATATACGATAACTTCATGGGGTGGTATTTAGGGGGTAAGACTACTTTAAGGTTGATTGGGCTGCATGGAAGCCTGGATTTTTCTCTTTTTTTTGGCGAGGATTTCCCGGTAATACTGTTCGTTTTTTTCCCACCGGAAAGAGCGGTAAAAATAGCCCATAAAAACCGATACGGTTAAAATGATCAGGAGAAGTAGTCCGGCACTCAGGCGGGAATTGGCTACCATGGTGGCGCGGATGGCCCAGCCGGAAAAAATGGAGATGATGGTAGCAATTCCAAAAACCACCCCGAAAGAAAATCCAACCAGCAACGGCCGCAGGCTATTCTTTTCTGCTTCTCCACGTTCTGCCCAATATTGGATAAATTTTTCTTCCTCTTCCGGTAACATTCCGCAAAAGTAAGTATTGTTGTAGTATAAACGGTCTTTTGTTACACATGCCTTTGGGCAATTGACAGTTCATTTTTCTGCCTCATTTACTTCAAAGCCATGAAAAAAAGTAAATTAATTCTCGTAATATTCGGTTTAGTATTGGCAGTGCACCTGCTGGCAATTTATATGAATATGCCACTTATCAGAGTAATATCTAAGTGTGCATTATTGCCGCTGTTATTGCTGTATTTGATAATTACCGGATCGGGACATCATCAATCCCCATTCAAAAAAATGGCAATGCTGGCTTTGTTTTTCTCTTGGCTGGGGGATATTTTGCTTACGCAGGATGGTACGATTTTTTTTCTGATGGGGATGGTGGCCTTTATGCTAACCCATGTTTTAAATGGAGTACTATTGATTCGTTTGCAGTCCTTTCGCATGAAGGGTGCCAGTTGGATAGGCATTCTAATTGCATTTGTGGCAATTAGTACCGTATTTTATTGGCTACACGATTATCTGGGTACCTTTTTAATTCCGATAGTTATTTACATGTTGCTAATTGCTGCTGTTTGGGTATGCAGCTTTAACCTGAGTAATCATACTGCATATCGACCAACGGCTATTAATTTTTTTATACCCGGCATGTTCCTTTTTGTATTATCGGATAGCTTGCTGGCATTAAATAAATTTTTATTTCACTTTCCTGCACGTTGGGATTTATGGGTTATGATAACCTATGCCTTGGCTCAACTTTTGCTTACCAGAGGTTACGAAAGCGTATCGCAAATACAAAAAGATGCCGGATACGACTTGTAAAATATACTAATTATTTTTATCCGTTAAATCAGCTGATGAAACTGATTTTTTCATGGATTTTATGTTTATCTTTCATTGCGTACGCTGCGATGTAGCACTGCCGTTTATAAATATTGAAACTGAAATTATGAAAAAGCGCTTGCTAGTTTTTCTCCTTCTTTTTTGTATGAGTTCTTTAGGAAAAGCTCAGTCAGGAGATGCCAAAATTATTCAGCAAAAAATTATTACACAGATCCTTGGTAATCCTGCATCGGATGGGCGAGTAGAAAGTTTATTAGCTGAGATGAAAGCTGATGGAAGTTTTAGTAAAATCGATTACTCAGACCTCAGCACTACGGCGGGTTTTCCTCACGGACGACATACTACTGAACTTTGTTTTTTGTCTAGGATATATACCAATCCTCGTTCAATTTTTTTTAATAGCGAACGGGTATTAGTCGCTATTGAAAATGGTGTACGCTTTTGGGTGAAAAATGATTTTGTTGGCGATAATTGGCACGATAATCAAATTACTACCCCTTCTAATCTAGTTGATTTGATGTTGGTGATAGGCGATAAACTACCAGCTGATTTAGTAGGGCAAGCACAGCCAATCATCGGTAGAGCCAATCTGAATGCATCTGGGGCTAGACCGAGTGGCGACCGAATTGTAATCGCCGGAATATTAGCAAAAAATATGCTTTTTACTGGTAAGTATGCATCTTTCGATTCGGTGCTTTCTATTATTCAAGGGGAAATGAAATTCTCTACTGGTGAGCGCGGATTACAACATGATTTAAGTTTTCATCATAGAGTAGATCGGGTTAATAATACAGATTCATATGGCTACGGAAAATTTGCTAATGTATATGGTGAATGGGCCTGGTATGTGGCTGGAACCCATTATCAATTTGCTGCAGATAAGGTAAATATTTTGATTGATTATTATTTAGATGGGATCTATAAACAAATGGTATATGGTGTATATGATGATGTTAGCGTAAAAAATAGAAGTATCACCAGTAAACAGGGAATGTTTCAACCCAAAGGGGTAATGGAAATTGAGAGAATGTTGGCAATCTCATCATATAGGCGCAATGAAATGGAAGAAATTGTTCGAATGAGAAAAGGTTTAGCAAAGCCCACCTTATCATTTGCAAAATTTTTCTGGCAATCAGAACATTTTGTTTTTCAGCGTCCGAATTTTTATACCACTGTTCGCATGTTTTCTGCCAGAAATCAAAATATGGAGCAGCCTTATAATGGTCCGGGCAAACCTACTCATCATCGGGCAGATGGTACCAACTATCTTGTGCTAAAAGGGGATGAGTATTTTAATATCTGGGCTGTTTATGATTGGCAGAAAATTTCAGGTGCCACCATACAACAAAAAAAATTACTCCCACCTCCTTCTGAAATTCAAAAAGAAGGGCTCTCCAATTTCGTAGGAGCCGTTACAGATGGATTGTATGGTGCGGTAGCTTTCGACTTCATCAGCCCTCATGATCTGCTGGAAGCAAAAAAGGCGTGGTTCTTTTTCGACGAGGAGTATGTTTGTTTGGGTGCAGGTATTCGCCCCAAAAAGTCACTTCCTGTAATCACCACAATTAATCAGGTATTATTAAAATCCGAGGTGCGTATTTTTCAGGATAATCAGGAAAAAATTTTACCCTCCGGAAAAGGCAGGTACGATCGAGTAAAATGGGCGTATCAGGATAAAATCGGATATGTTTTTCCTAAACCTGCCAATATTCATATTTCTAATCAAACTGAACAAGGTCGCTGGTCTGATATTACCGATCAAAAAAATATTAGTAAAGAACTGGTGCAAGCAGATGTATTTTCAATTTATTTTAACCATAGCGATAAAGTTGTTCCTTCTGCCCCAGGCACACAGGTAACTGCAGATCCTGCTGATTCGTATCAATATATAGTAGTTCCCGACATAACCCCCGAAAAATTACAGCAAACTGCAAGTAATAATCGAAATATCATTATTCTATCCAATACCCCTGAGCTTCAGGGTGTTTTGCATACAAAGCTTGAGATGGTTCAACTGGCTTTTTATAAGGCCGGTAAAATTGAAATTGCTCCTGGCAAAGTATTTCGGATGGATAGTCAGGGAATGGCATTAATTAAAATGAAGGGCAATAAAGTGCAAGCAGTAACGGTTTCCGATCCATCTAGGTATCTAAGCCGATTATTGCTTACGCTTCCTGGGTTGTTTAATAAAAAAGGCAGGGACTTTACCTGTATTCCGGATGCTTCAAACAATCAAACTATGCTTTTTGTAGATTTACCAGCCGGAGTGTATGCTGGAAAAAGTGTAACCGTATTTCTGTAAATGGAACGTATCTGAGTATCTGTATGGTAAAAATGAAGAGCATGTTATTTTTTTATAACTGCATGCGAGGGTAAATCAGCAACTTGCGAGCATCCAATCTGGTCCATCACCTGTTTCAGTTGGATTTTTAAATTCGCAATCACGTGATTGGCACCTTCATTTCCAAGGGCAGCTACCGCATACATAAAACTCCTTCCTAAAAAAGAAAAGGCTGCACCTGCTGCCAGCGTTCGGGCAATGTCCGGACCTGTTCTGATACCACTATCCATCATTATAGTAATTTTGTCTTTGAATTTTTCAACGATGGGTAATAGCGATTGAATACTTGATTGTCCTGCATCTAGTTGTCTGCCGCCATGGTTCGATACAATAATTCCATCCAACCCTAGTTCAATAGCTTTTTCCGTATCCTCTTCGGAAGCAATTCCTTTAATAACCAGTTTCCCTTTCCATTTGTCCCTAATTGCAGCAATTTTTTCTTCATTCAACCTGCCGGAGAATGTCTTATTCATAAACTGCCCGAGTTGCTGCATATTTAATCCCGCAGGCATATAGGGTTGCATAGTTGCAAAAGAGGGCTTCCCATGGTAAAGAGTTTTTAAAGCCCAATGCGGTTTGCCCATGATTTGCCAGATATTTTGCATTGTCATGCGCGGAGGCATGGCCAAGCCATTGCGGATATCTCTGGGTCGATACCCAAATGTGGGAACATCGCTTAGAATGATTAATACCGGAAACCCGGCATCTTGCACTCGATGTATAATTTTATCACGTATATCATTGTCAGCGGGATGGTATAATTGGAACCAGGCTTTACCCTCTGTTAGGTGGCTAATTTCTTCAATACTGGCAGTAGATACCGTACTAAGAATAAATGGAATATTGTGCCGATAAGCCGCTTTTGCGAGTATTTGTGGAGCATTGGGCCATATTAAACCCTGTAATCCAATGGGAGAGATTCCAAAAGGTGCTGCATAGTCAATACCAAAAATTGTAGTGGAAAGGTTTGCTTCCAGGTGTGGCCGCAGATAAAATGGCTTTAATTCGATGTCTCTAAGCTCATTGGTATTTTTTATAAGATTTACATCTTCATTGCAACCTCCATCCAGGTATTCGAATGCAAATCTGGGTATATTAAGTCGGGCCTTCCTTATCAAATCATCTATGGATGGATAAGCAAAGTTGTAGGGTTGTTTCATATAGTTTTATTGATAATAAACTTCTGCCAATCGCTGTTGGTAATCTTCCGGATTGATCTATGGTTAGTTTACATATCTTTTTAGTGATTGAGAAAATTTAGTAGAATAACGCTGATCCCATTCTTCACTAACTACACATGCAGCTCCTATTGAGGTAGCCTGTGGAACATTTGCCGCATAAACTTCTAAATTCGGAAAAGCCCGCGCAATTCCGCGCATAAAGAGTTGATTATTGCTAAAACCTCCATCCACATATATCCTGGTAACCTCCGAATTTTTTAGCACAATTTGAGTGCTTTTTACTTGTTCATCTATTATTTCATCCATCAACTGCTGGTAGGCGATATCGAAATCATGTTCAGAAAGGCTGATTGATTTCAATTTTTCTAAACCTAACTCATGTTTTTTACCAGCAAAAATTCTGGATGCTTTAATTGGATTACCGGTATGTGTTAAATAACAGAGCGTGTCTTGTTCTAATTCTGCTAATGTTAATGGGTGATGATTAAAAGGATTCATACTGATACACCAAGTTCCTGTTGATATCAGTACAAATTCCTCCGGTGAGTATCGTAAATAGGGAATCAGGGCGGAGGAGCTGTCGTGTAACCCTACATTTGATTGTATGGGTGGAAATAGTTGCACCAATGCCTCCTTTGTTACCCAGCTGTGGTATTGATTCGAATTATAGTTCCATAACATAGTGTGACAACCAATACTGGTAATGTCGGAAGCCAGTGTACCCTGTATCAAATAGTGGATGTATTGGGGAAGGTGAAGTGCCCATTTAATCTGCGAAAAAAAAGCAGGCTTTTCTGTTTTTAACCGGAATAATTGTAAACCCGAATTCAAATTTCCCAGATCTGGCGATGCGGTTTCTAAACAAAGTTGGGTAATTGAACCATATTTAGATTCAAACAAGGCTTTGGTTGTTGGTTTGAAGGGCTTTAAATAATTATATAAGGAACCTATTCTATTTCCATTTTTATCCAGGTATACCCAGCTAGCCCCATAAGCTGCATAGTGGATTCCTTTTATTGTAAAAGCACTATTTGCACGAATCTTTTCAAAAGAATCGGTAATCCAATTTGTAAGGATATTTAAATCTTCGCAGGGATAGCCATCTTCATCGGTTATTTCATTTATTTGTATTGATTTTTCGTAAACTACACTGAAATTACTGTCAAACAGCAGCAACTTTTTATTGGTTTTTCCAATATCAAAAATTAATACAACGGGTACGCTATTCATGATGCATCCAATTTTACAGACCTGTTGCTTTAGTGTCTGAGCCTCTTTCTTTTGTTAGTTGCGCTCGAATTTGTTGGTCTCTGAAAAATTGAATAGGATCTAAAGCAGCACCCGCTCTTAATCTGGCTTCTGCCACAATTGCGCGCACATCGTTTCTAAAAGCATGTTGCAAAATTTCCTGCGCTTTTACTACATCATTATTTGCCTGTGCTTCTGTTAATGCATGTTGATTTACCAACAATGCCTGGGCATACGAAATCATAATCGCCTCTACAGACTGTAAAAGATCTTCAAGCGGATCTTTTATATTATGACTCGCATCTATCATCCAAGCAAGATCACTTGTATGGCTCATCTTTCTTGCATGCATACCTTCTACCAGTTCATTAAAAATCAGAAAAAGCTGATATGGACGAATACTGCCAACCGTTAAATCATCATCTCCATATTTGCTATCGTTAAAATGAAATCCACCCAGTTTGTTTTCCATCAGTAATAGTGCTACTATCTGTTCGATATTCGCGTTGGGAAGATGGTGGCCCAGATCTACCAGCGTAAATGCCTGCGCACCTAATTTATTCGCATACAGCAACGATTGTCCCCAATCGCCCACCGTCATGGAATAAAAGTTGGGTTCAAAGGCTTTGTATTCAATGAATATTTTCCAATCGGGGGGTAGTGCTGCATATATTTCCTGTAACCCTTGCAGTGTATTTTCGAATGCTTTTCTGAAGTTCAACTGACCCGGAAAGCTACTTCCATCACTCAACCAAACGGTAAGAGCTTTTGATCCGAGCATTTCCCCCTGCTTAATCACCTCTATATTATGACGAATAGCTTGTTTTCGTATAGTAGGATTCATGTTTTGCAAAGAGCCATATTTGTAACTGTGGGGTTGATTTATTTGATCCTGGAATGTATTTGAATTTACTGCATCAAACTGAATATTTAGTTCAGTAGCTAGTTGTTGAATGGCTGTATGATTTTCAGGAATATCCCAAGGGATATGCAGCGAGATGGCTCCGCTTGCGTTATTGAGTGCATGGAGTAGGCCAATATCTTCCATTTTTTGCTCTAGTGTGCCTGGTTCACCTGTTCCGGAGAATCTTCCAAATCTGGTTCCACCAGTTCCCAAAGCCCAACTGGGGATGGCAATATTGAAGCTAATCAGTTGCTCAATGATGGGCTCCACATTCGGAAGGGTATTTTTTGCATATTCAAATGCAACCTGATGTTTCCGCAGCAATTGGGTATTATGCGCCTCTATTTGTTTTTTATCAATTCTCATGTAGTATGCTGATTTTCAGGCTGAATATATTAATTATCGTAAGAAGGCTGCCGCAACGCCTCCATCCACATTTATAGTATTTCCCGTTGATTTATGTAAAAGCCCACCTACAATTGCAAAGCAGGCATTGGCAATATCCTCGGGCAAAATGATTTCATGTAAAAGCGTACGTTTTGCATAAAATTCAGGCAATTCTTCTACTTTAATTCCATAGGCTTTTGCACGTCCCTCTGCCCACCCTCCACTCCAGATATTACTGCCCGAAATAACAGCATCCGGATTTACTACATTCACCCTTATTTTATCTTTACCTAATTCTGCGGCCTGTAATCGGCTAAGATGTAATTGTGCTGCTTTTGCTGAGCCGTACCCGGCATTATTTGGGCCGCTCACTAAAGCATTTTTACTTACAATATTGATGATATCTCCACCCATTTTTTGTTTGCGCAAAATTTGTACCACTTCCTGCGAAACAAACATTTGTCCTTTTACTAAAACTGTATAGAGTAAGTCCCAGTCTTTCTCGGTATGCTCCTCCAAACTTTTTGAAATGGATAAACCTGCATTATTCACAATAATATCCAACCCGCCAAAGCGCAGAACCGCAGATGATACAGCCTGTTGAATACTTCTCACATCAGCAACATCTAAAAGGCACGCGGCTACTTTATCATTTCCAAAGAGTTGTATGAAATCTTTTTTGGCTTCTTCCAATCTCTCTGCATGATTATCAGTTATAACAACACAGGCTCCTTCACTGGCTAGTTTATGGGCAATAGCTTTACCAATACCACCGCCGCTTCCCGTAATCAGAGCAACTTTACCTGAGAGTACTTTTGGCGCTGGCAGCCTTTGTAATTTGGCCTCTTCCAGTAACCAATATTCAATATTGAAAGATTCTTGCTTAGGAAGTGCTGTGTAAGCAGAAATCGCTTCAGCACCCCGCATTACATTGATGGCATTTACATAAAACTCAGCAGCAATTCGGGCAGTTGACTTATCCTTAGCAAAACTGAACATACCCACTCCAGGATACAAAATGATCACCGGGTTAGAATCCCGTATAGCAGGGCTATTGGGATGTTTATGGGTTGCATAATAGTTGGCATACATTTTTCGGTAAGCCTCAAACTCGGGAAGTAATTTTTCTTGTATGGCTGCAACATCTGATAAGTCCTCCGCTGGCTGAAGGGGTAATACAAGGGGTGATATCTTAGTTCTTAAAAAGTGATCGGGGCAACTGGTTCCCAGAGGGGCTAACTTTTCAAGATCATTTGAATTGATAAATTCCAACACGCGGTAATCGTCAGTAAAATGCCCCACCATATTAGTTGAGGATGAGCAAAAGCCTCTCAGTATGGGTGCTAAGTTGGTTGCTTGCACTTCCCTTTGTTGTGCTGGTAATGGTTGTATTTTTTCTCCCGAAAAAACTACTGGCTGAGCATGTATTTTTTCTTCAACATATCCGGCGCATTTTTCTATAACCTCTAGGGTATTCAAATAACAGTTATATGCCGTATCCCCCCAGGTAAATAACCCATGTGAACCCAGCATAATGCCCCGAATAGTAGGATTTTGTTCGTAACATTTTTTCAGTTGGAGTCCCAAATCAAATCCCGGTTTTTGCCAGGGGACCCATCCGATTTTACCTTCAAATAATTCTTGGGTAATTCTCTCTCCATCTTTTGCTGCAGCAATAGCTATGGCAGCATCCGGATGTAAGTGATCTATATGTTTAAATGGAAGAAATCCATGCAAGGGGGTGTCAATACTAGGCGCTTTGGATTGTAAATCGAAAATGCAATGATTAAATAACGCTACCATCTCATCTTCATAAGCAAGACCCCGGTATCTGTTTTCCAGGCTCCTCAGTCTTTCCAGAAAGAGGGCCGATAAACTGGAACGGGTGAGGGTTCCTAAATCTCCACCACTTCCTTTTATCCAAAGAACATCAACAGACTTTCCGGTTAGGGGATCTGTGTCTGAAACTTTGCAGGAGGTATTTCCACCGCCATAGTTGGTAAGGCGCAAATCGGCACCCAATAGATTTGATCGGTATACGAGTAGACTCACTTCGTCGCCCGCCAATTCAGTCGCTTTTGCTTCATCCCACAAATAGCTAACATATTTAAATTCTTTCTGTAGCACGTTTATTTGATATTAATTATGTAAATAATTTCCATATCCCACCAATAATACTGAAATGATTATAATTACTATGCCAAGGATGATTGTTGTGATTGTCTTTTTACTAACCCCTGCCCATTCTTTTAAAACCAATCCCCACATATTCGCTACCAATATTATAAATGCCATGTGCAGTATCCAAGAGCTGGGCCCATTTCCCAGTTTACTTTCGCCCATGCCATAAAAGAAAAATTGTAAAAACCAGGTTGTTCCGGCCAGGGCAGAAAAAAGATAGTTTTTCAATAGGGGAGTAGCGGTATTTCCATAATCATTGAAAGATTGGTTTTTAAAATTTAAAATCATGCACCAAACTAAATTGGTAGTTACACCTCCCCATAACAATACCACATACACAACATTATTTCGATATAAAAATTCTCCCTGATCTGCATGGCCTGCTTTCCAGAGAGAATTGGCAACTGTAGCCATGTGTTGTCCCGCTTCCAGACCAAAATTAAAGCAGGCACTCAGCACTCCTGAAATGATAGCCACCAATAACCCCAGGCCAAACTTATATTCAGCATTTTGATTTTGCTGTGATGCTTTCGACAATTCTTTTTCTTTTTGTGTACCGGCTTTACCGCAAATGATGATGCCAATAATACAAACCAATAAGCCAAACAGAACCGTGATGCCCCAGGAATTCGACAGCATTCCGCTAAATGTATCTTTTCCCTCTATCGGATAAAAATCATAATACATTGCCGGTATAATGGCGCCAAATACCATACACAAGCCCAGGATAATGCTACTACCCAATGAAACTCCCAGATACCGAACTCCCAATCCATAAGTTAATCCCCCAATGCCCCATAAAACACCAAAAAAGTAGGTAATCCATAAATCGGAACTCTGCGTGTTTTTTATTATACTAACAAAATTGGGTATGGTAAGGTAGGCAGCAATCGGAGGCACAATTACCCACGAAAACAAGCCGCCTATAATCCAGAATGATTCCCAGTTCCAGCCTTTTACTTTTTTATAGGGTATATAAAAACTACCGGAAGCAAAGCCTCCAATAAAATGAAAAATAACTCCTAAAATTGCGTTCATAAATGATGGATAGGTTATACAATGTTATGTGCAAACAGCTTAAATAGTCTTATTTAGTTGATTTTGTTGTTTCATTTATTGATACTCATTTTCATGTTGATGTAATTAGCTACTATAAATTATTTCCATGCGCCATTTCACGGTACTCAGAAGGCGTAATTCCGGTTTTTGATTTAAAAAAGGTTACAAAGTAACTGGTAGACAAAAAATTAAGGGTTATAGCTATTTCCTTTATACTCATTGTAGAACTATTTAATAAATCTTTCGATTGCTGAATTTTTATTTCCATTTGATATTGTGAAGGGGAGAACCCTGTATATTGTTTAAATATTCTTCTAAACCAGCTATAACTGATATTTAAGGAGTTGGCAATCTCTTGTGGTGCTATATTTTCTTCTGAATTGGCACGCATTATCATCCTAGCTTTTTCTATCAATGTAATGATTTCTTTATCCCTGAAGGCATTATTTTTTTCTATATAGAAAATATTTGCAATTAAATGACTAATAATCCCTGCTAGTAATTGTTGATAAGCAGTTTTTTGATAGCTGGCAATTTCAATTCCTTGTTTAAAGAGTGCAATAACTTGTTCGTTAAAACCAATGTGTATGATTGGATTTTTTTTATTGATAAAATTATTTATGAATAAGTTGTCGGTAAAATTTCCATTAAATCCAATCCAATATTCATCCCAGCCTTTGTTTTTGGAGGGTTGATATGTGTGCCACTCACCCGGAAATAATAAAATAATTTCACCGGCAGTTACCCTAGTAGTTTTGCAACTGGCTGATTCAAAGTTGCCCTCCCCCTTGGTAATATACAGTAATTGATATTCTTGTAGAACTCTGCCTACATTGGGTTTGAACCAATAAGACGATGGGTGACCTTTTGGAGGATATTGCGTATTGGGTTGTATTGTTTGAGATCCGATCGAATTTGCATAGAGTCCCCATAATTCATCAAGAGGATTAACCACCAGATAATTCACGTTTTGGTTTTTATTTATCTGCTGCATGAGGCTAAGTTGAATTTTTTATTGGCAATTCGCAATTAAAACTTAACATTTTCGATAAATGGATCATCTGTACATAATTTCTTGGATTGGTACATATTGGCTTGGGTTTCGCATTCTTTCCGTAATTTTTTAAGTATCGGTGCATATTTTTTTATTCCAGCCAAATTGGTAGTTTCCAGCGGGTCGTTTTTTAAATCATACAGTTCTTCTGGCGCTTCAATAAGTCGATACCTAAAATACTTCCATTTATCTGTGCGGATTCCTTCACTGGAGGGAATTTCCCGTAATGGCCATAGATGTTCAATCAGAATTGATTTTCTCTTTGCTGAAGCGTCATTTGAGTTGTCTAAAAAAGGTAGCAGACTTCTCCCCTGATAAGTTGCCGGTATTTGTATGCCTGCTGCATCTAAAATAGTAGCGGGGATATCAATATTTACAACCATATTCTTATTTATTGCGGGCTTGTTTTTTCTGGGATCGTAGATAATCAGGGGTACTCGAATGGAATTATCATACATCAACCACTTGTCTGCTAGTTGACGGTCGCCGAGAAAATAGCCATTGTCACCCATAACTATGATGATAGTATTTTTCTCAATTCCTTTTTTGCTTAGTTCTTCTCTAATAAGTGAAATTTCCTGATCGATTTCAGTAATCATTCGATAATAACCTTTCACCATTTCCTGGTATTTTTCGGGGGTGTCAAATCTCCATCTCCAGCGAGTTCTGTTAAATCCCTCTTTTACAGGTGAAGGTAATTGAGTAAAGTAGCTTGAATCAGCCAATGGAGGGGGCGGTATTTGAATATTTTGATACAGGGTATCTGATTTTGCTTGCCAATAATATTGGTCTTTTGAATTGTCGTGCGCGTGAGGTGCACTAAATGAAATCGAAAGGCAGAAAGGTTTATCAGAAGGAGCCTCTTTAATAAATTGGGTTGCCTGATAGCCGGAATAGCGCGTAAGATGAACAGTGTCGTTGCCAATTTTTTTATAGAAATATCCTGCTCTTTCAGGTTGATTACTTCTATCGTATATTTCACTCACATCAAAATACTGCTTTGGATTATCAAGTATTACCCCTAGTTTGCCGTAAAAACCTACATGATACCCATTTTCTTTCAATATTTTCGGATATATCATGGCAGCATAGGGTTCCTTTAATTTGGGTTTTTGAAAAGTATATCCATGCGTTCTTTCGTATAAACCCGTAAGTAAGGAAGCCCGACTTGCTGCACAAATTGGAGTAGTTACGAGGGCTTTTGTAAAATAGGTGCCTGCTGAAGCTAGTCGGTCCATCTCGGGTGTTCGGATAATTGAATTTCCAACAAAGCCAAGTGCATCCCAGCGATGATCGTCTGTTAAAATAAAAATTATATTCGGCTTCTGTGTTTGCGCAATCATTGCAAACGGCAGGAAACAGGCAAAAATCAGGCAGAGTAAATATTGTTTGTTTTTCATAGGGTTACTTTAGTTTGTATATCTCACTACCTGCCAACATAAAAGCGCCAGTGCCAAAATTTTGCCAACTCTCCGAGCTGGCAGGCATAGGATTTGCTCCGATATTTTGTACCCACCCAACCTTACCATCTGATTGTTGACAAGCTGCAAGTGCTTTCCAAGCTTTGGTAACTACTGGTCGGTATATAGAGGAAGGCAAGTATCCGTTATTTATTCCCCAGGCAATGGCAAAGGTGAATAGACCTGTTCCACTTACTTCACCATGGTTATAAGATTCAGGTGACAATAAACTGGTTCTCCATAAGCCATCTTCAGGCTGTAAGTCTTTTACTCTTTCTACCATTTCTTTGTAAAGCAACACATAAAAATTGCGGGTGGAATGATCCTGGGGTAAGTCGGCCAGTAAAAGTGCTAATCCTGCCAATACCCACCCATTTCCCCGAGACCAAAACATTTTCTTGCCATTTTTTTCTTTTATATCCAAGGGACTATTTTTCCATAAAAACCGAGTGTCACGATAAAATAAATGTTCTTCTTTGTCGTATAAAAGTTGATAGGTTTGTAGGTAATAATTATCCATCTCCTGCAATAGTTGCGCTTGTTGAAACTGTTTAGCATAATTAGCAATCACCGGAGGTGCCATAAAAAGTGCATCGCACCACCACCATAATATTTTCTTTTCGTTCGGCTCATTTTTCCCTTTACTTGAATCTACTATGCCTTTTTTCCATGCATGGTCTTTAAAAAGGTGATCTGTAATAATTTGTATTGTTGGGGCTAGATTTACCTCGGTTGCTTTTAAAGCATGTAAATACAGATAACTGTAGGTTATATTTAAATCATCTGCGTGGTAGTATCTTTCCCAGGGTTGCCAATTATTTCGGCTAGCCATTTTATTGAGTACTTGTTCAAAAACTTGATTACTTGTTGCCTGATGCGCTTTAGCTACTCCTAAATAGTAAGCACCATTCGTCCAGTCTGTGGGGGCTTTTGCAAATATGGGATGCGCTTCTTGCCAATTCATGGCTTGCAACAAAGCGCTCTCAATCGTTTTCTTATTTTTACTAACCGATCTCTGTGATAGCTTACAGGAGGGGAGAAGGAAAAGGAATATTACTACCAAAAAATAGGGATAAACTATTGATCTGTTCGCAATTGCCGAAAAAATTGATTGGCGAAATTTTGCGTATTGCACTTGGTTTATCATGAGTATAGATATAAAATTGTAAACAAATTCATCTTTGATTTAATGGAAGGCACATCAATTTTTTTTATTTAGTTTACCAGACTTATTTAATTAACAGAGCCCTATTCGTTGAAATTTTATAGGGTAACCTTTCTCTAAAAATACATGCATTTTTTGGTGAAATACAAGTCAGAAATTGAAAATTCTGTTAGGAATGACGGATTAAGTACAAAGAAAAATTAATAAAAATGACTGTCATTCACGGTAAACTGCTCTTTAAAATTAATTTCGTAATCTGTTGTTTATTAATAACTTATGCGTTGTTATTTTCTGAAAAAATTAAAGATCGGTTTTTATTTTGCTTTTTTGTTTTCCATGCCTTATTCTCTTTATGATAATTTAATAATAGTGTCATTTTTCTAACTAATTAGGTCAATATTAACTTATAAAAAATAGTTACATCCTGTATGTTTATGATGTAATCTAGTTGCTGCCTTCCAAGGCTCCGAAAAAAACGAAAACGATTTGCTTATGAAACATCCTTTTTATTATTGGAAATCTGTACCTGTGCATATCGCAGTATTTCTGTTGGTTTTTTCTATGCTTTCTCTCCAGGTAAGTGCTCAATCGAAATCTATTACTGGTGTGGTGAAAGGTGAATCTGGTGATTTACTCCCCAATATTTCCGTAAGTATAAAAAATGTTAATAACGGAACCACAACGGATGGCAAGGGTTTTTTTAAGTTGAAAGTAACCGTTGGGGATGAAGTGGTGTTATCGTCCACCGGGTTTGAAAATTTTGTTCTTAAGGTGGATGAAAAAAATGAATACCTGATTGTTTTGAAAGCTAAAACAACTGCCTTGGATGATGTAGTGGTTGTAGGATATGGAAGGCAAAAGAAGGTTAATTTGGTGGGCGCAGTTTCTCAGGTTAATGTTGATGAAAAAATTACCAGTAGAGCATTACCCAATGTTTCCGCAGCTTTATCTGGTCTGGTACCCGGATTGCAGGCCATTCAATCTTCGGGGATGGCTGGAAATAATGAAGCCAGTTTAATTATTCGAGGATTGGGTACAGTAAATAATGCCAGTCCACTAATTGTAGTAGACGGAATGCCGGATGTAGATATCAATCGCATCAATATCAATGATGTTGAAACCATATCTGTATTAAAAGATGCAACTTCTGCCTCGGTTTATGGATCTCGCGCAGCAAATGGCGTAATACTGATAACAACGCGCAGCGGAAAAGGGTCTAAGAAAACCTCAGTGAATTTTGCTAGTAATAATTCGGTAGTAGCTCCTACCCGGGGTCTGGATTTTATGAATGACTATTCAAGGGCATTAACAGTTACCCAGAGAAGAACTGCTGTGAATACTTTACCGGGAAACCAGCTATTTAAATTGGGTACGGTAGATGAATGGATGGCAAGAACTATGATAGATCGGTTGCGCTTTCCTAATACGGACGTATGGGATATAATTTTACGCCCCGGCATGTTTAACAATTACAATTTATCGGCAACTGGCGGAAATGAGAACTCCAATTTCTATATTTCTGCTGGGGTGAAGGATGAAAAAGGACTACAAATTAATAATGATTACCGACAGTATAATGCCCGATTCAATTTTGACGCTAAGGCTAGAAAAAATATGAACATTGGTTTTCGTTTTAATGGAAACTGGTCAGTATATCGGTATGCGTTATCAGAGGGTTTTAATGATCCGGATGCTTCCAATACCGCCGGTAATGATATGCAATATGCCATTGCAGGGTTAACTCCCTACGACCCGGTTACTGGCTATTTTGGAGGTGTAATGGCATATGGGGAAGATCCGCAGGCATATAATCCGTATACTTTATATATAAATAATCCCTCTCAAAATAACCGCCAAGAGATTAATTCGCAAATGTATATCGATTGGTCTCCTATCAAAGGCTTAACAGCACGGATTGACTATGCACTAAACTATTATAATCAATTTTCATGGAGTGCACCCATTCCTAATCAGGCCTATAATTTTCAAACAGGTTCATTTGGAAGCAGAACCTATGTTGGTGCCTCTGCTGGTATTTCGAATACTACCAGCACTGGGTATAAGACTTTGTTGAATGCGAGTTTGAATTACGTGAAAAAATTTGGTCGTAATCACGATATAGCTGCCTTATTCCTTTATAATGAAGAGTATTGGTATGCGCGCTCTCAGGGAAGTGCCCGGAACGACCGGTTACATCCCAGTTTGCGAGAAATTAATGCAGCACTTACCGATATTCAATCAACCAGTGGTACATCCAGTGCTGAAGGATTACAATCATATGTAGGTAGATTTAATTATACCGGCTTCAATAAATATTTGTTTGAGATGAACTTTCGTATAGATGGTTCCTCAAAGTTTTTACCTGAAAGCAGATTTGGTTTCTTTCCCTCCATTGCAGTAGGTTGGAAATTTACTGAAGAGAAATTTGTTAATCGCTATACCGACAAGTTTTTAACCAGTGGTAAATTAAGGGCTTCCCTTGGAAGCCTCGGTAACAATAGTGGGGTAGGTAGATATGAACAGCGGGAAACTCTTTCGGCATTGAATTATGTAACGGGTACCTCTGTGCAAAGGGGTTTTGCCAATAGCAGAATGATTAATGAATTGTTGACCTGGGAAACTTCTACTGTATTTAACGTAGGTATGGATCTGACATTTTTGCAAAATCGATTAACTGCCTCATTGGATTTTTATAATCGATTAACTACGGGGATGAACAGACCCTCCGAATTTTCTAACCTGCTAAGTGCAGCCTACTCACCCGCTCCGAGAACCAATATTGGGAACTTGAGAAATCAAGGTTTTGAATTTGATCTGGGCTGGAAGGATAAAATTGGCAAAATTCAGTACGGAGTAAATATGAATGCTGCCTTTAACTATAATCGATTACAGAAATGGAATACCCTTCTACTGAGAGGCAATGTGTTTCTGGATATGCCATATCAATTTGTTTATGGGTACGAAGACATGGGTATTGCACAATCGTGGAATGACATTTATAAAAATGTTCCTCAGGGAGCAGCCCCCGGGGATTTGCTGATTAAGGATTTAAATGGAGATGGTCGAATTTCAGCAGAAGACAGAAAAGCATATTCAAATTTTCAACAAGAAAGACCCACCACTACTTTTTCTCTTAACGCTTTTGTGGTTTACAAAGCATGGGATTTTACCATATTTTTTCAGGGATCAACTGGCAGAAAAGATTATTGGCAAACCTTATATAACAATACCAATTTTCCCACTGCCCGCTATGCTGCTTCCTGGGAGCATTGGACCAATCCTTGGTCTTGGGATAACCGCGAAGGTATCTGGCCCAGATTGGGGGGTAGCGGAAATAATCGTTTGGCTACCAGTTTCTGGTTGGATGACATGAGCTTTGTTCGGGTTAAAAATATACAATTAGGATATACAGTTCCCTTTAAAGTGCTTGCCAAACTGGGTTTTACCAAATTGCGTATCGTAGGGTCTGCTGAGAATATTGGCACATTTACCTCATTCCGTGGTTTGGATCCAGAAAAGCAGGGAGACGACAATAATGTGTACCCCATTAATAAATCCTATTCTATTGCTGTTAATTTAAGTTTCTAAAAAAGTATACTGATGAAACAATCTATTCTACCTAACAAAATAGCCATTATCATTCTACTAATGGGTACTTTGTTTTTGCAACAATCTTGTAAAAAAGATTTGCTCAATCAGGTACCTACTGATGCGTTGGCCGCCGAAAATTTTTGGAAAACGGATGAGGATGCAACCAGTGCGCTGATGTCTGCCTATTTTGCCGCAAGGGCTGTTTTTGACCGGGATTATTATTTTGAGGGTCAAGCAGAATATACCCGTGTGCGGGGAACCAGTGCTACCAGTGGTAGTATTTTACGCGGGGATGCCTATCAAGGGGCTTCTTATTTACCAGTTAATTATGGTTCTTCTTTTGATAAATATTATACTTACCTATATGGTAGTGTAAATCGGGCCAATTATGTTATTGAAAATATCACCCTCCGAATGCTGCCCACCGCAACGGGTGCTAGACTGGCTACTTTGGAGAGTATTATTGCTGAAGCTAGGTTATTACGTGGGATGACTTATTTCCGTTTGATTTCTATGTGGGGTGATGTGCCCTATATAGGGAAGATTATTTACGATAACAGTGAGGTTGCCTTATTACCTAGAATGCCTATAGGTCAGATCAAAGATTCTATTATGGCCGACTTTACCTATGCGGTAAATAAATTACCTATAAAATCTTCTGCATTAGGACGCGCTGCTAAACCTGCAGCACTCGCATTCAGAGGAAAACTGAATTTATATTGGGCATCGTGGAAAAAGAATGGATGGCCCGAGTTGGAAGGCTTTAAACAAGATGCCGGAGAAGCACAAACGGCCTATGCTGCCGCCGCTGCAGATTTTAAGTCGGTTATCAATGATTTTGGTTTAACCCTCTATAAAAACGGAGATCCTGGTCAAATAGACGCTTTGGGAAAAGCAGATATTCTTCCAAATTATTTTGAACTTTTTACTCCCAAAGCGAATGGAGCCTCTGAAATGATAATGGTATTTACCCATTCCGGTACCCCTACCAATCCATCACAGGGTGAAGAATTAATGCGTGACTTTGCCGGACGTACTGTTGAGGGTTCCCAGTGTTGGGTTTCTCCCCGCTACGAAATTGCCGATCGATATCAATTAACTACCACCGGTGATTTCGCCCCCAAAATGGTTCAGTTGAATCCAACTACCAATACTACTGCAAGAACCACCCTAAATTCAGCCGTAAATCCCAACACATATGCTAATCGCGATTATCGGATGAAATCTACCATGATGTGGGATTATGAAATGTGTATTGGTCTTACCTCATTTAAGTCTACCGGATTTTCTCCTTTTATCTATAATTCATGGGCAGTGAATATTAATATAGGTGGCGTAAATTATATTTCTTACAACACCGACGGAACCAACTCTGGATATGTTTTCAGGAAATTTGTAAGAAATTATGAAGGACAGGGTAGAAGCGAAGGCGATTATGCTTGGCCAGTAATGCGATTGGCCGATGTGTTTCTTATGTATGCAGAAGCCATCAATGAAGTGGTAGGGCCCGAGGCCTTTGCGGTTTCTCTGCTTAATCAGATCCGGCGCCGAGGAAATTTGCCACCACTGCAACCAGCAAAATTTGCAAATAAGCAGGTTTTCTTTAATGCAATTGAACAGGAAAGAATAATTGAACTGGTTGCGGAAGGATATCGGGGATTCGATTTACGCCGCTGGCGCGCTATTGAAAGAGTATGGGGTGGGCCAGGAGGTGTTGGCGTATGGAGACAAGACACCTATGGTGCTAACCGAGAGCAATTCTATCTCAATTCAAGTGATTTAGTGTACAAACAAGCTTATATATTCCGCATCCCACCAGGCGAAAGAGATAGAAATCCTAATCTTACCCAAAATATCCCTTGGAGATAGTATTTTTTAAATTTAAAGATTTTTTATGACGAAATATGTTAAACTAATTGCTGTAATTCTACTATTTTCTGCTCCTTTTCTCTCTTGTAATAAAAATTTACCAGTAGATGAAGATGGATTGCTGATTACTTTTCGAAGAGAGTGTTTCGTAAGTAACTTTGAATTACTGGGTACTGATTATATAACGGTAAGAAATGGAGCAGCTGTTATTGATACCGTTGCGCAAACCATTAATGTTACCGTATTAGCCGGTACTGATTTGAAGAATGTGTACCCGCAATTTACACTGGCAACGGATTGTAAGTTAGACCCAAAAGTTACTGGTAAAACCGATTTATCCGATTTGGCAAATCCGAAAGTGTATACCGTTGTTTCCGGTGACCGTCAGGTACGAAAGCCCTATAAACTAATCATTAAGTTTTAGTAATCACATTATAATATCTATATTATGTTACATAAAATTGTTAGATTTTCTTTTTTGTTCATGCTATTTTCTGGGTTGCTCTTTTCTTGTACCAAAAAAGAATACGCAATTCCTGATCCGGTATCACAATTAACCAATGATTGTATAAAAAGGTCGCTAGGCCCCAATATTGCCAATCTTCCCATGGAATTTGCCTATGCAATGGCTATGCCAAAGCCACTGGGTAAATTAGCTACAGCTCAAGTAGAAGCAACCTATGGTGGAGCTACCGGAACATTTCTCGAAAATCGTTCCTTTTATACAAATACAAGTGGAGTGGATGTTCCAGTTCTAGTGGGGGCACCTTCATTTAATGTGAATAAAACTACCATCATGGCTTTTAGTGTGGATACCAATGCCGCCACGCTTCGCTATTATTATGTGGTTCCGGACTCTGCCATGGGTAAAACCGTTTCATTTAAATTTTCAGTTAGTGCAAGCAATGGACAGTTTGCTTCTTATAATATGGGGCCTTACAATATCTCTCGAATGAGTATTAAGAAAAATCTGGCAGTATCTAATGGTGCCAATGCCTATATTTCTATTGAAGATATGGCTGTTTACAATGGAACAGCTGCTGCTGCCAATCCAGGAAAAATTGATTTGGTTTATTTATATCGGGCTTCCCCCACTACTTTTACCCATGCTTTGGTTTCACCGGGTGCCGACCCTGTTTATCTACCTGGCGTAACGCTTCCAGCTGGTGTGAATAAAAGTGCTAAAATCAGAAAAGTTTTTGGTTTACAAGATCGTAACCTCGCCAATTTGCAATATGGAGTTTATGTAGATGATATCGACTTTCAGCAGTTAGATATGAATGATATGCCCAATTATGCAATTGGGTTAAGGGCTGAAGCAGGTGTTTGGGTGGAAACAAGTGATAGAAAGTACCGAGCCTATATTTTTGTCAACTCAATAACTGCATCCGGTACTGCTGTTATCAGTATGCTCCGTTACACCATGTAATTTGATAAAATGAATTTGTTGTATGTATGTCAGTTGAATGGGAATTTCAATTGCTACACAGGTTCTATCATATTTCAGCATTGCTGATTGATTTGTTTTAACAACAACCGGATTTGTAGATGTGTATATTGTCTTAAGGGGGCATTGCTATGTTCGAAATAAAAGTAAAATGAGTGTGCTATTATAAAATAAAATGTATTATGCTATATAGAAAACTTCTTCCAATTGCCTGTTTAATTTGGATTACTTTTTTTTTGATGCTTTCCTCCAGTCAGGCACAATCGGATACCTATCATAAGGGTAATCCCATAGTTCCTTATATAGGAATGGCAGATCCCCATATTTTTATTTTCAACGGTAAGCCTTATCTCTACAGTACACGAGACATCGATTCACTAAAAACAAAAGGTAGATTTGTGATGCCCGACTGGCATATTTGGTCTACTGACGATCTGCTCAATTGGAAGCACGAAAGAACAATTTTACCCACAGAAACGTACATGGGTAAGTCAACGGATTGTTGGGCAACCGATATGGGTTTTCGAAATGGCAAATACTATTTCTACTTTTCTAATAAAAATATTTCTACTGGTGTAATGGTGTCCGATAGTCCTACCGGTCCCTTTACCGATGCATTGGGTAAACCATTATTAGATACCGGATTAACCACTTCTAAGGAATATGACCCCACCATTTTGATGGATGATGATGCGGGCCATTCTGCGTATATAGCTTTCGGACATCACCGGGATGATAGCCCTCAGTTAGGATATTATATTGCCAAATTAAACGACGATATGGTTACGCTGGCAGAAACACCCAGAAAAATTATTTTTACAGGAACAAATGAATTTCTTACCGCTAATGATAAGCCTAATCTGCATAAATATAATGGCACTTATTATTTATCTGCAGGATCTCATTATGCAACTTCTCCCAATATATATGGACCCTATGAGCGCAGAGGAAATTCTGGTTTTGGCAAATTCGGATTAACGCAGCAGGCACATGGTAATTACTTTATGTGGAATAATCAATGGTTTCATACCTGGTGTAAATTCCATTTAGGAAAAGAAGTAGCCCATTATCGGGAATCTTATATAACCTACCTGCACTATAAGCAGGATGGTACGATGGTTGATGATACACTTCTTTTATCTAAACATTTTGATAATGGAGTTGGCCAATATGATGCTAACTGGGATAATATAGAAGCGGAGTGGTACATGGCGGGTAATCTAGTTAAAAAAGGGGAAAATGCTGCGGGATTTGAAGTGTCCAGTTGCCAGCATTCCGGATTTCTTTACTATCCCAATATTCGTAATGTAAAAGAAAATGCCACTTTACTAATTCATGCTAATCCTCATCAGGGTGGTACAGTTGAAGTTCGGTCGGGAAGTGTTTCTGGACCATTGTTGGGGAAAGTTGAAATTCCGCTGGAGGCATCAAAAAATTATTTTACTTATAAATGTATTTTACAAAATACGGCTGGTGTAAAAAATATCTACTTGGTATGTAAAGGTATTCCTCGCAAAAATCTGTTTAGCATCGATTGGATAAAGTTTGAGTAGTAAGTGTATATCCTGTTTACTTTGTCTGTTTCCTACTGCTGTTGATTTACTTTTAATTTTACTATATGCGAAATTGTAAA
>JBBAJQ010000016.1:0-40850 GCA_040403945.1 Sediminibacterium sp.
AGCACACATCATAAAAAACCTGCAAACTATTTGCAGGTTTTTTTATGAAGATGAATAATATCAACAACAATGTAGTATCAAATATTATATTTGAGCTCAACCTTTGTACTACTTGGGTCTATAAATTTTATATCCTCATCATTTGCAACCTATCACTTGCTCAGTCTGCGACACTTGACCTGTGGCTTGGGCCTTATATCCGCCTAGCCCCTTAAAGGAGCGTGAGGCTTCTCACATATCTCGATTTTATACCTTGGGTATTTTAAGTCTTTTTACTTTAAAGAAGTTTGTGGAACAACGGGTAACGCGGGAGATCTTTCTTATTACTAAAGTTGCCTTAAGTTGTCAAATATGTTCAACACTTTGGGCATTGATAGGAACTGAGCTAAATATTCAACAGAACCGGGTTGGCGACCTTTAGTATATTCTTAATTTATTCTGATCAATTTCCCATTTTGAAGTTCCCATCTTACGAAGTCAGCTCCACCGCATCTTGTGCTAAAAAAATCAATTTTACCATTATTATCATAATCCTCAAAACGCATCCAAATAATCCATGGGTTATTAACTAAATAATCTTTAGAATTTTTTTCTATGAATGATAATGTAACATTTGATGCAATTCTGTTTGATAATTTTATTATTTGAATATACCAACCTTGATAAAAATATGAAAATGAGTTATTAATAACTTTTCCGCCTGTTCGTGTTATTGCTAATTCATTAATTCCATCATTATCTAAATCAGCAATATCTAAGTCGGTTACTACCCCAAAATATTCGACACTAGGAATTTCAGTTTTATTTGAAAAATCATATTTATGAGATGATGACCCCCATAATATTTGAGTTTTATTATATGCTTCCATATCGTGACCACCAATTACTAAATCTAAGTATCCATCTTTGTCTATATCAACAAGCTCACAATGGTACTGACCACTAAGTTTTGTTATATCAATTTGAGATGTAGATATACTAAAATTTCCTTTCCCATCATTTATAAGAAAATATGAGTTTGACGGAGCTAAAACAAATATATCTAAATCACCGTCCTTATCAATATCACCGGAACAAGCTCCATGATAAAAACCAATTTTTGTATCAAATTTAATTAAATCGTATTTTTTTGATGAATTAGACAAGAGCAATTCAGTATATTCTCCAGGAAATGGAGGTTGGTCGTATCCATGTCCTGTGATGAATATATCAGGCATACCATCATTATTATAATCCCCAACTAAAGCTTTTCTTGCATGAATAAGTGATGGCGGAGTTGTGAAGTAAGAATTATCTAAAACATAATTTCCATTTTTATATAAATAAATCTCTCCAGTGGCTCTATTGTTTGAACCTAAAAGCGGATTTATGAAAATATCATCTTTTCGATCCCCATTAATATCAAGATAAGCGACTGCTAAAAAGCCAGCCGCAGTTTGATTATTTGAATTTCTCAATGAAACTAAATCAATATTAATTTCAGATTTTTGTAGTTCGTAGGAGGTCTGTAAATAATTTTTTGAAGTCCCAGCCTGCACAGGCGGAGTTGTAACTGGTGTTGATGTAACCGGATTGGTTGGCGCTGAATTAGTATCAGATGATTTCGAACACGAAATTAAAAGCGCACCCGAAATTATAAAAGTTAATGATTTTCTCATATTATTTATAAATGATGGAAATTAAATATACTAATATATTTTTATTTATGATTAAATATTTCTTTAAATTTCTTCATCCTAAATTTAAAACGTACATCTCGAATTATATCAGATTTTGACCTTGAAGTAACATTACATGTTTTATTCAATCTATCCTTAGTTTGCCCCTTAATTTAATATCAAAGTCAATATACCATCTTTTAATTATCTAGATAGAATTTTTTATATATTTTAAATTACTCATAAGAATTAGTGCTTAAAATAATTATCGATTGACACCACAAAAGTCAAAAAACAATTTTCCATTGTGCATTTTCAAATCCATTATATGCCAATAATTAATTTATATTAACCAGAGTAGCTAGGCTATCGGAAATAATAAACTGTTGCTCTAGAATTGCCTACAAAATGCTATCACCAATTACAAATCCAATAAAAGTGTAAGCTGTATTTGAAAATTTTAAATTATTGAAGGGTAAACTGAAAACGAATTCCAACCATTTAGCATAGTAAATAGCATCATTAATTTTTATAAATGTCTTTCCATCTTTATTTAGGTAAACGCTTGCTTCCCTTCCTCTTGTTAAAAATCTATCTTTTGATTGCAGATTGGTTACCCGTAATTTTTTGTACAGTAATAAGTTAGCAGTTTGGCCTGCTCTTTTTTGATGTCTGATTTACAATCTAAGTCGGTTTTAACCGTTGTACTTTTTGAAAACTTACTGAAGAGAGATTTCAAAATGTTGTGCAAGTATCTTATGCCCCCGCGATGATATTTCCTGTAGAAATATTATTAATTTTTTTTCGGGTATTTTCTGAAAACATTTTACTGAATTATTAATAAAAAGAAAGTTGTAAAAAAATGGGGTGTATTTACTTGCAAGTATACCGAAACATTAACGCCTCATAAACCATTCGTTTATGAGGCGTTGTGGTGTGGAGTCGAGGGGAGTCGAACCCCTGTCCAAACATCGCTACCATTAGCTTTCTACATGCTTATTTCATTATTGCTTTTCGGAACCTCACCGGAAATGAACCAACCTATGAAGAACTTAGCTGGATGGTCTTAAGGGGAAGTCACAGCCTTCTGCCCCAGCATTCGCTTTTGTTTTGAGTCGGCGGCGGCACCTGGTAAGCGAACAACCTGTGCGGCGGCCCAAATGGTTACTTAATCACTGATTAAGCAGCCATGGCATACTGAGTATTGCCATTTGAGGTTCGGGTATTCAGATTTAAGTGCTAATTATCCAACGCACTGCATGCTTACACCAACCGTAACCTATGCTGTCGAAACCAATACGACCCCATAGTAGGCTGAAGCCAACTGCAAATATACGAAAATTGCAGGATTTTACGATATAAATCGGATAACAGCTTGTATTACAATGTATTACAAGTGCTACTTACCTATACTCCGATCCTCCAGTGTTGCTGAACAAAACTGGGTAACTAGTTGCGCTGATTAATGGGGCAACTTATCCCGCAAAAAACCGTAGGTCCAGGTACCAGCAATTGCGCTTGCTATTACAATTAGAATGGAGAAAAATCCTGCACCTATATGTGCAAATAGTGGACCCGGACAAGCACCGGTGATTGCCCAGCCAAACCCGAAAAGTAAGCCGCCATAAATTTGTCCTTTATTAAATTCTTTATCAGCGATGGTTATTTTTTCGCCATGGATGGTTTTGATATTCCGTTTTTTGATGATGAAAACAGAAATAATTCCCACTACTACGGCAGTTCCAATTACACCATACATGTGAAAACTCTGCAGGTGGAACATTTCTTGTATCCGGAACCAGGAAATGATCTCAGCCTTATAAAAAACGATTCCAAAAATGATACCTACTGCTGAATATTTCAAGTTATACCACCAGGGATGGATTTGTTGTGATGCATTCACACAGGCGGTATTATCATCTAAATTTTGTACGATGGGTTGATTCATATGCTTAATTTTTTAAAGGGATAAAATCCAGGGTAAAATATAATTCGACATCAAAAAACCGCCTACCATAAAACAAATGGTGGCAACCAATGATGGCCATTGCAAGTTGCTGAGTCCCATGATTGAATGGCCGGAAGTGCAGCCTCCTGCATATCGTGTTCCAAAGCCAACTAAAAATCCACCAACTACTAGTACAATAAAGCCTCTTATTGTAAAGAGGGAAGAAAAGCTGAAAAGTTCGGGGGGCAATAGTGCATTCAGGTTAGTTATTCCATAGCCAGCTAACTCTTTTTGTAAGTCTGGATGAATATTCATGGGAGTTTGAGATGAAAGGAATTGATTAGCAATGAATGCTCCGGCAATGATGCCTCCAATAAAATAAAAGTTCCATATTTCCTTTTTCCAATCATACTTAAAAAATGGCAAATCGGCAGGAAAGCAGGCCGCACAGATATGTCGCAGGTTGGAGGAAATTCCAAAGGTTTTGTTCCCTAAAATAAGTAAAGCCGGAACTATGAGACCGATAACGAAACCTGCAATATACCAGGGCCAGGGTTGTTGTGTTAATGCAAACATAGAAGGATGATTTATTGTTTATAAAATTGTTGTATAGGCAGATAAGGCCCATATTTGTGTTGTTTTTCGGAAAAGCTATCCTGATAGGGTGCAAATGCAAAATCAATAGGTTTTCTGGCAATATTGGGCCAATCTTTTGATTGGTCTTTATGTGGTCTGCTTTGGCTATTCACATAGGCAGCCACGTCCCAACATTGTTCATCAGTTAGCGTTGGATTTTTATGAGATGCAATCTGGTAAGGCATATTATTTTTTACATAGCCAGCAAAATTGCTCAAACGAAAAAGACCGGCTCCATCGTTATAGCTATTTTCTCCCCAGAGAGGGGGATAGGCATATTCTTTTTCATCTAATGCCAACAGCCCTTCCCCACGAGATCCATGGCAACTTTGGCATTGTTGTACATAAATAACCTTTCCTTTTTTTGGATCAGCCGCACGTTCTAGGAAACTAAGTTTTTGAATACCTGATCCTTTTGGTTTTTCCCCTTTTGGCACAGCACGCCCCAACCATTTCAGATAGGCGTAAATAGCTGCAAATTCGCGGCTATTACTATCAACGGGAGAACCATTTAAACTTCTTTCCATGCAATCAGCTACTCTTTTGTAAATACTTTCTTTCATACCGCTTCTTTCGCGGAATTTTGGATAAGTTGAATAAACTGCTCCATAATTATTTCCCCAAGCCTTTCCGCCTGCCTGTAAATGACAATTTTGGCAATTCATCCCATTGGTAATTTGGGCAACACTCCCTTTAGGTCCGAGGTACTTTGCAGTATGCGCAATCAAATCTTGTCCATAAATAATCAGTTCTCTTTCTTCTCCTTTTGTGGAATGGTCTAGGTATATACTGGGCCCTATCCAAGTGCTATCCGCATTTACTAGCAGAACGGCTTGATTGTCTTGTGTTCGGATAATATTGTATGATATCAACCAAACTATTGTAATTGCCAATACAGCGATTCCTACGAAATGAATTTTCTTCATGGTTTTGATTTCGAAGGGTTATCGGAATTCGTAACTCGTACCTTGAAGTTGTGTTAATAAGGTAGCTGGCTGATCAGTGGCGGTAGTTCTGCCCTCCAAACGGGGAGACACTGGCGAATGTTGTTGCAGGTACGATTGGATGATTTCGTGTAAACTAATGCCAGTACTATGGGGCGATGCAACTTGTTCGATGCGGCAAAGTGTATCATCCGGATCCCCTTCCCGTTCACAAGCTACAATTTGGTACCGCTTATTTTTATCCAATGGCTGTCCCTTTACTTTTACTGAGTTCACTCTTTTTCCTTTGGGTTGCCCGATGGTACAGTTTACTTCCATACCTGCAAATCGAACAAACCAGCCCCCGAATCTTTTAGAAGGGTCGGTAGCAAAGGCATTTTCGAGTTCCTTTTCTAGCCACTCTAAAAGTTGTGCTCCAGTAACTGTACCTGTTTTGGCAACAGAATCTACTGGCAACATATTCCATAAAAATTCTTTTGTGATTGGCACTGGTTTTTGAGAATCGGCTACTGCCAGTGGCTGACAAAATCTAAATCCATTACTAAGGGCAATGTCGGGAGCAAACTTCCACATAACCGCATCCGTAATAAGGTTATCCATCGGCGTTTCTAAAACAAAATAGCGAACAAGGGGAGTTGCTGTATAACCTATTACCCGATTTAACTCTTTTTGATAAGGTTGGGTAGCCGTATCTATCAACTTCAACATTTGCGGATTTGCAGGATATAATTTCGGATCAACATCCATTAACTCGTATTGCATGGATGCCATTTTACCATCTTTAACCTGTATATCCAGTTTACCTAAGAAAGAGCCAAAAGCCCCGCATTCTACCACTTTTGTATATTTTCCTTGAATTGGCTTTCTAACTCTTTCGTGCGTATCGGCACCAATAATACAATCAGCTCCTGAAACTGAGGGGTGATTGGCGAGCCCTACCTGTTGGGCCAAACCCATATGGGTTACAATAAAGATAATGCCACAACCTTCTATTTCTCTTAAAAAACTTATGTATTTGGCAACATTATCCGTGGCATGGGTAAACCGGATACCTTCACTATAGGCCGGCGATTGTCGCTTAGGAACTAGGTGATCGGTATATCCAATAAAACCCACTTTAGCACCGGCAATATACTTTATCCAATAGGGTGGATAAATGAGTGTTCCATTATCGGCATCCTTGGTTTGATGCCACATATTAGCACAAATTTTTGCAGCTGTTGCATGCCCCATATCAAACAGCATTTTTTTCTTCTTGTACACAACTTCCCAATTACCCGGAAGAATTAAATCGTACTGAAAAGCATTCATCAGCGGAATCAAAGCTTCCCCCTCAGAAAGTGATGCAACTCCATGACCGTGAAAAAAATCACCTCCATCATACAATATAACACGAGGGTTATTTTTCCGTAATCGGTCTATCATAGTTTTCAGAACAGCTAATCCCCCCCTTTTTTTATACACTGCCTTTCCATGCTGCCAAAAAAATTCGTCGTGGGTATGTAATTGGGCATGTATATCAGTTGTAATTAGCAGTGTAAATGAATTAGCGGTTTCCTGATCAGATAACTGACCAGTTATACTATATTGTTTATTTAATTGCTGTATATCGTTACCAACAAAGGAGGCCGGAACAGACCAACTCAGGAGGGCTGCATTTTTTAAAAAATTTCTTCTGTTTGGCTTATTATTTTTCATGTAGTTGGTGAATTCTCTGTAAAATGCTATAATAATGTAATAACATGTGTGACTTTCATCACAAAAACGATAAAACAAGATCAGAAATAATAATTCATGATAAAATTAAAATGGCCCATATTCACCTTATTTATATAGTACTTGGGGTCATCATAAGTATTTCCAATCGCCTTCTTATAAAAATAAATTAACTGCAGTTGCCAGCCCTTCCAAAATCCAGCAAAACTATATCTTATATCTGCGTTAAATTGTAAATAACTCGGAAATGCATATTTATTCAGGGCATAGTTGTTAACATCGGGCAGCTTAAAATAACCAATACCGGCATTACCAATCATTTTATTGTTGGCGGAGTTGTATTTGCTTTTTATCACAAGTGCATGCACATCTCCCATGCCCTCATTACGTTCACCCATCAAAAAAGTATAAAAAGGATCTCGGCCCCATTCTCGTGGCATCAGGTATCTACCGTGCTTGGTAATTCGGGTAAAGTTGATGGAGTGGTCCCATTGGCCCATCCATATTCCGAGTCGACCTCCCCATACCAACGAAGATTGATCTGGCTGAAAATACCGCTTACTTGGATCAATATGTCCACCTTGCTTTACCGATTGTTGCGTAATTAGTTGTAGTCCAAAATAAATAGATGAAACGCTGTCTGGGATTTTCTCCAGTTGCAAAAGATTACTATTAAATATATTGTCAGTCAGTTGGTTCCAAAATTGAAGTTGGTATTTTTTTCCAATCCTAATATCAGAACCCAGCAGGGCAACCCCTTTAGAATTTAATTGATTTTTATACCCAGATGGGGTACCGTCGGAATTTACACCTACCGAATATAAGCCAATTGAGCCACCGGTATTGTACCACCGAAATGTTGATCTGGGAGAAAATTGGTTGAGCCATCCAATATAGAGCTTCCAGGTTTTGTTTTTATATTGCGACCAAATACCTTGCACTTCTGTGGGGCGCATTCTTCCGTCTTGAAGATTTATAAATGGCGTATTTAAAGGCTGCCTTCCAACCGTTACGGTTATCTTTTTGTTTTTGTATTCTACAAATAAATCTTCTAGTCTATCGAGGTCATTTTTATTCGCTGGATCAGTTACATCAAATAGTCCAATCTCGTATCGGTTAAATGTTTTTGAGAGCGGATGGGGTTGCGTTAGGTTGGAGGAAAAAGCATTGAAAACAAAAAAGCCACTAATGCCTGCACTCAGATGGTATATGGGGCGGGTTCGAAATTGGAGACCTCCACCTATTGCCAGTGCATATTCTACTGTGCTATTCTGATTAAATTGACTGCTGAAAAATGAACGAAAATGACCATGCATTGTTCCCGCCAAAAAACTATTATGAAATTGGCTACTGTCTGTCGCTTTTTTGCTTTTTCCCCAAAGAAGTGGATCTTCATTTAACTCCTGGTGTTGCGAATACAATACCGAAAAAAATAGCAGCATCCCGGAAGCCAGCGCAATCCTTTTTTTTACTGAATTGAGCAACATGTAGTTAATGCTGATTACTGAGGGGAAAAAATAGTTGCTGTAGTATGATAAAAACACCCATGAAAAGTATAAACCAGCCAAAAGATTTTTTCAAAAGAGTACCCTCAATATTTTTACTTAGCCGGTCGCCTATAAAAATGCCACTAATTGCTAAAACCGACACAGTAAGTAATAATTTCCAATCGATTGTTTGTGTTTGTAAGTCGCCGGTAAATCCTATCAACGACTTTGCAGAGATGATTACCAGTGAAGTGCCAACTGCTTGTTTCATGGGAAGCTTACTTAGCATAACTAACGCAGGAATTATCAAAAAACCACCACCTGCACCCACCAACCCGGTTAATATACCTACCAACATTCCTTCAAGAAAAATCATTGGATAATTAAATACCTGCGGTTCCACTATTTCTTCTTTTTGCTGGTTTCTCGACCTAATCATGGAGAAGGAAGCAACCACCATTAGAATGGCAAACAACAACATTAATAAGAGTGACTTAGTAAAAACCCAATTACCCCATTCCAATACAACGGTAGGAATAGATGGAACAATCCATTTTCGAGTTGCAAATACAGCCAAAATTGATGGGATACCAAAAATGATAGCTGTTTTCACATTCACATTGCCCTGCTTATATTTTGGCACGGCACCAACCAAACTACTGCTACCCACAATAAACAAGGAATAGGCAGTAGCGGAAATGGGCTCGATGTGGAAAAGATAAACTAATACTGGCACAGTTAATATACTGCCCCCTCCGCCAATCAGTCCCAAGGATACTCCAATAATAACAGACGCTAGATAACCGAACATTTCCATTGGAAGTATTTTACTGCAAATTTTTACTTTTCGTACTTTATATTCGGTGATATTTGTCACGTTAATGGCTAAATCGCTTTTCACTTTCATTCAATGTAATTTGAACGGATTAGTGGGAGGGAGATTTTTCTATACAGTATTTCGCCATTTTATGCATAAATGCTTGCCAAAAAGACTGATTGAAATTGGAATCCGACAGTACGAAAACGAAAAAAAATCAAAATGTGATATTTGTCACTATTTGCTAAAGCATGATAGCTGAATTTTACATTATGTATTTATTTGTAACTAAATTCAATTGATATGTTTTTTCAACACGTTTACGACAAGTCTTTAGCGCAAGCCAGTTACTTTATTGGTTGTCAAAAAGCAGGGGTTGCTGCAGTTATAGATCCCAAGCGGGATATTGACACATATTTAGAGATAGCCGAACAAAACAAAATGAAGATTACGCATATTTTTGAAACCCATATTCATGCGGATTTCCTCACAGGGTCGCGCGAACTCGCGGCAGTTACCAATGCAGCAATGTATCTTTCCGATGAGGGGGGCAAGGGTTGGGAATATGATTTCCCGCATGTGGCTTTGAAACACGGATCGGTGGTTATGGTGGGAAATCTAAAGATAGAGGTATTACATACACCCGGACATACCCCTGAGAGCATTAGTTTTCTACTTACAGACCTGCCCGCCAGCAAAGAGCCAGTTATGTTATTCACGGGTGATTTTGTTTTTGTTGGTGATATTGGCCGTCCGGATTTGTTGGAGAAAGCTGCCGGTTTAGTGGGAACACAGGAAGTAGGTGCCAATCAAATGTTCCAGTCCATCAATCTTTTTGCTAATTTACCTGATTATGTGCAGGTATGGCCGGGGCATGGTGCAGGTTCGGCTTGTGGAAAGGCATTGGGTGCGGTGCCCAGCACAACTGTGGGATACGAAAAAAAGAGAAATTGGGCTTTTCAATATGGTACAGACAAGGAGGGTTTTGTTAAATTTCTTTTAGCCGATCAACCAGAACCACCAAAGTATTTCGCTAAAATGAAGGAACTGAATAAAGTAAACAGGCCTCTGTTGAAAGAGGTTCCCGAATTAAAACAACTATCACCTGAAGAGTTGAGAACTGCAATGGAAAAAGAAATTAAAATAATTGACACACGCAATAAAACAGAGTTCCAGCAGGGTTTTTTGCCAGGTACCATTAATATTCAGGGTAACAATTCATTTTCTACTTGGATGGGTTGGTTTGTAAGCTATGATGAGCCCTTTATATTGATTGCAGACGCGGCACAATTGAATGACCTAACAAGAAAGTTGATGCGCATTGGCATGGATAATATTTATGGCTTCGTAGATCCGGCTATTTTAACCACTTCTTTTAAACAGCAACTCATTCAATCGGAAATGGCTACCATACAGGATGTGAAAAACAACCGGGATGCTGAGATTATCGATTTGAGGGGAAATACTGAATTCAACAGCGGCCATATTGCAGGCGCAAAGCACGTATTTGTTGGAACTCTTTTGCAAAACTTACATCAAGTACCTACAGATAAGCCTGTTATCATTCATTGTCAAGGAGGCGACCGGTCTGCTATTGCCTATTCATTATTAGTAAAGAATGGGTATAAGCAGATTAAAAACTATAGTGGTGGTATCAATGAATGGGTTAAAGAGCAACAACCTATTGTTAGCTAATGTGGCAAAGCAGAATAGCTATGCGGTAGCATAAATGTACGAAAAATACAGGACGTTAAAGCAGTAATTGGATAACTACTTGTTATACAATCTATTACAAGTGCTACTTGAATATCCTCCAAACGTCCAGCCCCAACGCATAAGCCATTAACGACATCAGCAACACAAAACCACCAATCTGTGCATATTCCATAAACTTATCACTGGGTTTCTTTCCGGTAATCATCTCATACAGCGTAAATAATGCATGTCCGCCATCCAAGGCTGGAATCGGAAGCACGTTCATAAATGCGAGGATGATGGAAAATATGCCAGTAAGCGTCCAAAAACGCTCCCAATCCCAAATGCCGGGAAAAGTATTTCCAATACTGATTACGCTTCCCAGTGAATCTTTTACGGCTGCTTCTCCGGTAAATAATTGTTTGATACCCGTTACATATCTACCGAGGGTTTCCCAGGTATGTGTAAAACCAATAGGAATTGATTGCAGCAACGTATAGCGAGTAGTGATAGTCTTCATGTAAGAAAACGGCTGTTTGGGAAAAAAACCAATTGATCCCTTACTGCTTACTAATGCCCGAACCGGTAAAGTATCGGTGCCCCGTAAAATAGTTAATTGTATAATTGAATCTTTATACTTTTCTTTCAAGGGGGTAAGGTCTTGATAATACGGAGTAGGTATCCCATTGAAAGCAATAATCGCATCCCCTTTTTGCAGTCGGTTTACCGTAAAAATAGCATCTTTAGAAACAGAGTCAATCACAATCGGAAAGCGAGGGGAAACCATCGAACTTGCCCGGCGATTTGCCATCAGTTTTTTGGTAAATCCTTCGGGAATTGAAAGGGTAATTACCGAATCGCCTCTTTGTACTTGTAAGTTCTTTGCTTGTTTAAATATAATATCCGATTCGAGGGTGCCAAAGTATTCGATGGGCTGTCCATCGATAGCAATTACATTATCGCCATCCTGCATACCAATACTTTTTGCTGTGGCATCGGTTTGCAATCCATAGGGAATATTCTTAACCGGTAACTGTTCTTCGCCATAATACCACGTAATACCTATAAATATAACGATTGCCAATATCACATTTACAACCACCCCACCCAACATAATAATTAACCGCTGCCAGGCCGGCTTGGAGCGAAACTCCCAGGGTTGTGGAGGTTGCTTCATTTGTTCGGTATCCATGCTTTCATCAATCATGCCCGAGATTTTCACATACCCGCCAAAAGGTATCCATCCTAATCCATATTCAGTTTCCCCTTTTTTCTTTTTCCATAAACTAAACCAGGGATCAAAAAACAGGTAAAATTTTTCTACGCGACAGCCAAACCATTTGGCAGGCAAAAAATGCCCCAGTTCGTGTAAAACTACCAGTATAGAAAAAGATAAAATAAATTGAGCAGCTTTCACTCCTACACTCGCCCAGTCAATTGCTAATAAAGTCATGTTTGAAATTTACTTTCAGAAAAAATTAAAATCGATTAATACATTTGAATCAAAGAAGCTGCAAAGGTACGCGCCTCGCCGTCAGTTTCAAAATAGTCCTCCAGGGTTGGTTCTGCAATATGGGCTACATTTTGCATAGTTTTTTCAACTACATCGGTCATATCCAAAAATCCAATCCGGTTTTTTAAAAAAGCATACACAGCAATTTCATTGGCGGCATTCAGGATACAGGGCATATTGCCGCCCTGCTTCATGGCTTCTAAAGCGAGTGCCAGGTTGCGGAATGTTTTCAAGTCCGGCTCATCAAATTGCAGCGTATTGGGCTGTTTAAAATTATACCTGGGAAAAGAGTTGGGTATGCGCTGCGGAAAAGCCATGGCATATTGAATGGGCAGCTTCATATCCGGCAATCCCATTTGTGCTTTGAGGCTGCCATCTTCGAATTGTACCATGCTGTGGATAATGCTTTGTGGATGAATTACCACTTGTATTTGTTCGGGTTTCAAATTAAACAACCAGCGAGCCTCAATCACTTCCAATCCCTTATTCATCAGGGTTGCCGAGTCGATGGTAATTTTAGCCCCCATACTCCAGTTGGGGTGTTGCAGAGCATGTTCACGCTTAACATTCATCAGATAGTTGGGTTTGCGACCGAGAAACGGACCCCCACTGGCTGTTAAAATAATTTTCTCTATTTTATTCCGCCCCTCGCCTACCAGGCATTGAAAGATGGCAGAGTGTTCACTATCTACCGGAATTATCGGAACGCGAAACTCCATGGCCTTGCGAATAATAATATCTCCTGCAACCACAAGGGTTTCTTTGTTGGCTAATCCAATGGCTTTACCCGCCTCAATGGCCATCAGGGTGGGTTTTAAACCAGCATAGCCAACAATAGCAGCTAGCATCATATCATACACATCCATGGAAGCAACTTCTTGCAGCGCTTTCTCTCCGCAATACACTTGGGTATCGGTACCGGCAAGTGCCTCCTTAACAGTGGAATACTTTTTTTCATCTCCAATTACCACAATGGCGGGTTGAAAATCGAGGGCCTGTTTTATTAACAGGGCATCATTCGTCATGGCAGTTAGCACCTCCGCCGAAAATAAATCGGGATTGGCTGCAATCACATCCAAGGCCTGGGTACCGATAGAACCGGTAGAGCCAAATATGGCAATTCTTTTTTTAGTTTTGTTCGTCATTTCTACCTTACAAGGGTGACAATTTACAGCAATATCGCCGAAAATTTTGAGCGGTTGAGAATATTATGAATAAATATAGGATTGCAGGGCATCTGCCAGTTGACGGTCGTTGCTTAATCGGGGAACTTTGTTTTGTCCCCCCAGTTTTCCGGCAGCCTTCATATATTGGATAAAACCATCCTTTTGAATACGGGTAATATGTAACCGATCGAGTATATTTCCGCGTATCAGATCATCGTAATACACATTTTGTTCGCGCATTGCTTGGTTGAGGATTTCAATAAAAGTGGAATAATCGGCAGGCTCCTGTTCAAACTCAATCAGCCATTCGTGGTAGCTTTTACCTTCGGAGGCTGCAATCAGGGGGGCAACTGTAAATTCGGTGATGCGGGCACCGGTAGCTTTTACAGCAGTATCCATGGCTTTCTCCACTTCTTCGCCAATCACGTGTTCTCCGAAGGCGGAAATAAAATGCTTAATTCGTCCGGTAACTAAAAGACGGTAAGGTTGGGTACTAACAAATTTTACCGTATCGCCTACCAGATAACCCCATAATCCTGCATTGCTGCTGATTACTAGGGCATATTGCACACCGGTAGTTACCTGATCGAGGGTGAGTCGGGTGGGATTTGGGTTAAATACCTCACTTACCGGGATAAATTCGTAAAATATGCCACTGTTGGTATTAAGGAGGAGGCCTGGGGCGGATTGACTATCCTGAAATGCAAAGAAACCCTCGCTGGCGGGGTATAGTTCGATGGTATCCACGGGACGGCCAATGCTGTTGAACAATTTTTGCTTATAGGGTGCGAAATTCACGCCGCCTTGTATCATTAAATTGAAATGCGGAAACAGATCGCCTATTTTCTTACCCGATTTGGCTTCCAGGCGGTCGAAATACATCTGCATCCATGGAGGTATTCCGCTGATGAGCGACATAGGTTGGTGAATGGTTTCGGCTACAATTTGATCTAGCTTGGTTTCCCAATCTTCTATGCAATTGGTATTATAGGCAGGTAATTGGTTCGAGCGCAGGTAAGCGGGAACATGGTGATTTACAATGCCACTCAGACGACCGGTGGGGATGCCACCCACTCTTTCGAGTTCGGGTGAACCGCTTAAAAAGATCATTTTACCGGAAGTAAAAGCAGATTTACCTGTTTCCGCTATATAACAGAGTATGGCATTTCGGGCGCCATGGATATGGTTGGAGATGGAATCTTTAGAAATGGGGATATACTTAACCCCGCTGGTGGTTCCGCTGGTTTTAGCAAAATAGAGGGGTTTACCCTTCCAGAGCACATTGTCTTTACCCTGTTTAATTAGTTCTATGTAGGCCGAAAGCTGCTCATAATCACGGATGGGTACTGCCTGGGCGAATTCGGCATGGGTATGGACATCTTTAAAGGAGTGATCTATGCCAAATTTTGTTTTTTGGGCTGAGTGAATCAGGTTGGCCAATATACGATGCTGATCTTCAGCGGCGGTATGCATCCCTTTTTTTATGGACTTATAGATAAACCCGGCGAAAGGACGAGCCAGGGCTGCAGTAAGGTTCAGATGCATGGAAAAAATATGAGTGAGCAAAAATAGACAGAATGATTGGTATGATTTTGGTCCATTTTAACCCCCTTGAAACAAAATGTGCATAAATAATTTAATTTCAGGCGATTATTCAGATTTTAGCTTTTTGGGGGATAATTTAAAAAAAGGGCTAGGGAAATTGGAAAAAATATTGACAAATTCCCGAAAATCGTTACCTTTGCCGTCCTAATTTTGGATAGTTATGTTAGCAATCGTTAAAATCGCAGGTCAGCAATTTAAAGTGCAAGAAGGTCAAAGTTTGTATGTTCCCCATCTGCCGGGCAAAACAGGCGACAAAGTGTCGTTCAGTGATGTATTAATGGTAGACAAGGATGGAGTGTTCAGTTTTGGCGCAGCGGCAACTGCAACCGTGCAAGCAGAAATCATCAGCGACCTAGTTCAAGGTGATAAAGTAATAGCCTTTAAAATGAAAAGAAGAAAGGGCTTTCGTAAGAAACATGGACACAGAACGCATTACACCCGTATTAAGATTGAAAGCATTGCTTAATTCGGTGTTAGTATTCACAACCATTATTTACAATTAGATACTCGTAAAAACAGTTCATCATGGCACATAAAAAAGGGGAAGGTAGCGTTAAAAACGGCCGGGACTCGCAAAGTAAACGTTTAGGTGTAAAGATATATGGCGGGCAGCCTGCATTATCCGGAAATATCATCGTGCGTCAGCGCGGTACGGTATATCACCCAGGAAAAAATGTTGGCGTTGGTACCGACTTTACCTTATTTGCACTCACCGACGGATTGGTAGAGTTTAAAAAAGGAAAGAATAACAAGACTACTATTTCTGTAATTCACTCAGCAGCAACTGCTTAAAAAAAATTTTTTTTGTTAGTTGAAAATATGTTTATACTTTTAATGTATTAACTAACCATTAAATTTCAAAAAACATGGCAACTGCAAAAAAAGCTGCAAAGAAAGCTGCTCCTAAAAAAGCTGCTGCAAAGAAAGCTGCTCCTAAAAAAGCTGCTGCAAAGAAAGCCGCTCCTAAGAAAGCCGCTAAGAAAGCTGCTCCTAAAAAAGCTGCTAAGAAAGCTGCTCCTAAGAAGGCCGCTAAGAAGAAGTAATTCTTCGCTCTCAAGCAAAATAGACGTAAAGTCCCGGGCATTCCCCGGGACTTTTTTTTATCTTCATCCCGTATATGAATAACGATACCATTGCCCACAACTTCTCCCTCCTGGCCAAATTGATGGATATCCATGGCGAGAACCCCTTTAAGTCCAAATCCTACGCCAACGCTGCTTTCCAGATTGATAGACTAACCGTGTCGCTAGCAGATTTGCAGCCCAACCAAATTAACGGACTTAAAGGAATCGGTGAAACCATCGGTGCAAAAATTGTAGAACAAATTGAAACCGGTGAACTGAAATTGCTTCAGGAGTTCATTGCCAAAACTCCACCCGGTATTTTGGATATGCTCAAGATAAAAGGGATTGGTCCTAAAAAAATTGCCACCATCTGGAAAGAGCTGGAAATAGAATCTTTAGGTGAACTTTTATATGCCTGTAACGAAAATCGACTTACCCTCTACAAAGGATTCGGAGAAAAAACCCAACAGAATATAAAAGAGGCTATTGAATTTTATTTACAACATCAGTCACTTTTTTTATATGCCCAACTGGAGGAATGGGTAGCCTTATTTGAACAACAATGGCAAATACAATTTCCCAACCATCCTTCACAAATTGTGGGTGAATTTCGCAGACAGATGGAAATCATTCATCAACTGGAGTGGGTAACCACTGTTGCCTATGAGGCGTTAGTTACCTGGTTAACTTCGTTATCATTTACTTTACATAACACTTCTACTTCAAATCATATTCAAGCAGTTAGTGCAGATGGTATAACGATAGAGATTTATATTACAGATGCTAATCATTTCTCTCAACAAGTATTTTTATTAAGCGGCAGTGAATCATTTTTACAGGAATGGCAAGCACAATACGGCCGATTAGAGGATATCCAGTGTAAGGATGAACTTAGTATTTTTTCAGCCGCCGGTATTCATCCAATTCCCGCACCCCAAAGAGAGAGTGCGGCCATTATTCAATTGGCCCGCCAACAAGTGCTTCCGCCGGTAATTCAACCTGATCAGGTGCGAGGTATTATTCATTGCCATAGTAACTGGAGCGACGGATCGAATACACTTGAAGAAATGGCCATTGCAGCGCGAGATAAGGGATTTGAGTACCTGGTGATTAGCGACCACTCCCGATCTGCCTTTTATGCAAATGGTCTCCACCCCGACCGCATTTTGGCACAACACCGTGAAATTGATCGACTGAACCAACTGCTGGCTCCCTTTACTATTTTTAAAAGTATAGAAAGTGATATCCTGAACGATGGTTCACTCGATTATCCAAAAGAAGTACTGGCCAGTTTCGATCTGGTGATTGCCTCTGTACACAGTAACCTAAAAATGCCCTTGGAAAAGGCTATGAGCCGCTTGATAACTGCTATTGAAAACCCTTATACCAGTATTCTTGGGCATATGACCGGTAGATTACTCCTAAGCCGTTCGGGATATCCGGTAGATCATACCCAAATTATAGATGCCTGTGTAGCCAATCAGGTGGTGATAGAGCTCAATGCCCATCCCAGAAGACTGGATATCGACTGGCGTTTTATAACCGAGGCGCTGGAAAAAGGAGCCCTTATATCCATTAATCCGGATGCCCACTCCATTGAAGGCTATGCAGATATCCGATATGGTGTGTTGGTAGCGCAGAAGGCAGCGCTTCCCCCGGAGAAAAACCTGAGTAGTTTCCCGCTTTCGCAAATGAAAAATTTTGTGGCACACCAGCAAGCTAAACGATAAAAGCTCCGCTAAGCCGATTGGGGCCATTCTATAAAAAAAGTAGTTCCGATACCCCATTGAGTTTCGAAGCGGATAGTACCCCCGGATTGTTCTACAATCCGTTTACAAATGGCCAAGCCTAAACCCGTACCCCCAGTTTTGGTAGTGAAATTAGGTGTAAACAAAAGATGGGTTATTTCTGGGGGAATACCACCCGAATTATCGCTTAAAGCAACTACTACCCTATCATTTACAATAGAAAGTTGAATGTGTATTGATACTTTTTTAGTTGCATCATTATTTGCTTGCTCAGCATTTAGCACCAGATTTGTAAAAAGGCGATTAATTTGCCCCTCATCCCCCATAATCATAATGGCCCCTTCCGGATATTGAATGCTGATGTTACAAGAGGCAGATACATCATATAAATGCACCCATTTTCTGAGTACTTCCCGTAAGTCGAGTAAATGAAGCTTTGCCTGACTAATCTGTGCAAATTGGGCAAAGTCACCGGCAATCCTAGATAATTGATCAATTTGTGTAATCAGCGTTTCATTGGTTTTTTGATACAACTCCGGCAGATTAGGATCTCCGCGCCGAATGGCTGATTGCAAATATTGAATACTCAGCTTCATTGGGGTAAGGGGATTCTTTATTTCATGTGCCACCTGCCGGGCCATTTCTCTCCATGCCATTTCCCGTTCGCTCTCAGCAAGGGCGCCAGCACTTTCTTCCAGTTTTTTCACCATCTTGTTATATTCCTCAATCAGCAATCCCAACTCATCAGTACGATTCCAGCGGATGGTTTCATTAATTTTACCCAGACTGATTTGCTGCATTTTACGACCAATTAATTCGAATGAGGCCGTAATCCGGTTAGTTAAGTAAAAAGCAATGGCACCGGCAATTAAGAAGATAAAGGCATTCAGGTTAAGGAGGGTAGCCAAGAAGCCGGATATCTCCTGATTCAATTCTGTTTGGGTGTTGAGGTAGGGGATATTCAGATAGGCATAGGTTATTCCAGCGGCATCTGTTAGGGGCTTATACACACTTAAAAAACGAAAAGAACCTATTTGTTCTGATTGCAAAAAACGAATACTTTTATTTTTCACTAACTGTTGAAATGCACGTGCATCCATTTTATCACTCAGCAGCTTTTTATTATAAATATAGGGCTGGGTAGAAATTAACAGATTACCCCCGGTACTATAGTAATTGATATCAGCATTATGCTGCTCTGAAATTTCTGAAATAACCTGCTGCAGTTCGTTTCCAAATCCACCCGGATTACTTTGCATTTCAATACTCTCACGGCTGGTGGTGCGGGAATTGATTTCATTGGCCATCACCTGAATAGCACGGGTAAGGCGCTCTTCATTATTCACATTAAAACGACTGATAAAGAAAGTGATGGTGGTTATGCCAATTACCAAAAAAGAGATGATGCTAATAAAAAGGATGGTTGTTTGGATCTGCGACTTAATTTTAAACTGAAATAAACGGGCAATTTTTTTCCGGTTAAATCGGGTTTGTAACAATTTACCGGCTGCTGTAAAAACAAAGGAGATAATAATGAAGGAACAAAACAGATAAGCAAAAAGGGTTAATAATTCGGTTAGAGTATTATTTTTTCTTACAATAATCACCTGCTTTTCGTTATCATGTTGATACCAGAGCTCTGTAAATCCGGGTTTAGCAATCCGTACAAAAGAGTTAATCCGCCAGTTTTGCGTATTTATCTCCGAAGAAAAATCGTAGTTGCTAAAATGATACATCAGTTTACCCTTTTGATAAACTGCATAAGCATAGCCAGAAGAAGGGTCCGTAAGCGGGTCGGCTACCTGATTAAAGAGTTCAGGATACAGGGCTTCGCTTTTATATCGATTGGCATTTATCATAACATAGCAATAGCCAGCTATTGATTCACCCGTTTGAATGGTTTTTTTAAACAAATACCGAAAAGTTTTATTACCCGGTACGGCAGCATACAGATCATTTATTTCTGTGGGCTGTGCCTGTTGCGTACGCATAGAATCCAGAAAATACATGCGGGTAGAATCTTCATTATACAGAGGCGTACCATTCGCTAAAAAGGTTAAGATACGTGTATCATATTTATTCAGGTAACCAGAAAAATTTTGACGGATTAAACTATCCTTCATCATTTTATTTGATTGCTCGCTTTGAGCAAACCGGGCAAAATTTGTCTGCAGAAAATGGTCGTCGAAGTTAGTAGCAGCGATATTCAGTAAATTTTCGCCAAAGGGATCGGATTGCAACACTAATTTCTCCGCCATTTTTTCTCTTTGTAACCATTCTACCATTTTAAACCGGGTAATTACAAGGGCGGAGATAGAAAATGCAAAAAACATCACCCAGAAAATAAAAAATCCGGAGGAGGATAAGCCCTCTTCAAAATCCTTTTTTCGAATGTACACCATACTAACATACAGCAATATCCAACCGGTAATAAAGGCATATAGCATATACAAGTTGGCTGGTATCCGCCAAAAAATAAATCCGGCAGCTACTAATACAATCATCAATGCTTGCAGATAAAAAGGAACGGATAAACGGATCAGAGGAATCAACCAGATTTCCGACAGGAAAAAGAAAATGAGTACCAGCAAACAAAGGATAATAAAACTAACCAAACTAAAAACAGAAAGACTAAAAAAATTAGAAACATCAAATGAGATTTTAGCATCCTCTAGCAGGCTTCCTACAATACCAGCCAGTAATAATCCACTAATTGTTAGTAAAGCCGTATTTAAAAAAGTACTGGCCATACTAGATAAGCGGATAATCGAACGATTTTCTTTTGGTTGTTTGGATCGATAAAACCGAAGTAGCCAATAAGTGAGCGCTGTATTAACCAGTAAATCGCCCAGTGATGGATGCAGGGCATTGGATGCATAAATCGCGGGATCGAAAAGTGGAATTTTTGAAAAGTCGAAAGGTATATGAAATTGATGGGTTAGCCATCTCAATAGAAGAACGGTGCCTGCTAAGAATCCGAATCCTGTAACAAAAGAATACACCACAACAATTTCTGCAGCAATGGCATGAAGGAAGGCTAGTAAAAATAGTATCGCTAATAAGCGCAATAGTATGGTGATGGTATCATATTGAATAAATTCTTTTCCAGACTTAATCTGCATCTTAAATAGTTGTTTGCCGGAGGCTGTTTCAACTGAGAAAGCTTCAGAACTATTTGTAATTTCATATTGTTCTTCTAAATGGTCGAACCCTGCAAAATGCGACCTTAGGTATTTATTTTCAATAAAATAACTCCATCGTATGGGAATGAGGGCCAGTAAGCTATAAAACTGGTTGCCTATTTGAATATTTTTTCTAATTAATTGAAAGTCGCCATTTCGATGAGATACAAAATGTATGCCTTCGGGAAGACTCAACTCGGCAGGCTGGATATACATTTGGTTGGTATTCCAATATAATAAGCGTCCCTGCAAAGAATCAACCGTTCCCGCATACATAAATATTCCGGTATCATCAGGGGCTGGATTGGGTGTTGGTTGATTAGGCTGAATAAGTGTATATAGCCGATGGGTATCGCTGGCCAATTTATCTACCCATTGCGACCGGGCATTGAGTCTTTTTTCGAGGGAGCTTTTTACTTTAGCGGGAGAAGATCGAAAGCTCCAATAGTTAACAAACAAAAAGGAAATGGTATATAGCCAGGCAGCCGTGATTAGCAGATAGCCGTTTTTATATACAAAAGATTTCCAGTGCGTTATCACGATTGGAGTGGATTGGTTTTACTGATATTCCAAAGCTGGTCCATCTCGCCTAAGGTCATTTCCTGTAATTTTTTCCCAGACAGGGCCGCATGTTCTTCCATCCACTGAAAACGACGTATAAATTTTTTATTAGTTTTTTCTAATGCGCCTTCGGGATCTATATCTAAAAAACGGGCATAATTAATTAAGCTAAACAGCAGATCGCCGAATTCTTCTTCCGTATGCGCTTTGTTTTGCGAGTAAACTGCTTCCAGCAATTCTTGTTGTTCTTCTTCCACCTTTTTCCAAACATCTTCCCGATTCTCCCACTCAAAACCTACTTGGCGGGCCTTATCCTGTATACGGGTAGCTTTAACCATAGAGGGCAGAGATACGGGTACCCCACTTAATACCGACTTTTTACCTTCCCGCATTTTTAATTTTTCCCAGTTACGTTTTACTTCCTCCCCATCTTTTACTTTGGTATCGCCATATATATGGGGATGCCGATAAATCAGTTTTTCACAAACCCCGTGTAACACATCTTCTAAAGAAAACTGTTGTTGTTCGTGGCCAATACGGGCATAAAACAACAAATGCAGAAATAAATCGCCTAATTCTTCTTTAATTCCCGACCAGTTTCCATCGGAAATCGCATCAGCAAGCTCGTAGGTTTCTTCAATAGTTAGCGGTCGTAGGGTTTCTATGGTTTGCTCTTTATCCCAGGGACATTGCTCCCTCAGCTCATCCATGATGGTAACTAATCGCAAAAAAGCGGTGGCATTTGGGTTCATGGAAGTTTATTTATATATTACGTATATAGAAAGGTAGCAATTCGGGAAAGATTTTATAGAATAATTCACTAAAAAATATACACATCCGTGTAGGATAACAAAATTCATACCGAATATTGCAGAAGATAAAATTGCCATGTCCATAATTTGTGGGCAATACCTCTAAAATGAACTATATGCGGCGCTGGATAGTATTGGGTATTATGCTGGGTTGGTCTCCTGTTGGGGCACAATATTATTTCAACGACCTTATGGCAAATATCCAAACCCATAAACAATATAAATTGCTTAGGGCATTGAAAGTAAAAAAGATTACGGTAACCTCAAAAGAATCGGATGCCAGTTCTCCGGGTGAAGTATTGCTTACCCAGGAAATAAGTACGGATGGCAAGCGAATAATTATATATACCAATGGTCAAAATGGTAAAACTACCCGAACCACTACCCAATATGAATTGGGTAAATTAAAAAAATCCGAGTCGAATAATAAAGATGTGCAATCTACAACGCTATATACTTACCACGAATCCGGTTTACCTGCCCTAATACAAACAACTAGTAAGGACACCTTTCTGTCTTCATTAACTGGCGAATCGCATGCTTATTTCTACAAAAATGATGGCACACCAGACTACGCCTATATTATCCGTAACCAAAGTGATACGGTACTGATTCAGTTTACCACCGATGAACAAAAACTAGTATTGGAAGAAACCTGGACGCGGAAAAATAAGGAAATAGAAAAGTATTATTATTACTATGATGATAAAAAGCAGCTTACAGACATCGTTCGCTTTAATGCGAAATCAAATAAGCTGCTACCAGATTTTGTATATACCTACAATGATGCTAACCTTATTGTTCAAATGATTCAGGTTCCCAGAACTGGCAACAATTATATTACTTGGAAATACTTATACAACGAGAAGGGTTTAAAGTCTAACGAACTTTGTTATAATAAAGAAAAAAAGTTACTGGGAAGCGTACAGTATACTTACGAATACTAATTTATAGCAGTCGCAGCTACTTGGGTAACTGGCGCAGGTTGGTTAGGTATCGTTAAAACAAAATGAGAGCCACTTCCATATACCGAACTAACATCAATTTTACCTTTCAACCTATTGAGGGCTTCTTTAACAATATATAAACCAATACCCAGTCCATTTTTAAAGTCGGAGCTTCTAAAAAATATGTCAAATATTTTGGTAAGATGATCTTCAATAATTCCTACACCATTATCGTGCACCTGAATTATTGCTTCTTTTTGATTTACTTCCACCAATAATTGAACGGTTGGATTCTCTTCGTTGGAACGCTGGTATTTTACTGCATTAGACACCAGGTTATTAATAATTAACGACAACCTGAACGCGTCGCAATAAAAAGGAATTGGCTGATTTACTTGGGTGGTAAAGCGAATTTTGGGGTTTACCATCTGACTCATTTCAATGCTATCTGCAAATAATTGAGAAAAGCTAACTTCTTCAATTTCATTTTCGAGCCGGATTCCCTTATAGTATTCGATTATTTTATGAATAAATACATCCATTTTTTTCACACACCCTTCAATCATGCTGAAATAAGTAGGGGCACTTTCGGGCTTTGCATCAATTTTTGCCATTTTTAATATACCCATAATGTTAGCAAGGGGCGAGCGCAGATCGTGGGAAGTGCTGTAAACAAATCGATTTAATTCGTTATTTACCCGTTCCAGTTCCTCCATCTTACTCTTTAACTGGCGTCGGGTATCGTATATTTCGTGGGCATTGATGATGGTATTTTGTAGTTCGGTTTGATCCCACGGTTTTTTAATATACCTAAAAATTTCACCCTTATTTATGGCATCTGCCAGGGCATTGATATCAGAATAACCGGTAAGTAATATCCGAATAGGGTCTGGGAATTGTTTTAACACCATATTAAAAAACTCCACCCCGGTAATTTTGGGCATTCGCTGATCAGCAATAATAACACTGATATCTGTGTTTTGGAGAATTTCTAGTCCTTCCGTAGCGGTAGTTGCAATATATATATCAAACCTTCGTCTAAATGCTGCCTGAAAGGATAATAAATTATTCAGTTCATCATCTACATACAATACTTTAATATTAGGCACATCTGCGCTAGACATTGAACTTCCTATTTATTAATAGCAGCCGGCAACTGATAATTGAGTGAAATAATAAACTCGGCACCATTACCGGGGGATGATATCACATCTATTTTACCAAAATGCATGAAAATGATTTTGTAAACAATGGACAATCCCAAACCGGTTCCTTCACCTACTTCTTTGGTAGTAAAGAAGGGATCGAATATTTTTCTGCGCACTTCATCTGGCATACCTACGCCGGTATCTTTTATATGGAGCTCTAACATACCATCAACCTCTTTAGAGAATATGCGGATATAGTTTTTCTCGGTTCGGTCGCCTTTCAACTTAATGGCATGGATGGCATTGCTGATGATATTCATGAAAACCTGGTTGAGTTTTCCGGGGAAACATTCAATTACCCCATCGGCCTGATAATCTTTTTCGATGATAATATTTTCATTGAGCATATTGCGTAACAATACGATGGTAGAATCGAGTCCTTCGTATATGTTAACGGTTTTAATTTCCCCTTCATCCAGTCGGCTAAAGGTTCTTAATCCTTTTACAATTTCAACGGTTCTTTCGGCTCCATCCCGAATTCCGCTAACGAGATTTTCTACTTCAGCTTTCAGATAGTCGATATCAATTTTATCTTTTAGTCTTTTAACCTCTTTAAGTTTGTCGGCAATTTCATCTGCGGGCATATCGTGTACGGGCTGATAGGCATCGATGATACTGATTAAGTCGTCGATATCCATCTGGAGAGGACCGATGTTTGACTTTACGAAGTTGATAGGATTATTAATTTCATGGGCTATACCGGCGGTCAATTGACCTAAGGATGCCATTTTTTCGGCATCTACCAGCTGTATCTGCGCATCTTTCAGCTCGTCCATAGCGGAGCTGAGGTTATCATTGGTTTTGAGTAACTCCTCGGTACGTTCGTTTACTTTCTTTTCGAGGAGGGCATTTTGATTAATAATCAATTTCTCATTTTCCTGCAGGGTACGTAAGCTTTCTGCTTGAGAAATCTCTTTCTCTTTTCGCAGATTATTGATTTTATCCGCTAGGGCGATGGCCAATAAAGCTACTTCAAAGGAAGAACCTACATAGATGCTATAGGTAGTAAAGTTATTATAGGGAAGGAATGCCAGGTTCCGTAAAATCAAAATAAGAAAAGATATCAGGAAGAAAGCCCAGGCGATAATATAAAATTTAGCAGGTCGGTACCCTTTGTTTACCAGATAAATACTGGTAATTAATACAACTAATACTACTGCGATACCATTGAGATTAAGGATATGGTAACTTATAGATAAATAATTGGTAAAGATACAAATGGCGATACCCAGTAGATAAATAGCAATTATTGCCTGCATAATCCTGTGAAAGCGGATGCTGTTTACAGATGTTTGCAAAAACTGCATGGTAAATAACAAACCGGAGATTGCCGATAAGCTGGAGGTAACCACCACTGCATATCGATTGATCCAGGGATAATCGGGCCAGAGATAGCGAAACTCATATCCTGCCAGGGTACTCTGCGCGAGTGTAAGAAAGAAGATATAAAAGATATAGAGTAGATAGTTACGATCGCGGGTGGCAGAAAAAATAAATAAATTATACAACAGCATCACCAGCATAACACCCATGTAAATACCGGCTACAAGGGTTTGTACGTTCAGGGTTTCATTCAATGCCTCATAGGTATGTACAGAAGCTGGAATAATAATTGGATGCCGGCTATTTATATGCAAAAGATATTTTCCACTAGAGCCTATTGGAAGTTGTAAATTAAAGATGAAGTGAGTCGTTTTTCTTTGAATGGAATCTGTTGCAACTGCATTTCCATCTTTGCCTAGCAGGATGGCTTTTCCAGAATCAATGCGGTAGCAGGTTACCTCACTTAAATTAGAGTAGGCAATATCTAAAAATAGCGAAGAAGAAGCAGATTGATTGGTAACGTCTAATTTAAACCAGGCATTTTGAACATTATTTTTGAATACTGGAATTTGATTGGTAGAACGTTTAAAGTTGCCAGATTGCAACACTTGTTCTGCGGTAAGTTGGTTGGTAGGATCTTCTAAAAAATCAACATTTTCCGCTAGAATTACGGATTGTTGAGAACCGGTAATTTGTATTTTTTGATCTTGCGCAGATAAGGTACTAAATGAAATGGCTAGTAGCAGCCCCAAAAAAAACATCCTTCCTAATCGGTTCAACCAATCAGAGAAAAAGGTGGATACTGATATTCCGGCTGATGTTAGGGGTTTACCATACATATGGGATAATCATTTTAGTTGTTTTTTTGTATTGGAGGTACTGATCTTGAAACTTTCCAATCAACTCACGCTCTTCGATATTTATTCGCACATAATAAGCCAAGCACATAGCGAGAAATGCGATAACAAAGCCTACCCAACTATGCAAAATCAAGGAGCTAGAAACAATCGCTAAAAAAGCACCGGTATAGCTGGGGTGGCGAACGATTTGGTAAGGACCGCCAGTTACTAATTGATGATCATCTTTAATTTGTACCGTTGCTGTAAAAAATTTACCCAGGGTATTTACTGCCCAGGCACGGAAATAAATACCAAAAAGAAGGGTAGCAATACCTAGAACCGTAACCCAATCAAATTGATTATGGGTATCATTAAAATAGGCCCAATCAACAATCGGCGCAATAACACCCAAGGCCGACATTGCCAGAATTAGAATCACCGAGAAGCGATCACTATTCTGCTTTTCATTGGTTTCCTGAACGGATACGGGAGGTTGCGTAAGCCACATGGCAATACTACCAGCAATCATAAGAAGTATTTTCCAATCAATAATTAGAGCCGGTTTACCCAGCAACGGAATTACTATCATTAGCAAATTGCTAAGCGATGCCAAAAAAACTTTTTTCATGTGGATTATTTTTTGGCCGGTTGAGCAAAAGGTTCATAATGAATGTGAAACTCAGTAGGGTCATCAATTTTTAAAGTAAGCTGGTAGTGGATGTTGATATAACTTTCTTTAAAGGGCGACTTCTCTTTGGCTACATGTTCCGGGTTTTCGCGTAAGAAAAGAATTTTTTCTTTTTCACGGGGGTGGGTGGTAGTGAGGTCGAGAATATTTTCGGAATATACTGCGGTAGCCAACAAATCTATTTTAGGGTAATAGAAAGTACCATTGTTACCAACATCGGTAAGGATTTGTCCGCCAATCCAATCTTTAAAACGAACAGTGGTAGGTGAACAAAGGGTAAAGAAGGTGTTGATTCCAATTTGTGTAGCTAAAGCAACCGCTACGCGGGAGGGGAATAAACTTCCGATCCCAAATCCTGCTACTTCTTTTGAATTCCATAAACCAGATAATTCAGCCGCACCTTTTTCCGCATGTGTGCGAACGATATCATAAATGCGTGGGTCCATTTTTCCAGTGGCATCTTCAATAGGCAGTGGGTGAATGCCATCCGCAATTTGAATACGGGCACCACCATACAATTTAGACCCATCCAGCTTTTCCACAACAATCACAAACATAGATCTGCGATACATCCAATCATTGGTATTGGAAGTGATATTCTCAATACCATATATAGATAATACTCTTCTGTGTCCTTCAATAAACTTCAAACACGACTCAGGATCATCCGTAGCCCGAAAAACCCTGATTCGTATCTCTTCATCAATGGGGGAAATACTACTCATTACTTGCGAATTTTTTTAAATTTAGTGGAAATTTAGCTGATTTTAAAAAAAAATGAATGAAAAACAAATGATTTGATTTATTTTTATATTGAAACGTAATTTAATTAATAAAATTATGGAAGAAACAAATATCAATGTATTATATATTGATGACGAACCTAATAACATCAATTCTTTCAAAGCCTCATTCCGTAGAACTTTTAAAGTGTTTACTGCTGAGTCCGCCGAGGAGGGTAGAAAAATATTAGCTTCTGAAGAAATCCATGTTATCCTAAGCGATCAGCGGATGCCAAAAGAAACAGGAATTGAATTTTTTCAGTCAATCCTGCAATCCCATCCCGATCCAATTCGTATTTTAATTACCGGTTACACAGATATCAATGCAGTTATTGATGCCATTAATGTGGGACAGGTTTATAAATATCTAACCAAACCTTGGAATGAGGATGATATCAAGAACTTTATCATCAAGGCGTTTGAGGTGGTTGATTTACGTCAGAAAAATCGCGAATTAACGGAGCGATTAATTGATGCGAATACGAAGTTAGAATTCTTGGCTCGTCAGGGATTATTATCCTAGAATCTCCACTCTCCTATTCTCAATGGCCACCAATTAACTAACCGATCACCTTCCGGTTGTAATTTTAAGCATAAGTATATGTAATTCAATTTATTACAAATCTTATTTTCAATTAAATTTCAAATAACCATTATTTCTCTTGTTGAGGTATTCTATTTACTGAGCTGGTAGTTTCTTTAGCAATATTTTCCGCTGCAATTACCATCGGCTGCAAAGCAAGGGAAATATGTGGAGCCGTAGAAGTTGTAATACCCAACATTTCTACAACTGTGGCGGCCGTATGTTGTAATAAACGTGTTTCGTATGATTTATTTTCACCATAGGATTTTAAATCCGGACCAATCATTGCCGACCAAATATCGCCGGAGCCCCTCACCCAAAAACCATGTGCATTCCAACTACGGGTATATTTTCCTCTGCCATGGTCGGTTGTAATTATAAACGTAGTATTATTTTTGTAAAAAGGATCCGTTTGCACATAATACCATAAATCTGCCACAAACTGATCGAATTGATGGGCTTTTTGCAAATAACCATCGTATTGATTTTTATGTGCATATTCATCTGTTTCACCAAAACCCAAAAAAATCACTTTGGGGTGTGATTTTTCGATATAATTTCTGGCAGCGGTATAGGTTAGCATGTCGTTGCGGGTGGCAACTACAGGTTGAATTGATTGTTGCACCTGATTGATTAATGCATTTAGCGTATCCCCTTCTTCTACCAACAATTCGTACCCGGCATTCACAGGAATTCCAGATTTTTTTTCATTGATTACATAGGGAATGATATTCCACGAACTAAATGCAGCTACCTTACCTGCATAACCCTCCAGCGACTGGATATATTCTAACACCGTAGTTTGCGGATTATTGACGGGCCAGTTGGGAGACAGTCGATTATTGGCTTTACCCGTTAGCATTTCTTGGTAACCAGGATAAGAGATTTTATATGGATTAGCTACCAGTACTTTATTGTGATATTGCTGATTACCGTTAAGTTGTCCTTTAGTGGCGAGTACATTCCAAAAAAAAGGGAGTAATTTTCGTCTGCGTTCTTCCGGTGAAGGGGCATCGAATAACTGTTTACAGAGTGCAGTATCGGCAACGCGATTGATATCAGAAAGCAAAGCAGGGTCTGCCCCCGAAAATACTTCCTGCCAACGAAAACCATCGGTAGTTATGATAAACACATTCCGCTGCGGAGTAGTTTGTGCAGATACCACTGAAATGCTGAGCAGGGCAACGATCCAGTAATTTTTCATGGGAAAGGTTTTACAAAGAAACCTCTCTTATATTGCCTTATCGTAACTAAATGGTTACCCTAACATGAAACTTTATAGGTGGGAAACCCAAAATATGCCCATTGTTATACACATTGTGTTAATAGGAATTAATCTGCCAACTGCAAAAGAGGCATCAATTGTTGCAGATTGTCTATTACTGCATCCGGTTTGGCAGTTAAAAGTTGTTCGCGGGTATGGGCACCCGTGGTAATGCCTATACAGAGTTGGCAACCTGCATTTCTACCTTCTTCAATATCTATGATAGAATCTCCCACCTTAATCGTTGTATTTCCATCTGCTAACTGAAACTTACGGTAAGCGAGTTGAATCATGTCGGGGGCAGGACGACTATTCGAGACATCGGAAGCGGTTATCAGTGCATCATAATCCACGGTTTCTTTCCATCCCAATTTATGTAAAAGCGTTTGAGCAGTTGTAATATTGTAGCCTGTATTAAGTACTACTTTTATATCACGATTTCGGAGGGTATGCATAACTTCCATTGCCCCTGGCATGGAAAAAACAGGTAGATTTTGATAAGAGGCAGACAATCGGATTATAAAATCAGCATAAATTACTTTATTCAACGCATCATTTTGAGTGTGATGAAACACCTGTAAAATTTGCTGAATGGCTTGATATTTCTCTCTGCCCGCTCCTTCGGCCAACACCTGCTCTAATGAACAGGAAAAGCCTGCGTGCAGGATAGACTGTTGCAACGTTTTGTACACCACATTACCCTCATCAACTGTGGTTCCCGCCATATCAAATACAACCATCTGTACATTGCCGACCATACTTTTATAACTTTTTATTAAGTTAGTGGCAAAATAATCAGGAAAGTGCGTAAAAACCTACTTGAAAGGTTACTAAATTATTACTCTTACAAACCAGATGGTATGTATTAAAAAGTGGTGCTTTACCGATATACTCCTTTACTATCGTCAATCTCTCTACTTATACCACTTGCACAATTGGCTTCATAGTTACCTTAGATTTAATTGAATTGGAAATCAAACAAGCAGACTCGGATTTTTCAAGCACCCGCATAGCGCGATCTCTATCAGCTTCATTGGAGATGGTAACTACCGGCTCTAAAATTATTTCACTCATCTGGAATTTGCCTTCAATCATCTCTAATTTACCTTTAGCCTGGCAGTTAAAATGTGTAAAGGCAAGTTTCGAATTTTCTGCAATAGATAAAAAGGTAGTCATTAAACAACTGCTTACTGCAGCTGTAAATAAGTGCTCGGGACTCCAGATTCCGGGCATTCCTTTTGGAAATTCGGGAGGGGTGGCTACTTCTATACAAGTTCCAAAAGCCTGATCTAATTCCGGAGAGCAAAGCACCCCTTTCCTTTCGGTATTCCAGTTAACATTCACCTGGTAAAAATGTGGTTCCATTCTATGCTAATTTATTTTGCAAGTTATTCCAACCGCCTCCGTTATATACCTCGGTAAAGCCATTTTTTAACAAAACACTTTTTGCGGAAGCACTGCGCATACCGCTGGCGCAGCAGGTAATAATCGGCTTGGTTTTATCGAGTGTAGTGGTTTTAGCAGTCAAAACCTGCAGAGGTATATTTTTCGATCCCTTGATATGCCCACCCTGGTATTCACCCGGCGTGCGAACATCAATAATTTGGGCACCATTATTTACTAATTGAGCAAAATCAATGGAAGGTCCCGCTCCGAATAATTTTTTAAAAAAACTAAGCATTTTTTATACGATTAATGATTGAATATAATTTACGTCTACCCAAGAACCTGCATTCACACAATCTAGGTTCTGCTGCTGTAAAAAGCGCGCTGCTTGGGCACTTCGTGTGCCACTAGCACAACACACCATAATGGGTTGTGCCAATTTTGCCAATTCAGCCACCCGGTGATGCAATTCTTGTAACGGGATATTTATAGAATGGGCTGCATGCCCCCCCATAAATTCAGCAGGTGTTCTAACATCTACCAACGTACCCGATTGTTCTCGGATCATGTTTTCAATTGTACGCATTTTTTATTTTTTTTCTTTTTGAAACATACTAAACAACAATCCCCCTAAAACAGCACCATATAATGTACTATTCAGCGGCCGGGAAGTAATCATACAGGTACCATCGGCACAACCAATAAGGTAATAGTATAGATAACCCCCAATAGCTCCGGTTATAATGCCGGCAATTGGTAAGTAATAGCGGGATAATGATTTCATTGTATTATTTTTCTAGTTATGGAGGGTATCAGGCTTTGAATATCCATTCAATACCCTACAACAAAAATATACCAGTCCCGATTGTGGGATGGTAACTTTAGTTACACAAGTAAATAGGTAAGATTACTAGAATGGAGTCTAAACAGGTACCCCCCTTTTGGAAAGTTCAGAACTTTTGGAAAGTTCTGAACTTTCCAAAAGTTAAAAAAAAAGAGCCAACCATACGGTCGGCTCTCGTGCGTGCCCCAGGCGGGAGTTGAACCCGCACTCGCGTTGCGGCGAACAGGATTTTAAGTCCTGCGTGTCTACCAATTCCACCACCAGGGCAAAAAAAATCCCGGCCGCTATCGCAAACGGGATTGAGCGAAAGACCGGGCTCGAACCGGCCACCCCGACCTTGGCAAGGTCGTGCTCTACCAAATGAGCTACTTTCGCTGGTTGTATAAGAACTAATGGACGGCAAATTTAATTAACCCTGAGGGATAAACAAAATTTTCGTTGTTTATTTATATTCCGGTGTGTATTGAGAACTTTTCTGTACTTCCACATCCGGCTTTCCGGGATACCGATGGTTATACAACTTGTAACATCCCCCTAAAACAAAAGCCAGAATACAGAAAACCTGTAAGTAAAATAAAAAACGGGATGAACTAACCCAGTTTGTGGTAATGTCCTTTTCGGAAGTTTCGGTGGTTTCGTGTGCCATATTTTTTAATTACGCTGCAAAAATAAGGTTCCCACTGAAATAATTACCGGTTAATTCGGATAATTTCCGAAAAGAGTTTTTTTTGCCGCAGAAAATAGTCCACCAAAACCAGCCCCTGGTAAACCCCTTTTAGCGTATGTAATGGCCTGCGATCTTTACTGGGCTTGTTTTTGCCTCGAATCCACCAACCCAATACCCACATATGAGCCCGGGCAATTGCCAAAAATTCTCCTCCCCTACCCATCAACAATGCCCGCCAGGCAGCAATGCCATCTAATGCAAAACGAACAGGTATAGTAATCAGTTGCTCGGAAGCTGGTAGGTTCTTACCCAGCATCAGTAAATTATTTCTAAAATTTAAATAAACCTTTCTCGAGCCTACGGGCAATGTTCCCCCTCCTACATGAAAAACCTCCGATTCGCAACAAACCACCACTTGCAATCCCAACAACTGTATACGCCAGCAGAAATCGATCTCTTCCTGATGTGCAAAGAACACCTCATCCAATCCCCCGGCTGCCTCCCAGGCTGTTTTCCGAACGCATAATGCCGCTCCTGTAGCCCAAAAAATAGGAATAGACGAATTGTATTGCCCTTTATCTTGCTCTATGGTATCCATAACCCTACCCCGGGCAAAAGGATACCCCCAGGTATCTATCCATCCTCCGGCAGCTCCGGCATATTCAAAACATTCGGGTTGATAAAAAGAACGGATTTTTGGCTGTGATGCCCCTATGGTTATATCCGATTCCATTTGGGCTATTACAGGCACCAACCAGCCCGGCCGAACAGACACATCGGAATTTAATAGCACATAATAGTTGGCTTCCACCTCTTGCAGAGCCCGGTTATAGCCACCGGCATAGCCAAGATTATTTTCTAAATTAATCAATCGAACCCCGGGATATTCCTGTTGAAGCCAAATTACTGAGCTATCGGTGGATGCATTATCTGCAACAATCACTTCTACCCCGGGATAATCCGTAGCTAAAACCTGGGGCAAAAATTGCGCCAACCAGTTTTTACCATTATAATTGAGTATCACTACAGCAACAGAAGGTGCATTCACCATATCTCTGAATGGTTGAAATTATTAAAAATCAAGTTATTCTGCTGCTAAACCCCAGTTGATCAAATGACGAACTTCTGTGGGTACAGTATGCACTCTTTTTTTGGAAGTTTTTTTACCCAATCGAACCAATATTGTTTTTTTAGAGGGGATTACTATGATGTATTGTCCTAAAATACCTCTTGCATAAAAAACCTCCGGATGCTCCGGATCAATCCACCACTGATATCCGTAGTAGTCACAGGCATTCCCCTCTCTGTCTTTAATCATACAAGGGGTAATGGATTCAGCAAAATAGGTACTGTCTATAATAGGTTCACCATTCCATTTCCCACCCTGCAGCATCAACTGGCCTATTCGGGCAAAGTCTCTGGCATTGGAATTAAAACAACAATAGGCTTTTACTGCTCCCTTTTCATGGTCTACACTCCACAAAGCCGGATGAACAGCCCCCAGTGGTTTCCACAACTTTTCGGCGGCATACTCACTCAGTGAAACGCCGGTAGCTTTTTCAATTACCAAGCCCAATAATTGGGTGTCGCCACTCTTATAATAATGCACTTTTCCGGGAGGATTTTGCATTTTTACCGCCAGCGCTGTTTTTTCAACGTCGGTTCCATAATATAATTCAGCTGTGATGCTGAGCGGATTCATATAAGACTCGTACCAATCCGTACCACTACTCATAGTGAGTAAATCTTTTAGCGTAACGGTTGCCTTTTTCCCCTCCTTAAATGAGGGTAAGAAATCGCCCACCGGCTGATTCACCGATTGAATTTTTCCCTCCCGAATTGCCACACCTAATAACAGACTGGTAATGCTTTTTGCCATAGAAAATGAGCCGGAAAGTGAACTATCACTATATCCATCCCAATACTTTTCCAAAGCAAGGGAGTCCCCATGTATTTTAACAAGGGAAACGGTTTGCAGTTGTTCGAGTAGTTGGAGTGTACTATCGGGTATGGTTTCCTGATTATACTGTTTCGATACCGGCCAGGGCTGTGGATTACCAGTTGCAACCGTTTGATTGGTGAAAAAGGTATAATCTTTAATTGTAGCAAAATTATGCACGGCCACACTAAACAGATAGGTTTTACCACTCACCCAGGCAAAAACAGAGAAGGCGACCACCAGCAAAACTAACATCAGTAATATTTTTCGAATCCATTTCATAGTAAATCGATAGAGATGAGGAAAAATTATGCTTAGTAAAAGTAAATGATTAACTTTAGGTTTCTATAAGTAAACTATGTCTTTTCTCTACAGCAATTTAGATTTTCTCGACCATCCCGTTAGGGGTTGATGCTGTTTGCCTTTTTTTACTGATTTTTTCACTTTTTATTTGTTTGTATGTACACACCTATTATTTCGGGTAATACCCAGTCTTATATCCATTTGGAGGAGCGCCATGGCGCGCATAATTATCATCCCTTACCGGTTGTATTGGAACGCGGCAATGGGGTTTTTCTTTGGGATGTAGACGGAAAACAATATTTCGACTTTCTCAGCGGATATTCCGCCGTAAATCAGGGACATTGCCACCCCGCCATTATTGAAACTTTGCAGCGCCAGGCCGAAACCTTAACCCTTACTTCGCGGGCATTTCACAATAATCTGCTGGGCGAATACGAAGCCTACATAACCCAATTATTCGGGTATCAGAAAGTGCTCCCGATGAATACAGGGGTTGAAGGGGGCGAAACGGCCCTCAAATTAGCCCGCCGCTGGGCCTACCAAAAAAAGGGAGTACCCGCAAATGAGGCCGTTATTGTATTTGTGGAAGGCAATTTTTGGGGGCGTACCCTGGCTGCTATTTCTTCGTCTAGCGACCCCAGTAGTTTTGAGGGATTTGGCCCTTTCATGCCCGGATTTGTTTCCGTGCCCTACAACGATTTGGTTGCGCTGGAAGCTGCGCTTCGCAATAAGAATGTTGCTGCATTTATGTTTGAGCCTATTCAGGGTGAGGCAGGCGTAGTAATTCCGGATGCTGGCTATTTGCGCGGTGTTCGGGAATTATGTTCCCGCCATAATGTATTAATGATTGCCGATGAAATTCAAACAGGCTTAGGCAGAACCGGTAAGCTATTAGCCTGCGACCATGAGGGTGTTCGCCCAGATATACTTATTCTTGGCAAGGCATTAAGTGGCGGCACTTTACCTGTTTCGGCAGTACTGGCAGATGATGAAATCATGTTAACCATTCAACCTGGTGAACATGGATCAACCTATGGGGGTAATCCACTAGCCTGTGCAGTAGCTATGCGCTCACTACAAGTGCTGGTATCGGAAAATATGATAGAAAATGCCGAAAGCCAGGGGCAGTTACTCAGACAATTACTCAACGAACTCTCCTCCCCATTTATCAAAGAAGTTCGTGGCAGGGGTTTACTTAATGCCATCGTAATCAATCACCCGAACCCCGAAGCTGCCTGGGATTTGTGTTTACGTATGATGAACAAAGGATTGCTGGCAAAACCCACTCATGGTGATAAAATCAGGTTTGCGCCTCCACTCATTATCACGTCGGAACAAATCAGGCAAGCCGTTGAGATTATTGCAGCTGCTTTGCAGGAATTATCCTAATCCTGCCTAAGTTGGATTAGATGGTTTTAAGGGAGCACTGGAAAGAAAACTCATTAGAATAATTACAAGAGAGAGTGGAATCATAGATTGCAGAACCCAGGTTTTGTCGGGCACTTCCCCAATAAAGGAAGTAGTAAGCAGGATATAATTTCGAATCATCCAAGCTAATTGCATGGTGGCTAATAAAATAGTCACCAGTTTTGCCCAAACTTTGGGTAACAGAAATAATATGGCCATGATGCTACACAAAACCAACGGCACTAACCCGGGTTTACCAAAGTTGGTTCCCTCCGCATGCCATCCACTGATGGTTAATTGCACCGAAGGGATATATATCCATGGTTGAAATACACCTACAATCAGTAAGAGACAACCTACACATCCTATCCAGTGAGCATACTTCATAAATACAAATAATAAGAAGAAAAAACCCCCGATATCGGGGGCATTTGCTGAGGTCCCGAGCGGATTCGAACCGCTGTGGAAGCTTTTGCAGAGCTCTGCCTAGCCACTCGGCCACGGAACCTGAACTGTGGAATAGAGAGTAGCACCCTCAAATCCACAACAAACTTACGGCAAAGAAAGGAATTTTACATCCGTAAAATAATTAATGCCGAATTTTGTGGAAAATAATCCCATGACGCCCATTGCATCCAGTGAGTTGATCATCAATAACCGGGGAGCCGTTTATCACTTAAACCTGCGCCCGGAGGAAGTTGCTTCCACCATTATTACAGTAGGTGATCCGGACCGGGTGGCGGGGGTTAGCCAGTATTTCGACCGAATGGAAGTGCAACAAAAGCACCGGGAATTTATTTCCCATACCGGTTATATCGGCAATAAAAGAATTACAGTTGTATCCACGGGCATCGGTACCGATAACATCGACATTGTACTGAATGAACTGGATGCACTGGTAAATATTGATTTTTCTACCCGCTTACCTCGAACCGATTTACAATCCCTGCAAATTATACGTATTGGTACTGCCGGATCGCTGCAAGAAAATATTCCGGTAGATTCATTCGTTGCCAGTACCCATGCTATAGGCATAGACAATCTATTACAATTTTATCAAAGGGAAACCCCGCCTGCCGATCAGGAAGTTTTACATGCCTTTATCCAACATACACAAATCAACAATATTGGAGTAAACCCCTATATAACTACCGCAGGCATACCCCTATTGAAAAATTTTGTGGAGGGTTTTCATCAGGGTATTACCATCACTACGCCCGGGTTTTATGGTCCCCAGGGACGAATCCTGCGACTAAACACTGCTCATCGAACCCTGATTGATCAACTCACCAGCTTTCATTACGGCGCTCATCGGGTAGCGAATTTTGAGATGGAAACCAGCGCCATCTATGGTTTAGGCAAGCTGATGGGCCATACATGCCTTAGTTTAAGCGCGATTGTTGCCAATAGAGTTGTACAAAAATTTAGTGAACAGGCAGGGGAAACCGTTGATCGACTGATTAAAAAAACGCTGCAAATTTTAAGTGAACAGCCTTGAGGTTCCTGTAAATGATTGCATCTTTGCACATCGGAAAACGCAGAGAAACCATTTGTAAGCATGACAATACCATTTTATAAATACCAGGGAGCAGGCAACGACTTTATTGTAATTGATGGAAGAACCCACGCCTATCTGCTTTCCCAACAGCAAATAGCATTCTTATGCCATCGCCGGATAGGTATTGGAGCAGATGGACTAATGATTTTACGCGAAAAGGCGGGATTTGATTTTGAGATGATCTATTATAACGCTGATGGCAGAGAAGGTAGTTTATGCGGAAACGGTGGCCGATGCTTAACACGATTTGCTTACGATATGGGCATTCGTTCACCATTGTATACATTTTGGGCGGTGGATGGCATGCACGAAGCATTTTTAGATACAAAAACAGATTGGATACATCTTAAGATGAATCCGGTTTCGCAGATAGAAAACTATCAGGGTGACTGGATTCTCAATACCGGTTCTCCCCATTATGTGCAGGCAGTAGAAAATGTAGATACCATGCATGTGGTGGAAGAAGGCAGCGCGATACGCCATAGCGCCCGATTTGTGCAACAGGGCATTAATGTTAATTTTGTTCAGCCAACAGGCTCCGGTATTCGGGTACGAACCTTTGAGCGGGGGGTTGAGGATGAAACCCTCAGCTGCGGAACCGGTGTAACGGCAGCTGCACTGGTATTTGCCCCCAAACAATTAGGCAAACATCGCCTGTTGGTATCTACCCGTGGCGGCGAACTGGCTGTTGAATGTACTCGTATTGGAGAATATCAGTTTGACCATATCTGGCTTTGCGGTCCGGCCGTGCAAGTTTTTGAAGGAACCATTACACTAAACGACTAACACTATTATTGGTGCAGCATGATACAGTATTTTAAAAACAGTAATGGGCAAACCATTGAAATCGATCAGCCGGAAAAAGGTATATGGGTTAACCTGGTTCCCCCCTTTCGGGATGAAGAATTTATCGAACTGAGTGATGCACTTCATATCCCCATTGAATTTTTACGCGACTCGCTGGATATTGATGAAAGGCCTCGCTTTGAACACGAAGATGAGGTTAAATTTGTGGTTATCAAAACCCCCACCGAAAACAATTCCTTTAACGATAGTGATGCTTTTTATATCACGATTCCCATTTGCATTATCCTTACCGAAACGCAAATAGTTACGGTAAATTCATTCGACAACGGAGCCATCAAAAAATTTCTGAACTCTTTTCAAAAGCGGCATCCCGACAAGAAAAATATCATGATTTTGAAAGTGTTTGAAAAAGTGGTACATAACTTCATGGAATTTTTAAAGGAGATCAATCACCGTAGAAATCAGTATGAAAACAGTTTATACGAGAGTAATAGCAATGTAGATTTACTCAACCTGATGCGGATTCAAAAAAGTTTGGTATATTTTGTTACCGCTCTCCGCAGTAATGAGTTGCTGATGATGAAATTAGAAAGAACCAATTTTCTGGGTTTAAATGAGGAAGAAAGAGAATTGCTGAACGATTTAATTATTGATACCAGTCAGGCCCTCGAAATGGCCAATATCTATACCAACATACTCACCAGTACCCTGGATGCCTTTGCCAGCGTAATTAGTAATAACCTAAATGCCGTAATGAAGCGGCTAACTTCCATCACCATCATCTTATCTCTTCCTGCATTGGTGGCGGCGATTTATGGCATGAACGTGGATATTCCATTTATGCATTCCCCGCATGCCTTTTATATTCCGGTTATCTTATCCTTGCTGGTTTCCTTTTTAATCAGCTGGTATTTTATGAAACGTAAATGGTTTTAAAATGGCCTTATTCAATGTTCGGGTTTATGGTGTTTTGTTAGATGAAGAAAAGCGATTGCTGGTAAGTGATGAGTTTATTCGTGGACAATATATTACCAAACTACCCGGGGGCGGACTAGAAATTGGGGAGGGCACGCGGGATTGTTTACAAAGAGAATTTAAGGAAGAAACAGGCTTGGATGTAAAAGTAGGCGAGCATTTGTATACCACCGATTTTTTTCAGATTTCGGCTTTCAATCTTACAGATCAGATTATCTCTATTTACTATCATGTGCATCCGATAAGCCCCTTAATACTGGATGTAAAAGAGAAGCCTTTTGATTTTGCTCCCCATCAAATTGCAAATCCTCAGGGTGAATCGGAAGTATTTCGTTGGATTAATTGGGCAGATATTCATCCGGATAGCATGACTTTACCTATCGACCGGGTAGTGATGGAACTTATCCGGCAGCGGGAATATTAATAAAGGGTTCTTCGTCTTTCCCCATAGCTGCCCGCTTCATTTTACGGGTTGTTTCTGTACCTAGGTATTTCTCCATACGAGCTTCTACAAAATAGATAACGGGTGTTAAAATAATCGCCATACTAAATTTATATATATAATTCATCAAACAAATGGCAACCACTAATTGCCAACTCCACCCCTTCCCTATTTTAAAGGCAATAAACAATACTACAAAACTGTCTACGAGTTGACTAACCATCGTAGAGCCGGTTGCCCGCAACCAGATCCATTTTTCACCGGTGGCTTTTTTAATGCGATGAAATACCATCACATCTACTATTTGGCTAACTAAGAAGGCGGTTAGGCTTCCCA
>JBBAJQ010000016.1:40950-49744 GCA_040403945.1 Sediminibacterium sp.
TCGGGATAAAAATAAAGTCCAATTCATAAAATATGAATCAAAATACCATTAATTTGCCGGAATTAAGCCTGAAAAGATGAAAAAAACGATTTGGAACAAGGTTGCGCCCCATTTATTAGCCATTGGAATATTTCTGGTGGTAGCCGTTATTTACTGCAAGCCCACATTAGACGGAAAGGTTTTACAACAGATGGATGTAACCCAATGGAAAGGTATGGCGCAAAATTCTTTTGCTTATAAAGAGAAACATGGCCATTTTCCACTCTGGTCGAATGGAATATTTAGTGGGATGCCCGCATTTCAAATAACAAGTGTTGGCAGCAATCCGGTTTCCATTGGGTATGTACATCAGGTGCTTACGCTCAACTTACCCAAACCCATTAGCTTTTTCTTTTTGGCCTGTGTTTGCTTTTATTTATTAAGTCAGGTGATAGGCGTAAGAGTTGCCATCGGAATTGCCGGTGCATTATCATATGCCTATGCCACCTATAATCCTATAATTGTTGCCGTTGGGCACGACACCAAGATGCAGGCCATTGCTTACTTACCTGCATTTCTGGCGGGCTTATGGATGTTATATGAAAAACGGAATTATTGGATGGGCACTGCCCTTATTGCTTTGTTTACCGCCTTACTGGTTGCATCCAATCATTTACAAATAACGTACTATGCGCTGATTCTGGCACTAATTATGAGTGTAGGTTATGGCATTCAATGGATACGCGCAAAAGATTGGAAACACTTATCCCGAGCTGCCGGATTAGTAATTGTAGCAGCTGCATTAGGCGTGATGGTAAATGCCATCACTTTATTTACTACGTATAGTTATTCAAAAGCTACTATAAGAGGCGGAAGCGAGTTGGCAGAAAATAAGGGAGTAGTAACTAAAACTGGTCTGAGTAGGGATTATGCGTTAAGTTATAGTATATATCCCTCCGAAAGTCTGGTGCTGATGTTTCCGCATATATATGGGGGAAGTAGTGATAACCGACAAGTAGCGGAAGACAAATCAAAAGCAATAGAGGCACTCCAACAAATGCCTTCACAGCTAGCCCAGCAACTGGTTAATTTCCCTTACTACTGGGGGGGGATAACCGAAGGAACCTCCGGCCCACCCTATGCCGGTGCTATCATTTGTTTTTTAGCATTATTGGGATTTTTTCTGGTAGATAAGAAATATGCGGGATGGATATTAGCTACAATTATTCTCACGCTATTTATGAGTTGGGGGAAATATTTTGAAGGATTCACCGGAACATTATTGAATGTATTACCGCTGTATAACAAATTCAGGGCGCCGAGTATGATATTGGTTGTTCCTACCCTACTGCTCTGCACCATGGCAATAATGGCCCTGCAAACTATCAGTTTGGCTACCGATTCAAAAGAAGTATTCAAAAAATTCAGAAATGGCTTACTGTTTTCGGGTGGTATTTTTCTAGTTGCAGGGGTAGTGTATTTTAGCGGTGACTTCTCCAGTGAATACGATGGTTTCTTATTAAAGCAAATCAGTGGCATTAAAGATGCACAACAAAAAGAAGCAATGGAGGCCCCAATACGCTCATTTGTGAATGGCTTGAGAGAAGATCGCAAGGATTTGTTTTTGGGGTCTTTATTGAGAAGTTTTGCATTTATTGTAGTGGCTGCCGGATTATGTTGGTTACTGATAAAAAATAAATTAAAGCCAGTAATTGCAATATCGATAATCGGGTTTTTCGCCTTTTTGGATGTGATGATGATTGATGTAAAATATTTTAATGCAGACAATTATCAGGATGGAGATGAATACAAATCAGTATTCGAACCCACCCCGATTGATCAGGAAATATTAAAAGATACTAGTAATTACCGGGTGCTTGACTTAACCCAGGGTATTTCAGGTGCCTTTAACAGTGGTGCCCTTACCGCCTATTTTCACAAAGCAGTGGGTGGTTATCATCCAGCTAAACTGAGTATCTATCAAGATGTGATTGAAAAACAACTCTTCAATTTTCCGGATTGTGCCCCGGTATTGAATATGCTCAATACCAAATATATTATTCTTCCTCCTATGAAACAAGAGGAAAACATTTCGCTGCAAACGAATCCCGATGCATTGGGAGCAGCCTGGTTTGTTAAGACGCTTTCTGCCAAAAAAAGTAATGCAGAAATAATGACTGCCCTAACCTATCTGCATCCAAAAGATACCGCATTGGTTGTAGAAAAGGATATGGCCGCACTCAATTCGGTATCAACTATGTCGGATTCCACTGCAAGCATTTCGTTATTGTATAACGATAATGATATTATTGAGTATAAGAGTCACTCTGCGAGTGCCGGTTTTGCGGTATTCAGTGAAATTTACTACGCAGATGGATGGGTAGCCACTATCGACGATAAGGAAACGCCCATTATACGCACCAACTATGTGTTAAGGGGACTGGCGCTTCCGGCGGGTGACCATCGGATAAAATTCGAGTTCAAACCTGCCTCTTTCTATAATAGCAGTAAAGCAGGGATTATTTCTTCTGTATTCATATGGCTGTTGTTAATCGCTGCATTTGTAAAAGCATATAAAACCCGGCAATCCGTTGACCCATCCTGATACCAGTGCCCTGTTGGGAATTGTTTCGTACCGGATTTATCCCGCAGAAAATGGCGGTCAGCAGAGCATCGCCACTTTTTATGCAGAGCTGAATAAAAGAGTAACCCTAACCCTATTGGTTTCTCGCGACAATCAAGTGGAACCTGCCACCAGTCTGCAAATTTTTCCTATTCTATATTCCGGTTACCTCAGCTGGATGAACCTCTTGCTGATTTTTAAAATCAAAAAATTAATCCGCCAGCGAAAAATCACCTGCATGCTGGTAGATCATTCGTATTATGCCTGGCTGGCATGGTTATTACGGCGGGTGAGCGGGGTTCCGTTTATCATTCGCTCGCATAATATAGAAGCACATCGTTTTAAAGACCTGGGAAGATGGTATTGGCGTTGGTTCGAACAATTTGAACGATGGATACATAGCCGGGCAAATTATAACTGGTGGATAAGTAGAAACGATTTAAAATATGCTACTAAAATCTGGAAGATTCCTGCCGCCAAAAGTGCCGTAACTACTTATGGCACCCTTTTGCGAAATGAACCGGATAAAGCAAAAAGACAAGAACAAAGAAATCAGCTGTTAAAAGAATGGGATTTACCAGCACAGGTTCGTCTCTTTTACTTCAATGGATCATTAAATTACACTCCCAATATAGAAGCCGTAAGAACCATTGTATATGATATTTTACCCCGCTTACAACAAAAAAACATTCCTTTTCGTATTATAATTTCTGGCACGGGATTGGGTGAAGACTGGCAAAAAGTTATAGCCAACTATCCGGAAATTCTATGGGTAGGATTTAAAGATGATATTACAGTTTATTGGGAGGGTTGTGACTGCTTTATCAATCCTGTTACCCTAGGCTCCGGTATAAAGACTAAGTTAATTGAGGCATTGGCGCATGGGTTGCCATCGGTAAGTACTCTTTCGGGTATGCGGGGATTGGAGCGACCCCATTTGAATAAGGTATTAATTGGGGTAAAGGATTATGACTGGGATACCTTTACGGATTGTATGGTGCAGGTAACTAATCCGGACGTGAAATGGCGCATTCCGCTAGAATTTTTTCAGGAATTCAGTTTGCCTAACATAGTTCAGGGAGCCCTCTTATCTTTGCAAACAGATGCAAGCCACTAATCCCGAAATATCAGTCGTAATCTGCTCGTATAACCGGGCAAACTATATTCAGGAGGCACTCCAGAGTCTATACAATCAAACATTACCACATAGTCAATTCGAAGTAATTGTAGTAGACAACGCATCCACCGATAATACGGAAGCTGTTTGTAAAGATTTTATTGCAAGCCATCCGGATGCTGCATTTTATTATATGCTGGAAACACGCCAGGGGGCTTCTTTTGCGAGAAATACCGGAGCCACAAAAGTTAAAGCACCGCTGCTTTGTTTTATGGATGATGATGCCATCGCAGCCCCCGATTTTTTAACCAATCTACTTGCTTTTTTTCGGGAAGTACCAGAAGCAGGTGGCATGGGGGGAAGGATTATACCCAGGTATATTCCGGAAGAACCCAACTGGATGAGTCACTATGTTTCATCGCTGGTTGGCCATTTTCATTACAGTGATGTTCGCACCCCCTTCAAAAACGGAAAATATCCGCTAGAATCGAATATGACTATCAAAACTGCCGATTTTAATCAGATAGGCGGTTTTAATGTAAAACTACCGGGCGTTTCGGGAACTTTACGCATTGGAGGGGAAGGAAAAGATTTCTTTTTTCGACTCATGCAATTAGGGAGGGTTATATATTACGATCCCAACGTTCGGGTAGAGCATGTGGTTGAAACGGCCAAACTTACTCCGGAATATATGTATCGAGTAGCCAGTGGCATAGGAAGAGGCGAACGTGTGCGCATGTTGGAAAAAGGATGGATAGCCTACCTACTAAAAATTATCGAATACTTATTTAAATTGGGCGCCGCGGTTATCTTGGCAATTGGATATTGGATGCATGGAGCATCCCCAAAAAGCTGGCCGGTAATTCAGTTTAGAATTGATGCATTAAAAGGATTATTTAATCAATAAGTTGTTATGAAATTCAATTGGGCATATATCAGAGAGCGGAAAATTAAAGGAACCTTATCGCGCTGGTTCGGTATTCGTTTTCAACATCCCTCCGAAACTTCCAAAGTAAGAAAATGGGTACTTCCTTATTGCATTGGAAAAGGATGCGATATTGGTTTTGGGGGCGACAAAGTACTAAAATCCAACTGCGATGGAATCGACTTTCCACAACCCTATGCGTATGCCGGAAAAGATAAGGTGGATATTGCCTGTGATGTTATTAAAGATTCCATACCAGTTCCGGATAACACCTACGATTATGTATATACCAGTCACCTGATAGAAGATTTCGCCAACACCATTGACGCCCTCCAAAAATTTATCCGAATCCTGAAAAACGGGGGAAACCTGATTCTGGTATTTCCCGATCAACCCGCTTATGAAATATACTGTAAGGATATCGGAATAGAAATGAATCCTTATCACGTGCATGCCGATATGGGCTACACCTATATGAAAAAACAATTAGATGCGCTAGAAGGCATTGGATACCAAGAACTGTTTGCCAGTAATTGCGATATCGATTATAATGTGGTGATGGTGCTGAAAATAAACAAAGCCGCGCTATAGCTTAGTAGTGATAAAAGTTACCAGCGAAGCATTCTCCGTATCTCTAAGCAACTCTACTTGAAATTGTGCCTTTTCACAGCGAGCAACCAAATCCTGTCCAAACTCGTAAAATACCAGGTAGTCGGATTGATTTTTTGTTTTAGAACCGTGATAACTGGGAGGAAAAACATGTATCACCTTACCATCTTCCATAAAAGCGCGAATGCGGGTATTCGGTCTATCCCAAACAACTGGCGTTGTAAAAATATGCTTGCCACCCGGCTTTAAAACCCGATGGATTTCGGAAAAAGCCTTATCAATATCCGGAACATGTTCTAAGGTTTCGGAAGTAAGCACCAGATCAAAAAAATCATCTTTGTACGAGAGAGACTCCAGATTTTCGGATTGAATAGCTGGATCCGCTGATAAAAATTCAGAATACTTCAGGTTAGGAGATTGGGCAAGGAAGGGATGAATATTACCTAAAGAATTAATCTCAGCAATATGTAATGCCTGCACTTTATAATTTTTAAATGCCGAATCCATATTGGTAAATTCTTCGGCAACCATAAGGTTTATTTCTTGCAAGATGCCGGTAGACAATTGATGGGTTCTAGCACAGCACCGGCAATTAACACAATACTTCCCTTCCCGAAGATTAAACCAGTCTACCCATTGTGTACTCAACTCCCATTCGTTTATTAAATCATCCCATAGTACTTTTTTTGCCTTTTGTTTTCCTGTAAAGTTACAGGCAGCGCAATATGTATCCCCGGCGAGTTTAAAATACAATAATTTGAGATAATGTAAGGGAGAAGTAATAGAAATCATAATAAAGAGTGCGGATGAACAATGCCTACTTTCAATCCAATCTCTTTCTAAATAACATTAATTAATTGGTATTGAGGTAGGATTGAAGATAATTAATCATCCGCATTTTTGGATATTTTAATCCCAACTGGCTTCAGCCATTTATTAATACTTTTCATTATACCAAGAGAGGGAGGAGATGTTTTAGCGTAAAGGCAAGGAAGGGCATGAAAAGTATCATACCCATTTGCTTGAACAAGTTGTCGATAGCTTTCCAATAACTTTTTCCAAACAGGCAATGCTGCTAACTGAAATCGCGTTTGGTGGCGAGATAACAATTCAGGTTGTGCGAAAGAATATCCGCTGATATGCAAAAATAAAAGTGGGTAGGTTTCATTTACCCGAATGCCTTGTGGCGTTTCCGTGAGTTGTCTTTCGTGGATGTTCCAGTAAGCTACATTGGCGCCGGGATGCAGAAAAATACCTGTCTCCGGAAAAAGAACCGGCACGAGGTTAAGCCAGATTTGATCTACCCCCATACCTTCTGAAAAACGATAATAACATTCCTCTTTCATATGCGCTGCCCACCAGTGTAAAAAACGGTCGGTAACGGCAGAGCGAGTCATTGCCATAAATCCAGCATTGTAAATACCCGACCTTAATAAATCACGTTCGAGAGGTTTTAGCGTATTATCAGGAAGTGCCTGGGTAAAATGCGGGGTAATTAGAATAGGATGTTGCTGTAACAATTCTTCCACCACGGCTAAAGAATGATGCACCCACATATCAGAATCCAGATACAACAAAATATCTGGGTACTCACGAGCGAAAATGGCCTGGGCTACAAAAGCCTTCATAGCACAGTTCAATTCGATTACCGAATAGCGGGCAGTGATGGCTTCAAAATCGGGTATTCCCATATTGGCTATTTCCCAAATTTCAAAGGGAGCCAATTGCTGAACAGCAAAACGGTTTTCGATTTTATCTACTAAACCGATAATGATTGTGTATTCGGGATGATGCGCAGCAAAGGAATCGGCCATCGTTTTGCAATGGGCCAAGTGATTAGCAGAACAAACGGTGTATAGAATCTTTTTCATCTATTTCTTTTCCACCAATAAAATGGTATTTAAGTAAAATTTATCGGAACGGGGCCATAGGGGTTCTACTATCCAAAATAAACCATTAAGCAAGGGTACCAATAGCTGACGCACCAATTTTTTGAAGAAAGAAAATTTAGAGAATAGCCAAACCCGGTGAATCCATTCATCATGCAAATACACGATAAATAATTGATGAAGCGCCGATATAGCATGGCCATTTTTATCGACCTGCATAATGGAAAAACCGGCTTTTTGTAATAAATCCTGCAAGGCAAACCGCGTATATCGGGCATAATCGGCGGGAATTTCATGTTCTTCCCAGGCGAAAGGACAAGTAATCAGCATTTTACCACCGGGTTGCAATACCCTATTTAATTCTGGTAGGATAGCAGGAAGGGTAAAAATATGTTCAAATACTTCACTGGTAAAAATCGCCGAAAAGGAGGCATCGGGGAAAGGGAGGGTTTTTCCATCATAGTAAACGTCGATTGACTCGTTGGTATGATCGTGCCCTTCTCCTGCGTAATCTACGCCCACATATTCAGTTACCTTGGTAAAAAGGGACTGATACGGTTTTGCTCCACAACCAAAATCAAGCAACCGACCACGTAATTCTCCGCTGTAAAGGTTAATTTTGTTGTATAGACCCTTCCGAATCCAATAAAGTGGGTGGCTAATAGAAGGATTAAAATCGTAGGGTACCATAATTTACCGGTTGGTGAGGCAAATTAAAGTTTTTTCGGGCATGTTGAACCGCATAAAGGATATTATATACAATCTGGTTGGCTGGCTGGCGCGTCTAGAACCGGCAACCACCCATTCGGGAAAGGTATTAATTGTGCGGGTAGATGAAATTGGGGACTATATCTTGTGGAGGCCCTTGATACGCGAACTATGCAAAGCAGAACGATTTAAAGGAATGCAGTTAACCCTTTGTGGAAATAGCAGCTGGAGATCGTTATATGAACAATTGGATGCTGATACGTTTGATGAAACAGTTTGGTTAGATAAAACCCGTTTTAAGCAGGACCTCTTTTATCGATACCGATTTTTACAACAAATTCATAAGAAAGGGTTTAGCTGGGTAATTAATCCAACCTATTCCCGTGACAAACGGAATGATGATGCAATTGTGAAAGCTGCAGCAGCCCCTGAAAATTTTGGTATGGTTGCCAATACTGAAAATTGGCGAACCTACGATAATGGATACGATAAGCATCTCTACCAGCATTGCTGGTCTGGGCCCACCACTCCCCTGTTCGAATTAACTCGCAACCGGAAATTTACTGAATACGTAACGGGAAAAAATATTCAAACTATTCATTGGCAGATTCCCGAAGCGAAATTACCAGCACTCTCAATAGCATTACCCGAAAAATTTGTGGTTATTTTTCCCGGATCCAGAAGTAAACATAGAATTTGGCCGGCTGCTTATTTTGCCGAAGTTGCTCAGTATTTTCAGCAAAAGGGTGGATTGGCTATTGTGGTTTGTGGAGGTAACGGAGATCGGATATATGCAGATGCCTTTAAAGAAGCTTTTTCAGGATCTGTTATTGATTTAACTGGCGCTACCCGCCTTATAGAATTATTAACTATTTTGCATCGGGCGGAAGCATTGGTTACGGTTGATACCGGATCGGTGCATTTGGCTGCGGCGGTAGGTTGCA
>JBBAJQ010000017.1:0-7975 GCA_040403945.1 Sediminibacterium sp.
CCAAGAACCCCACACAAAAAACTCCAGAAAATTCATAACAATCAATCGGAAACGAATGGGCATACGTAACAATTTGATAATGATTTAATGCGGTAAGTTACTACATATCTGCTGATTTTTTCTCATCCGGCGGGGTAGGGATGCTGGCGCACAAAAAAGCCATGCACTTTATAGCGCATGGCTTTTGAATTAAATAGGCAAGTTGTATTATAAATGTGCCTGAATTTTTTTCTCTAAAACCGATTTTGGAACGGCACCAATTTGCTTGTCAACAATTTGTCCGCCTTTGATAAATAAAATCGCCGGAATAGAAGTGATTCCATAATTCACGCTGAGGCCCGGATTGTGGTCTACATTCACTTTGCCTACATTCACCTGATCTTTATACTGCACCGACAATTCCTCAATAACGGGTCCGATAGCCCGGCAGGGTCCACACCATTCTGCCCAAAAATCTACTACGGTTAATTTATCGCTGTCCAGCACTGCTGTTTGAAAATTTGCATCTGTTAATTCTAAAGCCATTGTGGTTGTTTTATAAATGAAAAATTAAAAAATGATTAGTTATCAGTAAGGTATCAAATATACATCCAAAGGATATTTCCTGCAGTTTTGACTTTTCCACGAATGTGATTAATGACAACCCGTCGGTTGGGCTGACAGGCAAGCCGGGTGAATTATTGACCCACCATGGCTACATGAATGCCAAAATCGGGCTGTTGCAGTAGATAATCGGCCATTTCATCGTTCATCTGGAAACCGAAATCAAAAGAGCGAAGGGTGATTTTGATATTCTCGGCAGGTTCTACGATGTGGAATTTGATAGATGATTTACCCGGAAACTTTTTTACATTGGTTTCTACAAAACGGATTACCTCTTCAGATACAGATGCAGGGTGCAGGTTAATATCCACCGAGCGAGTGAGATTACCCATTACCGACTCGAGCAACATCACCTGATTGATTTTCCATTCGAACTGGGTAGCATCCTTGTATCGGGGCCTGAAATTACCCGTAAGTACAATTTTTTTCCCTTTTTCGAAGTAGGCCTGAAATCGAACATATTCTTCACTCCAAACTGTAAATTCTGCTTTGCCGGTATAATCTTCCATTACCACTACGCCATAATTTTTGCCGGTGCGGGTTATTTTATGTTGTACCGATGTTACTAACCCTGCCACTCGTATCAGTTTACCCGGATTCCCCTGCGACCCAACCGTATCTCTGAATTCATTAAACTCCTGCATCGGATTGATGCCATAATGGGTTAATTCGAATTTAAAATGATCCAGGGGATGCCCACTCATGAACATACCGGTAACTTCCTTCTCAAATTCCAGCAACTCAGTAAGTGTCCAGGGCTCGGTAGCAGATAATTTTGGCAGCGGTACATCCTGAAAGGTGGTGAGTTCACCAAATAATGTATTAGATGATCCGGCACTGGCCTGTTGTTTGGCCTGCCCATAACTGATCATTTTTTCTAATCCGGAAAATCTTTCCCCCTCCGGAACCGTAAAATACTGTGCCCGATGAAAATCGGAAAAGCAATCGAATGCCCCGGAATATGCCAAACTCTCGAGTGATTTTTTATTTACCTGTTTAATTACCCGTTCAATAAAATTGAAAATATTTGCGTAGGGTCCTTTACGTTCACGCTCTTCAATGATATGATCTACCGCCGCATCGCCAACCCCCTTTAATCCACCTAAACCAAATCTGATTTCGCCCTTTTTGTTTACCGCAAAACCTTTCAGCGATTCATTAACATCTGGTCCTAATACTTTTATTCCCATCCGCTTACATTCTTCCATAAAGAAGGTAATGTTTTCAATGCTTTTGGCATTATTAAGCACGGCAGACATAAATTCACCCGGATAATGGGCTTTCAGGTAGGCGGTTTGATATGAGACAAACGTATAACAAGTTGAATGGGACTTATTAAAGGCATATTCGGCAAATGACTCCCAGTCGGTCCATATTTTTTCCAGCTTGTCTTTGGGATGATTTTTTTCCAGGGCACCCTTCATGAATGCCTCTTTTAGTTCGTCGAGGGCTTTGCGGTCTTTTTTACCCATGGCTTTTCTAAGCCCATCCGCTTTACCCTTACTAAAACCGGCAATTTTTTGTGATAACAACATTACCTGTTCTTGATAGATAGTAATACCATAGGTTTCTTTCAGGTATTCTTCCATCTCAGGTAAGTCGTAACTCACCGTTTCTCTTCCATGTTTTCTTTTTACATATTCCGGAATGTATTGCATGGGTCCCGGTCGGTTCAGTGCATTTAGAGCAATCAGGTCTTCGAAAACTGTCGGTTTTATATCCCGAAAGATACCTGCCAAATGCGCGGCTTCAAATTGAAAAACGGCAATGGCATTTCCCTTTTGAAATAACTGATAGGTTAATTCATCATCTAACGGTATACTGTCAATATCAATACTAATGCCATGATTTTGTTTAATCAGTTCGAGTGCGTTTTTGATAATGGAAAGGGTTTTTAGTCCGAGGAAGTCCATTTTTATAACGCCGGCTTCTTCAATTACTTTTCCTTCTATTTGGGTAATAAGTAATTTAGAATCTTTTGCAGTGGCAACTGGAATTAGGGTGGTTAAATCTGCAGGTGCGATAATGATACCTGCTGCGTGTATGCCGGTATTTCTAACGGTTCCTTCCAGTCGCTCAGCTTCCTTTAACACTTTTGCCCGAATGTCATCTCCCCGGTAAATTTCTCGCAGCTTTTTGATATTCTCTATATCATCCGGTTGATAAGCCTCTTTTTCTTCGAGCGATTTTTCTCCCTCTTTTTTAGTAAGTGGGGCATGTAAAACACGGCGGAGTTCGGTGCCAGGTTTATCTGGAACCAGTTTTGCAAGTAGATTACTTTCGGCCAATGGTAAATCAATTACGCGCGCTACATCTTTGATACTACTTTTGGCAGCCATAGTACCATAGGTAACAATTTGCGCAACCTGATTTTTGCCATATTTGTCTACAACATAGTCAATCACTTTCTGCCGCCCTTCATCATCAAAGTCCGTATCTATATCGGGCATGCTCTTTCTGTCGGGATTTAAAAACCTTTCGAAAAGTAAGTCGTATTTAATCGGATCAATATTGGTTATGCCAATGCAATAAGCAACCACACTTCCAGCCGCAGATCCACGACCAGGCCCAACAAATACCCCCATTTCTCTTCCAGCACGAATAAAATCACTTACTATCAGAAAGTATCCGGCAAATCCCATCGTACGAATGGTAAACAATTCAAAATCTATGCGCTCCCGGATTTCTGGGGTGATTTCCGAATATCTTTTTACGGCTCCTTCTTCTGTAAGATGTTTCAGGTATTCGAATTGATTCAGGTTCGCATCTGTATGAATTACAAATTCCTGCGGTATGGGAAAGGCGGGTAGTAGAATATCTTTTTTTAAATTCAATACTTCAACCTTATCTACAATTGCATTGGTATTGTCTATCGATTCAGGAATATCACTGAATAATCGACTCATTTCTTCGGAAGTCTTAAAATAAAACTGGTCGTTCGGAAATTTAAAACGACGATTTTTTAATTGTAAGTCATCGTTTACAAAGTCGTCGAAGCCGGGGGTGGATTGTTTTTCACCAGTATTGATGCAAAGCAAAATGTCGTGGGCATTGTAATCGTCTTGGTCAACATAGTGACTATCATTAGTAGCAATAACCGGCACATTAAATTTTTTCGAAAACTTAAGCAGGGTTTGGTTGATAAGTTCCTGCTCTTTCATTTGGTGTCGCTGCAATTCGATATAATAATCCTCTCCAAAAATATCCAGCCACCATTTGAATTCTTTTTCTGCGGCTTCTTCTCCCAGATGTAAAATTGCTTGGGGAACATGGGCGCCGATACAGCAGGTGGTGGCAATTAAACCTTCACTGTGTTGTAAAAGGAGTTCCTTATCTATACGGGGATATTTGCTATACATTCCTTCCATATAGCCCAGCGAAGTAAGTTTTATAAGGTTCTGATAGCCTGTGGCATTTTTAGCAAGTAATACCTGATGATAACGATCGTCTTTTACTTCTTTGGTAAAGGTTTTTTGATGTCGGTCTTTAACCATGTAAAATTCACAACCTACAATAGGTTTCACCCGCGGAGTTTTAATGGGGTTGCCGTTTGCGTCTGTTCCGGTTTGAATGGTATCATTCCAGGCTTCTTTTACAAATTCAAAAGCCCCAAACATATTACCATGATCCGTTATCGCAATGGCGGGCATTTTGTCGGCAGCTGCTTTTTTAAATAATTTTTTAACAGAGGCAGCTCCGTCTAGTAACGAATATTGGGTGTGAACGTGTAAGTGTGAAAAATGGCTCATATCAGTTTCCTCTAGGGTTACCAACCGAAAAAGAAAGCAATACTGCAAACCATCAGGTTACTTTTTCGGTAAGTATACAAATATCGGAACATTCTGCAGGCAGGGGGGTAGTCATTTTTCCACAAACCAGCTTTCCCTACCCAAGAATCGGTTAATTTTTTGGGGTGAGCAGCCATCTATTGGTGGCAATGTTTATTTTCGGGCTTCCATTTATGCAATACAGCCGAATTTTACTTGTTTTTGGGTTGATAGCTATTACCGGAACGGGATGCCATTTAGTGCAACCGCTGTTTTCGAAATCTGGCAATCCACCCCCGGCTGCCCCCAGTGCAAACCCAGCCCCAAAGCCAGCACCTACAAAAACCAATAGTTCTGCTACAGTGGTGCCGGTTACTACCAAATCAGCTGCTAATACAACCAAACAAAATGTACCTCTGCCGCCAATTGGTTCGGGCAAACATATGGCAGAAACTGGTTTACGTACTTCAGATGAATTGAATCAGGTTCAGGATCCTCCCGAATTACTGCAGGTGAAGTATGCAATTTTATTGGATGTGGTGGCAGAAAAACTAACCAATAGGCCCCTACTCGAATTAATGGATAAATGGTGGGGAACCCGATACTGTTTGGGGGGGAGTACCGAAAATTGCATCGATTGTTCCGCATTTACACAATTGGTTTCCCGGGAAGTATTCCATCTTTCACTTCCTCGTACGGCTCAGGAGCAATATAATACGATTGAATTAATTGAAAAAGATGAGCTGAAAGAAGGGGATCTGGTATTTTTTCATACCCGTGGCAGAAAATCTGCTATTACCCATGTAGGGGTTTATCTTACCAATAATAAATTTGTACACGCATCAACCAGCAATGGGGTAAGTATCAGTGATCTGGATGAAAGCTATTGGAAACCTCGGTTTAGAGCTGGTGGAAGAATGGTTATTCCTCAGTAGGTTTTCTAAAGCCCTCCCATCTTTTTTTGGCTACTTCCCATAATTGATGCGCATCCGGCGTAAGCTTCCCCCAGAATATGCCTATTATCATGAATCCTGAAAATAAAACTATTCTAACCAGAATGGCAGGCCATCCCTGCAAGGGTAGGGTAATAAGCAGACTCATGCCATAAGCAACCAGTGCTAATAGAATGGAATAAAGCGTGAATTTGTCGAAGGGTTGCATCTGAAATTTACGACGCAAAAATTCGAATCGAATAAAATTATAAACACTGTAAGCAATCAATTCGGCAATGGCAGAACCCAAAATTCCATATTCACGAATCAATACATAGGTTAGTGGAAGGCGAAATGCCAGCAAAATTACTCCGCTATAAAAATCAAATTTCCAAAAAGTGGAAGTGTTTATTACCAATGCATTTAAACCCGTTCCGGCATCGATGATGCGAACCATACCCAACACAAATAAAACACTTAGCCCTTGTGCATATTCGTTTTTAATATGCAATACCTGAATGGCATCCGATACATTCAACCAAATATTTCCGAAAATAAACAAAGCCAGTAACAGTAAATTGATGCAAGACCGTTGGTAGATTCGGTTGATTTCTTTTAGGTTTTTATCTTTCCATGCCCGAGAGAGCACACCGGCGGATACAGCTTGGATACTTCTTTGCGGTACTTGTATCAGGTTGGCTGCATACTGGGCAAATACAAAAATGCCCACTGCTTGCAGGTTTTGGAAGCCAGCTATTATAAATACATCAATGGTAGCGGCAATAGAAGCTACACAAGTACCCCCAAAAGTAAGCGCCTGCATTCCCAACATTTTTTTCCAGTATTTACGGGTTACCCGACTTATGGAAAATGAAAAATGAATTTTCTTTTCCCTAATCAGGTACACCAGCAACACTAGAAAAATGATCAGAAACTGCAGCGAAAAGAGATGAATAAATTGGCGATAATTTATCCATCCCAGATAAAAAGCTACAATTAAAAAAAAGGTGAGTATGCGCAGCAGGGTTTCTTTAAGAAAATTCGACAATACACTTTTTCCTAGTGCCCAATTAAATCCTTCTAATACCGAAAAAAGCAGCATGCCCATGGCAAAAGGCATCATCCAGCCATAGTGTTCTACTACAAGTGCAGATTTGGCAGTATATAGCCGGGTGAAATAACCCTCAAAATACCAACCCAGCGCAAGTATCAATAATAAACCTGCCAAAGAAGAAATCATTCCCCAGGTCATCAAATCCATTTTCTCTTCGGGAAGATTGTCTTTGTAATAGGGATAAAATTTATAAATCACCGGAATTACCCCCAGGGCGCCGAATGCCAGCATGTTTTGGGCATAGTCGAAAAATATTCTTGTTAAGCCAAACTGCTCCGGTGAAAAGGGGCCGGATTGCGACGAGTATAGTAGCATATTTACCGCACCAATTCCAAAGCCTATGTATACTAATAGACTGGATAAAATGGTTTGTTTGCGGATATTTCCCATAAAAACGGAATGTTAGATTTTTATTGGGATGCCTCTTTACTGATTGCATCGGTAACGGCTGGCAAAATTTGGACTGAGCAATAGTACAGTTTTTCAATTTCCTTCAGCCAAGACTTATCTATTTTCTCCGAAAAACGGGTTTGCTGCCATTTTATGTCCACCACAGGCAAGCGAGTATCATTATTAGTGGTGGGTAACCAAATGGGTAAATCAAATCCGCTTACACAATTATCCCAGCGATAATACAATGTTTTTTCATCGGCCGCAATGGCCAGTTTTAGCTGAGGTATTTGAGTGGTTTTCAGGTATTGCTGAAAAATAGGGGTAACCGAGCGCCCCCAATATTTACTGGTAAACTGTTCTATATCGGCATATTCTACTATGCGGTGATAGAAGGTTTGGTTCATGTCTCGCAGGTATTGCCTGAAGGTAGCGTCGTTATTTAATGCCTGTCGAAGGGTATGAATCATATTCGCCACTTTTGGATACATATCTCCACTGCCTTCCTTATTTACACCGTAAGGGCCCACTACCACTTCTGCATTTTCAATACCTTTTCGCAATCCATAATTATATTCATTGCCGGCTTGTTTGCCATACCAGTATTCGGTATACAGGGTTTCGGAATAGGTGGTAAAGCCCTCATGAATCCACATATCTGCAATGTCTTTGCTGGTGATGTTATTAGCAAACCATTCGTGCCCGCTTTCATGAATAATTATATAATCCCATTTCAATCCCCATCCTGTTTCGCTTAAATCCATACCCAGATAGCCGTTCATGAATTTATTTCCATATGCTACGGCACTTTGGTGTTCCATACCTAAATGAGGGGCTTCTACCAATTTATAGCTATCATCATAAAAAGGGTAGGGCCCCATCCAATGTTCAAAGGCGCGCAACATGGGCTTGGTTTGCGTAAACTGTTCCTTGGCTTCCGATAAGTGATTTTCCAGCACCCAATAGGAAAGGTCTAATACCCCTTTTTCTCCCTGCAGGGTATCTGTAAAGTTTACATACTTGCCAATATAAGGAACCAGATTATAGCTATTTATCGGATTTTTTACCTCCCAGGTAACTATTTTGGTGCCGGCTGCATAAGGTTTTTCCTGAATTAATCTTCCATTGGCTATGCCCTTAAGATTCTCCGGAATAATCATCGATAAACT
>JBBAJQ010000017.1:8075-19412 GCA_040403945.1 Sediminibacterium sp.
CGATTTTTTTTCCATTAGCTGCGCCGTGGCAACTTTAGCGGTACTGAATATGAACAATAATATGCAAAGCCATTTCTTCATGCAATAAAATTACAGGAAATGGTTGGTATGTGCTCAGGTAGCTAATTTACTTCTAAAAGACAGCGGGCGGTTACTGCTTCTTTAACTTCTCTTTAAATACCTTTTCAAATTTTTCGAGCTTGGGGGAAATCACAAAACGACAATATCCCTGATTAGTATTATCGTTGTAGTAGTTTTGGTGATATTTTTCGGCGGGATAATAATTTTTAAAGGGTTCTATGGTGGTAACTATCGGATTTTCCCAGGCCCCACTTTTATCTAATGCCGACTTATATTGTTCTGCTTTTTGCTTTTGCTGTTCATTAATGTAAAAAATAACGCTTTTGTATTGTGGACCTACATCATTTCCCTGCCGGTTAAGGGTAGTAGGGTCGTGGGTTTTCCAAAATACTTCCAATAATTCGTCGAAGGTGATTTCGGCAGGATTGTACACAATACGGGCCAGCTCTACATGTCCGGTATTCTTATCGCAAACCTGCTCATAAGAGGGATTTTCAACCCAACCGCCGCCATATCCGCTTTCAACAGCGTAAACTCCTTTTAATCGCTGGAAAAAGGCTTCAGTGCACCAGAAGCATCCTTCACCAAAAAAAACGGTATCGGTTGTTACACCGGGAGGGGGCGTGTTCGTCATAGCTGTAGAGGTTGTTGCTGGTTTTTTCTGGGCACAGGAAATGAGGCAAAGGGATGAAAAAAATAGGGTAAGTGCTTTCCTGAACATACATTTTTTTTAAATAAACAATAAGATTGCCATTTGGTTCAATTGAAAGTGTTGTATTACTTATGCACAAAGCTGCCCGTAAATAATTGCATCTAGCGATTCCGCTGCGCATATTGTACCTTTGCGGGGCAAAAATCAACAGGATGCGCGGATACCCGGAAACGGCATTTACCCAATTGGAGTTCGATAAAGTTAAAGCTTTATTGTCGAATTATACCCGCACGCCCTTTGCAAAAGATAGAGCCGAGCAGTTGCGCATTCATACCAAAAAAGACTTCATACTCCAGGAACTTCTCCAGTCGTATGAATACCTGTTGCTATTGCAACAGCAGCAACATTTTCCCAACGACTTTACCGCATCTCTTCAAAAAGAGTTGAAATTGTTAGGTATACCCGGCGCTGTTTTAGTGGGCGAACAATGGCTTATCATCGCACAATTATGTGATTGTTTGCATGGAATTTTTCGATGGATGGATACGGAAAGGCGACAATCTTTTCCTGCATTAGCTGCAGTGCTGAAGGATTGTTACGATGAAAAAATTATACCGGAATCTATTCGAAAAGTGATAGATACTACTGGCGTTGTGTTAGATACCGCTTCCCCCGAACTACAGCGCATCCGTATGCAGTTATACAAGAAACGAATGGAACTCCGGCGATTGTTCGAAAAAGTGGTGAACAAATTGCAAAAGGCCGGTTTCAGCGCCGATATAAACGAAAGTTTCAGCAATGGCAGACGCGTGGTGGCAGTGTTTTCGGAGCATAAGCGCCAGGTGAAGGGCATTTTTCATGGGGAAAGTGACAGTAGAAAAACTGCCTTTATCGAGCCCGAAGAAACCATTGAGCTGAATAACGATTTATATGTGCTGGAAAACGATGAGCGACAGGAAATTCAACGCATCTTTCGAGAATTAACAGCAACCTTATCGGTATATGCCCCTTTGTTGCAGCAATATTACAGAGTGGTAGGGGAATATGATTTTATCCGGGCAAAAGCCAAATTGGCCATCGATATGAATGCCCACATGCCGGTAGTGCAGGATAAAGCGCAGTTTAAACTTATTCAGGCATACCATCCCCTGCTTTTCTTATACAACAAAGCCGCTACTAAAAAAACCATTCCACTGAATCTGAGTTTAAACGATCAGCAGCGCATATTGGTAATCAGTGGTCCCAACGCTGGGGGTAAAACCGTTACCATGAAAACGGTAGGACTATTACAGCTGATGGTGCAAAGCGGTTTATTGGTGCCAGTACATCCGGATAGTGAAATGGGTATTTTTAAGCAGTTGTTCATTCATATGGGTGATACCCAAAATCTGGAATTTGAGCTGAGTACTTATTCCAGTCACTTGCAGCACATGAAATACTTTATGGAAAATGCGAATGGAAAAACGCTGTTTTTTATAGATGAACTGGGAAGTGGGAGCGACCCCAGTTTGGGGGGGGCGTTTGCAGAAGTGATTATGGAGGAACTTTCTAATAAGCATGCGTTGGGAATTGTTACCACCCATTACCTGAATTTAAAAGTGATGGCCAATCATACCAAGGGTATTATCAATGGGGCCATGCAGTTTGATGAAGTGCATTTGCAGCCCCTCTATCAACTGGTGATGGGTAAGCCAGGGAGTTCTTACACATTTGCCATAGCCGAAAGAATTGGGTTGCCCATGCACCTGATTAAGAAAGCTCGAAAACTGGTAGATGAAAACCATTTTAGTCTGGATAAATTGCTCAATAGCACAGAAAAAGATTTACAGGCAGTTCAGCAGGAGCGGGCAAGTTTGCAAAAGTTAATCCGCGAAAACGAGCAGTTGAAAAAGCAAATGGATACGGTGCTTAATAAAGAGAAGCACCGGCAGGAAATGGATCGGATGCGCGAGCAAAATCGCATATCCACAGAGCAGATTGCCTATTTAAAAGATATGGAGCGAAAATTACGACAGATTGTACTTGACTATAAAAAATCAGAAAATAAGCAGGAAGTAATTCAACATCTGCGCGATCTGTTGTTTAAGAAAAAAGAGGCCATAGTGGTAAATAAAATGGCCAATAAAGTAAATAAGCAGTATCGGGAAGTTCAACAATCTGAAATTGTACCCGGAAGTCTGGTAAAGCTGATAAAAAATTATCAGGTAGGAACTGTTAAGGAGATTCGGGGTAAAAGAGCGATTGTTCAAGTTGGACAGCTTCCATTAAACGTTCAGTTGAACGAATTGGTGATGGTAGAAAAATTATCAGCCACTGAGTAAGGGAATTAGGTTTTTTACTAACTTTATACTTTCCCCCCCACTTTATAACAAATCGCTAACAATACGGGCCTTGGCTTTGTATTAATTTAAATTTTATTAAATATTAACTACATGAGAAAACAGATTCGTTTAGGGGGTATTATGGTACTCCTATTGTTACAGGTAGGTGCCCTGATGGCACAGTTTGAAGCTACCAAGCCATTACCTACCGACCCCAATGTGAAAATTGGGAAATTGGCGAATGGACTTACCTATTACATTCATAAGAATGCCCTGCCTGCCAAAAAAATTCAGTTACGGTTGGTGGTAAATGCCGGTTCCATTTTAGAAACTCCGGATCAGCAGGGGTTGGCGCATTTTATGGAGCACATGAATTTTAATGGATTGAAGCATTTTCCCAAAAACGATCTGGTAAATTATTTACAATCCATCGGGGTAGAATTTGGCGCTGATTTGAATGCCTATACCTCTTTTGATGAAACCGTTTATATTCTGCCTATCCCTGCAGATGATTCTGTTAAAGTAGAAAAGGGTTTTACCATTTTAGAAGATTGGGCATTCAATGCCTTGTTAGATACTGCTGAAATAAATAAGGAAAGAGGAGTGGTGTTAGAAGAATCCAGACTAAGTAAAGGAGCGGGAGCAAGGATGCAAAAGCAATATTTTCCCACGCTATTCAATGGATCTGCCTATAGTAATCGCCTGCCGATTGGAAAAGATAGTATCCTGCAAAACTTCAAGCCTTCCTCTTTAATTAATTTTTATAAAACCTGGTATCGCCCCAATCTTATGTCGGTGGTGGTGGTAGGGGATATTGATCCTGCAGCTGCTGAAAAGTTAATTGTTCGTCATTTCGCAGGCTATAAAAACCCGGCAAAAATTGTTCCCCGGCCTGCAATTATTCCTATTCCTGAGAGAAAAGGAAATAAATCTATTGTAGTTACCGATAAAGAGCAACCTTATAATGTGGTACAGGTAATCAATTATGTTGAAAAAGCCCCCACGATTAAAACCTGGGGTGATTATCGAAATAGTATTGTAGAGGGCTTATTTAATCAAATGGTGAGTCAACGTTTTGCTGAGATTGCTCAACAACCTAATCCACCATTTTTAGCTGCTGGTGCTACATTTTCTGATTTCATTCGTGGATATAATTCATTTGCTTCTTACGCAGTATTAGGGGATAAACCAGCCCAACCTGCCATTCGTGCGGTTGAATCTGTTACTGAAAGTGTAAAGAAATTTGGTTTTCTACCTGCCGAATTAGAGCGGGCAAAAGTGAATGTATTAAATGGAGCCGAGAGAGCGAATAAGGATAAAGACAAAACCCAGTCAGACCGTTTTGTGGATGCCTATGTAAGTCATTTCCTCTCCGGAGATCCCATTATTGGTATCGAAAACAGGTATCAGTATCTGAAGAGTGAACTTTCTTCAATTACAGTTGAAGAAATAAATGCATTAGCAAAGCGCACAGAAACTCAACAAGGATTTTTTGCCTTGCTGATGGGTGCTGAAAAAAGTAAGTCAACCCTACCTGCCGCCGATACCCTGGTGCAATATGTAACGGCTGCCCGAGCTATTGCTCCGCAGCCTTATCAGGAGAAGGCGTTAGCAAAAACCCTGATTGATCGCTTGCCCGCTGCCGGAAAAATCGTGCAGGAAACAAAAGACGCGGCGCTTGGAACTACCAATCTTACCCTTAGTAATGGAGTAACGGTAACTTTAAAACCCACTGATTTTAAAAACGACGAAATTCAGATGGATAGTTGGAGATGGGGAGGGCACCATGTTTACCCAATTGCCGATAAAATGAATGCTGAAAAGGCCGCTACGCTGGTGCGTTCTATGGGGGTGAAAGATTTCTCACCTACTGATTTACGTAAGTTTTTGGCAGGGAAAACTGTTCAGGTTACTCCTTACATCAGTGCAGATGATGAGGGTATCGAGGGTCGTTCCAGTGTGAAAGATCTGGAAACCTTCTTCCAGCTGGTGCATATATATTTAACCCAACCCCGAAAAGATGCGGCACTGTTTCAGAATTATGTGAATTCACAGAAGAGTATAATGGATAATATGAAATCCATTCCCCAGGCTTACTTCAGTGATACACTTTCTAAAGTAGTCTATAACAATCATCCCTACACGCCAATTATGGAAACCGCAGCCAGTTTTGATCAACTAAATCTGGATCGGGTAATGGCTATATATAAAGAAGTATTTAGCAATGTAGATGGTCTCCATTTTACGTTTGTTGGCAATGTTGATATGGATAAAATGAAGCAATACATAACCACCTATCTGGGTAGTTTGCCTGGTAGTCCGGCAAAACATACTTATAAAGATGTAGGGTTGCGTCCTGCGAAGGGTCCATTAAATGTAGATGTGAAAAAAGGTGCTGAAAAGCAAAGTTTGGTTGTAATGCAGTACAGCGGTGAGATGCCCTACAGTAAAGAAATCGATTTGCAATTAGCGATGTTAAGCGAAGTGATGAATATCAAAATCATAGAAAAACTTCGGGAAGAAATGGGTGGTATTTATGGTGGGGGTATGCGCGGCGGACTTTCCAAGCGCCCCTATGAGCAATATAGTATCTCGGTTAGTTTCCCTTGTGGACCAGAAAATGTAGACAAACTGGTTGCTGCATTTTTGGGGATTGTGAAAGAAGTTTCCGACAAAGGAATTGATGAGAAAGACATGGCGAAAGTAAAAGAGACGCTTAAAAAGCAATATGAAGTGCAGATAAAGAATAACGATTACTGGCTGGAGGGTTTGTCCAAATCCTTTATCGATCAAACCGACCCGGCCTGGATTTTGGCTTATCCGGGTAAGGTAGATGGTGTTACGGCGGCTCAGTTGCAGCAACTTTGTAAAAAGTTGATGGATACGCCTAATTACATTAAAGCGGTTTTGTATCCTGAAAAATAGGCTATTACGTATTGAAATGATTCAAAAGGCACTCTTCGGAGTGCCTTTTTGTTAGATTACTGCTTTGCAAGGGATGAAATAAGCGTGTCTCTAGAGTTTTATTTTGAAATTCGGTGGATAGGCTATTATTTTGCACCCGGAGAGATGGCAGAGTGGTCGATTGCGACGGTCTTGAAAACCGTTGACTGTTACAGGTCCGGGGGTTCGAATCCCTCTCTCTCCGCACAGTAAGATATTGGCCCCTCTGGGGCTTTTATTTTAGTACTATACCCATACATACTTTCAAGGGGGTAATCAATAAGGATAGTGTTCTTTTTTTAATAAGTGATAACCAGTGAGCGGGTTCCAGTTATTTTCCAGGTTTTCCCTTTATATCTTATTAATTGCTCTCCATTTTTAGCTGGAGTGATGGTTGCCTCTTTTAATTTTCCATTCTCCCAACTGATATCTACTGTATACCCCCCTCTTGCTTTCAAACCCTTTATTGAGCCGGTTTTCCACTCATCCGGAAGGGCAGGTAATAATAGTATTTCATCATCCTGACTCTGCATCAGCATTTCCGCGATGCCGGATGTGGCTCCAAAGTTTCCGTCAATCTGAAAGGGGGGATGAGCATCGAATAAATTTGGATAGGTGCCTCCGCCTGCCATTTTAACTTCCGACTTATCGGCAGGGTAGTAGTTCATAATTTTTTTGATAGCATCATAGGCCCGTTCTCCATTTTGTAATCTGGCCCATAAGTTGATTTTCCAGGCAATCGACCAACCGGTTCCGTTATTGGTTCTTAGTTCTAACGAGCGCTTAACGGCATCTGATAAAACTGGATTGTTCTTCATGCCAATGCTGGTTCCGGGATACAATGCAAATAAATGCGAAACATGTCTGTGCTTAGGATCTTTATCCTCCCAGTCGTAGTACCATTCCTGCAAATTGCCTTTCTTTCCTATCTGATAGGGATGCAATTTATTAAGGGTCATCTTCAATTGATTTGAGAATTCCGAATCAATTTGTAAAATATTTGCAGCAAGGATTACCTGTGAAAAAATCTCTCTGATCATTGCTAAATCAGCCGTGCCCCCAAACAAAACGCTGCCCGTGAAACCCTGGTTATTTACATACATATTTTCAGGCGAAGTAGCGGGAGCAGTAACCCAGTTGCCTTTCGAATCCTGCACTAAAAATTCTTTACAAAATTGGGCAGCCCCGCGCATAATTGGGTAAGCTTCTTTTCTTAAAAAATTGGTGTCGTTGGTAAATTGAAAATGTTCCCATAAATGCGTGCTTAACCAAGTACCACCCATCGTCCAGTTAGCCCACATGGGATTCCCTTTTCCAAAATCACCTACAGGGTTCGACATCGCCCAGATATCGCTGTTATGATGCGCTACCCATCCGTTTAATCCGTAAAAATTTTTGGCGGTTACACTACCATTTGCAGACAGTTTTTTTAAAAAGCTGAGCAGGGGCATATGAAATTCCGACAGGTTGGTGGTTTCCACCGGCCAGTAATTCATTTCAGTATTGATGTTAATGGTGAAGTTGCTGTTCCATGGCGGCCGAACCTGTTCGTTCCAAATACCTTGTAAATTCAAGGGAGCTTCTTTGGTTCGGGATCCACTAACCAGCAAATACCTGCCAAACTGAAAGTATAATGAAATAAGACCATTATCAGAAGCCACTTTCGCAAAGTTTTTCAGTCTTTCATCGGTAGGGAGGTTAGTATTATCCGAACTGCCCAGATTTAGAGAAACCCGTTTCATATACTTGCTAAAATCTGCGATATGCGCTTTTCGAATGGCTAGGTAGTCGGGGTTGGTTAATTGCTGCAAATAAGCAGCAGCCAGTTTCTTGTCGTTCTTGCCTTCTGTGGCCGGATTTTTATCAGCTCCATTAAAACTGGTTGCCAGTGAAACGGCCAACACCACATCTGATGCCTCGTTTATGAGGATAGCACTATCGTTGGATGAACTTTTTCCATTATTGTAAATTATTTTTACTAGGCCGGTAAATCGCATCGATAAACTGGTGTCATACTCTAATGCATTGGCCATTTTGCCGGGATAATTGCGCTCGGCGTGAGAAGGGGCATTTCCGTTTAATTGGCAAATTCCACTGGTTGTGCTTACCTTACTTTTCAATAAGCTGTTTAGGGTTGCGGAAAAAGATAATTTATTTTTCCCTTTTGCAGTAAGGTGAATAAATAGTAATTGATGGGGATGAGATACAAAATATTCTCTGTTGTATTTTGTTTCGTCAGCTGCAAACTCAACCCGAACGATTCCATTTTCAATATCTAATTCCCTTTTGTATTGTGTAACTGCTTGTTGAGGGAACTGCATCATGAGATTTCCAAAAGGCGCATAAGAGGCGGAAAAATAGCCCTGAACAAATCTGATTAGGCTATCTGCTTTTTTGTAATCTTCTTTAAATAAGGCTTCGCGAATTTTTGGTATAAAACTGGCTGCCTCCGGATTCATGTTGGGATTTTTGGGATATCCACCCCAAAGCGTGATTTCATTCAAAGAAATTTTGTCGGTAACAGGATTCCCATATACCATGGCTCCAATTCTTCCATTTCCCAGGGGAAAAGCTTCCTCAAAAAAAGTAGCAGGCTTGTTGAACCAAACTCTTTTTTCTTGTTGTGCGGATAGTACCGAAATGTTTAAAACTAGTAGAAAAATAAACCCTAGTCGCATAGGCAGGTTTTAAAATGTTTGTGCCAGCAATTACCTTGCTCGCAAACATTGGTTATAGAAAATACTAATCCTTTTGCTTCTAAGTTATGTATTTATTCAATCTACTTATCAGCTCCTATGTATAACTGGTTAGATAACAAATCACCACTGGTACTCACAGGTTGGCAAATCATTTGAAAATCACTTATTCGAACACAAAAAGGGTATATTGAATTATTATGTTTATATTTTGCATCATAATAATAAAAAATATTTATTAATGTTGGTTTATTCCAACAAAAAAATATATCTTTGTTTGACTGTTTTATTCATCATTGAGTCAAAATAAATATAATAAAGATGGAAGAAACCAACAATAAATGGTTTGCGATGAGTGATCGGGCGCTTTTGCAATGGTTGGGTGAATGCATACAGAAAACACGTTTGCAAATGAATAAAACCCAGCAACAACTTGCCAGTACCGCTGGGGTGAATCGCTCTACTATTGTGCAACTAGAAAAGGGTGGGGGAGGTACATTGCTTACATTTATTCAGGTATTGCGTGCCCTGGATCTATTGCCATTATTGAAGGTTTTTGAGGTGAAAGAAACCATCAGTCCTTTGCAATTGGCAAAACTCGATAAGCAAAAACGCCTTCGCGCGCGACCAGTGAAAAATGCACCAGTTGAAAAACCATTGAATAACTGGTAATGATAACAACTGCCTTTATACATCTATGGAATAAGCGGGTAGGAGCAATAGCCTGGGATGCCAATAATCGGTTAGCTTCCTTTGAATACGATCCTGCATTTTTAAATCTTCATTGGAATATTGCGCCACTAACTATGCCTATCGAAGGGGCATCTGGTAAAGTATTTTCCTTCCCCGAATTGCGAGGTACGGCTACTTTTAAAGGATTACCAGGCATGTTGGCGGATGTGCTCCCCGATAGATACGGAAACAACCTAATCAATGCCTGGTTGGCTAAAAATGGTCGTCCGGCTGATAGCATGAACCCCGTTGAATTACTTTGTTTTATTGGCAAGCGGGGTATGGGGGCCCTAGAATTTGAGCCCGTTCTTCCTAAGTCTACCGCGGGCGCTACTAAAATTGAATTAGAAAATTTGATTCAGGTGGCCCAAAAAATTTTATCGGGCAGGCAGGATTTTGTTACCCACTTATCGGGTGAAGAGGAGAAAGCATTGAGCGATATTTTAAAGATGGGAACTTCCGCCGGTGGGGCAAGGGCCAAAGCGGTAATTACCTATAATGAAAGAACGGGAGAAATTCGTTCTGGACAAGCAGATGCTCCCAAGGGATTTACGCATTGGCTGCTTAAGTTTGATGGAATATCGGATAGTCAGTTGGGTACTTCCCATGGATATGGCAGGGTAGAAATGGCCTATTACCGCATGGCGCTAGATTGCGGAATTCAGATGATGGAATCGAGGTTGTTAGAAGAAAATGATCGCGCGCATTTTTTTACTCGGCGGTTTGATAGAGATCCGGTAAATGGGAAACTGCATGTGCAGAGTTTCTGTGCCCTTCGGCATTTTGATTTTAATGAAATCAATGCCTATAGCTACGAGCAATTGTTCGAAACTATGCGGATGATGCGGCTTCCCTATACCGATGCTGAGCAATTATTTCGAAGAATGGTGTTTAATGTGCTGGCAAGAAATTGTGACGATCATACTAAAAACTTTTCTTTTATCATGGCACAGGATGGTACCTGGAAGCTGGCACCCGCATTCGATATTTGTCATGCCTATCGCCCAGGTAGTATCTGGGTAAACCAACATTCCCTAAGCATAAACGGCAAACGCGAAAATATTACTCGCAACGATCTTTTAGCGGTTGCCAGTAATATGCATATCAAAAAGGCCCATGGAATAATTCAACAGATAAATGAGGTAGTAAGCCAGTGGAAAGTCTATGCCGGTGAAACTAAGGTAGCGCCTGTACTCAGCAAATCAATCGCAAAAACGCTGGTTCAATTATAAATGTGTCGCTACCTACAATACCACTTATTCATTCTGTATCCGGCCAAAATGCCTGCTGATGAAAAAGAAATAGTTCCTTCATATCTGGAGCAATGGTAAAGGGGGGAGGTTCGCTGATGGCAGCTAATTGTAAATCGCTCAGGTAATCGAAACGATCATCATATAAATCCGAAGATTCATCTAATAGTTCGCTTATTGCAAAGTTTCCGGTATCAATTTTTTCTTGCAACAACCATTGCGCAATTAATTCATATGCCTCCAGTTCGTAATAATAAGCCAGTTCACTATCTTCTTCTGCAGCATGCTGCACAGCCAACGCTGTAATGCTGGATAGAATTTTGTCTTTAGTCATATTGGTAGATATACAATTACAGGCTAAGATACGCGAAGCTTCGTTTACAATCTACCGTTATCTAGCTCCACGACCCCCTGTGTTATTGGTTCGGGTTGAACTTCCCTGGGTTGCATTATTTCTATCAGAGGTTCTGAGTCGTGCCTCCAAACTTTCCCAACTGCCGCCTCGCAATCCGGTACCAGTATAATTAGGCCAGTCAGCTGTATTGGCCAATCCATTGCTGTCTAAAATACCATTTCCCACAATGCCGGTAAAACTTCTTCCGGTACTGTTTCCTACAGTAATGATTTGCTCCCAAAGATTACCACTCATTTCCATAACTCCA
>JBBAJQ010000017.1:19512-43996 GCA_040403945.1 Sediminibacterium sp.
ATATTTTCGAATCGTCTGCAACTCCATCTGTTCCATAATTCCACCGCAAGTCAACACCATTTAAGGTAAACGTTCCATTTCCATTCGCACTTCGATACAGAAAAATGCCGGTTGCATCTGTTTGATAACTGGTTCCGCCGGAAGGGATGGAGTGATGAGCACCGGATGTGCTAAGGGATGCATGTTTCCATTCACCTGTTTCACCAATTTTGTATTTTACAAATACCCAGGCGGCGTCCCAGTTAGCGGCTCCCGAACTGGTGCGAAATGAATTTTCCCAAGTAAGATCAAATTTTACAGAAACATAATCCGAGCTGGTATTTCTGTTAAACAAACTAACATTGCTTACCGCAATATTATTGGCTAATGCGGAAGTTACAATGCCTGCGGATAGAAGCAAGCTTACAAGAACCTTTTTCATAGTATTATCAGTTTAAACCCTGCAACTTAGTAACCGGAGCAATATTCACTGCCGGGTACTTCGCTTTTCAACTGATAAAGTTACTTGAATTCAGTATCGGATGTTTATATGAAATGTTATTATAATAGATTGATTAACAATGGATAAATAGAATTTATATGTTATTATTTTTATTTGATTGAAGGTGTTTTTTGATGAAATTTTATAACACAATTTTTACCTTGCCAATGAATATTTTTGGTCAGCTATTTATTTTATCTCACTCCTCTGCCACCAAAGTTGATGTTACGCGACGAAGCCCCAACTGTTATATTACTTCTGTCCGACACATATAAATTTGCGCTTGTACCATTAAAGGCGCCCCCTCGCACACCAATGAGTGTAGCATCTGTTGGCCAGTTGGTTGCATCTGCGTTTCCATTGCTTGCTAAGGTTCCATTTCCAACAACCCCCGTAAAAGCCCTATTGGTTGAATTGGCAATACTAATTACCTGTTCCCAAATATTGCCACTTAAATCCATTATCCCATAGTAAGAGCTACCGGAACCTATTCGTGAACTGGTTCCATTGGCAAACATGCCTACCCTAACTGGATTCCCGAAACCAGCTACATTGGCATTGCTAGGAGTGGGGGTTTCCGTTGTTTGAGCTGCATTTTGTAAACTGGTTACTGCTGTAAAAGAAGAAGTGCCCCAGGCACATTCATTAGCGACCGGCGTGATATTTCCCCGGCAAGCTTTTTCATATTCCAACTCAGTCATTGGTCTAAGGGCTGCCCAGTCTACATATGCAGCTATATCATGCCAGGTTAAATAATTACAAGCAATCCACTCTCCATCACTTGCGCCATCGTATACATTGTCATTAGATAAGTCGCAACCATACACTGCGGGAAAGGTAGAAGCGGTTCCTGGTATTTTAATTTCAATTCCCTGTCGATAGGTTCCCGATGATACCAATGCACCTGTTCCCAAAACACTATTGGGACTATTGTAGGTTCTGCTTGCCTGTTGATCGTAAGTAAGTGTATTTAAAAAGTCACGGTATTGCCCTTGACTGATTTCATATTTCATGCAATAGAATGCATTATATCCGGTAGGGAAATTTGCATTTAATGCTACAGTGGTTGTACCTGTTAATTGGTCATTTCCCGCACCGGCCCTGGTAGAAATATTGGTGGGGGATGAAGCTGTATTATTGCCCTGTAGGGTAGGGGTGGCACTGGTAATGGTGAAAGTGGTAGCAGTACCAGTGGTTAAAACATCATTGGCTTGCCGGAATTCGCCGGTATTTTGTCCACCACTGCCCACTTGAAAATTACCCTGGGGCACATGCACCATTTCAATAGCGAACACTTTTACATAAATTTTCGATTCATCCGGTACCCCATCTGCTCCATAATTCCACCTTAATTCTATATTATTTAGCAAAAAGGTTCCGCTATTATTCGTACTTCGATAAATAAATATGCCTTTCCCGTCTGAGGGTTGTGTGCTGGTGCCATCGGTGGGAATATTGTGTCCACCACTTGTACTTAATGTGGCATGTTTCCAAACCCCGTTAGCCCCAATTTTATACTTAACAAACACCCAGGCAGCATCCCAGTTGGCTGGTCCAGAACTGGTGCGAAAAGAATTGTTCCAGGTAAGATTAAATTTCACTTGCACATAGTCTGCACTAGTATTTCTACCAATTAATGAGACACTAGAGACAAGAATATCATTGGCTAGTAAAAAAAATGGGATACAAAAGATAACCGAAAATAAAACGGTTTTCTGCAAAAACGAATTTCGCTTTTTCATGGATTTTAAATAAATGAAAAAATATATACTAATTTAAAAATACATTTAAAAAATTTAATTTAATTATTAATTACATATTTATTTATCTTACTGTTTATACTACAGGCTATTTTTAAAGATGGGGAAGCAGTTTTCTTCTTAATTTTGTATAATTATTATTAATAATTTATATGCGTATTACATTCTTACTATCTGCCATAATTGGTTTACTGCTAGTAAAAGCACCCATACAAGCACAAACCGTTCAGCCACCCACCGGTAATTATAGTTACACCGAAACCTTTGCGCCTTTTTTCTATTCAAAAAATGGAAATGAGTTCCGAGCTGCCTCTGGTGAACCCGGACCCCGCTATTGGCAAAACCGGGCAGACTATTCCATAGAAGTCAAGTTGAACGACCAACTTAACCAAATAACCGGCACTGAAATAATTACCTACACGAATAACAGTCCCCAAAAATTGCCCTATCTATGGATGCAATTAGATCAGAATTTATTTAAAAAAGATTCTAGGGGTTCTGCCATTACACCCTATGTAGGTAGCAGAAATGGAGGAAGGGGGCAGGACTTTGATGCGGGCTATAAAATAGTATCCGTGAAATTGTTGGTCGATAAAAATACCACTACCGATGTGCCTTTTATAATTGAGGATACGCGAATGCAAATTCAACTGCCCAAAGAGTTAAATGGGGGAGGCAGTAGCATTAAAATAAGGATTGAATTTAGTTTTATCTCTCCCATTTACGGATCAGACCGCATGGGAATTCAGGAAACTAAAAACGGAAAAATTTTTACCGTTGCACAATGGTACCCCCGGATGTGTGTGTATGATGATGTGCAGGGATGGAATACAGTTCCTTACACCGGTCCTGGAGAATTTTACTTAGAATATGGCGATTTTGATGTAAAAATTACTGCACCCTCCCAACTTTTTGTGGTAAGCTCAGGTGAATTACTGAATCCCACAGAAGTGTATACCCCCGAGTTAGTCAAGCGCTGGGCACAGGCCGCACAAAGTGAAAAAACAACCATCATTAGAAGTGCGGATGAACTGAATAATCCAGCTTTTATAAAAAATAAACCCGAGTTAACCTGGCATTTTAAAATAACTAACTCGCGGGATGTTGCCTGGGCAGCTTCTGCAGCATTTATTATTGATGCCGCTAAAATGGTATTACCCAGTGGTAAAAAATCAATGGCCATTTCTGCCTATCCGATAGAAAGTGATGGCAAAAATGCCTGGGGTCGCTCAACTGAATACGTTAAAAATTCTATCGAGTATTATTCCGCTAAATGGTTTGAATATCCCTATCCCGCTGCTACCGCAGTTGCTGGTAACCCCGGTGGCATGGAATATCCCGGTATTGTATTTTGTGGATACAGGGCTAAAACCGCTGGTTTGTGGGGGGTGCATGATCATGAATTTGGTCATACCTGGTTCCCTATGATTGTTGGATCTAATGAAAGACTCTATGGCTGGATGGATGAAGGCTTTAATACTTTTATCAATGGTCTCTCTACCAATGCATTTAACAATGGAGAATACGCCCAACGCGCCCCTAATATGCATCAACTCGCCAAATTTTATATGGCTTCCACTGTAGAACCTATCTTAAGCAATGGCCCGGATAACCTGAAAGAAAGAAATAATGGTACCCTGTTGTATAGTAAACCGGGTTCGGGATTAGATTTATTGCGCAACCAGATTTTAGGACCCGAGCGTTTTGATTATGCCTTTAAAACCTATATCCGTAACTGGGCGTTTAAACATCCTACTCCCGACGACTTTTTCCGCACCATGGAAAATGCTGCCGGTGAAAGTTTACAATGGTTCTGGCGGGGTTGGTTTGTAAACAATTGGAAGCACGACCTGTCTGTTCGGGAGGTAAAATATAGAGATAATGCAGATTTTACGAAAGGATGTTTAATTACGATTGATAATTTAGAGAAACTGGTAATGCCGGTTATTCTGGAAGTGAAATTTAAAAGTGGTGCCACCAATCGGATAAAATTGCCGGTGGATATCTGGATGCGGAATACCAGCTGGACTTTCCCCTACGCATCCACCGAAGAAATAGAATCGGTTACGTACGACCCGGATAAAGTACTGCCAGATATGAACGAAAGCAACAATACCTGGCCTGCCAAAAAATAGGACAGAGGTTATAGCGATGTTGCCAAGTTTTTACGGGTAGGTACCGATTACCCGTGTGGTATAGTTACCTTTGTGTAAAATCTTTCTTTTGAAGCACCTAAGCGCGCTGAACACCTATTTCTGGAAATACCGGAAAAGATTTTTTATCGGAATCTTTTTTGTGGTGGCAAGTAATTTCTTTGCCGTTCTGGCGCCCCGTATCACGGGTTTGTTAGTAACCAGGGTTCAACAACACCTTACCCATGCCACAATGCCAATTCAACACCTTTCAGGTGATTGGGTTGAGCGGGTATTGCAACCTGTTCTCAATGGAACACTTCCCTTTAGTTCAATTGTAACACTTTGTTGTTTATTGATTTTGTTATCTGCCATCCTCCGGGGCATACTCATGTTTTTTATGCGGCAAACTATTATTGTAATGAGCCGTTACATCGAATTTGATCAGAAAAATACCCTTTTTCAACACTACCAGTTTTTAGATACCCAGTTTTTTAAAACCCATGCAACCGGTGATTTGATGAATCGAATTACCGAAGACGTAAGTAGGGTACGTATGTATACAGGGCCTGCCGTGATGTACCTGATTAATCTTATTACCTTAATTGGCTTTTGTGTGTTCAATATGCTGCAGCGGGATGTTTCTCTATCATTATTGGTGCTGGCGCCGCTGCCTATTTTAGCATTTACCATTTATCGGGTAAACAGTATTATTAATACACGAAGTGAGCAAATTCAAGGGTTATTATCTAATTTAACCACCAATGCGCAGGAATCTTATTCCGGCATCCGGGTAATTAAATCCTTTGCACAGGAACAAAATATGTTTCGCTTTTTTCAGAAAAACAGCGAACAATATAAAGAAGCCGCCATTGGCTTATCCAGGGTAGAAGCAATCTATTTTCCCAGTATGGCTTTGATGATTGGTATCAGTACCCTTATCACTATTCTGATGGGAAGCTACCAGGCTTTGCATAACCCGGGCGCAGTTGGTAAGTTGGTGGAGTTTGTGATTTATATCAATCTGCTTACTTTTCCGGTAAGTGCTATTGGATGGACGGCCAGCATGATTCAACGGGCAGCCGCTTCTCAAAAAAGAATTAACGAATTTTTGCAAACTACCCCAGATATTCAGTCACCACCCAATGCCCTTATCCCCCCGCAACAAGCAACTTGGGAATGGAAGAATGTATCTTTCACCTATCCGCATACCGGTATACGGGCAGTTCGGGGCATTAGCTTTTCGGTTAAACCGGGGGAAAAAGTTCTAATCATTGGTAAAACGGGTTGCGGAAAATCTACATTGGCACAGTTGATGATGCGAATGTATCAGGTAGATGCTGGAGAATTAACCTGGGGCGGCATACCCCTCCAGCAACTATCCCTTTCGGGGTTACGATCAGCTATCGGCTATGTTCAGCAAGATGTGATCTTGTTTAGCGATACCATTGCTGCCAATATCAGCTTTGGCTGTAAGCAACAACCTACCCCTTCTCAGATCGAGGAAGCTGCCCGGCTGGCAGGGGTGGAGGGAGATATTCTTGCATTGCCTCATGGGTATCAAACACTGGTGGGAGAGCGGGGGGTTACCCTGAGTGGAGGACAAAAACAACGAATTTCTATAGCCCGGGCCCTGATTTCTAATCCCGATTGCCTGATATTAGACGACTGCCTCAGTGCCGTGGATACAGCAACTGAAGCCACGATTATCAACAACCTGAAAGATTGGATGCAGCACCGTACTGTATTTTTTATAACCCACCGGATTATCACTTCCCTAGAGTTTACACAGATATTGGTGATGGAAGATGGCAAAATTACCCAACAAGGAACCCATTCCCAATTATTGAAGCAAACCGGGTATTATGCAGAATTATACCACCGACAGCAGATGAGCAAAGAGAGTTCCCCCAAAGCCTAAAACCGACTAACCTGCCTGCACTTTGCCAGATTGTTTTTCAAAAATTTTGTTGATTGCGAAACAATACTATATTTGTTAATCAATAATTTGTATTAACATCAAAACCAAACGAAGTGGCTTACGAGAATAATGACAAAAAAATGGATAGCGTTTATAGTAAACGAATTCGTGCCGGGAAACGTAGAACCTATTTTTTTGATGTGCGGGCAACGAAGGGGAATGACTATTTTTTAACCATTACTGAAAGCAGAAAGCGTTTTGACGATAATGGGTACGACAGACATAAGATTTTCCTGTATAAGGAAGATTTTAATAAGTTTGTGAAAGCCATGCAAGAGGCGGTTGATTTTGTGAAGACAGAGTTAATGCCTGACTTCGACTTTGATGCTTTTAACCATGAGTATCCTGAGGGAGAAGGAGAAACGATGTCGACTGATGCAAATGCGAGTGCGGCTATAGCTGCTGAGCCGGTTGCTACGGTTGCTGCTGTAGAAGAAACTACCCCTGCCCCAATTGAAGATACACCTCCCTTGCAGGATAACTTGAGTAGTGAGGAAGTTGATAAGTGGTAGAATAATTAATAAGATACCAGATTGCTTATACAGAAGTGCCCACATGGGCACTTTTTCGTTTATAGATTCTTTATCATCCAGATATCGCAGCCGGTATGTCCTGAATTGCCCATCGGGCCATTTAAATATTCAAAGCCCATCTTTTCGTAAATATAAATTGCCTTTGTTAGTTCCGGCATGGTTTCGAGATAAATTGAATGATAACCGAGCTGGCTGGCTAATGTAAAGGCCTGTTCTATCAGAGTACGACCAACTCCTTTTCCCCGGGCATTTGCTAGCAAATACATTTTTACCAGTTCGCAGGTACCCTCGGGTAAATTGGTTGTAGGATAAATACCCGCACCCCCTAAAAGTTGTCCGTTTTGGGTAGCTACCTGATAAATACTACCGGGTGTGTTAGAAAATAGTTCATACAAATGATCGGTTTCCGAGTCATAATATACAGTACCCGGTTTATTGGCTCCAAATTCTTCTAATACGGAACGTATAATGCGGGCAATTGCAGGATTATCTTCTGGTAGTATAGGTCTTATTTGAATTTCCTGCATTTCCATATAATTAGGGAATCTCCATTATTTTGCGCGGAATGCTTTGCACGCCTGCATTAAGCCGAGTGTAGAAGCATCATGGGCCTGTGCAACCGTTTCTCCTGCTAACTCGGGTAAAATTTTGCCTGCCAGTTGTTTACCTAATTCAACCCCCCACTGATCGAAGCTGAAAATATTCCAGATAACCCCCTGTACAAATATTTTATGCTCGTACAGGGCTATAAGTTTTCCCAGTGTATAGGGGGTAATCTGTTGCACCAGGATAGAGTTGGTGGGTTTATTACCAGTAAATACTTTGTAGGGAGTAATTCTTTTAATCGCAGCTTCTGTAAGTCCGGCCGCTGTTAATTCGCTGATTACTTCCTTTTCTGTTTTCCCATTAAGCAATGCCTCTGTTTGTGCAAAAAAGTGGGAGAGGAGTTGTAAGTGATGATTACCAATAGGGTGGTGACTAATAGCCGGGGCAATAAAATCGGCGGGAATCATAGGAGTTCCTTGATGAATCAACTGATAAAATGCATGTTGGCCATTTGTTCCAGGCTCACCCCAAATTACAGGTCCGGTTGCATAGCTCACTTCATTACCGTTGCGGTCTACAAATTTGCCATTACTCTCCATATTTGCCTGTTGAAGGTAAGCCGGAAAGCGGTGAAGGAATTGGTCGTAAGGAAGCACCACTTCACTTTGGGCACCAAAAAAATTGGTATACCAAATACCCAAGATGGCCATTAATACTGGTATGTTCTTATCAAATTTTTCGTTTCTAAAATGTATATCTGCCGCATAACCTCCTCGCAGTAGTTGCTCAAAATGGTCGTATCCCACTGTTAATGCAATCGATAAACCGATGGCACTCCATAATGAATACCTGCCACCTACCCAATCCCAGAACTCAAATCGATTATCTGCATGTATGCCAAACTCATTTACTGCTTTTTCATTGGTACTTAGGGCAACAAAATGTTGCGCGATATGCTTCGTATCTACCGCCTGTTGTAAAAACCATTCCCTGGCTGTATGGGCATTCGTCATGGTTTCCTGCGTAGTAAATGTTTTGGATGCAATCAGAAACAAGGTTTCTTCTGCCGTAATTTTCTGTAAAGTTTCTACAATTTGCGACCCATCAACATTGCTAACAAAATAGGTTTGAATGCCTGGTTTCCAATAAGGTGTAAGCGCTTCTGTAACCATTACTGGTCCTAGGTCGCTTCCACCAATACCAATATTTACAATATATCGGATGGGCTTACCCGTATATCCTTTCCATTCTCCGGAATGTACCCGGTTGCAAAAGGTTTGCATTTGCGCTAATACCTTTTGTACGGAGGGCATAACGTCTTTACCATTTACTTCTACGGGATTTCCCGAAAAATTGCGCAAAGCGGTATGTAACACCGGTCTGTTTTCCGTTTCATTTATGGCAACTCCTGTAAACAATTGCTCTATGGCCTCCTTAACCCCGGTTTCTTCTGCCAGTTGTAGCAGTAATTGGAGGGTTTTCGGTTTCAGTATGTTTTTGGAATAATCAAATAGCAAATCATCCATTTTTACTGAAAACTGTTCAAATCGGTTGGCATCTGCTGCAAACAGATCACGCATATGCACACGATTCATTTCTTCTTCGTGGTGCTTGGTTAATAAAAACCATGCCTGCGTGCTGGTGGGATTGATTCTAGATAACATGTTCGAAAATTAAATGCCAATGGCGGTTCTGTGATACTACAACTTTTCAATTACTTCTAGGGTTCTTTCAACATCCAGCTCATGAATGTCTAAGTGAACAACCATACGAATCATTCGGGGGGAAATGGCAATGGCAAGTATATCGTGTTCCTTCAATTTTACGGCCAGTTGTGGAGCAGTATAACTGTTGGCAACTTCAAAAATAATAATATTGGTTTCTACGGGTAAGATTTCTCCAATAAACGACTTCTTTTTCCAGGCAGCCGCTATCAATTGTGCATGCTCATGATCTATGGCCAAACGGGCGATATGATTTTCTAATGCATAAATACCAGCTGCCGCTAATATGCCTGCCTGTCGCATTCCTCCCCCCAACACTTTACGCACCCTTCGGGCTTTTTGAATAAATGGCGTTTCCCCGATTAATAAACTCCCTACGGGTGCCCCCAATCCCTTACTTAAACAAATGGAAATACTGTCAAATACTTGCCCATAGCGCAAAGGAGACTCATGTTTGGCTACCAATGCATTAAATATTCGGGCTCCATCTAGATGTAAGCTTAAATTTTTATCTAAGCAAACGTCTCTAATTTGTTGAATATCATTAAAATCGTAGCAACTTCCTCCTCCGCGATTGGCAGTGTTTTCTAAACAAACCAACGTAGTTAGGGGTTTATGTACATCAATAGGATTGATGGATTCTAGCACCTGATCGCACGTAATTCTGCCTCGGCTTCCATTTACCAGCCGAACCGAAACCCCCGAATTAAACGCAATGCCCCCACCTTCGTACTGATACACATGCGAAAAAGTATCGCAAATTAACTCATCACCCGGCTGCGTATGGCATTTAATGGCAATCTGGTTGGTCATGGTGCCACTTGGGCAAAACACTGCTGCCGGCATGCCAAAGAGGGCGGCACACATTTTTTCCAATTTATTAACAGTAGGGTCTTCTCCAAAAACATCATCCCCCACAACCGCCTGATTCATAGCTTCCAGCATGCCGGGGGTAGGGCGGGTTACAGTATCTGAACGGAAGTCAATCATCATGCAAACGAAGATAATTCCATTACCCGGTTAGCCGGGGATTTGCAAAAGATTTTTTTATCCAATTTTTCCATGACAGGTATTTTTAACCATTTGGCACCGTTTTTTCCACATAATCAATCGTTTTTAACCTATATTTTGTACCTTTGCAGGCTTTCAGTTCTATTTTCAGGGAATTCTAACAGTCATTTTGTAACTATTTGCCTGTTTTTTTGTCTATATAAAGTAATACCAACCCATGAGGCAGCTTAAAATTGCAACCCAGATTACCAACCGCGATTCTCAGGCAGTTGAGAAGTATTTGCAGGAGATATCCAAAATCCCCATGATTACGCCAGAAGAGGAAACAACCCTCGCGCAGAAAATCAAGATGGGTGATCAGCGGGCATTGGACAAACTGGTGCAGGCAAACCTTCGTTTTGTGGTATCTGTTGCCAAACAATATCAGCACCAGGGTTTATCTCTCAGCGACTTGATAAACGAAGGCAATTTGGGTCTGATTAAAGCCGCCCAACGTTTTGATGAAACTAAGGGCTTTAAATTCATTTCCTATGCAGTTTGGTGGATCCGGCAGTCTATTCTGCAGGCCCTAGCCGAGCAGGGACGTTTAGTTCGCTTACCGCAAAACAAAATTGGTACTTACAATAAAGCCAATAAAGCATATATGGCTTTCGAGCAGGAGCACGAGCGGGAACCTTCTACTGAAGAGTTGGCTGAAATTCTGGAAATGAGCGAAACAGAAATCAACAATATTTTTCAAAGTAACACCCGGCACACTTCACTGGATGCCCCCGTGCATGAAGCGGAAGATGTGGCCATGGGTGATTTATTAGAAGGAAGTGATGATACGGACGAAGATGTGATGAAGGATTCACTGCGGGAAGAAATTCGCCGCGTATTAAAATCACTCAGTCCCCGGGAGGCAGAAATAGTAAATGCCTATTTTGGGCTGGATGGGGAGAATGGAGTAACCATCGAACAAATCGGTATGAAATACGACCTTACCAAAGAAAGAATTCGCCAGATAAAAGAGAGAGCTATTAAGCGCTTACAAAAAGCAAGGTATAGCAACTCTCTAAAAGCTTATCTGGGTTAACGGTTATATACTTTTTATAAAAAACCCCTGGAAGTTTTCAGGGGTTTTTTATGAAGGATATCCACAGGCTGATTACAACTAGCTTCTCAGACTTTTTATTAATAACTTTGCAGCATAAAATATCACTGGAATGAATACAGCGGCTACTGAAAAAGTACATGTACTAATTATTGGATCGGGACCTGCCGGCTATACGGCAGCCATTTATGCCGCCCGGGCAAATATGAAGCCTGTTTTGTATCAGGGGATTCAGCCTGGAGGGCAATTGACCATTACTACCGAAGTTGAAAACTATCCCGGTTATCCTGATGGAATTCAGGGGCCTGAGATGATGGTTCATTTCGAAAAGCAAGCTGCCCGCATGGGAGCAGATATTCGCTATGGTTTAGCAACTAAAGTTGATTTTTCTGCCCGTCCTTTTAAAGTTTGGATTGATGAAGAGAAATTAGTGGAGGCGGATTCGGTAATCATTTCAACCGGTGCTTCGGCAAAATGGTTGGGCATACCCAGTGAAGAACGCTTAAACGGTTACGGGGTAAGTGCCTGCGCAGTTTGTGATGGATTCTTTTTTAAAGGAAAAGAAGTGGCCATCGTAGGTGCAGGAGATACGGCGGCCGAGGAAGCCCTTTATCTCTCTAAACTATGCACAACAGTGCACATGCTAATCCGAAAAGATAAAATGCGAGCCAGTAAAGTAATGCAGCAACGGGTTTTACAAACCCCCAATATAAAAGTGTACTGGAATTCCGACACTGATGAAATTCTGGGTGAGAAAAAAGTAGAAGCGGTTCGCATTCGCAATAATCAATCCGGAGAACTGAGTACCATTCCGGTAAGTGCCTTTTTTGTGGCCATCGGTCACCAACCCAATAGCGATATTTTTAAGCCCTATATTCAGATGGATGAAACCGGATATATTCTTACAGAGCCCGGAACCACCAAAACTAATGTAGCGGGTGTATTTGCTTCCGGGGATGTGCAAGATAAAAACTATCGGCAAGCAGTTACGGCTGCCGGCAGCGGATGTATGGCGGCACTGGATGCAGAAAGATACTTAAGTGCCCAGGGATTAGTATAATATCGTTGCCTATTTATTATCTATGTATACTATTCATTTGCAACAACTCCGTTTTACTGGATTTCATGGGCTATATCCCTATGAGAAAAAGCTGGGTAACGAGTTTGAAGTGAATGTGCGCATCCAAGTAGATGAAAATATACCTCCTTCTTATTCGGATAAACCACAGGTTGATTATACAGAAGCGTTCGCCTTGATTCGTACCTGCATGTTAACACCTACCCCCTTATTAGAAGAATTGGCCCGAACTATCGCCAGCCAATTACTCCAACACTTTCCGGCAGCCCAGCAAATTCACCTATCCCTATTTAAATTGCATCCACCCATTCCGCATTTTGAAGGAAAAGTTGGCGTGGAATTTGATATAGATAGACATCAGATAAAGTAATGGTTATGAAATATTTCCTCCTCCTAAGTATTTTTTTTGCCACTTCGCTGATGGCTCAAAATACAGCTTCCCTGATTCAACAAGCTGAACAGTTCGAAAGACAGTTGAAAGAATTGGAAGCCTGTAATCTCTACCAGGCAGTTTTGTTACAAGACCCCCGCCAGGTGCAGGCATTGTGTAAATTAGCCGAATTACAATCGGTTTTGGGTGAAAAAGAGACGGATAAAAAAGCCAAAAAACTTTACTACGAAACTGCTTACTCTTTTGCCCGAAGAGCCTGGTTGGCAGATAGTAATCGGGTTGAAACCAATTATGTGATGGCGATGGCATCGGGTAAAATGACTGACTTTGAGTCGGACAACAAAAAGGTGGTTGGCTATGTGCGCGACATTAAAGACTACGCAGAGCGGGCAGTTAAAATTAATCCCAATTACGGAAAAGCCCAGTATGTGCTGGGTAAATGGCATTATGAAATGTATATTCTTTCTGGATTTAAAAAAGCAGCCGTTAAACTCATGTATGGCGGATTACCTTCCGGCGATCCGGATATTGCAATTGCCTGCATGGAGAAATGCCGAACTCTTGAGCCTTATTTTGTAAGCAATTACCTAGATCTGGGGAGGGTATATAAAGAAGTTCGAAAACCTACACAAGCCATTGATGTATTAACTAAATTGCAAAAGTTACCCAACCGGAATTCGGCTGATCCCTTATTAAAAGCAGCCGGCGCCAGTTTATTAGCCACCCTACAATAAACCCTTATGGAATTACAACAACAATTTGAGGCTGCTGTAGCCAATAGCAAAACGCTCACCGAAAAGCCAGACAACGAAACACTGTTACAATTATATTCTTTATATAAACAGGCTACCGACGGAGATTGCCCTGCCGATCAGGCACCTGCCAACCCTTTTGATTTTGTTGCTAAATTCAAGTACGAGGCCTGGAAAAAATTAACCGGTACCTCATCATCAGATGCAATGCAACAGTATATTCAATTGGTAACCCGGCTGAAAGGAGGATAGGTCATCAACTATTTCCTCACTTTACCTTTAGATTTTATTATTTTTCCATTTTCCGCTCTGCATATACCAATAGGAGGGGATAAACAGGGATATCCAATACAGCCATTCACTACCCCAGCCAATGGTAATGGGTAAATTCCATTTTTCCAATACCAGGTAAACATACAAGCAGTATAAAACAATTGCAATTGATTCGGTAAACAAATTCATCGTAGAATTCCCGGTGCCGGTAACAGCATTCATCCATACCACTGAAACAGACATTAGTAACATGGCTATCGAAACAATACGTAAAACCGGTATGCCGGCCTTGATAAAGTCTTCTCCCTGGCCATACATAATCAGAAAGTATTCCGGAAATATATTCAGTATACAAAACACAAACGTAGCAAATCCGGCACTCCACCAAATGATTCTTTTAATCAACCCCATTACTTCGTGCTGCAAACCCTGACCAATCACATTGCTTACCATTGAATTGGTAGTTGCCGCAAATGCCCAGGTAAAACAGCCGAAAAATCCAAAAATATTTCGCATGGTATTTGATACAGCCAAAGCCTGCGTGCCATCATGTTCAATTAAAATATAAAAAAATTCCCAGCTAATAATGCTGATGGCAAATTGTAAAATAAGGGGAGCAGATTGTTGAAGGATTAACCGAATGTTGCCCACATCATATTTCCAGTTGCTGAATAGCTGAAGTTGTCGGGTAACCCCATTCCGGTTGATTACCCAAAAAATTACTAGTAATCCTGCCATCTCACTCAATACCGATGCAACTGCAGCTCCATTAAAACCAAGTTGCGGTAATCCAAAATTCCCATATATGAATCCATAATCTAGCAAAATATTGCAAATAGCTTCTGTTGCTGTTCCTATTATTAAAAATTTGCTCTGATTGGTGCCAACCAGAAGTGCATTTCTCATTTGATAGAGATAAAGAAACGGTAACCCCAATATCCGGATTTGCAAAAAATTAACCGACATGGAAACACTCAATGGATCTGATAATACATTGCGCAAAATAATGGGAGCCAGCCACCAGGTAATTACCATACCCAGCAAGGCTAATACAACCGATATTCTTACCCCCTGTGCAAACAAATTACCAATCGCATCCATCCGGTTTTCACCCGCTCTTCTAGAAATAAGCGCCTGTAAACCATTGTTCAATCCTTGCCCAATCACTGCAAATATCAAATAATACACCCCGGTAATGCCCGCTAAAGCCAATTCCCGCTGTCCTAACTGCCCCAGAAATATATTATTTACAATAAAATTCAGCTGGGGCACCAGAATAGAAAGCGCAATGGGAAGGGCAATGGCTAAAATTTGTTTGCTGGATACGGAAACTTGAAGGGAGGGGCTAGACATACAATTAAGTGTAAAACTACAATTTTGCTGATTATCCTCCGAAAGCAGCTTCATGATTCCTTTTTAATTAACATTGCAGTGTAATTTTCGGATTATGGCAGTTAAAAAGCTGAGTTTCTATTCTAAAGCCTACCCACCGGTTTCTTATACCGGTAATGATGAGCTGTTCCTCCAGATTGGGCCACAGCAAGTGGATGTATTGGTTAGAAATGGACTCACCAATTTGCCCGAAGCATTCGAACAATTTCAGTTGAATGAAAATGATGAATGGCAGGATGTGCTAAAAAGTATTTTACAGCAGTCCGAGCTATTACGCAGAAATTTCAGCGAAAGACATATTGGCTTCACATTTCCGGAGGTTTTGGTAATCCCGGAATCCAAATTCAGTTCGTCTTCCACCAAGGATTTATGTAATCTGATGTTTGGAGAACAATCCCAAGCATGGATAGGGTATAAAAAATTACCCCGTTCATATCAAATCATGTTGGCATACCGGATTCATCAAGCTATTTATCAATGGATTACCGAAAGATTTCCCAGTTATGATACTACCCACAGCTATGCCCAATCGATTGAGTACCAACTGCAGGAAGCTTCTCCGCAGGAATCAATAGTGGCAGTTGATTTTACTGAATATAGTTTTTCCGTAACCGTTATTAGTGGTGCGCAATTATTGTTAATACAAAGCTTTGCCTATACTACCTCAGATGATGTATTATACGAATTACTGAATGCCTTACATCAACTAAAAATTTCTCCCTCAACCTGCCTACTCAAATTATCGGGTAGTATACCTACTGGTAGTGAATTATCTGAAAGACTTGTAGAAATTTTTCCTAATATTCGGTGGCAACAGATTGCTCCTGCAGGGATTTTCGAACAGGTTTATCTGCAATTTCCTGCCCATTATTTTTATACCCTCCAACGCTGGTTGTTATGAGAATCATTTCAGGACAGTGGGGAGGCAGACGCATACAGCCTCCGGTAAACATGCCCCATACCCGCCCTACTACTGATATTGCAAGGGAAGGGCTTTTTAATATTCTGGGCAACCGGATGAACTTCGAAGGGATTAGTATCTTAGATCTATTTGGAGGTACCGGAGCTATCAGTTACGAATTAGCTTCCAGGGGAGCTGCCCAGTTGGTGATAGTGGAAAAAGATCCGACTATGCATCAGTTTATCCAAACGAATTTGCAAAAATTAGGCGCAACAGGTTATAAGGTATTACGGATGGATGTATTTACTTATTTACAATCAGCTACCGATAGTTTTGATTTTATTTTTGCGGGCCCCCCTTATGCTTTAGGCACTATTGATGAATTGCCCAACTGGATTATTACAAAAAATTTGATTGCACCCGGCGGATTTTTTGTGCTGGAACATACCCCCCGAAATAACTACGAGAAGTTCCCGGGATTTGTATTTCAACGTAATTACGGAACCACTGTCTTTTCCTTTTTTCAACGAGTTACTGCGTCGGTTTCTAATGATTTTTAAACCCACAAATAATGGGTATGACCAAATCTGAACTACGAACCTATTATAAAGAACAACGTGCATTGCTGTCTGCAGAGGAGCAGGAAAAGCGCAATCAACTTTTATTAACGCACTTTGTAAAAATACATTTCAAACTACCGAAGCGGGTATTATCTTTTTGCGCACATCCACAGATGGCAGAGCCGGATACTGACCGATTAATCAAATATTTACAGCATCAATTCCCATCCATACAAATTGCCTATCCGGTAATGCAAGCTACCCCCGGTTGGATGGAAGCGGTTTGTGCTGAAAAAAATTCAACTTTTCGAATAGGTAAATGGGGCATTCCGGAGCCTTCGGTTGGGGAAATCTGGCAACCAGACACCCTGGATATAGTTTTAGTTCCTTTATTGATTGCAGATAAAAAAGGCAATCGAGTGGGATACGGTGGGGGATATTACGACCGATTTTTACAAAGAACCAGCGCTGATTTGTTAAAAGTAGGACTATGCTTCTTTGAACCAGTGGAATCTATCGCAGATACCGCTCAATTTGACGTACCTTTAAGTTGTTGTATCACTCCGCAGGGATTATATGAATTTTAATACCATTTTCCTTAAGTCATTTCGAGTTTTATTGTTGCCCGTAGCGTTGTTATATGGATGGGTGATTAAGTTGCGGAATGTTTTGTATGATAAGGGATACTTTGCTTCCTCTCAATTTCATTTTCCGGTTATTGCAGTGGGTAATCTGGCGGTAGGTGGAACCGGCAAATCTCCTATGGTAGAATATTTGATTGAATTACTGCACCCCAGTTTTCGAATGGCAGTATTGAGTAGGGGATATAAAAGAAAAACAAAAGGGTATGTTTTAGCAAAATCGGATACTACTGCACTGGAGATTGGTGATGAACCTATGCAATTTCACATCAAGTTTCCGGAAATTGCTGTGGCAGTTTGTGAGGAGCGATTGGTGGGTATTCCCTATTTATTGCAGGATGTGCCCGATTTACAGGTAGTGGTGTTAGATGATGCTTTTCAGCATCGGGAAGTGGTGCCGGGGTTAAATATTTTACTTACAGAATATGCCAATTTATATGCCAAGGATTATTTTTTGCCAACCGGCGATTTACGCGATGAAAGGAAGTCTGCCCACCGGGCACAACTGATTGTGGTAACTAAGTGTCCGGAAAATTTAGGGGTTGAGGAAAAGCATCGGGTGATTCGGCAATTACAATTATTACCGCATCAACGGATTTTTTTTACTGCCATTGCTTATGGAACGCCCTATCACATATTCAACACTTCGGATGAATGGCATTTAACCCAACGAGATGAAGTATTATTAGTATGTGGCATTGCCAATCCGGCGCCTCTGAAAGCCTATTTGCTGGATAAAGTTCATTCTTATTCTCAATTAGATTATGCGGATCACCATATTTTTTCTATTGATGATTTAAATGATATTCAAGATCAGTTTGATGCAATTCCAGGTAGGGATAAGATGATTCTTACTACCGAAAAAGATGCCGTACGATTATTAAAGTTTCAACAACAATTACAAAAAGTACCCCTATACGTATTACCTATCCAACACTATTTTTTATTTGGCGAAGGCATATTTTTTAATGCACTGGTAACAGATTTTGTAAAGGGGTTTCAAACAAAAAAAATACATGAAGAAGCAAAAGAACAAGCATAAACATACCTCCCGAAATGCGGGTAATCTGCTGCAAAAAGGCAGATTAGAAATTACCCGATCGGGAATGGGATACGTGATAATAGATCAAGAGGCAGGTGATGTGATGGTAAAACCAGGCGATTTTAATACGGCCTTAAACGGCGATTTAGTTCGCGTAAAAATTACCAAAGAAAATCCACGTACCGGAAAGAAGGAAGGGAAAATTACCGAAGTGATAACCCGAAAGCAAACGGAGTTTACTGGGTATTTGCAATTATCAACTAACTATGCCTTTTTTGTTCCGGATTCCGACAAGCCAATGCCCGATTTATTTATTCCACTCTCAGATACGCTGGGTGCTAAACATAAAGACCGGGTGGTTGCGCGTTTGGTAAAGTGGGATAAGGATGATAAAAAGCCGGTAGGCATGGTGGTAGGTATCCTGCGTCCGGAAGACCAGAATGATGCAGCCATGAAAGAGTTACTGGCACAAGGTGGATTTCCTCTCTCTTTTCCGGATGAGGTATTAGAAGAAGCTGCCCGCCTGCCAGAAACCATCGATGCCGCTGAAATTGCCAAAAGGCGGGATTGTAGGGATTTGCTTACGGTAACCATCGATCCGGTCGATGCAAAGGATTTTGATGATGCACTTTCATTTCGAGTACTCGAGAATGGCCTTTATGAGGTGGGTGTGCATATCGCTGATGTAAGTTATTATGTACATCCCGATACCCCCCTGGATGAAGAGGCATTTAAAAGAGCTACTTCGGTTTATTTGCCAGACCGGGTAAATCCCATGCTGCCTGAAACCATTTCCAATGAACTTTGCTCACTCAGACCAAAGGAAGACAAGTTAACATTTTCTGCCATTTTTCAAATCAATTCGAAGGCGGAAGTAAAACAATATTGGTTAGGTAAAACCATCATACATTCTAATCATCGGTTTGCCTACGAAGAGGTGCAGGAGATTATTGAAACTGAAAAGGGCTTGCATGCAGCAGAAATTCTCGTGTTGCATACGCTTTCCCAAAAACTCAGAAAAAAGCGTTTTGCCAAAGGGGCTATTCGATTTTCCTCTCAGGAAGTTCGATTTACTTTAGACGAAAAAGGCAAGCCGATTGGTGTTGTGGTAAAAGAAAGTAAGGAGTCGCATCAGTTAATTGAAGAATGGATGTTGCTTGCGAACAAAACAGTAGCTGAAAACGTGTCGAAAATAAAAGTGAATAAAAAGTCATTACCTTTTCCTTACCGGGTGCACGATCAGCCGGATAAAGATAAGCTCGCGCCCTTTATTGTATTTGCGCAAAAGCATGGACATAAATTCGATGTGTCGTCGCCGGAAGCAATTGCCCGAAGTTTTAATCAAATGCTAGATGATGTTGTTGGAAAGCCGGAGCAACATGTGCTGGAGCAACTGGGAATCCGCACTATGGCAAAGGCTATTTACACATCCGAAAATATTGGGCATTATGGGTTAGCTTTCGAAAATTACTGTCACTTCACCTCACCAATTCGCCGGTATCCCGATGTGTTGGTTCATCGGATTTTAGAAAAAGTGCTCGCTGGAAATTTATCTCCCGAAAAAAGGATGGAGGAAAAGTGTAAACATTGTAGCGAACGAGAACGAGCCGCTATGGAATGTGAGCGAGCCGGAAACAAGTATAAGCAGGTAGAATTTATGCAACAGCATTTAGGTGAGGTTATGGAGGGAATTGTAAGTGGAGTAGCTTCCTTTGGATTTTGGGTAGAAACAGTGGCGCATAAATGTGAGGGACTGGTGAATATTGTAGCACTCACCGATTACGATGATTTTAGACTGGTGGAGGGCGATTATAGTTTGGTAGGAAAGAGGAGTGGCAGAAGCTTTCGGATGGGCGATAAGGTTATGATACGGGTGGTGGCTGCCAATTTAGAAAAGCGGCAATTAGATTACGAGTGGGTAATGCAGGCAGATTCGGAAAAAACGGATAAAAAAAGCCGTCGTTAATTTAGTTCCTCTAAATGTTCTGAAAAGTGGATGCCTTCTGTTGCTAGTTTCTCCAGCACGGGTTGATAAATCGCAGGGTGGGTGGGAATTTGCAAACCTCTAACCGGAATCATTCCATCTATCAATAAAACAGCGGTAATACCCAGGGGTAAGCCAACTGTTTTTGCCATGGCAGTGTGGGCTGCATCTTCTCCTTCCACTACTAATTGTGCCTTTAAAAGATATTCCTTATTATTTTGGGTATAATTAATTTCATGCAACATCACAATCATATCCCGATCGCCGGGTTGCAGGGCCCATTTTTTTTCTAAAATCCATTGCAATATATCGGCTGAACTGCCCGGAGGCCGCAAAATGGGTTGATTGTCGTTCCAGCCTATTTGTGTTAACAAGGGAGTTAAATGAGAAGGAATATCCGAAGCAGGTAGTTTACTTTCCTTCAACTGATGTTGAAAGAAATCCCGGATTTGCATTCCGTTCGTGTCAATTCTATTCACTTCATTGGTACATCCTAGTAAAACCAACAGATGCCATCCTTCACAAAAACTTGGGTAGCGAAGCGTAGTGCGTATAAAACTTTCCGCATCTTCCAATCCATACAATGGGATATAGGCTAATGAATCCCGATTGGGATAGGTAGCTAGCGTTCCTAAACCCTCTATCGTTACGGGATAACTGAATTGAAAAAGCTGCTCGTAGGTGAGTCTGCAAATGGCTCCTGCTTTTTTAAATATTGCACCCGCTTTTCCTGCTAAAATAACATTGCGGGGATTCCACGAAAATTTATAATGCCAGGGATTATCATCAGAGGCGGGTGCTACCAATCCGCCACAGTGAGAGGCGAAGGCGGTTATTGTACCTTGCGATTGTTTAATTTGATGAATCAGTTGCAGGGCACTCATATGATCAATACCCGGATCGAGCCCCATCTCCATCAAAAACAATAAATCCGCCTGTTCAATGGCTGCACTCATTTTTTGCAGGCCTGGATCGGTATAGGAAGCAGATAAAAAATGTTTACCCAATAGTAAGCAGTCTTCCCCTACTACTGTTTGCAATGCAGGGGGGAGGAGAGAAATTACTACACTGGCATCCCCAATCAGTTGCCTGCGCTCAACTGCATTTTCAATATTCAGTGAGCGGGGTGTGAGGGATGGATAAGGAAGTAATTTTTGTTGAACGGTTTTGTAGTCAATATCCGCAACGGTTCCCTTCCAGTTTCTGCTACTGCAAATACCTGCTAAATAGCGGATCAGGGTAGTGGAAGATTTCCCTGCTCCCAGCAATAACAGGTGAGGTTGCGCCATTTGGATGAGATTTTGAGAATCAATGGGTGTAAAGGTACAAAACCGAAGGGGTAGATGGGTAGATTGGCAGGAATATTAGAAAATATAGCTAAATGATGGGTAATAATTGAACCAAAAAATGTGGTTGATTTGTGGATAAAACAAGGTTAAATTTTGCTTGTTTTTTGGGGCAGTGGGCACAAAAAAAAGTATCTTCGCAGACCCCTGAAAATCGGTAAAAAAAAGATCCGGAAATTGTAAACAGGGGAACTCAAATTAAAGCATGGCGGAAGAAAATTTTACACCCGAACTCACACACGATAACGACCGGATTATTAAGGTAAATATCGAGGAGCAGATGAAAACTGCCTACATTGATTATTCAATGTCGGTAATTGTTGGCAGGGCATTACCTGATGCGCGTGATGGATTTAAACCCATCCACCGGCGGGTATTGTATGCGATGAATGAAATTGGAAACAACAGTAATAAGCCGTATAAAAAATCAGCTGCCATAGTAGGGGAGGTGATGGGTAAGTATCACCCGCATGGGGATGCTTCCATTTATGATACGGTAGTGCGGATGGCCCAGGATTGGACGCTTAGGTATACCATGGTAGATGGGCAAGGAAATTTTGGCAATCAGGATGGAGACCCTCCGGCAGCCATGCGTTATACGGAAGCTCGCTTACAGAAAGTGGCGGAAGCCATGTTGGAGGATATTGATAAGGAAACGGTAGATTTTCAATTCAATTTTGATGATTCCCGGAAGGAACCTACAGTATTGCCAACCCGGATTCCGCAATTGTTGGTAAATGGATCCTCGGGTATTGCCGTGGGTATGGCCACCAACATGATGCCCCATAATTTGCGTGAAACGGTGGATGCCTGTATTGCCTTTATACAGAATAGGGAGATAAGTGTAGAGGAATTGATGCAGTTTATTAAAGCGCCGGATTTTCCTACGGGAGGCATCATTTTTGGTATGGAAGGTATTAAAGAGGGTTTCCGCACGGGAAGGGGCAGGGTTGTTGTGCGAGGCAGGTGCCATGTGGATACTAAACAAAGTGGCCGGGAGCAGATTGTTATTACGGAAGTGCCTTATCAGGTAAATAGGGATGTGCTTACCAACCGAATTGGCCAGTTGGTGAATGATAAAATAATTGAGGGAATTGCCCATGTGAACAATGAAAGTAACATGCGGGAGGGCACCCGGATTGTTGTTGATCTAAAGCGGGATGCCGTAGCTCAGGTAATTATTAACCAGCTATATAAGTTTACCGAATTACAAACCAGCTATGGCATCAATAATGTAGCTATCAGTAAGGGACGTCCGATATTGATGAACCTGAAAATGTTGATTACAGAGTTTATTGATTTCCGGATGGAGGTGGTTATACGCAGAACCCGCTTCGAATTACGAAAAGCAGAAGAAAGAGCCCATATTCTGGCAGGATATTTAAAAGCGTTGGATCATTTGGATGAAGTGATTGCCATTATTCGCGGCAGCAGAACCCCGGAAGAAGCCAAAAACTCTCTGATGGAGAAGAGCCGCGAGGGAAACTGGGTATTGAATCCGGCATTTTTGGGAGATGTTCCTGTAGACATTTATACCGAAGAGCCCGGATTTTCTGAGGCGCAAACCAAAGCAATTTTAGAACTCCGTCTCCAGCGACTAACAGGAATGGAGCAGGATAAAATTGTGGAAGAGATAACTGGATTGATTAAAACTATTCAGCATCTACGCGAATTATTGCAAAATGAGGCAGCACGGTATGCCCTGATTTCAGAGGAGTTACTGGAAATTCGCGAGAAGTTTGGGGATGATCGTAAATCTGAAATTCAATACCTCGCCGATGAAATGCGGATTGAAGATTTAATTGAAAATGAAGATGTAGTTATTACTATTTCACATCTTGGTTATATCAAGCGAACCTCGGCAACGGAATATCGCCAGCAACGTCGCGGTGGTAGGGGAGCCGTTGGTTCTAAAACGCGTGAAGAAGATTATGTAGAACATCTATTTGTTGCCTCTACCCATGGCACTATGATGTTTTTTACAGAGAAAGGGCGTTGCTTTTGGTTACGCGTATATGAAATCCCTGAAGGCGAGAAACAGAGTAAAGGAAGAGCGATTCAAAATCTGATACAACTACCCGGTGATGATAAAGTGAAGGCTATTATTGATGTAAATAAGTTGGATGACAAAGAATATGTTCAGCAGCATTATATCGTTTTGTGTACCAAAAAAGGGATTATCAAAAAAACATCCCTCGAAGACTTCAGTCGTCCCCGCGCAAATGGGGTAAATGCAATTACCATAGTAGAAGGGGATGAATTGATGATGGCAAAGTTAACCGACGGGAACCAAGAAATTATGCTGGCAGTAAAAAGTGGTAGAGCCATTCGCTTCCCCGAAAATAAAGTTCGTGCAACCGGCAGAGGAGCCATCGGTGTGGGCGGTATTGAGGTGGAAGATGAGAAAGACGAAGTGGTGGGCATGATTTGTATACACAAAGATGATCCCAGTCGCACTGTTTTGGTGGTGAGTGAGCAGGGCTTTGGTAAAAGGACATCCGTTGAGGAGTATCGGATTACCAATAGGGGAGGTAAGGGGGTAAAAACCATTAATGTTACCGAAAAAACCGGTAGTTTAGTTGGCTTATTGAGTGTAACTGAGAGAGAAGACCTGATCATTACCTGTAAATCCGGCATCACCATTCGAACCGGCATTCAGCAGATACGGGAGGCTGGAAGAGCTACTCAAGGCGTTAAACTGATAAAGTTAGATGAGGGGGATGAGATTGCGGCCATATCTCAGATAGAGGAACAAGAAGAACCAATTGTAAATGCCGAATTAACGGAAACTGTTGTGGGAGACGAAATAGTTACAGATTTGGATGTTACTTCGGATAAGCTCCCTGAAAATTCTACCGACGAA
>JBBAJQ010000017.1:44096-45955 GCA_040403945.1 Sediminibacterium sp.
TTCTACCGACGAACCTTCTACCAACCAAGACAATACCCCTCAACCCTCTTAAAAAAACGACTATGAAGCGGATTATGATGATTGGGCTACTTACGGCAGTATGGGCCCTTCCTTCTCAGGCACAAGAACTGAAAAAAGTGATGTTATTTACACAAACCGGGAAGATTGCCGAAGCAAGAGCCGAAATTGATAAGGCAATTGCTGACCCAAAGTTTTCAGGCAAACCGGAACCCTATTATTGGAAATCGAGAATTTATGCTGCTATTTACAGAGACCCAGTTTCCCGGGAAAAAACACCGAATGCAAAAATGATAGCAGATGAGGCATTTGCCAAGTATCAGCAATTAGATCCCTCTTTCAATTTTGTAAAAGACATGGGGCAGGATGGTCCGAATGGATACTTTGATATGTATCAAGCCTGTTTTGCAGAAGGGGTGCGTGCTTTCAATGGAAAGAAATGGGATTCTGCAGCCTATTTTTTCACCTCATCTGTAAATTCTTATGATTTGATTTATAAGAATAAGTGGACAGCAGCCAAAACACCTTTTGATACTACCTCAATTTTGTATTTAGGCTATTCCCTGCAAAATGCCCAAAAACCTGCCGAAGCAGTAGAACAATACACGCGCTTAGCTGATAATAAGGTAGCAGATGAAGCTTATATAGATATGTATCGCTATACCCTCAATCATTTTACGGTAACCAAAAATGAGGCACAGTTTAAAAAATACCTCGCGGTTTCTAAAGAATTATATCCAAAAGAATTGTGGGACGAGTTTGATATGGATTATATAGATAAAAATCTAACCTTGGCAGAAAAAACGGCCTTATACGATGCAGAAAGTGCAGCAGGAACCCTGAACGAGTTTAAATATCTGCAATTTGGTGATTGGTTTGCAAATGTGCGTAACAAAGAGAAGGACATGGATAGCGCCCAGATTGCCATGTATAACATGAAGTCTTCTGATGCATTCCAAAAAGCATATGCACTCAATAATAAAAATGCCGCTGCTGCTTTTAATGCCGGCCTTATCTACTACAATAATTTTGGCGATTATTCTGATAAATATTCAGATAACATTAGAACCCTCCAACAATTGAATGCCAATAAGCCACCGGCTGATAAGGATCCTAAAAAAAGACCCGCTCAGGAAGCAAAGTTTAAAGAACAAACTGATGCTGTAAAAAAATTAAATACAGATTTGGAGAAGCCAATTAATGAAAATTTAGAAGCATCCATCGGATGGCTCGAAAAAGCAGTGGACAATCTGAAAGGTAGAACGGATCTAAACCGCACAGAAAAAATGGTTTTCGAAAGATCATTAGATTTTCTGGCGAATATGTACGAGTATAAACGAGATAAAATGAGAGGGAAGGATTTGAAGTTGTTTGATTTATATGATGCTAAATACAAGGAATACGAGGGCATGCACAAGAAAAATTAAACAAGCAAAGTAACGAACACAAAAAAGCCACTTGATGAAAGTGGCTTTTTGTATTATAAGCGTTGCGTACAACTTTTATTTTACCAGCGAAGTGGAGGCGGGCTCAACCTGGGTATTGATGGATTGTCTCCAGGCAATTTCACGGTTTCGGTACATGTCTATGCTATCTCTCATTTCTTTGTTTTGAATTCTCACTTCCACTATTTCCTTATCAACATGATTGAGGCCATAATAATAACCAAAACTAAACATGGCAGGAACAAGAATACAAAGGAAGCCTACAATTAAGGCGTCGCTGAATTGCGCGAAAAAGCTGAGTTTTTTCATAGAATAGTCTTGGATGGATTATCAAAATAATAGATATTAATTGGATTTTCAATATTTATTTTATTAAAAAAAACTTAATACGGAAGA
>JBBAJQ010000018.1:0-27614 GCA_040403945.1 Sediminibacterium sp.
TGTGATCCCGCTGGGACTCGGACCCAGGACCCATACATTAAAAGTGTATTGCTCTACCAACTGAGCTACGGAATCATCCTGATCAAGTTTATTAACTCTTTCGGAGTGCAAAAATAAGGATATTCAAAAATTCACCAAATATTTATATTCTTATTTCTCCGATTTACCCACATTCTTATTGGTATAAGCAGTATAAAGAGTTTATTTTTGTTAATAAAATCAATCAGCATGTCGGCTTTTTCTAATAAAGTGGTAGTAATTACTGGCGGATCTGATGGCATTGGGAAGGCAATGGTGCAGTTATTTCTGCAACAGGGGGCTAAAGTGGCTACCTGCGCCCGCAATCCTGAAAAGCTTTATATGCTGCAAAAAGAGCATGCCGGAAAGCGGCTGCATGTGCAGCAAGCTGATGTAAGTAATGAAAATGACTGCCAGCAATTTATTCAGGGAACCCTAAATGCATTTGGAACGATTGATGTACTTATCAATAATGCCGGAATTTCTATGCGGGCACTTTTTGCCGAAGCCGCTCCAGCTACCCTTAAAAAAGTAATGGAGGTAAACTTTATGGGAACCGTTTACTGTACCCATTATGCCTTACCGCATATCCTCCAAAATAAAGGCACCATTGTGGGTATTTCTTCGATTGCCGGATTTAGAGGATTGCCAGGCAGGAGCGGATATTCTGCCTCTAAATTTGCCCTAAATGGGTGGCTCGAATCACTACGTACTGAGTTGTTGGATTCGGGTGTTCATGTGTTAACCGCCTGCCCCGGATTTACCACCTCAAATATTCGGGTGGCAGCCCTTAATAAGTCGGGAGAAGCCCAAGGCGAAACACCTATGGATGAAGCATCTATGATGAGTTCCGAAGAATGTGCCCATCATATACTGAAAGCTATGGAAAACAGAAAGCGTACTCTCATTCTTACTTTTAACGGAAAAAGAACGGTTTTCTTAAATAAATGGTTCCCCGCGCTGGCGGATAAGCTAGTGAGAAATTTTTTCTATAAAAACGGTCAACTGGTGAAATAACCCCACCCTTCGGTCGTTAAATTGCTACATGCCCATTATAACGCTTTCTTCTGATATCGGCCTACGCGATTTTACCGTTGGTGCCATCAAAGGGCAAATTTTGTCTGCGATTCCGGATGCTAATCTTATCGATATTACTCATTATCTCTCCCAAACTAATTTCCCCCAGTCTGCCTATATCTGTAAAAGTGCCATTGCCCATTTTCCTCCGCAAACTATCCACCTGATTATTGTTAACTTATTCGAATATGCGGTTAATCAAGTTCTAGTTGCTAAATTCCAAAATCAATGGCTTATTTGTCCGGATAATGGCATTTTAACCATGATAACTCGAGAGAAGCCCTCCGAGTTGTATGCCATAGATTGTAGACAACTCACCACACTATTGTCCATCACTCACCAAATTGTACAGCATTTACCCAAACTAATAGGGCAACCTGCTAGTTTGCCTTTTGCAAAAGCCGCAACTATTGAAGAAAAATACCCCCTACGCCCCACGATGGGTCCCGATTGGATGGATGGCCAAATTTTGTTTATCGATCACTTCGAAAATGTGGTAATCAATATCACCCGGGAAGAATTTGAAGAGCACCGCAACGGTAGGGCTTTTAGATTTGCTTTTAATAGAAATGAGGTGATTGAAGAGTTAAGTCCCAACTATTCTTCCGTAGGGGAAACCGATAAAATGGCCTGGTTTAATTCGGCCGGGTACCTCGAAATTGCCATCCGCCATGGGAATATTGCCGGTTTGTTTGGTCTTCAGGGTTTTAACGAACAGGTACCTTCCAATGGCTATACTTCCGATAGCCGAATCTTGTACCAGACTGTACGCGTGTTTTTCGAGAATCAATAAACACAACTGGCTGATTTTCAACACAATTTTTTGATATGCTCTCACAGGTGTACCTTTGCACACGCATTGAATATATAAAATCTTAATTTTTTGCTCTATGGCATACGACGTGATAGTTTTAGGTAGTGGTCCCGGCGGTTATCCCGCTGCCATCCGTGCCTCTCAACTGGGGTTAAAAGTGGCAATTATTGAAAAGGAAAGTCTGGGCGGTGTTTGTTTAAACTGGGGTTGTATACCCACCAAAGCCCTATTAAAAAGTGCTCAGGTGTACGATTACCTGAAACATGCCGGTAACTATGGTATCCAGGCTACCGGTGTTGCCCACGATTTTGGTGCTGTTATTAAGCGAAGCCGGGGTGTTGCCGACAAAATGAGCAAAGGCGTTCAGTTTCTGATGAAAAAGAATAAGATTGATGTAGTGATGGGCTATGGAAAAATAAAGGCTAAGGGACAAATTGAAGTAACTGCTGCAGATGGTTCTAAGCAATTGGTGGAAGGTAAGTATATTATTATTGCAACCGGTGGTCGCTCGAAAGAATTACCTAACCTGCCACAGGATGGCGTTAAAGTAATTGGTTATCGCGAAGCAATGACTTTGCCTTCACAGCCCGCCAGTATGATTATTGTTGGAAGCGGTGCGATAGGGATTGAATTTGCCCATTTTTATAATTCAATGGGTACAAAAGTTACCGTGGTTGAGTTTCTGCCAAGAATAGTTCCGGTTGAAGATGAAGATGTTTCTAAAGAGCTGGAAAAACAATACAAGAAGCAGGGAATTGATATCATGACGCAATCTTCCGTTGAATCGGTAGATACCTCAGGAAATGGCGTAAAAGCGACGGTTAAAAAAGCAGACGGTTCTTTCGTTACGCTGGAAGCCGATATCTTACTGAGTGCAGTAGGGGTAGTTGCCAATATTGAGAATATTGGGTTAGAAGAAAATGGTATTACCGCCGATCGTGGAAGAGTAATAGTAGATGCCTACCAGCAAACCAAGCTGGCTGGTGTATATGCAATTGGTGACTGCTCTCCCGGGCAAGCCCTCGCTCACGTGGCTGCCAAAGAGGGCATTAATGCTGCCGAACATATTGCCTATCTCGAAAAGAAATCTCACCATCTACCTCAGCCAATGGATTATAATAATATTCCCGGTTGTACCTATTGCACTCCGGAAATTGCCAGTGTAGGGTATACCGAAAAGGCTGCCAAAGATGCCGGATACGAAATTAAAGTGGGTAAATTCCCCTTTATGGCCAGTGGAAAAGCCAGTGCAGCCGGCGCAGTAGAAGGATTTGTAAAAGTTATTTATGATGCAAAATATGGCGAGTTATTAGGCTGCCATATGATTGGAATGAATGTAACAGAAATGATTGCCGAAGCAGTAGTTGCCCGTAAACTGGAAACTACCGCCACTGAAATTTTAAATGCAGTACATCCACACCCTACCATGAGCGAAGGCTTTAAAGAAGCCACCGCAGCCGCTTATGGGGAAGCTATCGATATTTAAGCGTATTCCACCTATATCCAAGCCGTCACTCTTTCGAATGACGGCTTTTTTGTGCCACTCCAGCCAAATGTCAGTTCCACCAACTATCGCCTATCTAACTTACCTTTGCCGCCGTTATGAAGTACGCTAAAGAAATAAATCGGAGAAAAACCTTCGCCATCATATCCCACCCGGATGCGGGTAAAACTACCCTTACCGAAAAGTTACTCTTATTCGGAGGTGCCATTCAAGTGGCCGGCGCCGTTAAAAGCAATAAGATTAAGAAACATGCCACCAGCGACTTCATGGAAATTGAACGGCAACGGGGAATTTCGGTGGCTACCTCTGTAATGACCTTTGAATATAAAGATACCCTTATCAATCTACTAGACACACCCGGCCACAAAGACTTCGCAGAAGATACCTACCGAACGCTAACAGCGGTTGATAGCGTAATTCTGGTAATCGATAGTGTTAACGGGGTAGAAGCACAAACTCGCCGACTAATGGAGGTATGCCGCATGCGCGATACACCCGTAATTGTTTTTGTAAATAAAATGGACCGCGATGGTAAAAACCGCTTCGATTTATTGGAGGAAATTGAAAATGAACTCAAAATTTCGTTGCATCCCATGACCTGGCCTATTAATAGTGGAAAGGAATTTAAAGGGGTATATAATCTCGATAATAAAAGCTTACGCTTGTTTACTGCCAGCACCCGGGCAGATGAAGATGATATAATTGCCATCCATGATTTGAACAATAGCTTGTTGGATGATAAAATTGGGGAACGTGATGCTGCCCTTCTGCGTGAAGATGTAGAATTACTGGAGGGAGTATATGGAAAATTAACTGTATCGGATTATCTCGATGGGAAAATTGCACCGGTATTCTTTGGAAGTGCCGTAAATAACTTCGGTGTGAAAGAAATGCTCGACACCTTTATTCAAATTGCCCCGGTACCCAGAAGTCGCGAAACCTCCACTCGAACCGTTGAAGTGGGAGAAGATAAATTCAGTGGATTTATTTTTAAAATTCATGCCAACCTCGACCCCAAACACCGCGACCGTATTGCCTTTATGCGGGTATGCAGTGGTCGTTTCGAAAGGAACCATTATTATCACCATGTTCGGTTAGATAAAGAAGTGCGTTTTAGCAATCCCTACAGTTTCCTTGCCCGCAGCAAAGATGTGATTGAAGATGCTTTTGCCGGAGATGTAGTAGGATTATTCGATACAGGAAATTTTAAAATTGGCGATACCCTTACCGAAGGAGAGAACTTTTATTTTGTAGGGATACCCACTTTTTCTCCCGAAATATTCAAAGAACTGGTTAATAAAGACCCCCTGAAAACTAAGCAACTCGAAAAAGGAATCAGTCAACTTACCGACGAAGGAGTGGCCCAATTATTTACCCAATTTGGGGGCAATAAAAAAATCATCGGTTGTGTGGGTGAACTGCAGTTCGAAGTAATTCAATACCGTTTATTACAAGAGTATGGTGCTGCCTGCGAATTCCGTTCATTGCCTTTTTTCAAGGCTTGTTGGCTTACCAGTAATCAGCCTGAAAAATTGCAAGAGTTTCTTCGGTTTAAACAGCAAAACTCTGCAGAAGATAAAGACGGCAATCCGGTTTACCTGGCACAAAGCGAATGGTTTCTGAATACCGAAATCACCAATAATCCTGATATACAGTTTCATTTCTCCAGTGAAATTCATAAGTAATCAAATTAAGTGCACCAATCCCCATACGATATAATTATAGTTGGTGCCGGGCCCATAGGATTAGCTTGTGCGCTGGAAGCTGAGCAGAATGGATTGCATTGTTTGCTGTTAGAAAAGGGTGCGTTGGTAAATTCATTGTATCACTACCCAGTTAATATGACCTTCTTTTCTACCTCTGAAAGATTGGAGATAGGCGGTATTCCCTTTGTTAGTAATCAGCCAAAACCCAGTCGCAACGAGGCTTTGGAATACTATCGAAGAGTTGCTGGTTTATTAAAATCCCCCTTACATTTATACGAAGCCGTTTCATCCATCCAACCCAGTAATAAAGGCTTTGCAGTAGCTACCCCCCAACAAACCTATCAATGCCGAAAAGTAATTATAGCAACCGGATTTTATGGGATCCCTTTTATGTTAGGTATTCAAGGAGAAGATTTACCGAAAGTGACCCACTATTACCAAGATCCGCATGCGTATGCTTTTCGCGATGTGGTTGTGGTAGGTGCAAATAACTCGGCCGTTGATGCAGCTTTGGAAACTTGGAGGAAAGGTGCCAGGGTTACCATGGTTATTCGGGGGGAGACTATCGGCGAAAGAGTAAAATATTGGGTTAGGCCCGATATCATGAATCGGATTGAAGAAGGTTCCATCCAAGCCCTTTTTCAATCGAATCTGCTTGCCATTCGCACCGGGGAAGTGGATGTTCAAACACCGAAGGGAAAAGTTACCTTACCCAATGATCATGTATTATTAATGACCGGCTATCAACCGGATCTTACATTTTTAGAAAATTGTGGCATTCAGCTTTCACCCGATGCAATCCGGCAACCAGTTTATAATCCAACTACCTACCAAACCAATGTTGTCGGCTTATACCTGGCTGGCGTGATTTGCGGGGGCATGAATACCCATCGTTTATTTATTGAAAACTCCCGAGAACATGCCAAGGCAATCATACAGGATATCCTACAGCAAACCTAACCCCTAACATCTATTCCCCTTACCTTTGTTGCTCCATGAAGTCGAAAACACTTACAAAAGATAAAGTAAACATAATTACCCTAGGGTGTAGTAAAAACCTGGTGGATAGTGAAGTATTGAGTGGTCAGTTATTGGCGAACCAGATTGATGTAGTGCATGAAAATAAAAAGCTAGACCACAATATTTCCATAGTAAACACCTGTGGGTTTATAGATAAAGCGAAAGAAGAAAGCATCAATACCATTTTAGATCAACTCGAACTTAAACGACGAGGAAAGTTGGAAAAGGTATACGTTACCGGTTGTTTAAGTGAAAGATATCGGTCGGACCTAGAACAGGAAATGCCCGAAGTGGATGCCTGGTTTGGCACGATGGAATTGCCTCTGCTGTTGAAAAAACTGGAAGCAGATTATAAAAAGGAATTGATTGGAGAAAGATTACTCAGCACCCCCCAGCATTATGCCTATTTAAAAATAAGCGAGGGTTGTAACAGAACCTGCTCATTTTGTGCCATTCCTCTAATGCGGGGCGGACACGTGAGTAAAACGATGGAGGAAATTATTACAGAAGCGGAAAATCTGGTTCGTAAGGGGGTGAAGGAAATCATGTTAATAGCCCAGGAACTTACCTATTATGGTTTGGATATTTATAAGTACCGGGCACTACCTGATTTATTAAACCGGTTGGCAGATGTAAAAGGACTAACCTGGATTCGTTTACACTATGCTTATCCCAGCAAATTTCCTTTGGAGGTGCTGGATGTGATGCGCGAAAGACCAAATATTTGCAATTACCTGGATATGCCGCTGCAACATGCCAGCAATGCCATGCTGAAGGCGATGAAAAGAAATATTACTCGTGAAGAAATGTCTGAATTGATTGATGCCATTCGGGAAAAAGTTCCCGGCATTTGCTTGCGAACCACCCTTATTGCAGGTTTCCCCGGAGAAACTGAAGAGGATGTGGATGAACTAATTGCCTTTTTACAAAAACACCGCTTCGATAGGGTAGGTATTTTTAATTATAGTCATGAAGAAAATACATCCGCCCATGAATTGGTGGATGATATACCTGCCGAAGTAAAATCGGCCCGAGCCCAAAGAATTATGGAGGCACAGCAGGAAATCAGTTTTGAAAAAAATCAGGAAAAGGTAGGACAAATTCTTACCGTGCTGGTAGATAAAAAAGAAGCGGGCAGATACTTGGGTAGAACCGAGTTTGATAGTGTGGAGGTAGATAATGAAGTAATTATTCATTCGAAAAAGAAATTACCCATCGGCGATTTTGTGCAGGTGAAAATTACGCGGGCATTTGACTACGATTTAGAGGGAGAACTGGTTGAGTAAAGCGACTTCTTATAATTTAAATGTAAACATACGCACATGCAATTTGAATGGAAAGGTGTAATGCCTGCTTTAACCACCAAGTTTACTCCATCCGATACCCTAGATATGGGGTTATTTGAAAAAAATCTCGCGCTGCAAGTAGAAGCCGGTGTTTCCGGAATCATTTTGGGTGGGTCGTTGGGTGAAGCCAGTGTGTTAACCAATGATGAAAAAGAGCAACTTGTAAAAGCTGCCTTACAACAATTATCCGGCAAGCAACCCGTGATTCTTAATATTGCCGAGGGAAATACTTCCGTTGCACTCGAACAAGTTCGCCTAGCAGAAAAATGGGGGGTACAGGGATTGATGCTATTACCACCTATGCGTTATAAAGCCGATGATGCCGAAACGGTTGCTTATTTTACCACCATAGCTCGCTCCACTGAACTGCCAATTATGATTTATAATAATCCGGTAGATTATAAAATCAATGTAACCCTGGATATGTTCGAGCAACTTGCAGTATGCAGCAATATAGGAGCTATAAAAGAAAGTACTCGGGATGTAACCAATGTAACCCGTTTGATCAATCGATTCGGTGATCGCTACAAAATTCTTTGTGGCGTAGATCCACTGGCATTAGAGGAGTTAGTAACGGGTGCAGTAGGTTGGGTGGCTGGTTTGGTATGTGCATTCCCTCGGGAAACCGTTGCTTTATATGCATTGGTTAAAGCCGGAAAAATTCAGGAAGCCGTTCAGTTGTATCGCTGGTTTATGCCTTTGCTAGAACTAGATATTCATCCTAAGTTGGTTCAGTATATTAAACTGGCAGAGCAATTAGCAGGAGTAGGAACTGAATGGGTAAGAGCACCCCGTTTAATTTTGCAGGGGGAAGAGCGAGTAGCTGTTACCCAAGTTATACAACACGCACTCAACACTAGACCTATACTTCCTGCATATCATGCTTTGCTAAAATAATCGGCTATGCTATCTAATCAAAGTTTGCATTCAGAGATTGATCAGGTAATGACCCGGTCGGGAAATGCATTTTTACAATATCGCCAAATACCTGCTGCCAAGCGAGCAGAATTTTTAATAGCCATTGCCCAACAAATAGAAGCATTAGGGGATGCATTATTACAAACGGCTGCTGCCGAAACCCATCTACCCATTGCTCGTTTAACGGGGGAGCGGGGAAGAACAGTGGGTCAGCTAACTATGTTTGCACAAATGCTCCGAGCAGGTGATTGGCAAGAGATTATCATAAATACAGCAATTCCAGATAAAAACCCACCCCGCCCAGATATAAGAAGAATGCTTATTCCCCTTGGTCCGGTGGTTGTATTCGGTTCGAGTAATTTTCCTTTCGCCTATTCAACAGCAGGGGGGGATACAGCAAGTGCTTTGGCAGCCGGTAGCACGGTAGTTGTAAAAGCACATCCTGCCCACTTGAAAACATCTATCCTCGTTGCCGAAGCTATCAAGGCTGCTACATTACAAACCGGTATGCCTGAAGCGGTTTTTCAGCATGTAGAAGAGGGGTCATTTGAAACCGGAAAACTATTGGTGCAACACCCAGCCACAGCTGCAGTTGGTTTTACAGGCTCCTTCTCTGGTGGTAAAGCACTGTGGGATTATGCGGCTGCCCGCACCAACCCAATACCCGTATTCGCAGAAATGGGTAGTATTAACCCCGTGCTGTTTTTTCCGGATGCATTGGAAACTCAATATGCAACGCTTGCCCAACAATATGCTGCTTCTATTACTCTGGGGGTAGGTCAGTTTTGTACCAACCCCGGCTTACTGATAGCCATAGAAGGAGCGGGCCTCTCTTCCTTTGTAGAGGAACTCGCGAAACATTTGCAAGAAGTAAGTAGTGCCCCTATGCTGCACACGGGTATTAGTGAGGCCTATGCCAAAAAAGTTGCCAGTGCACTTTCCATACAAGGGGTACAATGGATAACAGCCCAACCATCCGCCGTTCAAACGGGTACTGCTTTGCCAGTGCTGGCCCGCGTTAGTGCAGCCGATTTTTTACATAATCCAACTTTACACGAAGAGATATTCGGACCTTATTCATTACTGGTTGTGGCAGATTCTGCTGAACAGATGATGGCAGTTTTACGAATCGTAAAGGGTCAACTCACTACCTCCCTAATGGGAACGGATAAAGATTTTACTGCATTCTCATATGTAGTTCAGGAAGCCAGTTTAGTAGCAGGACGCATTGTTTGTAATGGCGTACCTACTGGCGTTGAAGTTTGCGATGCAATGGTACATGGAGGACCCTTTCCGGCTACTACCGACAGCAGATTTACAGCAGTAGGGGTGCAATCGATAAAGCGGTGGCTTCGTCCGGTAGCCTTTCAGAATTTTCCGGATACATTATTGCCAGACGAACTAAAGCTTTCGAATCCCCTAGGTGTAGTTAGAGTAGAAAAATAATGGAAGCGTTTAAACAAATTAGCTTCGAGAAACTTTCAGTTGGTTTACGAGGTCTCTTTTTGCAGAAAACCAGTAGCTAATAAATACAGCAGCTACATGGTAAACCGCCATGATTGCCACAATCCCCGGTATCCATTTGGAAAGTTGAAACCAATCACCCGTTTGAATCAGAATAACTCCGGCATACAATGCTTTCAATAATTCCCATAGCCAGGCTTTCGGATTTCGGTCCATCAACTCAGTATAAGCGTAAATATAAATAAATACGTATCCGCCATAAAGGAAAATGCCCGGACTACCTATGCCGGCAATATTTCCAAAGAAATAGCTAATCAATAACAACAGGAGCGTTATTTGAAACCAAATCCATACAGATAAACCGGTGGTTGCCGGAGTATCATATTTGGTAAAATGATACACATCTGTAATTTTCTGTATCGGGTATTTTTCAGATACATCTTTTGGTCTCCAACCGGTAGGCATAAACCAAATGCGCAATTTGTCTTTCCAATTCTGTGTTCTCCAGGCATCCTTTATCAATAATGCCACATGCATAAAATTGATTTTAATTGGATTCCAGGTAGCAGCGGGTCGCGTTATACCATATACTGGAGTGATATCTGCTCTTTCCTCTTGAAAAGTGCCAAACAGATAATCCCAGAAAATAAAAATCTGACTAAAGTTTTTATCAATATACTCCGGATTAATAGCATGATGTACTCGATGATGTGCAGGCGTAACAATGATATATTCCAGGATACCCATTTTGCCAATATGCCGGGTATGATACCAGAATTGGGCAAATAGATGAAGGGGAGCCACAATAGCGATCACCTTGCCTGGCACACCCAGCAGGGCAGCCGGCAATAAAAAGATGGTGAATAGCTTAACTATGGAAGAAATGCTTTGTCGCAAGGCACAGGCGAGGTTAAATTCCTCACTGCTGTGATGAACCAAGTGAGCATTCCAGAAAAAATTGATATTGTGTTGAATACGATGAACCCAGTATCCCATAAAGTCTAACGCAAAAAAGGCAATCACATATACCCATATACTAGATTGTATATGTATCAACGCCCAATGTTTTACCATCCAGTCATAAGATAGCAGGCCTATCGTTAACCCTAAAACATCTTTGGTAACATTCGTTAAACCAGAACTCAAGCTTGAAATCATATCCAGATTTCTTACCGTATCGTTGTGGCGGTATATGCCATACCATTTTTCCAGCAACACCAATACTAAAAAAGCAGGCATTGCAATCAATAATATTTTTCCGTATGTTTCCATAATTATTCACAAATGACTCTCCTGTAAAATTAATCAATATTATTGCACTTTACCCGATTGTTTAATGGCTACTTCTCCCATTTCAACACCCTTTACCCTGCCAGCCGGTATTCAATTGCCTGCTTTTTACTGTATCGATGGCCATACCTGTGGTAATCCCGTTCGGGTAGTGGCTGCAGGCGGTCCATCCCTGGAGGGTGCCAATATGAGTGAAAAAAGGCAGCATTTTTTGCGTGAATTCGACTGGATTCGCAAAGGGTTGATGTTCGAACCGCGGGGACATGATATGATGAGTGGTAGTATCCTCTACCCCCCACATGATCCGGATAATGATGTTGCCGTGTTGTTTATTGAAACCAGTGGATGCCTGCCTATGTGTGGGCATGGAACCATCGGAACGGTAACCATAGCGCTTGAGCAAAAATTGATTACACCTAAAAATCCGGGTTACCTGCGTTTAGAAACTCCGGCAGGTTTAGTACAAGTAACTTATACCCAACAAGGTAATAAAGTAACTTCGGTTAAGTTGGTTAATGTGCCATCCTTTTTAACTAAGGAAGCAATTACAGTAACCAGTGATGTATTAGGCGAATTATTAATTGATGTGGCTTACGGGGGAAATTTTTATGCCATTGTTGATCCTCAACCCAACTTTATGGGAATTGAACACTATACTGCAGATCATTTAATTGCCTTCAGCCGACAACTTAGATCTGCCATCAATCAGCAATATTCATTTATCCATCCCTTAAATTCAACTATTCAAGGTTGTTCGCATGTATTATGGACGGGCAAAGTGTTGCATCCGGATTCAGATGGCAGAAATGCCGTTTTTTATGGAGATAAAGCTATAGACCGCTCACCCTGCGGAACGGGTACTTCTGCAAGAATGGCTCAATGGTTTGCGAAAGGAAAATTAAAAGCAGGTGATTCATTTGTACATGAAAGTATCATTGGTTCTACATTTACTGGAACAATTGAAGGAATTACTCAGGTGGGGGAGTTTGCTGCCATCATACCCGGTATTGAGGGCTGGGCGAAAGTATACGCACATAACATTATAACCATTCATCCCGAAGACGACCCGTATGCTTTCGGGTTTCAGGTGATTTGATTAAATTATTTGTAATGCATGTAATTGTAGTAGGAGGGGGAATCATCGGACTAAGCAGTGCCTATTATTTGCAACAATCCGGACATCAGGTTACCGTGTTAGATCAATCCGGATTTCTTCCCAATTGTTCTCATGGTAATGCAGGTTATGTTTGTCCCAGTCATTTTATACCCCTTGCTACACCCGGAATAGTTAAACAGGGTCTTCGCTGGATGTTGAATAGTACGAGCCCTTTCTATATTCAACCCAGATTGAATACCGACTTGATCAAGTGGGGATGGCATTTTATCCGCTCCGCAAATGCAAAACATGTGGCTAATTCTGCCATTCCGCTGCGGGATATTGCTTTGTTTAGTCAAGTATTATATGAGCAGTGGAATACCTTACCCGGATTTCAATTTTCATATGAAAAAAAGGGATTACTCGAAATTTTTCAAACCAAAGAGGCGCTTCATCACGCAGAGCAAACGGCTGCCGCAGCCACTGCTATTGGTTTAAGTGGCACACGCGTTATATCCAAACAGGAATTGGCTACCCTCGAACCCCATATCGCTATCCAATCGTTAGGGGCCCTTTGGTTTCCGGGAGATGCGCATTTGTATCCGGCAAAACTAATGGAGCAACTCACACACCACCTGCTGGCTAATCAGGTTCAATTGCTCAGTCACGTTCAGGTAAATGGCTTTGAAACCCAGCAAAAGCAAATAACCGGTGTGCATACCAACCGAGGACTATTTTCCGCTGATGCAGTGGTTTTGGCAGCCGGTTCGTGGAGTTCCGAATTAACCCAACAACTCAAATTATCTATTCCATTAGCTGCCGGCAGAGGATATTCCATAACCCTAGAAAATAGTCCCTACCATTTTGAGCATCCGACTGTATTGGTAGAGGGTAGGGTGGCCCTTACTCCAATGGATGGCAATAAATTACGCATAGGGGGAACCATGGAAATCACTTCAACAAAGGCACCCCCCCATTTCAACCGGGTGAAAGGAATTTTGCAATCTGTAAATCAGTTTTTCCCCGAAATCAACATTCCTTTTCCTTCCGAAAAGGATATTTGGTATGGTTATAGGCCTTGTTCGGCAGATGGCTTGCCCTATATCGGTAAGCCGGGCAAATGGGATAATCTGGTGGTAGCTACCGGCCATGCGATGATTGGACTAAGTCTCGGCGCCGGAACCGGAAAACTAGTGGCTGAATTGGTGGATGAACAGCCTACCAGTGTTAATATGGCTGCCTTCCATCCCGATCGATTTAGCCGATAAACCATCCTGCCATAAGATTGTTGATTTCCACTGAATGAAGTTACCCGCTTAATTGTACTTTTGCCTTTCTATGCATGCATCTTTTCAATCAATTGCTTATCAGGATACCGGCTATTTTACCCCTATTGTAGCTGATTACCTGAGCGGCAATCAAAAATTATTGCCATTTTTTCAACACAGTGCTAACTGGCAAGGATTAGCTGCATCCATAGAATCAAGAAAGCAATCACCGGTTAACAGGGCATTGTTAGTAGAAGTGCTTACGGAACAATATGCCAATTTGCCATCTAAGTCCCGATTATCACAAAATCTGGATTTATTAAAGCTTGCCAATACATTTACGGTTACCACAGCTCATCAGCCCAATATTTTTACCGGCCCTCTCTATTTTATATACAAGTGTATGCATGCCATCCGGCTAGCTGAATCTTTACAAGAACAATTTCCGGATAATCACTTTGTTCCGGTGTATTATATGGGTTCGGAAGATGCCGATTTAGAGGAGATTGGTCAACTTACCGTTGGCGGTATAAAACTAATATGGAAAACCCCACAAACCGGCGCCGTTGGAAGAATGAAAGTAGATCAAGCTTTACTTGATTTGATTACCCAAATGGAAGGGCAAACGGGCGTTCTTCCCTTTGGAAAAGAATTGTCTGATGTGTGGCGTAGTTGCTTTACTAAAGGAAAAACCATTTCTCAGGCCATGTTAGAATTGGTACATCACCTGATGGGCGACAAAGGCCTGGTTGTATTAATTCCGGATAATCCTGCTTTGAAGTCCGTTTTTACCCCAATCGTATTGAAAGAGTTGTTCACCCAATTTTCTCATAGTGTGGTAGAAGCTACCAATCAGCAGTTGGCTAAGCATTATAAAGTACAGGCTGCTGGTAGAAATATTAACCTGTTTTATCTGATAGATGATAAGAGGGAAAGAATTGAAATGCAGGGTAGCCATTGGGTAGTGCCTGCATTAGGCATCCAATTTACCCAACAGGAGATGGAAGAAACCTGTACACAGTATCCGGAACGATTTAGTGCGAATGTAATTCTCAGGGGATTGTTTCAGGAAATGATTCTGCCGAATGTAGCCTTTATCGGCGGGGGAGGAGAGCTAGCCTATTGGCTGGAACTAAAACAAGTTTTTGCTGAGGTAAAAGTACCCTTTCCGGTTGTATTGCTAAGGAATTCCTTTCTTATAATTAATCAGTCACAGGCAGATAAATGGTTACAAACGGGTTTCCCCTTACATGCGTTATTTTCTAAACCTGAAAACCTTATTCAGCAACTCGCAAAAGAAAATGCGGGTGAAGTTTTGAACCTGAGTTCCGAAATCGAAGAGCTTACGGTACTTTACCAGCAAATACATAAACAGGCATCTGGCGTAGATAAGAGTCTATCCGATCATGTGAATGCGCTAAGAAATGCGGCTATTGAAAAATTGCAGTCCCTAGAAAAGAAAATGCTGCGTGCAGAAAAAAGAAAATATGCCGAAAGCGAGTACCGTATCCAACAAATTCGTTCACACATTTTTCCAAATAGTCAGTTGCAAGAGCGGGTAGAGAATATGGCCTTATGGTATGCTCGTTGGGGAAGAGACTGGCTGGAAGTAATCTATCAGCATTCACAACCCCTCGCAGCAGATTTTCGCATAATCATTATTAGCGAAGCCTAGTATTATTTGCCATCAAATTGATTCGGCCACTTTTCCTGTACGGATTTTACTTTATCTAAAACCGCCGCGCCAATGGCCTGTTTGTACTTGGCCATTTGTGTTGCAATAACCGAATCGGCACTGCCCAGAATTTGCACTGCCAATAAACCGGCATTTTTTGCACCATTTAATGCTACGGTAGCTACGGGAACTCCGGAAGGCATTTGCAAAATAGATAAAATAGAATCCCATCCGTCTATAGAGTTGGAAGATTTAATGGGTACTCCAATAACAGGTAGCGTGGTTATGGAGGCAACCATACCAGGCAAATGGGCTGCCCCGCCTGCCCCTGCAATGATTACCTGTATGCCCCTCCCGGCTGCTTCCCGGGCATAGTTCAGCATTCTTTCGGGAGTGCGGTGTGCCGAAACAATTGTTAACTCGAAGGGGACTGAAAATTGTTCCAATATTTGGGCTGCTTCCTGCATTATGTTCAGGTCGCTGTCGCTTCCCATGATGATACCTATTCGGGGACTCTGGGTGTTCATAGCGGATAAATATGGGTGCAAGGTACTTTATTTTAGTTATTCACCCATAAGCCCATGTTTTCAATACCCGGTATCTTATAAGCGGCAATATTGCGTAAAACCGGTGCTGCCTTGCTATCGGGCAATACAATTCTAATTTCATTGGTAAAGATGGCCGGGAATGTGGCAATTTTTTTTCTGCCTATAGTTGTGCCAGTATAAATTTTTAAGAAGTTACCCCCAATTTTCGCTTCAATGGTAAATGAACGCACCCGTTGCCCATAGGCAATCATTTCTTCCAATACCAAAGCATTTAGTTGCATGGTTTTAGATAACTGTATAGTTAGTTCCACTTTACCTTCCGATTCCCCCACCCAGAAAGTGCCGTTATCTTCATCCAGCAGATTCTTTGCAGAATAAGCAGAGCGCTGGTTGGCAGCAATACTTGCTTGTTTTAGCAAGTTATTACGAAAAGCATCTTCCCTTAATTTTTTAAAGCCAACTAATGCAGCAGAATCTGCGGCATGAAAAAGCCCACGTCTGTCAGGTGGAATATTCAGCAAAAGGTTGCCGCCATTACCTACAGACTGCAGGTATAACTTAAACAGCGTTTCGGGCGTTTTAACTTTTGTATCCTGCTCCGGATGATAAAACCATCCTGGGCGAATGGAAACATCTGCTTCCGCCGGCATCCAGTGTTTACCATTAATATTACCTCTGTTTAAAGTGTCTTCCGGTGGTCCACCTTCTCCTCTTTTAAATCCTGCAGTGTCTAGCAAATTCCAATTCGTCGCATTGATGGTTCCCTTTTCATTTCCACACCAGCGGATGGAAGGGCCAATATCACTGAAAATAATCAGATTAGGTTGCCAGTGAAAAGCAGAATCTTCGAATCTTCTAAAATCGTATTGTTGCTTTTTTCCGTTGGGCCCCTCTCCGTTGGCTCCATCCCACCATAACTCAAAGAATTTTCCATATTGCGTAAGCAGTTCTTTCATGGTTTTGAGGTAGATGGTATTATATTGTTCTGTACCATACTCAGGGTGATTTCTATCCCAAGGAGATATATACACCCCCATATCTAAGCCTGCTTTTTTGCAGGCATCTGATAACATTTTTACTACATCCCCCTTTCCGTTTAGCCATTTACTTTCGCGAACAGTGTGTGTACTGAATTTACTAGGCCAAAGACAAAACCCGTCGTGATGCTTGGCAGTTAAGATAATACCTTTTGCACCTGCCATTTTTGCTATGTTTACCCACTGTTTGCAGTCAAGTGCGGTTGGATTGAACAGATTGGGATCTTCATTACCCTCCCCCCATTCTTTATTGGTAAATGTGTTGGGACCAAAATGTATAAACAGGTAAAATTCTTTTTCGTGCCAGGCTAGTTGCTCAGGAGTAGGAACGGGTAGAAGGGGTTGGGGCTTTTGAGCAGAGAGGGCTATTGAATAAAGGAGGCAGCCCAACAAAAATATATATTTCATGCGGCAATTTCTTGTCAATATACGAAGTTGCTTGATAGCAGAAAAAAGCAACCATCCATAGGTACTTTACTTGCCCAATGCTCGCTGGTATAATTGAATAGTATTTTGCCAACCCAAATAAAGCGCATCCGAAACGAGGGCATGCCCAATACTCACTTCATCAATAATGGGAATCTGTTTTATAAAGAAGGGGAGATTCTGCAGATCCAAATCATGCCCGGCATTAATGCCTAAACCCAGTTCTTTGGCTTTATAGGCTGCGGATTGGTATTTTTCTATTACCTTATCCGCCTTACCCGCTTCAAATGCCCGGGCATATTGTTCTGTATATAGTTCAATCCGATCGGCACCGGCAGTTTTGGCACCCTGCACCATTGCATCTATCGGATCTACAAAAACAGAAACACGAATACCGGCATTTTTAAATGGAGCAATCAGGGAGCGCAGTAGTTCTTGTTTTGTTATGGTATCCCATCCATGATCACTGGTTAATTGCTGTTCCGAATCGGGCACCAGGGTTACCTGCGCGGGATGTATGTTCAATACAAGATCTACAAATTTTGGTTCCAGCGGATTGCCCTCAATGTTCAGTTCTTGGGTGAGCACTTTTTGTAAGGCATACACATCAGCATATCTAATGTGCCGTTCATCAGGACGGGGATGCACCGTTATTCCATCGGCACCAAATTTTTCCGCATCCAATGCCATTCCAATCAAATCTGGTCGATTACCTCCCCGACTATTACGGAGGGTAGCAATTTTATTGATGTTTACGCTCAGGTGGGTCATACACAAAATTACATGCTTTTCTATTTTCGTTATGGAGTTATTTATTTATGGGTTGTAATGATAAAGGTTTCCGCATACACAATCCAAGCTAAACTGAAAGGGCATATGGCAGGGTGCAGCGAATCATTTACTTTTGTGATAATTAATTTGCCGGAATTACGATATTGGGCAACCTTCCGGAAAGCAAATTGTTATCTAATTATGCAGTATTCATCTCTAGAAGATTGTTTAATTGATTTAGAAAAAAACGGACAATTGGTTCGTATAAAGGAACAAGTAGATCCCTTTTTAGAAATGGCAGCCATTCATGCCCGGGTTTTTGCAGTAAATGGTCCCGCTTTATTATTCGAAAATGTTAAAGGGTCGAAGTTCAGGGCTGCATCTAATATTTTTGGAACGCTAGATAGAAGTCGGTTTATTTTTCGCGATACATTAGCAACAGTGCAACGCTTAATTGCCCTTCGCAATGAGCCCATGGAGGCACTAAAATCGCCCCTGGCACATCTATCAACTGCTTGGGCTGCCCTAAATGCATTACCTAAAAAATCTTCCGGAAACCTGCCTGTTTGTTATCAAGAAATACAAATCACAGATATACCGCTTATTCATCACTGGCCTATGGACGGTGGTGCATTTGTAACCTTGCCGCAGGTATATTCAGAAGATATAGATCACCCCGGAATAGGGCAATCGAATCTGGGTATGTATCGAATTCAGTTAACCGGTAATGAGTATGTTACCAATCACGAAATTGGCCTGCATTATCAGTTGCACCGTGGAATTGGGGTACACCAAACTAAGGCAAATAAAGCCGGTAAGCCCCTGCGGGTGAGTTGTTTTGTAGGAGGCCCTCCCTCACATACGGTTGCAGCCGTAATGCCCCTTCCAGAGGGCATTAGTGAGCTAAAATTTGCGGGGGTGCTGGGGGGCAGAAGATTCAGGTACCAGTATCGCGATGGCTATTGTATTAGTGGCGATGCAGATTTTGTGATAACGGGTGAAGTGTATCCCGGAGATAATAAAATAGAAGGTCCTTTTGGAGACCATCTGGGATACTATAGTTTACAGCATCCGTTTCCTGTTATGCGGGTGCACAAAGTATATGCCCGTAAAAATGCTATCTGGCCTTTTACGGTGGTAGGCAGACCCCCACAAGAAGATACCAGCTTTGGTCAATTAATTCATGAAATTACCGGCGATGCCTTGCCTGCCGAAATCCCCGGATTACGTGAAGTGCATGCAGTAGATGCCGCCGGGGTGCATCCCTTGTTGTTAGCTATCGGAAGTGAAAGATATACGCCGTATGCACCCACTGCCCGCCCTGCGGAAATTTTAACTATCGCCAATCATATTTTAGGTACCGGGCAGTTAAGTTTGGCTAAATTCTTATTTATTACTGCCGGAACACCTCCCGGAATAACTACCCACACAGTTGCTCCCTTCTTTCAATTTATGCTGGAGAGAATTAATCTGGAGCAAGACTTACATTTTTATACCCAAACCACCATTGACACACTCGATTATTCAGGTGCAGGGCTTAATAGTGGTAGTAAACTGGTGGTGGCTGCCTACGGAGAAGAGAGAAGAAAATTATCGGCGGAAATACCCACTTGGATTTCTCGTCTTCCGCAGTTAGTAAATGCTAAGCTGGTAATGCCTGGTATAATTGCAATTCAAACTACTGCCTATGTAAGTGAAGAAGATAGGCAGCAATGGCTAGCAAAGGCAACCGAATACTATAAATCTACAACTGATCCGGGTAATGGAATTGTACTATTGGTGTTATGTGATGATGCTGATTTTACGGCGATGTCTATGCGTAATTTTTTATGGGTTACTTTTACCCGATGCAATCCTTCGCATGATATAGATGGAATAGATAGTTTTACCCTACATAAGCATTTTGGTTGCCGGGGGCCGATGCTAATTGATTCTAGAATAAAACCTCATCATGCTCCAACTGTTGAAATGGATCCGTTGGTGGACAAGCGAATAGAAAAATTGTTTGTACGAGGCGGAAGTTTAGCAGGGATTTTTAAAATATAATCAGGCAGTAATCTCCATCCATGTATGGTCGGCCAGTAATTTTACCGAAGATATAAATTGCTCAAATGGTCCCGCACCCCCCCATTCGGCCGGTGCAACGAGGGAAAGAATATGCGACCCATCTCTTTTTTGATACAAGTGGTAAGTATGCCCAATTTGTGGTTTAAAAGACAGCTTGGCTTCATAGATCATTAAGCTTAGTTCCTTTCTTTTTCTAATTTCCTGCGCTTGTCTTGCCAGTAGCTCTATTTGTTCCCGAATCTGATCTAATTGCATCTGGGTTTGCTCCTCCATTGCTGTAAGTGCCTTGTGTTTAATAACACCTTCGCGTGTAGGGCGTATGGCTACACTACCCACTGAAGAGGCATAGGGTAAAACGCTCATTTGCTTATGATAGATCTCGGTATTACAATAGGATTCACCCCTATTATTTATTCCTAAATATTTGATTTTCAAGTACCCATTTGGCATTATCTCATGTAAAACTTCAAGTATAGTTTCTTGATTTTTTTGTAATATCACCTGAAGGGTAGCCGCATTTAGTACATTCCCAATAACTGTATCTGCCAACTGCTGATCTGGAAAGGGTCGGGGTTGATTATCGGGAATTAGTTCGTATTGGCTAAAAAAGGCTTCTTGATCCATGCTTACCCAGTTCGAGCTGATGGAAAGGGCATGGCCTTGTTGAATTGAATCGACACGATATTGGCCACTTTTTGGGGTTATGCCATGCTCGAATTGACATTTTTCTGGAAAAAGTTGCCAGCTAGCCAGAAAATTATACACCTGCACCATATCGATTGTATCTAAGAGGGAAATAAAAAACCATTGAGGTAGACAGGGCATGTCGGCCTCAATGGTTGATAAAAAAGGCTTTATTATTGAACTTTGAAACCGATTTCCAGGGTACCCCAGTTTAGGGCTACACGACCATCTTTTCCAATGCTATATGTTAGCTTTTCTACTGAATTAGCCGATTTACCCGACTTAACGCTAACACGCAGGGCATCTTCTGATTGTTTATAATCATAGGCACCCCATTGTTCAAAATTTTTATTGAATATAAGGGTACACTCACCATTCTCACCACACAAAACGAAGAACGCATATTTACCGGCAGACAGGGGTTTACCTTCAACCAAGATGTTTTTAGAAGTTTCAAAAGCGGTGGCTTCATTGGCACCAGCTCTCCAGATTACACCGGTTTTGGGTTCGATATCTTTACCAATTACTCTACCCTTTAATGAGGGCGCACTGTAATTGATGGTAATCGCTGCACCACTTTTGATGGTTTCAGTTACTTTAACGGGTGGACTAGGCCGCTTTGATTTATCGTCCTGACCAAAAAGGGTGGCTGAAATCAGCAGAGAGCCGATAAGGGCCATCGAGATGAATTTTTTCATGGTACTAGTTTATTTTAGAGGTAACAAAAAAAGAGAAAGAGTGTTCTACAACACCCCTGTTTTTGCAAAAATAATGGGTTAATAGATGTAAAGGGCAGTTAAATGGATAAGTGGTAGGGATTAGTTGACCGTAATAAAGTCGGGTTTCTTAATTAGTTGGGTATTATACCGGAATCTTACGTTAGTGCTAAATCCCACATACCAGGGGCTCATATTTCGCATGAAACGGGGATAGTAATAGATTTTCAGTTGCATAGTACCAAATACCAGATTTTCGTTCCGGCTTCTGAGGCCTGCCCCAATGGCCGAATAATAATCCCCCTGAATCAGCGGCAGCCCCAATTGTTTTAGATAAGTTAGATACAAAAAACTAAACGGGGCAAATCGAAATCCGGCCAGTTTCCAAGTAGAATAAAAAACGGTCTCTCCATTTAGGGTGGCGCGGGTGGTATTGGGTAGTAAAGTATTATTAATATTGGGGATGCCAAAATCACTGCTCAACTGCAGGGTTTCATTTAAACTGGTATTCAATAGTTGCGCAAAACTGGCATTTAAAAAATGGCGCACAAACCACTTCCCGTTTTTTAGCTTTCTCAGTCGGGTGAAATGTTCTAGGCTGGTTAAAAAACTAAAATCCTGCCAACTACCCCGATAAACTGATGAGCCGAGTTTCAACTGATAATTGAGGTAATTATTCTTATTGGTATAATAATTACGTTGATATTCAAATCCCAGATAGGGGCGGCGAATGGTGTTTCGGTTACTCCAGCCCCCCGTAAAACTGAGTGAGTATCCTTCCGGCACATCTTCATTTCTTCCAAAACCGTAGATGAAACTGGTATGGTAAAAATCTTGACTGAACAGGGTATAACTTACCAATGCAGCCATAAGATTACTATATCTGATATCATATTGTTGTAAGTAAATTTCAGGTTTTAGCGAGTAGTTTCTTTGTGTAAAGCGGGCAGATAGCATTCTTTTACTTCTACTGCTAAAGTTTTCCTGTAATTTGTTATGTGCTCCTATGTTCCATCCAATCCATCCATCCATGATATCATACCGATATTGATAATTCGATATATAAAGAGTATCGTTGGGATAAACATTGCGGGTGGCAAAACTTCCCAGGATAAGTCCACCCGTTAGCGGATGATACGGGCTTACCAGCGGTAGATCGGCCTGCAAGTATATGCCGGTTTCGTTTCGCATACCCGAATTAAATGCCTCCCGTTGGTTATCATACCCAAGCGTTAGGTCGGTAAATGATCCGGCAATATTTCTTTTAGTGTATTCTAGACCAATTCCATAAGTTGGAGTTCGAGTAACATCAATAAAATTTCTAAGTAATAATCGGTCTCCACTGCCCAAAACATTGTCGTCACTCAAATCGAAATGAACATTTTGGCTACTGCCGGCATTAATGGATCCACCTATAGGAAATACATCTTTTGTTATTATAAATATATCTACGGAGTCTTGTATATTTTTCAAGGCTCCTACCGTAATCCGTGCATCGGTTAAATAAGAAATATTTCTTAAAAATCTTTCATTATCTGCCAACAGATACGGGTAGAGAGAATCTCCCGGAGTGAAGAAAAGATTTTTTAATATCACTTTCGTACGGGTTTGCGTGTGTAGGGCATCCCCCAAATGGCTAACCCAGTTTTTTGAAGCATTGATAGTATCATTTACCGAGCCATATAATCCTAATTGTGTTATGATTATTTTTCGAATGATTTTACCCCGGAATTTCGAGAAAGGTGTTTCGTTTTTTATCGGCCCCCTTCTGGGAAGTAATACTTCGGGTTCATAAACTGATACACTCATGCCAATTTTTCCTAGCAAGCCTTTCTTTTTAGCCAGAAAAAAGCTGGTATCGTTGTTTATAAATGGGGGGTTTTCCTGGCCTTGTAGTAGAATGGGCAGAAGGAAGAGACCTGTTATCAGGCTATATACGAAAAAGGTGACCGTTCTTTTTACGAATAAACTATTCATGTTAACGGGCTAAAGCAGTAAGTTAAACAATTTCTGCTGCTATGCCATTAGTTATATAGCAGATACGTTTACTGAATGTAGGGGGGGAGGGTTTTTTCAAGCACAACAAATTCGATGGATTGTTTAGGAATACCGAGGGCGAGATGTGTAGGGAAGGGCATTTTTTCTCCAGTTAATTGGTAGCCCCTTTTTTTGTACCAATCAATTAACTCAGCACGCACAGATATCACTGTCATCTGGATGCCGGTTCTTCCCAGCCACTGGGCATAGGCTTCCGAAGCGGCTAAAAGTCGTTTCCCAATTCCGGCATCCTGCAGGTCGGGTTGAACCGTTAACATACCCAAGTAAAGAAGCGGTGCTTTGTTTTGCAGATAAACACAGGCAACAATCTTTCCTCCCTCCAGGGTAATTACCAGCATAACTGAGTCGTCCGCTGTAATTTGTTGGGTTAATTGTTCCCGATGGGTTCGAATGCCGTCTAGCAGGTCTGCCTCGGTAGTCCAACCTTTTCTAGAACTATCTCCCCGGTAGGCACTGTTCACTAACTTTTCTAGTTCCGAAATATCGGAAAGTTGGGCGAAGCGAATATTGCTGTCTGAAAAAACGAATCCGGTTTGCATATCCATTATAAATAGTACTAAAGGCCATGCAAGTTATATAAAAAAAGCCCCGCACAAAGGCAGGGCTTTTTAACATCAGTAACCTACTAGAATGTAGGGTCAGCAGGTGTATTGGGATTGTTATCTCTTTCACGGAAAGGATAAGGCATATTACGACGCTTCATTTCTGTATTGGCTCTGCCGAAACGACGCATATCTTCCAGTTTATTAGAGCTGATATAGAGTTCAATACATCTATTGCGATACACTTCGGTGAGTAAGCTGGCAGCATCTGTAGCCCCGGTATAGCCGGCAGCAATATTAGCACCTACACCAAGTGGGTCGCTGGCAGCTGTTTGTTGTAAAACTGCATCAATAATGGCTTCCGCAGCAGCAGGATCGGGGGTTGTTTGGCGTAGTAAACATTCTGCACGCATTAATCGAACTTCATCCGGTAGGTAAAGTGGAATGGCACGAGTAGAACTATTCCAGAAACCATTCAAACGAAAGCGGGGTGTACCTGTAGCAGCAATAGTAGTATAAAAAGGAATCCGCGCATCTGTTACATCCGGACGAATACCAACGGGTAAACCAAAAGTTGAATCGATAGGTGCATACACGTTGTTGGATGAGGTAACATTGATAAAAACCGGATTGGGGTTTAAGGCCTCATAGTTCATCACTGAACTTTTAGTTAAATCAACCGCATTCGCAGCAGCCTGGGCACCAGGTATATTTCCTGCATACAGGTTATAACGGGCTTTCAGTGCCTGCAGTGTATTAATAATATCAACACCGGCAGGTAAATCTGAGTTGAACTGAGAAGTAATGGGAGCAGTACTAATGGCAGCCAGCGCTCTATCGATAGCAGCAACTGCACGTGCATAGCCGGTTGCCCGGGGGATGAATTTAGTGGGTTCGCTTACAGGCGCACCAATTGTATCTGGTATATTATCCCAAAGCATGCTCAGGTTACCCAATGCAAGTGCTTTAAAAATAGATGCATATCCAATTAAACCACTCCTGTAACCTGCATCGCTCAGTTTCTGTGCACCTGCTATTACTGTATTGGCATCGTAAATGGCTTTGCAATTGCTAATCCAGATACTGCCCAGCAAGCCATTATTACCATCTACGGAAGCGCCTCCATTAAAAAGATTGGCCTCAGAAATATTACCAATATTTAAAACAAAAGTTTCACCCGTAGTTAATCCAACAGCACTCATCATGCTGGGGTGGATGGAAAGTGCATAGGTACGTTGAACGCCTACTGCAACACCCATCAGTCCTTTCGGACTTCCCAATACTAATACGTCAGACGCAGCATTGGGGTTTACGTATTCCTTCGAACAGGAAGCTGTAATTAATGTAGCTGCCAGTAAAAAGAAAAGTGTAAAGGATTGTATTCGTTTCATAAAGTAAGTTTTAATTGTCAATTAAAATTTTGCCTGTAAACCTACACTAATGGTTCTTGGAATAGGCACAGAACCAAAGTCAATACCTCTCAATATCGTGCTCTGACCACCTGCATTCACCTCAGGGTCATAGCCAATATACTTGGTCCAAACCACCAGGTTTCTTCCAGTAAGATTAACATTCAGGTCTTTTAAAATTTTCCCAACCTTACCTACACTATAATTAAGGGAAAATTCGCGGATGCGTACATTGCTTCCGTCATCAACACGCCATTCTTCAATGTTGTAGATACCCGTCGGCCAAGTAGCTGATGCACTGTAACCACTAATATATCCTCTTGGTAATTGTCCACTATGCTCCAGTTCGGCAATTTTACCATTACCTACACCCTGTCTTGTTCTAAAATCTGCATTAAATACTGAATTGCCTTTTGTAGCATCAATCTGTATGCGCAAACTGAATCTTTTATAATTGAACTCATTAATCAGCGTTGCTGTATATAATGGATTCGGATTGCCAATTATCTTACGCAACGGAACACCTACAGGAACACCCTGTCCGGCAGGCCCACCCGCATTATAATTCGATTGCGTATACGTGAGAATTCCTGTTTGCGTACCAAAAGCTCCTCTTGGAATTCCTGCAGGACTTAAGTCAAGACCCGTATGGTTAGGAACTCCAATACTGTTCTTAGAGAAACTACCACCGGCGGTAGTTGCAAAGAAAGTACCATAGAAAACACCTACAGGTTGTCCCTGAATCAGGGCAACGGGTGCTCCTTGGTTGGTGGCAAACTGAATCAAAGAAGCCCCAATATTCAACACTTCATTCCGATTGCGATTGTAGATACCGGTGATATTCCAACTAAAATCTTTTTTCTTGATTGGTGTTCCAGAAAGCATGATTTCATAACCCGTGTTTTTCAGGTTTCCAATATTATCCAGTAATGTTGAAAAACCAGCAGAAGGTGCAATAAATCGGTTCAACAACATATCATTTACTCGCTTATCGTAAACATTCAAGTTTAAGTTGATACGATTGTCTAAGAAAGCCAGATCAAGACCGAACTCGATTTCTTTTTGTCTTTCAGGACCCACATTGGTATTAGCCAATGTACTGCTGGTATTTAATGAAGTTCTGTTGTTGAATGAGGAGGCGGTATATACGTTAAAACGATCGTATGCACCAATACCGGTAAGGTTACCACTCTCTCCATAGGCAAGCCTAACCTTCGCCAGATCCCACCATTTGCTAACACCCAGGTTTTTCCAGAAACTAGTTTCTGAAAGTATATAACCAGCATTAGCTTTGGTATAAATCTGGTTGCGCTTGTCTGGACCAAATACAGAAGAAGCATCTCTTCTGATGGCAGCCGTTACGAATAATTGATTTCTGAATTTAAAATTCTGTTGTAAAAACAAACCGCTGATAGACAATTCTGATCTGGAATCCGCACCAGGAATTGGAGTACTGGCACCAATTACTGATTCTACAAATGGAGCCAGACCACGTCCCTGCAGCATTACAAATGAATTGCGCTCGTACTGCTGAGAAAAACCAACCTGTGTAACAGAACTGATGTCTTTCGTAAGGCTGGCAGTATAAGTGGCATTCACGTCGTGGTTAATGCCAAAGAAACTAGAGGTAGCAGCACTGGCATATCCATTTAAAGTTGGGTCACTACTGGTAGTTCCACCTCCAAAAAATGCCGCATTTACGTTATAGTTAAAAGGCGGCATGAAGGTTGTACCATTCTGAGCATAGTTATCGATACCCATGGTATAGTCAATTGTCAGATTCTTAATCGGCTTCAACTTTAAACCGAAATTGGTTAAAACACGACTAGTATTGTTCCGCTGTTTGAAATCTTCAATTACTGAAATTGGATTAACTCGACCCAGGTTACCGATTGTTCGAAGATTCCCTAAAGCATCTCTTCTGTTAAGGTCGTGAAAGTTACCCAGAATGGTTACTGAGTTCATCGGACTAAAAAATGAGTTGCCATCGGGTTTTTCGTTGGCACCGCTATTCACATAGTTCAGACCTAAGTTCATGCTCAACCACTTAGTAATCTTTTGGTCAATATTACTTCTGAAGCTAAAACGCTGGAAGTCTGTATTACGGATAATACCCTGGTTGTAGAAATAAGAACCCGAGAAGAAATATTTTGTGTTATC
>JBBAJQ010000018.1:27714-43132 GCA_040403945.1 Sediminibacterium sp.
TGCCTGATTAACATCTAGTTTAGAACGCAGTCCGCTAAAAAGCATATTGGTGCTAAAACTAACTTGTGGCGCACCTGATACACCCCTTTTAGTGAAAATTTGAATTACTCCGCTATTGGCACGAGAACCATAGATAGCTGCAGCTGCAGCACCGTTCAAAACTTCCACCCGCTCAATGTCAGCAGGATTGATATCCACCATTCTGTTTTGACCAACTACACCCACGAAGTTTCCACCATCGTAGTTACCTTGTGTATTGGTTACACGGGGTGTATTGTTGTTCACTATTACGCCATCAACGATGTAAAGGGGTTCAGAAGATGAGTTTACAGAACTCACACCTCTTAAACGAACACTCAGGCCACCGGCAGGATCACCACTATTTTGGGTAATTACCGCTCCGGGCGTTTTACCTTGTAAAGCCTGCAATGCATTAGAAGAAGCGCCCTTATTTAAATCAGCGGCTTTTAGGGTAGCCACATAACTTCCTAATTGGCGACGAGTAGTTCCTGCAGAAGTTCCTGTTACAACTACTTCATCCAGTTTCGAGAGACTTTCTGATAAGTTCACATCAACAGAATAGGATTTTTCATTTCCTATAGTGATGGTTTTACTTTGGGTTCCCCAGCCCACCGCTGAATAAATCAGTGTATAGGTTCCGGGATTTAATGGAACAGAAAAAGAGTACACACCATTGGCATCGGAACTTGTTCCATATTTGGTGCCTTTTACCGTTACCGATGCTGATTCAACAGCAGATCCGCCGGTATTGTTAATTTTTCCGGAGATGCGTACCTGTCCGAAAGCAATAACGGCGAATAAACTCAGGGTTAGTGATAAACAGAAGTGTTTCCATTTACCAAACCTGTGGGATGTTCGTGTTTTCATAATGGTAGTTTAGGTTTTCGTTATTATAAAATGGTTATACCCGAATCCCGGTAGGGAGCGAGTATCGGATCATCTTTATCCAATTCTGTAATTAATATGTCAATCTGATTCAGACCGCAAATTTTAATTCGTTGTACTGAATTCAATTTCTCCGAGATAGACAATATCACTTTTAAATTCGATGCTTCCAGCATGGCCTTTTTTAATATCACTACATCCCAATCATTGTCGGTGATGCCATTTTCAATATCCATGGCATTTATTCCCATGATGCAGATATCAGCCTTTACAGATTTTATTTTTGATATGGCTTCACCACCCACAGCAATTTGCGATTTTTTTGAAATCTTATCCCCAATAAAAATTACTTCCGAGCTGGGATGTTGTGCATACTCGTAGGCAGCCGGTATGCTGCCTGTTAAAAATGTAGCTTGTAAATTCTCGGGTAACATACGGGCCATCTCAATAACTGTAGTTCCGCCCCCCGATAAAACAAACATGCCATCTTTTAATAGGCTAATCGCTTTATGGCCGATAATTTTTTTCTGCTCACCATGAAATACATCGGACCGCAAATAAAAACTATTGAAAGATTTTGAGAGGGCACCCCCATGTACTTTAATAACCTTGCCTTCTTCCGCAAGTTCATTCAGGTCTCTTCGTATCGTATCTTCAGACACTTGAATCTCTCCACTCAAATCTGCAGACAGCACACTATTGTGTAAACTAACCTGCCTTAAAATATAAGCCTGTCTCTCTTTTTTTAGCATCTTTGTAGTGGTATGTGCTCGAAATTATTACAATTCAGCGTCAATTAACCAAGAAAACCGCAAAAAGTTGCACTTTTTTTCACTTATTATACAAAAAACCGCATAAATGAATAAAAATCTGGATAAACTGTGCAAAATGGGGAATGCGGGTTCCCGGATTATCATAGGATTGATGAGCGGTACCTCTCTGGATGGATTAGATGTGGCTCTTTGTAAATTCTCAGGGCATGGACTTGATACTCAAATAGAATTATTACATTTTACTACTGTACCCTACAATGCATACTTTAAAAGCCAAGTGAAAGAGGTTTTTGCAAAAAAACAAGCAAGCCTAGAAAAAGTTTGTTTGCTAAATGAGTGGATAGGCATTTTTCATGGAAAGATTGTTGTAGACTGTTTGCAGAAATGGAGAGTGAAACCCGAAGAGGTAGATTTAATTGCCAGTCATGGCCAAACCATATATCATGCCCCCGCCTGGTTGCATCAGAATGCACAATTCCCTAACGCCACTTTGCAAATTGGCGATGGAGACCATCTAGCTGTAACAACCGGAATTATTACGCTATCCGATTTTCGGCAAAAGCATTTGGCAGCAGGAGGGGAGGGTGCTCCATTAGCCGTATATGGTGATCACCTTATTTTTAGTAAGGCAGGAGAGAATCGCATTATGCTGAATATTGGAGGTATTGCCAATTTTACTTTTTTGCCGGGTAATCGGGATATGACGGCTATTTTTAGCACAGATACCGGACCCGGCAATACGCTGATGGATATGTATGTGCAACAGTATTGCAACACCCCCTATGATAAAGATTCCGCAATTGCCCGTTCAGGCAATTTGCATCCTGCCTTATTAGAAGCGTTAATCAATCATACCTTTTTTCAACAACCCTTTCCAAAAACTACCGGCCCCGAGTTATTTAATCTCGAATACCTGCGATTCGCACAAAATCAATCCGGTACTGTTACACTAAAGCACGAAGATGTAGTGAGAACACTCAACAGGTTTACTGCAGTAACTATTGCTCAATCTATCCGTCAGTGTTGTGATCCCCACCAGCAATATACCCTCTATTCAAGCGGAGGTGGTATGCATAATCCACTAGTAATGGAACAATTACAAGAATTGTTGCCGGAATTCACTTTTTATACAACCAGCGATCTGGCCATTCATCCGGATGCCAAAGAAGCCGTGTTGTTCGCGATTCTGGCAAACGAAACCATTGCTGGAGATCAGCTTACCTATGGTAGTGCTCGTTCTGGAATACCCTCTGTTAGTATGGGTAAAATCAGTTTCCCTGATTAATTGGTGAAATCTGCTTTTATTGCTTAAAGGGCGGATAATGATCAATGGTTTCAAAAACATTTCTCTTATCCTGCTGCAATAACTGAATAAACTTTCTCAGCGAATCTGCCTGTGCCGGTTTTTCGAAAATCCGATCGTGTGATAAAATTACAATGGCTTGTGGGGCATGGGTTTCATCGTTCTCTAATTTTTGCAAAACTTTTTGCGCCATTTCTGTGGCCGATTCCTTGGGTTGTTTGGTTTTGGCATCTTGCCTCCATTCTACATCCCAGCCTACAACCTGATACCCCAGTGAATCCAGACTATGCACCAAACGGTTGGTTGAAAGCTGGCCGGAAATTTCTCCCTTATTTGCCCAGGTATTGTTGCCGGGCATACGAATAATTTTTACCGGTATTTTTAATTCCCGTTCATTGCGCAGAAAATCATTCAGGGCGGAATCGTGCTGGGCAGCTCCGTAGAATAAACGGTATTTGTCGTTCATGCCATGACTAAAACTATGATTCGCCAGCAAAAAACGCGGATAGGCTTTTCTGATAGAATCAATCAATCGTACTTTTTTATTACCTACTTGATTAAAGCCTACTGCAAAAAATGTGGCTTTGATACCGGTTTCTTCAAAAATACGTTTGCAGATGCTCGTGCCGGGTGGTTGAGGTGAATCGTCCCAGGTTAAGTATATATACCGCTTGGTACTATCTAGCGTAAACGCTCCGCCTGGAACCTGTATTTGCACAGGTTGCGTGGAATCTTTGGTATCGGTTCCTTTTTTATCACCGGAACCGCAGGAAACGAAAGTGGTGAAAGAAATACTTACTAATACAAGCTGGGATAGAAAAGTAACTCGCATAATCATTCAATTATAATACTGCAAAAGTAGGCTATACAACTAGCTTTCTATGTGGATGTGTACAAATTAGTTATTTCATTTATGCACATTTTGGGAAGGGGATACATAAAAAAAGCCCCGACGAGTCGGAGCTTTTTTTAATACGAATGGTTGTTTCTTTTGATACTAATATCTGTAGAGCTCCGACTTGAAAGGACCTTTCTTGTCGATACCCAGATAACCGGCCTGTGCATCTGAAAGTTCATCCAGCACAGCCCCTACTTTAGCAAGATGCAGGCGGGCAACTTTCTCATCCAGGTGCTTAGGCAGAACATAAACCTTGTTCTCGTAATTGGTATGGTTATTCCATAATTCAATTTGCGCAAGGGTTTGGTTGGTAAAAGAGCTACTCATCACAAAACTGGGATGGCCCGTAGCACAACCTAGGTTGACTAATCGACCTTCAGCCAGCAATATGATTTCCTTTCCATCAATATCGTAGAGGTCAACCTGTGGTTTAATGGTGTCTTTGGTGTGACCATAATTTTGATTCAACCAGGCAACATCAATTTCAATATCAAAGTGACCGATATTACAAACAATAGCTTTATCCTTCATGCTGCGGAAATGTTTTTCCGTAATCAAATCGCGGCAACCAGAAGCGGTAACAACAATGTCGGCTTCTTTTACGGCTTCTGCCATTGGCTTCACCTCGTATCCGTCCATAGCAGCTTGCAATGCACAAATCGGATCGATTTCGGTAACCATCACACGGCAACCGGCTCCGCGTAAAGAAGCAGCAGAACCTTTACCTACATCACCATATCCACCTACAACGGCAATCTTGCCTGCCATCATCACATCTGTAGCTCGGCGAATTGCATCTACCAGCGATTCTTGACAACCATACTTGTTATCAAATTTAGATTTGGTAACCGAATCGTTTACATTAATGGCAGGGATAGGTAAAGAACCTTTCGCCATCCGCTCGTACAAACGATGCACACCGGTAGTTGTTTCTTCAGATAAACCTTTTACTTCTTTAACCAGTTCGGGATATTTATCAAATACCATATTGGTTAAGTCGCCACCATCATCTAATATCATATTCAATGGTCTGTTGGCACCACCAAAAAATAAGGTTTGTTCAATACACCAGTCTGCTTCTTCCTGGGTTTGTCCTTTCCAGGCAAACACCCCAATTCCAGCCGCTGCAATAGCTGCTGCTGCTTGATCTTGGGTAGAAAAAATATTACAAGAACTCCATTTTACTTCTGCACCCAGGGCAACCAGGGTTTCAATTAATACTGCCGTTTGGATGGTCATGTGCAAACATCCGGCAATGCGGGCACCTTTAAGGGGCTGATTGGCACCGTATTCGGCACGGAGGGCCATTAATCCGGGCATTTCAGCTTCTGCCAGGCGAATTTCTTTGCGACCCCACTCAGCAAGACTCATATCGGCTACTTTATAGGGTAAACTAAAATCGATGTTGGGTAACAGCGTTGACATAGGTTTTTTATTTAGGCTGCAAAGATAGTGTAGAATAAGTAATCTGTAAATTTTAAAAAAAATAGAATAAAATGTAATAAATATCTATTTTAGCAGCATAAAATACTTTTAATACATGAAACCATCGCAGTCATTAGAAGAAAAGTCTGTTTTACCGGTTCATCTAGATGAAAGAGACCTTACAATTCTTCGCATTCTTCAGCATAATGCACGGGCAACGGTAAAGGAAATAGCCGATCAGGTAAACCTGAGTACCACACCGGTGCACGAAAGAATCAAGCGACTCGAATCGCAAGGGGTTATTAAGCAATATGCCACCCTTCTGCAACCGGCATTAGTGCAAAAAGGACTAATGGTTATCTGTTATGTTTCTCTTAAGCAGCATAATAAAAGTGCAGGTGCGAAATTTATAAAGCGCATACTGGAAATGCCCGAGGTAATTGAATGTTATAATATTTCAGGGGAATTCGATTTTATGCTGAAAGTAGTAGCCGAGCATATGGATGATTACTATCACTTTCATGTAAACAAATTGAGTCAGGCCGAAAATATCGGCCACCTGCAAAGTGTTTTCGTAATGGGCGTTATAAAAGACACCCATGTATTGGTTTAAGAATATATTAGGGAATCTGTACTTTTTTCTTCCTCTTCCTATCGGGATGCAACCATTTTTGGTTGATAATATGGGTTAGATAAGCACCTGCCGCCCCGGTAATAGCACCGGCAATTACATCGGAGGGATAGTGTTGACCTAAATAAATACGCGAATACCCTACACCCATGGCCCAAAGATAGGCGGGTGCTGCATAGTACCATTTTTCGGTTGTTAGTAAAACGGTAGTGGCTGTTGAAAAGGCAAGTGAAGTATGCCCCGATGGAAATGAATTGCCCGACTCTCTCTCATCCGGATAAATATCATCGTAGGTTTCATAAGGCCTCGCACGGTTTACCAGCTTTTTCATTAAACCAGTTGCAGCAGCTGTAACCACTAATCCGCCAGCCAACTCATACGCAACCTTTTGTCCCTTTTCATTCTCTCTAATAAGAGATACTGCCATAATGCCAATGGGTAAACTGATACAAATAGGATAGGCTGTTGAAGATAAAGTTTTAAATGTTGGATTATCCGGATACCGTGGATTGATAATTTTTAGGGACGCATAATCCCCACTGCCCTGTGCTCGAATGAAATATGGATTCATCCCAATAAAAAACACAATTAGTATAAGCCCAAATTTCATAGGAGTGGATATTTTATAGTTACCCGATTGAATACCTCACAGTATTAAGCCGAAAACTGCGCCAGTGTTGCTTCAATTGTTTGAATGCGGGCCAAAGCATCTGCTTCTTTTTTTCTTTCCAGTTCAATCACTTCCGGCTTTGCATTTTGTACAAACCTTTCGTTTTGCAGTTTTTTGCGCACTTGTTCTAAAAATTGTTGCTGATGCACCAAATCTTTTAGCAGGGTTTCCCGTTGTGTACCCGTTTCTTTAAATTCGGATGTTTCCATATAAAAGCGATCCTTTTCTACGGCTACTACTATACTATTGGCAATAGGTACCTGGGTAAAGCTTACATCGGATGCGTTGATTTGTTTTGCCAAAATAGAACGGATGGCTTCGTATTGATTTTCGCGGCTCGTTTGAATATGCAGGTGAACCTGCGTTTTCGGCTTCAGCTGGTTTTTATTTCTCGCATCCCGTAAGGCTGATATCAATTGCTTTAACAACTCTCCAGCTGCCACAATTTCAACATCAATGGCCGGGATGGGCGGATGATTAAGGTTACATAAATCTTGTGGCTGCTTCTGCAGCAGATGGAATATTTCTTCGGTAATAAACGGCATAAAAGGATGTAACAAATACAGTAGTTGTTCGAAGTACACAACGGTTTTTTTGTATACGGCTGAATGCACCGGTTGTTCAAATCCGGGTTTCACCCATTCTAGGTACCAGCTGCAAAAATCATCCCATATTAAAGAGTAAATCGTTTTTAAGGCTTCACTTAGTTTAAATTGTTGCATTAACACCGCAACCTCATGGCGGGTATATTGCAGGCGTTTTTCAAACCAATCCATCGCAAAAATCGGTAAATTATCTTCTGCTACTTTTCCAACCCTACCTTCCCACATTTTTACCAGCTTAAGGGCATTCCACATTTTATTATTGAAATTCCTTCCTTGTTCTAATCCAGATTCATCAAATAGAATATCGTTTCCGGCTGGGGACGCAATCATTATGCCAAAGCGAACTGCATCGGCACCATATTGGTCTATCAAGGCAAGTAAGTCGGGAGAATTTCCTAAGCTTTTGCTCATTTTTCGTCCCAACTTATCCCGCACAATACCAGTAAAATATACATCTTTAAATGGCAACTGCCCCATAAACTCATATCCCGCCATAATCATCCGCGCTACCCAGAAAAAGATAATTTCAGGGGCTGTTACCAGTGTATTGGTTGGATAGTAATATTGTATATCTGGATTATTTGGATTGGATAATCCATGAAATACTTCAAATGGCCAGAGCCAACTCGAAAACCAAGTATCCAAGCAATCTTCATCCTGGCGGATGGATTCTTTTGCTAATCCGGGCTGCTTTTCTTTTAATATCTCCCAGGCTTCCTCCAATGAAGCGGCTACTGCAAAATTTCCGTCAGGTGCATAATAAGCTGGTATGCGATGGCCCCACCAAAGCTGTCGGCTGATACACCAATCTTTGATATTCTCCATCCAGTGCCGATAAAGATTTTTAAATTTGGCAGGATGAAAATGAATCTCATCCTCAATCACAGCCTTTAACGCGGGTTTAGAAAGAGAATGCATGCTTACCCACCATTGCAGGCTGAGCCTGGGCTCTACCATGGCATCCGTTCTTTCACTGAAGCCAACCTGATTTATATATTCCTCTGTTTTTACCAGATTGCCTGCGGCTTCCAACAGGGGAATAATTTTCTTTCTTACCTCCAAACGGTCTTCACCAACAAATAGTGTAGCAGCAGCACTCATCGTGCCATCATCCTCCATGGTATCAATAATCTCCAACTGATATTTTAACCCGAGCTGGTAATCGTTCATATCATGCGCAGGGGTAACTTTTAAAGCACCGGTTCCAAAATCAGGTGTAACATATTCGTCTGCTAGAATGGGGATCCGGCGATTAATTAAAGGCACTAGCGCAAATCTACCTATCAAATGCTGATAACGGGGGTCGGTAGGATGAACACAGATGGCTGCATCTCCCAAAATTGTTTCTGGCCGAACTGTGGCAATGGTTATTCCTTGTGCAGCCGTGGCATCCTCTCCCTCAATGCGATAGTTCAGGTGATATAATTTGCTGTTTACTTCTTTGTAAATTACCTCTTCATCACTCAGGGCAGTTTTGGCCTTTACATCCCAGTTTATCATTCGCTTTCCGCGATAGATATGGCCTTTCTTATACAAGTCAATAAATACTTGTATCACAGTTTTGTAATAGGCATCATCCATGGTAAAAGAAGTGCGATTCCAGTCTAAACTGCAACCCATCTTTTTCAATTGCTGTAAAATGATGCCGCCATATTTATCTTTCCACTCCCAGGCATACTGTAAAAATTCGTCGCGGCTAAGGGATGATTTGGCGATACCCCGTTCCCGTAACATAGCTACCACTTTGGCCTCGGTAGCAATCGATGCGTGGTCGGTACCCGGAACCCAACAGGCATTATACCCCATCATCCGGGCATTGCGTACCAGAATATCCTGTATAGTATTATTCAGACAATGACCCATGTGCAAAACGCCGGTAACATTAGGGGGAGGCATTACTACCGTATAAGAAGGAGTCCGATGGTCGGGCGTGCTGTTAAAATAGCCTTGCTTATTCCAGTGTGCATACCACCTGGTTTCAACTTCTCCGGGAATATAATTTTTACTCAGTTCCATATTTCTATAAGGGTATGCCCTGCCAGCCATAGATGCACAAAAAGTACTCGAAAGGACTAAGGGAATCCGGTAGCAAAAATAAGGAAAACTGCTAAGTGTAAGTTAGCTCATTACCAAACCATACGAAGAGAGGGATCTTCAAAGTGCTCGGTGAGGGAAGTAGTGGGGGCATTGCTGGTTGTTGCCATGGGTAAACCCATTTTCATTTGACCCTTCGTATTCATGCGAAGGCATTTTCCGGCAACATCTCTGGTAAATCTCATGCAATCTTCCTTCCGAATCTGTTGGCAAGAACTAAAAGCAATCAGTACTATGGCGAAACCGATGAATTTTTTCATAGCGGGAAGAGTTTTATAACTTTACTGGATATAAAACGTTGGTATCCTAGTTTTGTTACACCAGTACACAAAATTAGTATTTCATTTTAATAAAATATTACACTCACCCCCGATTTTAGATTTATTTAATATATGCGTTTTGCAGTGGTGGATATTGAAACAACCGGCGGGTTCCCATCCCAACATGGAATTACCGAAATTGCCATCGTTTTAATGAATGGTGCTGAAGTGGAGGGTATTTTTGAATCCTTAATCAATCCCGGTCAACCGATTCCCCCCTTTATAGCTAATATGACGGGTATTTCTGATGCGATGGTAGCCATGGCACCGCCTTTTGAGGAACAAGCCGAAAAGATATACCGATTGCTTAGCGACCGGATTTTTGTGGCGCACAACGTGAATTTTGACCATTCTTTTGTGAAGTATTACTTGCAACAGGCTGGTTATCAATTGCAAGTTCCCAAAATTTGTACCATCCGATTGGCCAGAAAAGTATTTCCGGGACTAAAAAAATATGGCTTAGGCCACTTAACGCGTTCGCTAGATATTCCAATTACCCATCGCCATCGGGCGGGGGGGGATGCCAGGGCAACGGCAGAAATCGTTTCAAGGGCGCTGGCTTTAACCGGGAGTGGTGTAATTAGCGAAATGCTAAGTCGCGAAGCCAAACATCAAATGTTACCCCCCAATTTGGCGGTTGATCAAATTCATCAATTGCCATTGCAACCCGGTGTATATTATTTCCGAGATAAAAAGGGAAAAGTAATGTATGTGGGTAAAGCAAAACAACTGCGAAAACGGGTGGTGAGCCATTTTACTGGCTTAGATACCTCTGAAAAACGGCAAGCCTTGTTAAGAACGGTGTACACCATTGGACATACCGTTTGTGATTCCGAATTTATGGCCAGTATTCTCGAAAGCATAGAAATTAAGCGGCTCTGGCCTCCTTTTAATAAAAGTCAAAAAAGATTCGAGGCAGTTTGGTCTATCTATCAATTCACCGATTCCCGGGGATACAATCGGTTAGCCATCGATAAAAAACACCGGCACACTGCTTCATTAATCAATTTTGGACTTTTAACCGATGCACATCGTACCCTTTGGAAACTGGTAAGAGATTTTTCTCTACATCCCTATCTCTGTTTTCTAGAGAAATCGCCTACAGAGGCGTTACCCGAATCTGACAGGCATAATCAACAGATGCAAAAAGCCATTACACACTTATTGCTACAACCCACCAGTTATGTTATTAAAGACCGGGAAGCGCTTGTTTTAATTGAAAAAGGACGTTTCTATGGGATGGGTAGGGTAGATGGCTGGACACCCGACCAGTCTCTAAGCACCCTTCGGGAGCAATTAACCCCTTATCCGGAAAATGAAGTTATTCGCTCTTTAATCAGGCAGTTTACCGAAAAGAATCCGCAAAAGGTATTTCCCTGTATGGAGGCTTAAAAAATTGCATTCGATAAAAATGTATCTTGTAAAAAAATTAGTGCATGAAATATTTTCCTATTGCAATTGCGCTCTTGTTGGGATTTCAGGTTTGCGCTCAACAGAAAGTATATCCCCTTATAAAAGGGTTTGGCGGGGTAAGTGAAATTCCAATGGCTACCGAAAAGCCCGATACTAAAAAACAGTATAAGATTATCGTAGAAGTAAATACAGAAAATCCCCAACCCGCTAAAGTGCACGAGTTGATAGAAAAAATTGCAGCCATTGCTAACCTTCATGTATTAGGAGGTGTGCAGCCTGAAAAGCTAAACATGGTGGCCGTGATCCATGGTCCCGCCGCTATGTATATTATGAATGATTCGGTGTATCAACAGAAATATGGATCAAATAATCCAAATATTCCGCTATTTCATGCACTTAAAGAAGCGGGGATTAAAGTATTTGTATGTGGTCAGTCTATGATGAAGCGAAACATCGACCCCGCCACATTAGCGCCTGATCTTGGTATTGCATTATCTGCCATGACTACCCTAAGCACCTATCAGCAAAAAGGCTATGTAATGCTAAAATTATGAGCTTAAAAGTTCGGGTGGGTTCCAGTATAGTTCATCGGGGTAATAGCCAATAATTCTTTCTTAACGGAAGCTTTTACTTTCAGTTGTCGAATAAATAGTTGCATGCTTTCACGGGTTATACCTTGTTTACCCCGCGTAAGTTCCTTTAATGCCTCATAGGGATTTGGATATTGCTCTCTGCGCAAAATGGTTTGGATAGCCTCTGCCACCACCGCCCAATTTTGTTCTAGGTCTTGTTTAATTTTTGCTTCATTCAACACTAGTTTATTTAGTCCCTTCTGCAGCGAGTTAATAGCAATCACTATGTGCGCCATGGGTATCCCAATATTTCGCAAAACGGTAGAATCTGTTAAGTCGCGCTGTAAACGGCTGATGGGTAATTTGGCCGAAAGATGCTCCAACAGGGCATTGGCAATACCCAGGTTTCCTTCCGCATTTTCAAAATCTATGGGGTTCACTTTATGGGGCATTGCCGAAGAGCCTACTTCACCCGCCTTGGTTTTTTGTTTAAAATAATCCATACTGATATACGTCCAGCAATCCCTGCTTAGGTCTATCAGAATAGTATTAATCCTTTTGAGTGCATCAAAATGGGCTGCCAGCATGTCGTAGTGTTCTATCTGCGTAGTAAACTGTTGCCGTTCTAGGCCTAGCACCTGTGCCAAAAATTGATTGGCTAACTTAGGCCAGTTTTTATGGGGGAAACTCACCTGATGGGCATTGAAATTCCCGGTAGCACCTCCGAATTTGGCTGAATAGGGTATATGGGATAACAGTTTAACCTGCTCACTAATTCTTTCATGAAATACCTTCCATTCCTTGCCCAAACGGGTAGGTGAGGCGGGTTGTCCGTGCGTTCGGGCAAGCAGGGGAACGGCTTTCCATTCACGCGCCTGTTTCAGTAGTCCATTATTCAGTTGAAAAACGGCCGGTAAATACGTTTCTTCTAAACAATGTTTCCAACTGAGGGGAATGGCGGTATTGTTGATGTCTTGCGAGGTGAGTCCAAAATGAATCCATTCTTTTAAATGGCCTACACCGGCTTTGTCTAGTTGTTCTTTTAAAAAGTACTCAACGGCTTTCACATCATGGTTAGTTACTCTTTCAATTTCTTTAATCTGCAGGGCTTCGGCATTGCCAAACTGATCCATCACTGTTTGCAATTTCTTTTTCGCGTTGGCGGGTAAGCGAAAAAATTTTTGTTGGGCAAGAAAGTAGAAATATTCGAGCTCTACATAAACCCGATAGCGTATCAACCCATATTCAGAAAAATAATTGGCCAAAGGGGCAGTTTGTGTTCGATATCTGCCATCAATAGGGGAAAGGGCGGTAAGGGAGCTTAATTCCATGAAAATTTGGATTGGTGAAGAGTTGAGTAGCCTTGTTGGCACAAAGATAACTAAGCTTGGGCGCTTTTTGAAAAGCAGGTACATTAATCCTCAATTTTGTCTATTAGAAGCAGGGAATTGTTTTTCTTTGCACAAAATGTACCATTGAAGCCAACAATTCGGGTAGGAGCGGTTAGTTATTTAAATACCCAACCATTTATCTGGGGACTAAAAAACTCCCCTATTTGGAACCAAATCAGTTTATCCCGCGATTTTCCCGCTGCTATTGCCAGTCAACTAGCACACCAACAAATAGATATTGGCCTACTACCCGTAGCGGCGCTTGCTCAAATGGCAGATGCACAAGTGATTTCGGAATTTTGTATTGGTTCGGAGGGTCCTGTTGCTTCTGTGGCTATATTTAGTGAAGTGCCTTTGGAGCAGGTAACTACTATTTGGCTGGACTATCAGAGTAAAACATCGGTAGCACTTGCGCAAATCCTTATGCAGGAATATTGGCATTTACAGCCAGAATGGAAACCTGGAAACACAGATTTTATCAAACATATAGGGGGAACTGAGGCAGCGGTGGTTATTGGCGACCGGGCATTGGAGTTGATTCCTAAGTACCCATATATCTACGATTTAGGGTCTGCCTGGACTGCTCACACCGGGCTTCCTTTTGTTTTTGCAGCCTGGGTAGCCAATAAGCAGTTGCCGGCCGAATTTATATTGGCATTTAATGAAGCGCTCCGCTGGGGTGTTGAGCATATAGATGATTTAATGCCGCAATTAACCGGGGTGGGCTATGATTTAACTACTTATTTCCATACCAATATTCGCTACCAGTTAACCACAGCTAGTAAGGCGGGCATGGATTTGTTTTTACAAAAATTAGCTACCCATACCATCCAATAATACGGTTGCAGCTGATAAAACTTTTGTAATATTGAAGGGTATATGCGATTGATTATAATAACCATCTGCTTTAACAATTTACCCGATTTGCAAAGAACAATTGCATCGGTAAATAATCAAACACGCAATCCAGATGAGCATTGGATTATCAATGGCTCTACTTCCGTTGATATAGCCGAATGGCTGCAGCAAACTCCTCAACCTACTTATCGGAAAGTTATAAACGAGCGAGATAAAGGTATTTCAGATGCTTTTAATAAGGGTATTCAATACGCAGGAGAGGGTATGATACAATTATTAAATGCAGGCGATGAGTTGGTGTCTGCCGGGGTATTAGACCAAGTAGCTACATTTTTGCAATCAAATACCCCTGTTGGGTGGATAAGTGGAAAAATTATTTTAAAAAGGGCAGGTGAGTGGGTTGAAGTAGGAAAACCATTTGATCCCGATAAATTGTATCGAGGGATGCGCAGTGTATTGCATCCCAGCTGGTGGGTGCATAAACAGACTTATCAAAAAGCCGGGCCCTATCAGTCGCAATATAAAATTGCAATGGATTATGATATGATGTGCCGTTTGGCGAAGGAACCATATGCTTTTTATCCCTTTGCGATGGTTCGATTTGATGATGCAGGAATAAGTTCTCAACAATATCTACAATCATTAGTGGAGAATAGAAAAGTATATGAATCTTATGTTGGATTTTCGCTACCCTGTATGCTATGGCAATTACGTTTACGCAGTTTGCATTATCTGTTACAAACTCGTTTAGGGAAACTGCTTTTTACCTGGAAAAAGAAATTGGGTGGGGAGAATTGGTGAATTAAATAAAGTAAATTACATTTTAAATAAATTATATTTGAGTGTTGTAAAAAAACACTCATTTTGATGCATACCCATCGGTTTTATTTCATGATTTTTCTGATGGGGTGGTCAGTATTTTTCTCCCTCTTATTTCATGCATATCAATCAGAAAAAAGTTCTTCGCCCCAAAAGGGGGAGGCAGTAACTTATAAGCGGTTACTGCCTGCTAAAATTATTCCAACCAATTTATCGCTATCTACCTTGCCCAAAACCGATAGCCGTACGCAACCACTTCAAAATGCGGTGCTGGCACTATTTGAAATGCCTGATACCATTTGCCTGAATAGTGCAATAAACATTGTAAATAAATCAACCAATGCAACCACCTATCGATGGGATTTTTGTACGGCTAATGTAGATCAATCACCTACCGGTGTGCAATTGGGAAACCCGGGTAACTCATTAGGGATTCCTGTTTTTTCTGATTATGCTTTCGACAATGGAAATTATTATGCCTTTGTGGTAAATAATACGCCCGGTGGTTTAATTCGATTGAATTTTGGGAATAGTTTACTGAATACACCTATCGTAACCAACCTAGGAAATTTTGGGGGTAGCATTCCGAATAGTGCACAAGGTTTACAAGTACTTAACTTTAATGGAAAATGGTATGCCTTTGTTGTTGGAGGTGATCCATTAATTGGAATACCTTCTCGAATTGTTAAACTAGATTTTGGAAATACTTTGTCTAATAGTCCTGTCAGTACTAATTGGGG
>JBBAJQ010000018.1:43232-44882 GCA_040403945.1 Sediminibacterium sp.
AGCAGTTCAACAGATGCCAATCCTCCCCCGATTTTATATAGTAAAGCGGGTATATATAATATCAATTTAACGGTAGATGAAGGGTTGCCAACCCAATCTACTTTTTGTAAAAATATTGTTGTTACCGAGCCTGCTAATTTACAACTCACCAGAAATTATACGGTTTGTGGTGGCTATGATTCCATCCCTTTGCTGGTGAGTAATACTTCTACTGTTCAGTGGACACCCTCTGTAGGCTTGTCAAACGCCTCCATTGCAAATCCAAAAGCTGCTCCTCAACAATCGGTTACTTATCTGCTGAATGTTGTAGACAAAAATAAATGTACCGTTCAAGACAGTGTAACAATTACCGTTAATCCATCCATCTCTGTTATCATTAGAGGCGATACGGCTATATGTTCGGGTCAATCAGTTTCCTTAACACAAATATCACCGGCCGGATTAACGTATCAGTGGTCGCCCGTGATTGCACTTAATAATGCAACGCTTCCCGTGCCCACAGCAACCCCACTTACCAATACCTTGTATTCAGTGATTGCCAGTTCTCCCTATGGGTGTCTGGCCAAAGATACGATTGCTATAAATGTACATCCACCTATTAATTTTAGTTTAAGTTCTACTGTTCAGGAAATTTGCAATGGAGATAGTGTGCTGCTTTCTGCATCCGGGGCCGATTTATATACCTGGTTGCCATCATCTTCCACAGGAAGTTCTTCTAAATGGTTTAAGCCAGACTCAACCATCTTGATTTCAGCAAAACTATATCGGGCAGATTGTAATTATGCAGATACACTTACCAAAACAATAGTAGTGTATAAGCGTCCGATTGCTGATATTTTTTTGCAGGATACACTGGTCTGTGAAGGACAATCGGTGCTACTTAATTCAGTATTCGAAAATGATGTTAATTACCAATGGAGCCCGGTAATGGGTTTGGATAATGCAAATATTCCCAATCCCACGGTTACTCCAATCGCTTCTAATAAGTATTATCTCAAGGCTTTTTCCGTTCCCTATTGTTATACTACCGATTCGGTAATGATTTCTGTTAAAGCGCCACCTGATTTCACTTTAAGTCCATTAACCGATACCATTTGTATAGGTACCAGTATTTTATTGAAAACTTCTGGTTCAGAGAAAAGCAAATGGTTAAACAAACAATTTGCTCAATCCGTTACACCTTATACTCTCTTGGTTAAGCCAGATTCTACGCAAGTATATCCTATTCAGCTTTTTGATAGTACCTGTAATTTGATGGATACGCTGTTTAGTACTATTGTAGTGTCTCCTAAGCCCGTTATTGAATTGACTAAATCAAACGATTTTTATTGCAATGTGGATACAGTATTTCTGCGGGCTTCTGGGGGAACCTATTACGAATGGCAACCGGCTAGTAAAGTTTCCAATCCAGGTATTTCTAATCCCTATCTTACTCAACATTCTGGCAACCAAATTTTTGAGGTAACAGTTTATAGTAGTCGGGGATGTTCTAGTTCTAAATCTATATTAGTAAATGATTTTACTTATCCATCCCAACAGTTTTTAGTTCCGAATGCGTTTACTCCAAATAATGATGGACTAAATGATTGCTTTGGAGTGACTAAATGGGGGGGAGCAGTTCGTAATTTCCGAATGAATATTTATAATAGG
>JBBAJQ010000019.1:0-44352 GCA_040403945.1 Sediminibacterium sp.
TCATGAAAAAAATTTTCAAAATCCTTGCTTTATTACTAATTACTGTAGTCGCAATATGTGGTTACTCTTTCCTGACCGACAAAACATATTATACAAAATGGGAGATTTCTAGAGACAAATCCGATACATCGCAAATTTCTTGGGCTAAGTTCGAATGGACAAATGAGACACTATTTGGAAAATATTATCAGAAAACGGCCATGTATATACCCTGTAAAGTGGAAGGTCTTACTTATAATTTCACATTCCAATTCGACTTGGGTTCTGAATTTACAGGAGTTTACGAAAATAGTATTAGTGGGTTCTACCAAAAACATCCAGCCATTCAAAATAAAATCTCTCGACTTAGAAGCCCTTTACAATTCTGGTTCAATAAAAAAACTTTTAAGAATTTAAATCTTCAGTTTGGCCAATACAAAGCAACTAACAAGTTTAGTTATATATTCAGCAATTTCGGAGACAAACTAAATCTCGATGAAAAAACTCTAAATGACACTTTTCATTTGGGTACAATTGGGGCAGATATATTCCAAAACAAAGTATTTATTATCGATTATCCCAATCAACAATTTGCTATTTGCGACAATGTTCCCAAGTTTTATCAACAATGCTTGACAGACATTGAACTTGATGGAGAGGGCCGAGTATTGCTTCCAATGCAATTAAAAGGTAATAAATACAAGTTATTATTTGATAATGGCTCTAGTCTTTTCCCCTTGCTAACAACAGGCGACAAAATAAATATCTTTTCAACGCTTCTACCCAGTGATACAATTAAAGGTTATGCTTGGGGTAAGCAATTTACAGCAATAGGCAGACCCTTAAATGACAGTTTTGTAATTGCAAATCAAACTTTTTATAAAACAACAGTTTATGCAGATTATAGAAAAGATTATAGAACCTCCGACAATACGGATGCTACAACTGGAAATATTTTGTTTTGGAACAAGACAATAATAATTGACTTTAAGAACAAGAAATTTGGAATTCAATAAGAACAAATAAAAATAGGGTTTACCGAAATTGGCGGACTCCGAATCAAGATCTTTTCCTAATTCGCTACCTTTGTAATGATATAAACGGAAAGCTATTTAAAAATCTAACCGAGTAAACATTTTTAAATCATGAATATTTTTAAAAAGACGGAACCACAAACAATACTAGTGTTGGGTGAACCTTTGAAGTGTCCGGTATGTAGAAATGACCAATTTTTTACCCGCCGGGCTCAGCTAAATACTTCCGTGGCAACATTTTTTAATTTAGACTGGGCTAATAGATCTGCCAAATGTTTTGTGTGCTCCAATTGCACGCATATATCTTGGTTTTTAGGAGATTGATAAATAAGGAGCGGCATATGATTAATTTATCTCAAAAAGGATGTTGAAAGTAACGCATATGAATATTTTTCAATTCGATAAAAATCAATGTTATTGGTAGGCTTTAATTTCAGCAGCAACATGAATATACTCCCTACAACCAAAAGGCTGTTAACTTTCAAGCTAACTAGAGCAGAAATGTTGCAGTTTAATAAAAAGCATTTTATTGCTGGACTAATAGGTACTTGGATAGTGGGTATGGGTCGTTACTGGGACGACGGTGGGGCAAGTTTATTACAACATGTAGGTTTGGGTTCTGTAATTTACATTTTTGTTTTGGCGGCTTTTATTTGGCTGATAGTAAAACCCTTTCGAGTAGACAACTGGAATTACTTTACTGTTATAACTTTTATAGCTCTAACATCCTTCCCTGCAATATTTTATGCTATTCCTGTAGAACGTTTTTTTTCTATTCAAACAGCAAACAGTATGAATGTTTGGTTTCTTTCAATCGTTGCTGCGTGGCGATTGGGGTTGCTTTACTATTTCCTAAAACATTTTACCCGAATGAGTGGCGGGAATATTTTTACTGTAACCTTAATGCCTATATGTTTAATCATCTCTACCTTAACTGTTTTAAATCTTCATAGAGCAGTTTTTGAACTTATGGGTGGTGTAAGAAATCCAACACCACACGACAGCTCCTATCTAATTCTTATGCTTCTAACAGGGGTTTCGATGATATTGACTTTACCTTTATTAATTGCATACGGAATTGGAATATATAATAGTAGACAAAAAACATCCCCTCGGTAAACCTCCCACAAGGTTTAGCTTGTATCTTTAAGTTTTACAATAGCATTTGAATTGAATATACCTTTTAGCAGCATGAGAAAATAATGATGAACTGCGAGAAGGATACGCCACCCCCTAAGAGCAACTTCAAGAAATTGGCGGTCCAGCAAATCAAGTATTCATGAAGAAACTATTAATTTTATCACCCTCTATAGGAACTGGATTATTTGCCATACTTTATTTTATTGCTACATTATACTATCCCGGGGGATCGCAGTTTGACAAAAACTCCATTGGTTTTAGTTGGACTAACAATTATTGGTGCAATTTATTAAATGACGAAGCAATGAATGGACAGCCAAATACTGCCCAACCTATCGCATTAACTGCTATGCTGATTCTTTGTATAGCACTTACCTCTTTTTGGTTACAGTTTCCGAAACATACCAAACTTGATAAAAATTATCAAGTGACCATTCAGGTTTGTGGTACTGTTGCAATGACTATTGGTTTTTTTCTATTTACAAAATTTGATCACGACTTACTCATAAATGTAGCATCGCTGTTTGGCGTATTTGCGATAGTAGGAACATTACTTGGTTTGCGCAAAAATGATTGGAACATACTGTTCTATTTTGGATTATTCAACATTCTGCTAGTTTGTATTAATAACCTCCTCTACTATAACAAAGATTTAATTGCCTATTTGCCGGTGGTTCAAAAAATAACATTTGCCACGTTTCTACTTTGGACAAGTTGTATTAACATAAAAACGTATGTCGCCGGTAATCAATAGTCGCCTACTTAATAGTTTGCCAGGTTTGGAGACTAAACATTGTAATGGAATTTAGCAGTTTTCAAATCACTGAAACAGAATCAATAGCAGTTGCAAATTATAGCCCTGTACAATTAGAAACGCTTTAGTAAAAAGATAGGGCAACTGCAAACGGCTTACTAATAAGAGTTGAACAGCACTTCTATTCAACTCTTATTAAAGCTACCAATCTACAGAACATATTGTAACGAATATCAAGCAACCCCACATCCATTTTTACACCGAACCCACCATCCGTTTTTTCACGGAAATCATATCCGTGAAAAAACGGTAATGGCCTTTATTTACTGGAAGGAAGTGGTGCCATTCGGCTGATATGTGTACTGAAACTTATACAACAAAGTAGTAGGCACCATGCCTACAAAGGGCGCATAATCAACCGATAGCAACTGTAACTTTGCGTACCTCATTCCATCGGCAGTTTTAAAAATAAATACTTTGCCGGCTTTGGGGCTAAGACTGCGGGTAACCGAATTATAATCGTACCAGCTGCCATCTTTTATAGCTAGCCGGGTTGCTGTGGTATCGTAACTGTAGCCAGTAGTAGGGGCAGTGGTGATGGCTGAATAGATACCATCCTGCAGTATCACACCTGCATTACCGGGCCCACTCGCCTGACTGTTGATTAAAATCTTGGTAAACCGGATAGCAAAGTCCCATTTACCCGTGGCAGAATCGGCACTGGATACACCAGTACTATCTTTAAAACTAAAAAAACGAAAATTAGTTGCCGTACTAAATGGAACCGATAAGGTTTGCGTTGCGGTTACAGGAGGTACAACCGGGGCAGCTTCGTCTTTTTTACAACTAGTAAACAAAAAGATCGATACAACTGCAAGTGCGGAAAAAGAGGAAATTGTTTTCATATTGATTGCTTTATTTTTTTACAAGAGTTTTGGAAAGATTGAATTGAAGTGAAATAAAAAATTGTCTCCCCGGTAACTGTGGTTGTTGAATAGGCTGCGTATAGTTGAGCAGATTCTCAATGCCTGCCTGTATAGAAAATTGTGGCGAAATATTTTTGGCAGCCGACAGATTTACCAAGGAAAAACCGGACGTCATTTCACGGGCATCATCAATTACCTGGTTGCCATTCACATCCATCCATCCATAGGCACCCCGATACACCACCCGGAGGAAAGCATACCAGCCTTGGGATTGATTTTCGTACATCAGTTTCCCATTAGCGATGTGTTTCGAACGATTGGCCAATCCTATATACTGATTAGCCGTTAGCAAACTGGTTTCATAGGTTTGTGGATCTCTGCGATAAACTTTTTGTTGTTGGATGGCATTCAGTACATCGCGGTCTTTGGCAATCAGGTATTGATATCCTGCGGATATTTTCCAATGTGTATTCAGCTGATACTGATATTCTATCTCAGCACCCTGCGTATAAATTCTTCCAGCATTCCGATAGCTATATATAGGCAAACCATTACTGCGGGTAAAGGGGAGGGAATAAACATCTATCAGGTTATTCACCTCATTATGAAATAATCCAAGGGATATATTCCATCGCTGTGCTTTATACACTGTGCCCAAGTGAATGCCATTGCCATACTCGGGCAACAAATTACCGGGAGTAAGTAAAGAGGTAATATCGGCACCGTTTTGCAATAATCCCTGTTGCTGTAAACGAATTAATTCAGGTGCCAGCGATTGAGCGCCCAACAAGGAATATCCAATTTGTGGATTGCTGAAATTCAAATAGAGGTGGCGAAAATCCGGTGCCTTAAATCCACCCCCGGCATTGGCGGTAATTTTCCAATGGGCGTTGGGTTGCCAGGCCAGCGCGATTCTAGGACTAACCCGAGCCGCAAAATCTTCCCGCTTATCCACTCTGGCACCGGCAATAAGCGTAAGATGCTGAGCAGGCATATTCCACTCTTGCTGCATGAATGAATACCCTGTTTGCAGGGATTGGTTTCCGGCATATCGGGTAGCAGCAACCTGATCGAGCAGGTAGCCTAGGCCAGATACGAATACACCCCCCAGAAATTTGGGCACCTGTAATTGTACCTCCTGTTTATAAAGGCGCTGAGAAAAGTTATTTTCATCAAAACGAGTACCGGTTTTTTCTAAATCAACAAAGGCGTTGTTTTGATATTCATTAAAAAAAGAACGGAAGTACAACCGGGCACCTCCGGCAAATTGATACCGCCATTGCAAAAATGCCGATGCATCTTTTTCGGTAGTATTGCCCGATACAATTTCCGGGAACCCCTGCGATTGTATTTGATACCGATTTTTCTGCGTCTGTTGATTGAACCTATAAGATACTTGTAGTTGACTGCGAGAAGAAAAATCTTGCACTATCCGTAGGTTTCCACTTTGAATCCGATAAGGGTCTTGCGTATTGCCATACATATTGGGATCCAAGTCGTATCCGCCTGTAGAATACTGATGTAAAAAGCCTCGGATACCGGTTTGCTTCCATTGATTACTATAAGATACCGATGCGCTACTTGTTTGGCGAGATGCATGGTAAGCCTGTATATCTAGCGAAGGTTGTGGCGATTTTTGGGTGATGATATTCACCACGCCGGCCATGGCCTCACTCCCATATAAACTGGAGGATGGGCCCTTTACAATTTCAACCTGCTGAATATTTCCGGTAGTGATGCGCCCTAAATTGAGGATGCCCGCATTTCGACCAATCAGGGGTTCGCCATCCAACATGATTAGGGTATACGCCGGATCTAATCCCATCATTTGTATCCCCTGCCCAAATGGATTAGGATAACCATTTAACGAACTCCCCAGCGGGGCATTCACTACTGCCAATCCGGTTTGCTCCTGCAACACATCCTGTAATCGAAGTAATCCTGATTGCCTAATCTGCTTGGCAGAAACAAAAGTTACCGGAACAGCTACATTACTCAACTTACCGGAAATGCGGGTGGCAGTTACTATTAGGGGGTCACTGCTGCCAAAAAGGGTATCACGTAGGGGATTTGATTGAGCAAACAACCCATTTATCCAACAAAAACAGATACCTACAATAGCCCCGCTGCGCATAGTACTTCTTTCTGGTGCAAAGGTGCTATCAACCCACATAATCAATTGCCACACAATTGTAAAAAAAGGAGCACAGCCGTAAAAATGACGATGTTATGACAATTACAGCAAGCCTACAATGCGCCGCTCAATTCGTATCTTTATTGCATGAATCTGACCTTATTTTCTGCACAACCCTACGACCAACTATATTTTAGTGCTGCTGCAGCATCAGCCGGCATCACCATCCGGTACGAGGAAATGCCGCTGAATGAAACAACCGCTGCATTGGTATCTAACACACAGGCAGTATGTGTGTTTGTAAATGATCAGGTTAATGAAAAAGTTTGTGCACAATTGGCTGCAGCCGGCGTACGAATTATTGCCTTACGTTGTGCCGGCTTTAATAATGTAAACCTAGAAGCAGCCCAAAAATATCAACTAAGGGTTTGCCGGGTTCCTGCCTATTCGCCCGAATCGGTGGCCGAACATGCCGTAGCCATGATACTTACCCTTAACCGGAAAACCCATAAAGCCTATAACCGGGTACGCGAACAGAACTATTCATTAAACGGTTTACTCGGCTTTAACTTATTTGGCAAAACCGTGGGGGTGGTTGGTACCGGCAATATTGGCGCCTGCTTTTGCAAAATTATGATTGGCTTCGGATGCCGGGTAATTGCCTACGACATTATAAAAAACCCGGCTCTCGAAAAAATGGGGGTTGCCTATGTACCAATGGCAGAAGTTTTAAAAGCCACAATTATTTCGTTGCACTGCCCACTTACCCCCGAAACCCATCACCTGATTAATGAGCAAACCCTAGCTCAAATGAAACCGGGTGTGATGCTGATTAATACCAGCCGGGGCGGATTGATAGATGCCAAAGCAGTTATACAAGCCCTTAAAAAGGGGGTAATTGGCTTCTTGGGGATGGATGTGTATGAACAAGAGGAAAATTTGTTTTTTAAAGACCTTTCTAACCGGTTACTGGAAGATGAAACCCTACAACGATTATCAAGTTTTTATAATGTATTAATAACTGCTCATCAGGCTTTTTTTACCCAAGAAGCCCTTCATGAGATTGCTACAACAACGTTAAAAAATATTATTTCCCTTAATAATGGTGATAATATGCCCAAACAGGCAGCAATTTTAGTTTAATTTGTATCTCTAATCTTACCCAACTAAGGGAATTGTTATGAAACTAAATACCTTCCGAATTCTAAGTGTGCTGTTTGCTTGCACCATATTGATTGGCTGTGAAAAAGAGTACAGTCTCGAGGCCGGTGGATTTTCTATGACTGCCCGGGGCACTTTACTAGATTCATTGGGTAATTGCAAACAGATTACCGTGGGTGGAGCTTACAAAGTTGATGTAAATCTCACAGCTAGCAATAAGTTGCAAGCTAATGTGAACTTTATAACAACCGGAAAGTATTTAATTAGTTCGGATACAGTTAATGGTATGTGGTTTCAAGATTCGGGATTTGTATTGAATACTGGTGCAATAAAGGTATCGGTAAGGGGTTATGGAAAACCACTCTTACCCAAAACATCTGTATTTACCCTGCGATTTAATGGTACTGCCTGCAATTTTGCGGTTACTACCTCCGGATCAGGCGGTGGCGGTGGCGGTGGTGGGGATGATTATTTTCCAACAACAACTGCTTCTAACTGGACCTACAAATACGAACCAAAAATTGGATCCCTGGATACTTTTCGGGTAACGGTAGCAGAAGAAACCTTTGACATAGATAGTTTAGAATATTTCCAATTTGCCCGCTCAACAGAAGACACCTTTTATTTTGCGAAAAATTCTTCTATCGGCAATTATTATGCTTTGAGCACGATTGACTTCGACTACGTTTTTCTTTTTGATTCTGTTCCTTCTTATTTCATTACCTATCCCTTTTTAAAAGAGCGAGCTGCTATTAATGAAAGTTGGGAAACCCAGGAATACGGGATAGTAAAACTTGTAACGGGCAGTGCTGAAGAGCTGGGAGTTTCTAAAGCAGTATTTACCATTGTATCTAAAAACAATGTTCCCTATATAATTGGAGGGAATACTTATCAAAACGTAATCGCAGTAAAAAGAGAGATTCTCTTTAAACCCACCGGGGGAGCTTTCCGAACGGTTTTATCTGGCATATCTTATTATGCGAAAGGATTTGGATTAATAGACCAGGTGTTGGGCGTTTCGCCGAATATTCAATCAATTCCTATCACTCGCCAACCAACCATATATTAGAAGGGGAGTACCATTACGAAATCTGATTCTGGTCGCTTACTTCGGTTCGGGTTTCAATAGTGTGTACCCTTTTTTCAACAGGCTTTGCCATTAACTTATTCTGAAAAAGTAACAGTATAATTACGCCTGTTGATATAGAGGCATCCGCCAAATTAAATACCGGCCGAAAGAATTCAAATTCCTCCCCTCCCCAAAAGGGAACCCAAGAAGGGAAATGTGCATGCGTAATTATTGGAAAATAGAGCATATCTACCACTTTACCATGCAGTAAAGAAGCATATCCACCTCCCGGAGGAAATAAGCGTGCTATGTTTTGATTCAGGGGATTGCTCTGTTCGAAAATAATTCCATAAAACAGACTATCAATCAGATTACCTAGTGCCCCGGCATAAATTAAGGCAGCACAAATCAAAAACCCTTTGTGGTATTTTTTTTGTACAAAATCGCGTAATAAAAAACTGCCCCAGATAACAGCTACCAGTCTAAATAACGTAAGTATAATTTTGCCAGTATCGCCCCCGAATTTCCAGCCCCAGGCCATGCCTTCATTCTCTACAAAATGTAATCTAAACCAATTGGCAATAATCACATGCTCTTCGCCGGCATAGTAATTGAGTTTTATATAAAACTTCAAAGCTTGGTCGGCTGCCAAAATCAGGAGTATCAGGTATACGAGGTGTTTTCCTTTCACGAGTGGTTTATTTAAATAGCTGCAAATATAGTAATTGCCCCAAAAGCCCTACTTTTCTATGTAAAATTTATCAAACTGTAAACAGCCTTCCTATTCCTCTAGGTAAACTCTTTTTACCCGGGCACTAATCCCTGTCATTATTTCGTAGGGGATGGTACCCGCCTTAGCCGCCAGTTCGGCTACCGGTAAATGTATTCCCATCACTTCTACCTCAGATCCGGGCACTACCTCCGGAATGTTAGTAACATCCAGCATCGTTATATCCATGCATACATGCCCAACCACTGGCACCCTTTTACCCGCCAACCACATGCTGCCTACACCATTCCCCAGAGCCCGGGGATAACCGTCGGCATAACCAATATGCACGATCGCAATTGTAGTATCCCGCTCCATTACTGCTTGTAAGCCATACCCTACCGTTTCTCCGCGCTTTACCTGCCGCACCTGAGCAACAGTAGTGGTTAGTGTGGCAACGGGTTCGAGAGTTAGCAAGCCAGGTTTATCACCCCCATACATCCCCATACCTAATCGCACCATATCTAACTGAGCATTTGGATGCCGTTGAACGGCAGCAGAATTGGCAATATGCCGCAGAAAAGGATACGGTAAAGCGGCGGCCAAGCTAGAACAGGAAGCTATAAACACAGTTAACTGATGTTGGGTTACCGCATCAGCTAGGGGATTTTCGCTGGCAATAAAATGACTGAAAACAGTTTGCACGCGCAATAAGGGGTTTTGGCGAAGCAACTCTATTAGTTCAGGCAATTCATCGGGATTAAATCCCAGTCGATTCATGCCGGTATTTATTTTCAGGTGCACTGGAAAGTCAGCAATTCCCTCTTTACGAAGGAATTGTAAAAAACTACGGGTAATAGCAAATGAATACAACTCGGGTTCTAACTGATATTGAATTAAGGCTTCAAATCCGGTTTCCTCCGCATTCATAACCATGATGGGTAAATGAATACCCGCTTGCCTTAATTCTATGCCCTCATCAATATAGGCAACGGCCAAGTAATGTACCTGTTGATATTGAAGCATTTTAGCAATCTCGGCACTCCCCGTTCCATAGCCGAATGCCTTCAATACCACCATCATTTTAGTACTAGGCAAAAGTACTGATTGGTGTTGCCTCAGATTACGAGACAAAGCAGTTAGATTGATGGTCAACTGCGTTTGATGGGTTTTTAAAGCTAGTCTACGAACGATCCGCTCGAACTGAAACACGCGGGCACCTTTCAATAAAATGATGCAGGATTGAAACTCCCCCTCCCGAAATGAACGTAGAAATGATTCTGTATCTAAATAAAATCTGGCAGATATATTAACTGCAGTAAAAGCATTGGCACTACGAGAAATGCGTGGTCCAATCCCTATCACTTGCCTTATCCCCTTTGCCTGCAGCAGTTGAGCCAATCGGGGATATACAATTTCGTCGGGCTCTTCGGGTGCCGGCAAATCACTTACAATTAATAGTGGCGTTAATTCTCCTGCCTGCTGCACCTGATAATCAATGGCCAGAGATAAGGAAGTTAGGTCGTTACTATAACTATCGTTAATAAGGGTACATTGATGCATCCCTTTTATTAACTGCATCCGCATATCGATGGGCGCTAGTTTAGCAAGCCTTTCGGAAGCCAGTGCCGGAGTATATCCCAGCGCCACCATTGTAAGCCAACAAGTAAGTGCATTGTTTACAGAAATCCGGTCTGTAAAAGGTATAGTAAATTGATAAGATGCAGAATTATATACTGCTGATATATGGGTTTGGTGATCAACTATTTGCTCATCTGTAATTTGCAGGGTGGCAGGCTGGTGTCGGCTCCAAGAAAATACCGCGTTAGCAGACAATCCCTTTGTAGCCAATCCATTTTCAGAGAGCAATGGCATACCTACTTCATCCAACGCATATATCAATTTTTCAACTCCTGAAAATAATTTCGCTTTTTCAATCAGTTTCTGCTTGCGATCCAGGAATCCCTCACTATGTGCATCCGATAAATTCGTAAACACCCCAATAGTAGGTTGAATGATTTGCTGTAATTGCTGCATCTCATCCACCGTAGAGATTCCTGCTTCAAAAATACCTAATGTATGCTGTGGATTAATTTGCCAAACACTCAGAGGCACCCCAATCTGCGAATTATAACTGCGCGGACTTCGAACAATCACCTCGTCTTCTTGCATTAATTGATACAACCATTCCTTTACAATAGTTTTTCCATTACTTCCGGTTATACCAATTACAGGCAACGAAAACAAACTGCGATGATAAGCGGCCAATTGCTGAAGTGCTTGCCGAACATCCGGTACTTTTAAAAATACTGCTGGAATATCTTCCGGTACATCATAAAAATCCGGCACTACAAAAGCAATAACACCCCGCCTAATAAGTTCCGGAATATAATCTGCTCCACTGCGGCGATTACCGGGCAAGGCAAAAAATAAGGTTTCTGCAGGAGCAATAATTCGCCGACTATCCGTTTGTAAATAATGTATAGGGAAATCCTTATTAGAAGAACATGTAGCTTGCACAATGGCAGCAATTGACTGAATGGAATAAGTTTCCCTATTATTCATCTGCATTTACATCGGCGGGTAAGCCTTTCTTATTAATGAAAATAGAATAGAAGATAGATCCTGCAATACAAACAACTATTACCAGAAGAGAAATAACCACCTGCACATTCTTGCTAATCCACTCACTGATGAAATGCTCCCCAAGCATTTTACATCCGATAAACACCAATACAATGGCAATTCCCTGTTGCAAATAATCAAATTTAGATACAGCGGTTCTCAGCAAAAAAAATAAACTGCGCAAACCCAAAACAGCAAAAATATTGGAGGTATAAATAATCAGTGGATCTTTAGAGATTCCCATCACCGCCGGAATCGAGTCAAGCGCAAATACCAGATCGATGGCTGCCAACAAAATAATTACTACAAAAAGGCTGGTATATACCCCTTTGCCATTTTGCCGGATATAGAACTTCCCATCGCCGTCTTGCTCGGTTAGCGGAAAAATTCTTTTGATTTGCAGATATACCCAGCTTTTATGCGGATCAAACTCATCCTCCTCTCCGGCCGAAAACATCTTATATCCGGTAAATACCAGAAACGCCCCAAAAACATATAATATCCAAGTAAATTCTTGCACGAGGGCAACCCCAAGCGTAATAAACAAAATCCGGAAAAAGATTGCCATCAAAATCCCCACCAGTAATACCCGTGAATAATGGGCAGGCTTTACCTGAAATGAATTAAAAATAATGATGAAAACAAAAATATTATCTATACTCAAACTCCATTCCATTAGATACGCACTGATAAATTCTAATGCCAACTGAGAAGAGGCTGCGGCCTCATTTATAGTAGCTCCCTTATTCTCCATTGAGAGGGCATGTCCCTCAATCAACAGAAAAACAAAAAATAATAGAGCCAGTGAAACCCAAAAAAAAGTTTGGTATAAAGCTTTTTGAATGGTAATAGTGGTATTTTTTTTGCTCAATACACCTAGGTCAACTACCAAGGCCACCAACAATACAATACTAAAAACGAGGTAAACAATTTGATGGGCCGTCATGATATTATTGTTGTGTTAGAGAACCGGGTTGTTGAAATTTTTTCCGGCGAATAGATTGAACTGTCCATGCCACCAAAACCAGCATAAGTAAAGGTAGCAGCATATTTACTAATTGCCATTGTAATCTTTCCTGCTCTACCCGATTTTTATCGAGCAGGCGCAGCACGAAATCTTTATTCCTACTCTCGTATAATTTTCGCTCACTTACTAAATAGTCAAGTGCATTTAAAAAGAAGTCGCGATTGGCAAATCGATAATTTTCAAAAGGCAGTTCGCCCATCGACTGAGCACCCATACCAGCAGAAACCGGATTAGTAACAATATCTGCATCCGACACCACAATTTGTTGGGTTGGCTGCGTATTTTGAGGTGCGAAAGGAACTCCGCTGGTTCTAAGTACAGAATCCTGCAAAGCTGCGGTAGCCCTACCGGCAAACAAAGAATGAAAAGTGCCCTCTAATAAAATTGCAACAGGCAAATAGCTTTTATTAAAGGAACTAAAATCTTCGGCAGAGCGAACACTATTTAATGTAACCAGAGCAGGTGAACTGATGCTTCGGCTATTCGAATCGGTTGCCAATAAAATAGTCTTTTGTATGCCAGGCGATTTAACTGTATCAATGCCCGATGGAAAAATCGGTAACACCCGATCGAGATTAGCAGAAATCGGATGAGAACTGCGTGCACTAAGAAAAGGATAATAAGGCCAGGGGATTCGCTGCATTATAGCACTCCCATCTGGATTTTTTCCTACTACGATGGGCAATTTGGCGCAGTTTAAATCTTGTAGTAAATCCGGCTGAATGCGAACCCCATATTTAAAAAGCAAATCATCTAGCTCCAATCCTCTATCGAAAGCGGTATACCCTCCTTTATTTCGCATCAAACTATCTAACTCTGCATGCAGCTTATCGATAAACCATATGATTTTACCGCCGTTCATTACATATTGGTCCAGCTTTAGCTTATCCTCTTCCGTAAACGGAAGGGTAGGTTTCACCACAATCAATGCTTGTATAAGTTCGGCATTGGGGAATCCCTTTTTTAAATCAAATCTCCCTAATTGATACCGGCTGAATAAGGTTTCATATAAGTCACTTACCGTATAATCTACCGGTTCACCATTACCGGTTACATACGCTACTACCGGGATATTTTTTCTTGTTAATTTATCAATAGCATCTGCAAACTTATATTCCAATAAAGCTGCTGCCGCGTTACGGGTAGCTTCTACATCTTCCTCGGGGCTTTGATTGATAACGTCAAAGGGCCTAAATATTTTACGACTACTCCGCAGGTCGATAGCGATGGGTTGTTGACCAGCTCGATAACTTACCAAAGCTGAAGGAATGATGCGTTGACTAACTTTTTTCTCCCTTTTACTGCCTACTTCTTCGGATGTTTCGAAAACGACTCCAAGCCGCATCAGACTGTCGTATAATTGCATACGAGCTGTGTCGTTGGTTATGTTCTCATCGGGTAAGGTAAAGGTTACACGAAGATGATTATGTGAAAGAGTTTTAAATTCATCCAGTAACTCAGCGGTGGCAACCGACAATTTCTTAAAGTTGGCAGGCAGATCGCCAGTAAGAAAAACCTGCACATCAATCGTACTGTCTACCTCACTTAGCAGTTGCCGAGTGGAGGGAGAAAGTGTATAGCGTTTTTCGGCAGTAAGATCTATACGGGCATACCAGCCTGCCGTTAAAAATAATACGGCTACAAACAGAATGCCTGCTATCCAGCTGCTATATCGTTGAAGTAATTTACCCGGCATACTGGAAAGTTATGATTGCTGAATTTTTTGTTGAGTGAAATACAGAAACAGGGCTGTTATTCCTAAAAAATAGAAAAGGTCCCGGGTATCCAGTACGCCCCGGCTGATACTGCTGTAGTGAAATTTCATGCCTAACATTTGCACGTAATACTCGCTTTCAACTGGCAAACCGGTGAGTTGACTAATTGAATCGAATCCACTATATAATAATAAAGAAATCAGCAACCCAATAATAAATGCTACCACGGTATTGGCAGTGAGGCAACTGGCAGCAATACCAATTGCAGTAAGGGCCGCCCCAAGTAAGAGCAATCCTGCATAACTGCCGGCTACTCCGCCCACATCTATACCACCGGAAACACTCAGTTGTTGTAGGGTAAAAGCATACAATAGGGTAGGCAGCAGTGCAGCCCAAACAATTAATAAAGCGCCTAAAAATTTTCCTAATACCAACTCCCAGGCAGAGATGGGAAGGGTTCGCAACAATTCGAAAAAACCAGACCGATATTCATCCGAGAAACTTCGCATAGTGATGATAGGAATAAAAACTAGCAACACCCAGGGGACCCATCTAAAAAATGGTGTTAAGCTGGCATACCCATCTTGTAATAAACTGGTGGCTGGAAAAACAAAAAATAATAGCCCATTCAGCACAAAAAAAGCTGCCAGCGCCAGATAGCCTGTTAAACTACTGAAAAATTGTGCCCACTCTTTTTTGCAAATCATCCACATAGCCCAAAACTACTAGATAATGATGAATCCGCCTTATTGATACGGATAGTTTAGGTATTTTCTCACATTTGTAGTACCGTATTTTTTCGCTACGGCACAAAAAAACAGCCCGCAGGCTGTTAATATCATATTAAGCGAGTTGAAAATATTTAAACGGCAAAACTCTCTCCACATCCGCAACTTCTGCTGGCATTGGGATTATTAAAATAAAATCCTTTCCCATTCAGTCCATCCGAAAAATCGAGTTCGGTATTCACCAGGTATAAAAAGCTTTTCAGGTCGGTAACTATTTTAATTCCGTTGTGTTCAAATACCTGATCCATCGGCTTTACTTCATTATCAAAATCCATCTGATAGCTCAATCCAGAACAACCGCCTCCTACCACACCTACCCGTAAAAAATAGCCATCAGATACAGACAAGCCAGCTTCCTGCATCAATTGATCTACTTTGGTGCGGGCTTTATCGCTAATATATATGCTGTTTTCGGTATCTACCATGTGAATACTGCAGCGTTGCTGCGGGTGATTAGTGTATTTTCTCTTCAAAAACTAGCTCTTCCAAACCGTTTTTCTTACGATAGTCGTTAATAGCAGATTTGATGGCATCTTCAGCCAAAACGGAGCAGTGAATTTTTACGGGTGGCAGATTTAATTCTTCTACCAGATCCATATTGTCTATCTCTACTGCCTGATCTACGGTTTTCCCTTTCAGCCACTCGGTAGCCAAAGAAGAAGAAGCAATCGCAGATCCGCAGCCAAAAGTTTTAAATTTAGCGTCGGTAATTAGGCCGGTTGCATCATCTACTTCAATCTGCAAACGCATTACATCGCCACATTCCGGAGCGCCCACTAAACCGGTACCTACATTTTTTTTTGACTTATCAAGTGTACCTACATTTTTCGGGTTGCTGTAGTGATCAATTACTTTTTCTGAGTATGCCATAATGCTTATATTTTAAGATTGATTGTTTACTGATTAATGATGTGCCCATTCGATTTTATCCAAGTCGATTCCCTCTTTAAACATTTCCCAAAGAGGACTCATTTCGCGCAATTTTAAAACGGTATCGGTTACGGCCTTAATGGTATAATCAATTTGCTCTTCGGTGGTAAAACGGCCTAGGCCAAAGCGAAGAGAACTGTGTGCTAAGTCGTCTCCCAAACCAAGGGCTTTAAGAACATAACTGGGTTCGAGGGAGGCTGAGGTGCAGGCAGAGCCAGACGACAAGGCGATGTTTTTATTGAAACCCATCATCAGTCCTTCCCCTTCCACATATTTAAAAGAAACATTACTTACATGTGGCAGTCGATGCTGACGGCTACCATTTACATAGGTTTCTTCTATTTTTAATAATTCAGTTTCCAATTTATCACGGAGTTTGCTGAGTCTTTCGGCATCCTGCTGCATTTCTTGGCTGGCTAGTTCACAAGCTTTTCCAAAACCCACAATGCCAGGAACGTTTAGGGTACCACTGCGCATACCGCGTTCGTGGCCACCGCCATCCATCTGGGCAGTTACTTTAACGCGCGGATTTTTTCTGCGAACATAGAGTGCGCCTATTCCTTTGGGGCCATACATTTTGTGGGCGGTAAATGCCATAATATCTATACCATCTTCCAATACATTTACTGGAATTTTTCCCACGGCCTGCACCGCATCTGTAAAAAATAATACACCATGCTTTCTTGCAAGGGCACTGATTTCACGCACCGGCTGTATAACACCTATTTCGTTGTTGGCATACATGATGGCAATCAGAATGGTTGTTGGCTTAATTGCCGCTTCCAACTCTGCCAGATTTACAAGACCTTCCTTATCCACTTCTAGGTAGGTTACTTCACCCCCCAGTTTTTCGATATGCTTACAAGTGTCTAGTACTGCTTTGTGCTCGGTGGTGCAGGTAATAATGTGATTTCCCTTAGAAGCATACATTTCATATACCCCTTTAATACCCAAATTGTCGCCTTCGGTAGCCCCGGAAGTGAAAATGATTTCTTTGGGATCAGCACCAATCAACTTGGCAACCTGCTCCCGTGCGTAGTCAACCGCCTCCTCTGCCTGCCAGCCAAAAGGATGGTTACGGCTGGCTGCATTGCCAAAATGTTCCGTAAAGTACGGAATCATGGCCTCCAGCACTCTCGGATCCATAGGGGTGGTAGCGTTATTATCCAGATAAACAGGTAACTTCAACATGAGAAAACGATTAATTTATTACTATAACACAAAAGTACTGCAATAGGTTGTCAAAAGAAATTCGAATCGGCAGCTAACCCTTTATTTTCCATATTTCGTAAAGGAATGTGCAGCCTATCCATTTTTTTAACAATTTTGTTGTGGTTGGCGGCTTGATTTAGTAAGTTTTCGGAAGACTGTTGCACTCATATAAAATTAATTATTTATGTATAAGGTTGAGCATATTGGCATTGCAGTTAAGGACTTATCTGTTGCTGTTCCTTTATACGAGCAATTATTAGATACCGGCTGTTACAAAAAGGAGGAAGTGGCGAGCGAAGGGGTACAAACAGCTTTTTACCAAACGGGGGAGTCGAAAATAGAGCTATTAGAAAGCGCGCAGCCGGATGGGGTAATTGCCCGGTTTATAGAACAAAAGGGGGAGGGATTGCATCACATTGCATTTGAAGTGCCGGATATTCGGGCCGAAATGGGTCGATTGAAAGCTGCCGGATTTCGTTTATTAAGCGATGAGCCAAAAAGAGGCGCCGATAATAAATGGGTTTGTTTTGTGCACCCTAAATCTGCCTGTGGGGTGCTGGTTGAATTGTGTGAAAGTATTCGAAAGTAGGGGTACCCTTATCAGAAATTATATACCAAGTTTTAGAAGGGCAGTTTGGGCAGCTTGTTGGCTGGCATCTTTTTTATTATATCCCTTTCCGGAGGCGATAATTTCTCCGTCGAGATGCACATCCATCAGAAACAGGCGCCTGTTTCCTTCCCTTTTTTCATTAACCAGTTCGAAGCTGAGCGTTTTACCATTTTTACTGGCCCATCCGATAAGTTTGTTTTTCAGGTTGATATCCAACGATTCCAGATCATCTACAAACATGTGCGGTAATACTACCTGGTTTAACACCCATTGTTGGGTTTTTAGATATCCCTTATCCAGATAAACCGCGCCCACCAAGGCTTCGAGGGTATTACCAAAAATATGACTCCCCTTGAGGGCGTTATCGAATTTGTTATAAAAAGTAAGTTTTCGCAATCCCATGCGAAGGGCAATTTCATTCAGTTGCTGGCGATTTACCATTTTACTGCGCATCTCAGTCAGGTAACCTTCACCCTTATAAGGATATCTTTTAAAAAGATAGTCGGCAACGATAGCACTAAGTATAGCATCTCCCAGGTATTCGAGGCGCTCGTTGTTCTCATCGGTGGTTTCTTTTACCGAGCGGTGGCTTAGGGCAGTACGATACAGCTGGGTATTGGAGGTTTCAATAGCCAATACCTCCTTTAATTGAAGGGCGAATTTAGTTTCGTATCCCGGCTTTCGGGTAAAAAAGGAGAGCAGTTGTATCACGCACTCAAGCTAAGAATTTTTTCACAATGATACAAGCATTGTGTCCACCGAAACCAAAAGTGTTACTAAGTGCTGCCCGCACCAGTCTTTGCTGGGGTTTATGGAAAGTATAATTCAGCCGCTGATCTAACTCCGGATCATCGGTAAAGTGGTTAATGGTTGGAGGTACTATATCATGTATAACACTTTGAATAGCAGCGATTGCTTCAATCACGCCTGCGGCACCCAAGCAGTGGCCAGTCATAGATTTAGTAGAAGAAATATTCAAATTGTACGAATGTTCTCCAAATACATCCAGGATGGCATTCAATTCGGCGCCATCTCCCAGTGGGGTGGAGGTGCCGTGTGTATTGATGTAGTCGATGTCTTCGGGTTTCATACCGGCATCCAATAAAGCGGCCTGCATAACATTTTTGGCTCCCAATCCTTCGGGGTGGGGGGCTGTAAGGTGATAGGCATCTGCCGTTGCACCCCCGCCGGCGATTTCGCAATATATTTTGGCACCGCGTTTTACGGCGTGCTCATATTCTTCCAATACCAAAACACCGGAAGCTTCACCCATCACAAATCCATCTCGGTCTTTATCGTAAGGTCGGCTGGCAGTAAGTGGATCATCATTTCGCTCACTTAATGCTTTCATAGCGTTGAATCCACCAACACCTGATTCTCCAATTACCGATTCGGTTCCACCACTTAAAATGATGTCGGACTTACCCATCCGAATATTATCTGCGGCAACAATAATGGCATTGGTACTAGACGCACAGGCGCTTACTACTGCGTAGTTAGGCCCGCGAAACCCGTGGCGCATAGAAATTTGCCCGGCTGCTATATCCAAAATCATTTTGGGAATAAAAAAAGGGTTAAAGCGGGGTGTGCCATCTCCTTTGGCAAATTCCATTACTTCATCCTGAAAAGTTACCAAGCCTCCAATACCGCTGGCAAATATTACCCCTACTCGATCGGTGTTTACATTTTCACGGGTAATACCGGCGTCTGTAACGGCCATATCACTGGCTGCCAGGGCTATCTGGGTAAAGCGATCTAGTTTCCGCGCCTCTTTTTTCTCCATAAAATGGAGGGGATCGAAACCTTTAATCTCACAGGCAATGCGGGTTTTAAACTTAGTCGCATCAAATTGTGTAATGGGTCCACATCCGGATACTCCATTCAACATACCCTGCCAGAATTCCTGCAGATTATTTCCTATGGGGGTGATGGCTCCTATTCCGGTAACAACAACTCTCTTCAATTGCATGGTTAGCCTGATTAACTGATAATCCGCCATCATGCAACACGAGACGGCTACATAATGACGGATTGTAAATTATTCCTGAAAGGAGTACAATTATTTTGCGTGCTCTTCCAAGTATGCTACAGCCTGACCAACAGTAGTGATGGTTTCAGCTTGCTCATCCGGAATGGAGATATTGAACTCTTTTTCAAACTCCATGATCAGCTCAACGGTATCGAGCGAATCAGCACCCAAATCATTGGTAAAAGAAGCTTCACTTGTTACCTCAGCTTCGTCAACTCCTAATTTGTCAACAATGATTTTCTTAACTCTTGTAGCGATGTCAGACATTGTAAAATGTTTTGTTACAGGCGCAAAAATATACTTTTTGTTAAATAACCAATGTTTTATAAGAATATTTGTTTCAGGTGGGTGAATTGCCCGCCCATCCATTTTTATGGTTTTTTGCGTTTTTTTAGCTAAATTCTACGTAAATTGAAGTAATTCCCTATCAAAATGGCCTTAAAAATCATCGATTATGGCAGTTCCGACTACCAAAAAATGGTAGAATTAAGGCTACAATTACTTAGAAAACCACTTGGCCTCAGTTTTACCCCCGAAGAATTGGAGAAGGAAAAGGGAGATATTCTGCTAGGCTGCTTTGAGGATGAAAATCTGGAAGCCTGCTGTATTTTAACGGAAACCGACCCGTCTACGGTACGTTTGAGGCAAATGGCAGTAGGTGCCCCCTTGCAGGGTAAAGGAATCGGAAGGGTATTAATGAGCTTTGCCGAAAATATAGCTCGCGACAGAAAATATAAACGACTCACCATGCATGCCCGTAAATCGGCGGTGGGCTTCTACGAAAAAAGCGGATATCGTATTTGCAGCGATGAGTTTACAGAAGTAACCGTTCCACATTATGTGATGGAAAAAAATTTGTACTAACTAATCCCCTATTTTCTTGTGTAATAATCCCCGCAGGGTATGCAAATCATCCTGAGTAATCGATTCTTTAGGTATCAGAAAAAAGGAGCGGGCACTAAAGTATAGGTGAAAAAAATGAGGGCTCTCAAAAAAACGACCAAAACGTTCCCACTCCCAATGGGCACTTCCCCGATTATTTTCCAATACCAATTCCTGATCAGTGGTATGTAAGGTAAACTGATCCCGAAAAGTGGGTGACTTAGCATAAATGCTATGGGGCATGATATACCAGAATGCCGCCATCAATCCCAGCCAAATTAAAGAACCCAGCAAAAAGGGCTCCGGGCGAATTATTTTCCAGTAAAATAACCCGGCAGACAGTATGGCAAAAATATTCACCAATATCATTAATATCCGAATCTCCATTCGCTGTATAAAATGATATCGCAGCGCCTGGATTACTTTCTTTTTTTGATATTGTACCTGAATGTGCATGTAGCGAATATAAGCTGCAAATTTACAACTCTTCCCCTTGGTAAACATCGGTTATTCCTTATCCATTTTTTCGAATTGTTTCACCCAGGCTGCTACCCGTTCGGTAACCGGAACCGACAATCCGGCTGTTATCACTACCCTATATTGAAATCGAACAGACTGCCCCTTGATCAAGCGCAGGTTAAAATTTTCATTTCCCTTGGAAAAAACTTTTTGTCCTAGCGGGTTCGCAGCAAATAACCCATAATTTCTGGCATGCCAGTAAGTTGGATAGCCCGGATTGGAGGGGTGATCGATGATAGTGATGCTAATCGGATTACCGGCTCTTCTGCCATAGAGCATACACCAATTGCCCCGTGTGCCCCAAGCTTCATCGCCTTCTTTTCCCTGCGAAGTTAAATACTGCCCGGTTACAGAAGGATCCTTTACCAACGAAATGCGCGAAACATTGCCTTGTGCATCGGTATAACTGCTAGCTTCAGAAATAGGCAATTCCAGTTCGTGTGCAACCCGAAGTCCGATTAATCCATCTTTGGCATCTGGCATAGAAACATTGGTTGCAGCCGTTAATTCTGTAAACCGGTCGATCCACTGTATTTGCTTTTCCTGCCGAAAAACCAGTTTTGTTTTCTCTTGTATAAGAACTTGATTGCTTTGATTAGTCCAATCAGCCTGGTATTCTATAATACCCTGATCCCCTCCTTCTGCCCGCAAAATTTTTCGAGTTCTGATCCAGCCATACAAGTGCTTTTTATCTGCAGGAATGGCAAATGAATTATTCCAGAAATCGAGTCCATTCACTTTTTCATAATTCATCCATAAACCCAGATGATGGGGATGATCGGTAGGATCTTTGGGCAATGGATTCCAGGGAAACCCTCTGGTAATGGCAATGCCATCAGCTGCCTGAATTGGATATAAAACGGGCTTTTCGAGGGTGTCAGTATAAATGAATTGAGTAAATAGTCGATTATTTACTTTCACTTCTATTCGTTTTTCGGCAGACAAATCCGTTACCGTAAATACTTCTTTGGTTTGGGCCAATAGCAGTGGATTTGGCCAACAAAACAATGCAAGGATACAACTCCCTTTAACTAATCTATCCAACATAGGTTAAACGATTATGTAATATGCAAAGTGGCAGTAACCCAATCATACTCTCTTTCCTTATTTGCCGTTTAGGTTTACCAATTTTTCTCTGGGCACAAGCATTTTCATAATAGACCAGGCCAGTAAATAAGCGATAGCACAATAAGCAAATAGCATAGTATACGCCGTATTCATAGATGCATGTACCCATTGCTTTTGCAAACTTACTATCTGCGTAAAGCCTTCGGGATTGAGTTGTTGTATCTGCGTTTGTAAATCTGCCGGCAAGCTATAGATTTCTTTTTTCGCCAGATCAATCAGGGCACCCTGCTTATCTAATAATTTCAATTCTTTTATTTGAGTAATAAAATTACCTAATCCGGCTTCGGTTGCTTTTCCAAAAGAATCTTTAATACCCGCTATTTTATAGCCATCAAAAAGCCAGCCGCCTATTTTAGATATAATTACGCCCCCTAATCCGCCGGCCATTCCCCCAATTCCCACTACCGAAGCAATCGCTTTTTGGGGAAACATATCCGAAACGGTAGTAAATATATTGGCCGACCAGGCCTGGTGAGCTGAAGTTCCAATACCAATCAATAATACAGGCACCCAAAAACTAATATTACCAAAGGGTTGTGATAACAACACCACCAATGGAATAAATGCAATTACCAACATGGCTTTCATTCTCCCATCGTAAGGCTTACAACCTTTATTGATAAAGTAAGTTGGAAACCAGCCTCCTCCAACACTACCTACCATCGTCATGCTATACAGAACCGCCAGCGGAATCATCACCTCCGTACCTTCTTTCCCATACTGATCTTTTAAAAATCCGGGTAACCAGAAAAGATAAAACCACCAAACCCCATCTGTTAAAAATTTTCCGATTACAAATGCCCAAGTTTGATTAAACCCGAGTAGCGTAAACCAGGGTGTTTTTTCGCCGTTGCCTGGCGTAACGGTTTCTTCGCGGTCGCTATTAATGTAAGCCAGTTCTTCGGGTGACATCTTTTTTTGCTCCTCAGGTTTTTCATAATACATAAACCAAAAAATCAGCCACAAAAATCCTATGGCCCCAATTATAATAAAGGCAGCCTCCCAACCTAGGTGCTGGGCTATCCAAGGCACAGAGAGGGGTGCTAATACGGCACCGATATTGGCACCAGAATTAAAGATGCCGGTAGAAAAAGATCTTTCTTTTTTAGGAAAATATTCAGCCGTTGCTTTTATGGCAGCCGGAAAGTTGCCGGCTTCCCCAAAACCCAATAAGGCTCTAGATAGCATAAATCCGAGTATAGAAACCGGCACCGCCGTTAATCCTACCAAACCCATGATGCCGGCTACAGCAGTACCCAGCGGAACGGCAAATGCATGAATAATGGCGGCCAACGACCAGATAATAATCGACCAAGTATATCCCCATTTTGTACCCAAGCGATCTACGATTCTACCAGCAAAAACCATGGATATGGCATACGAGAATTGAAATACGGAGGTGATATTGGCATAATCTGAATTACTCCAGTTAAACTCTTTTTCTAACAGGGGCTTTAATAAACTGAGAACCTGACGGTCTAGATAGTTAACAGTGGTAGCAAAAAATAACAGGGCGCATATCGTCCAGCGATAATTGCCGATTTTTCCGGTTGAGCTCATGCTTGGATAGATTTTATAATTGCCATTACTTCGCGGGTTGCGGCTGTAATTTGATCGTATTGTTTTGCTTCCAACAATGGCTTAGTGATTAACTTACTTCCCATGCCAACGGCACAAACGCCCGCCTTAAACCATCCGGCAATATTATCACGATCGAGTTCTACCCCGCCAGTTGGCATAAAAAGTAGTTGCGGGAATATTTCTTTGATGGCCGACATAAATCCGGGACCTAACACATTACCCGGGAATAATTTGATCATGCGGGCACCTTTATTTTCAGCAGCAATTATTTCTGAGGGCGTCATACAACCCGGTACCCAAAGCATAGCATGCTGGTCGGCAACTTCGGCAACCTCGGGAACCCAACCGGGACAAATCAGATAATCGGCACCGGCATCGATAAAGGTTTTGGCCATTTCGGCATTTTTGATGGTGCCAATGCCCAAGAACAAATCTTTCATATCAGATTCGCACAATTGCTTCATCAATTTGAAATTAGCGAGGGCCGCTTCTCCCCGATTGGTATATTCTACCGCCCGGATTCCCGCATTATACAATGCTTTCAACACCTGAATACTTACTTCAGGATCTTTATGAAAAAAAAGCGGTAATATTCCTTGTTGAGGAATTAATTGTAGTAGTGCATTTTTCTTACTCATATGACTAAAAATCTAGCAACAATGTTAACAAAATCGAGGGTTTGAAACGAAAATATTACGCAAACGATTGCGTATTATTTTCAGGAAAAATTACGCAAAAAAGATGAAGGGAACATAATAATGAACAAATTTGCCTTACTTAAAGGTAATCCATTCCCTTGTTATTTTATTTGAACCATTAAATAATCAAAATATGTCGAAAAAAGTTGTTACACTCGGCGAAATTATGTTACGCCTCTCTACACCCGGCCATGAAAGATTTGTGCAAAGTGATTCGTTGGATGTTACCTATGGAGGCGGGGAAGCGAATGTGGCCGTAGCGCTATCGAATTATGGTTTACAAGGGGTGTTTGTAACTAAAGTGCCGGATAATGCACTGGGACAAGCAGCCATCAATCATATTCGCAGATATGGGGTGGATACCCAATTTATTGCACGGGGCGGCCAGCGACTCGGAATCTATTTTCTGGAAACCGGCGCATCCATGCGGGCCTCTCAAGTAATTTACGACCGGGCTGGTGCTTCTATTTCACAGGTTGATATTGCTGAATTTGATTTTGATAAAATCTTTGAAGGAGCCAGCTGGTTTCATACAACCGGTATTACCCCTGCACTTAGTGATAAATCCGCAGCACTTACGGAAGCTGCCCTGAAAGCTGCTAAAGCCAAAGGGATTACTACCAGCATCGACCTGAATTACCGTAAAAAATTATGGACCAAGGAAAAAGCCCGGGAAGTGATGACGCGGCTCTGCGCTCATGTAGATGTTTGTATCGGTAATGAAGAAGATGCCGATACCACCCTCGGATTTAAAGCAGAAGGAACCGATGTAACCAAAGGAGAATTAAATTTGGACGGCTATAAAAGTGTATTCAAACAAATGAAGGATAAGTTTGGATTTAAATACATCGCCTCTACCTTACGGGAAAGCCACAGTGCGTCTGATAATGGATGGAGCGCCCTGGTATACGATGGCAATGAATTTTACCATACCAAACAATATGAAGTGCGCATCGTTGATCGCGTTGGAAGCGGTGATTCATTTGCCAGTGGATTTATCTATGGCATAGTATCCGGAATGCCCATGCCCGAAGCAGCTGAATTTGGCGTAGCCGCTTCTGCCCTCAAACACACCATTCCGGGAGATCTGAACCATGCTACCCTTTCTGAAGTAAAAGAACTGATGAAGGGAGATGGAAGTGGAAGAGTGCAACGATAACCCTAGTAATTCTGCTCTTAAAATTTTGCCATGATTATAGATCAACTAAATCAGCTACATCGATATGTAAACCTGCATCCACTGTTTGCTAAAGCATTCGATTTTATCGAACAAACCAACCTGGAATCATTGGAGCCCGGCAAATTTGAGATTGATGGAGATAATCTAAAAGGCATTGTATCCGATAAGTCCGGCGTGCTGGCTGCCGAATCCACTGCAAAATTCGAATGTCATAATGCACATATAGATATTCAGGTTTGTATCCGAGGTGCTGAAACAATCGGATGGAAACCACGGGCTACCTGCCAATCTCCCAAGGGGGAATATAACCCCGAAAAAGATGTGTTATTTTATGCAGACGCTCCAGACATGTATTTTGGCTTACAGTCTAATCAATTTGTGATTTTTTATCCAGAAGATGTACATGCCCCTATGATTGGTGATGGCATGATAAAGAAACTGGTTATCAAAGTAAAAATCTAACAACCGCCATTACTGCATGGTAGCGATGGGAACCGGATCCATATCGGTAAACGTATAATTTTCGCCTGCCATCGCCCAAATAAATCCGTAATTGGTGGTGCCCGGTCCGCAATGTACCGACCAGGGAGGAGAGATAACGGCTTCATGATTAGCCATTACTATATGGCGGGTTTCTTGTGGTTCACCCATCAGATGAAATACCCGATGTGCTTCCGGTAAATCAAAATAAAAGTATACTTCCATTCGACGGGTATGGGTATGCGGAGGAACCGAATTCCAAACACTGCCCTCTTTTAAAACAGTGAGACCCATTACCAACTGACAACTCTGAATACCTTCCTGATGAATATATTTATAGATGGTTCTTTCGTTGGAAGTAGCTTTTTCACCAAGATGCACGGGTGCCGCTTCGTCTTTTTGCATGCGACGGTTGGGATAGGTATGGTGTGCCGGAGCAGATAATAAAAAATATTGTGCAGGCTGATCAGCCGATGCAGAAGAGAAGCTAACAGAACGAGTGCCTTTTCCCAGATATAGTGCATCCAGCTTGTTTAATTCATATACCACTCCATCTGCTTCTACTGCACCAGTGCCTCCCACATTAATAATACCCAATTCGCGACGCTCCAGAAAATAGTCGGCCCGTAGCTCTGCTTCATTAGGCAAAAGCACCGGATTGCTTACCGGCATTACACCCCCAACAATTACCCGATCGAAATGAGAATACACCAGTTGTATCTGGTTCGCCTGCATCAGGTGTTGAACCAAAAAATTTTCACGCAATTGTTGCGTATTCATCCCTTTTACTTCGCGCGGACTACTTTGAAACCGAATTTCCATGTCAATTATTTTTTATTATTATCTTCCCATCCATCCCCCATCCACCACTAGCAATGTGCCACTCACATAGTTCGAAGCTGGAGATGCCAAAAATACTACGGGACCTTTAAAATCTTCCGGCTGTCCCCACCTACCTGCCGGAATGCGGGATAAGATGGAAGTGCTTCTTTCCGCATCTTGCCGTAGGGCTTCGGTGTTATCGGTGGCAATATATCCCGGTGCTATTCCATTTACCTGTACGCCTTTTCCTGCCCATTCATTAGACAGGGCTTTTACCAAACTACTCAGCGCACCTTTACTGGCTGCATAACCGGGTACTAATATACCTCCCTGAAAACTTAACAAAGAGCAGGTGAAGATTATTTTTCCGGATCCTCTTTCCACCATTTGCTTACCGAATTCGCGAGACAAAATAAACGGGGCATCTAAATTCAGCGCCAACACATCATCCCAATATTCATCCGGATGTTCAGTTGCCGGCTTGCGCAAAATAGTGCCTGCATTATTCACCAGAATATCAATTACCGGATGGTCTTGTTGTACTTGTTTGATAAATGCATACAAAGATTCCCGATTACTCAAATTAGCCTGATAAGAAAAAAATTGTTGTCCCACCGCAACTACAGCCTGCTCAACCTCACTACCCTTGGCTGCAAGAGAAGCGGACACACCAATAATGTTCGCGCCAGCTTCTGCCAGACCAATTGCCATCGCTTTTCCTATACCCTTATTGCAACCTGTAACCAAAGCCGTTTTACCGGCTAACTGAAAAAATGTTGAGTTCATCTATTTCCTGATAAGTAGATATAAAGGTACGATTAATGCAAGTAAGCATTACAGATTTGCGCAAAAGAAATGAAAACATACGCTTATAAACTAACGCCTCGCTTCCAGGGAATAAAATCATCCTGCAACAACCCTACTGCTTTAGGAGTAATGTTTCCGCTGGCGGCTTGAATACAATATTCCAGAATCTCCTCTCCCATTGCTGCAATGGTTTTTTCTCCACTGATTATTCCTCCGGTATCTATATCGATAATATCCGCCATGCGTTTAGCAAGGGCAGTGTGGGTAGCAATTTTTATAGTTGGGCATACTGGATTTCCAGTAGGGGTGCCCAATCCGGTTGTAAACAAAATCAGGGTAGCACCACTGGCTGCTTTTCCGGTGGTTGCCTCCACATCATTGCCGGGAGTGCATACGAGGCTCAGTCCTGGGCGAGTTGCTGGTTCGGTATAATCCAACACATCTATTATCGGGGAAGTACCTCCTTTTAAAGCGGCACCATTACTTTTAATTGCATCGGTAATCAATCCATCCCGAATATTTCCGGGGGAGGGATTCATATCAAATCCTGATCCCACGCGCTCGGCAGCCGCACTATACGCCTGCATCAGCCGCATAAATTTCCGGGCAGTGGCTTCTTGGGGAGTTCTATCAATCAGTTGCTGCTCGGCACCACAGAGTTCAGGAAACTCGGCGAGCAAAACTTTTCCTCCTAAAGCAACCAATAAATCGGCGCAGTAGCCTACAGCCGGATTTGCAGAAATGCCACTAAACCCATCACTTCCTCCACATTTAACGCCAATACATAATTCACTTACTGGTGCCGGCTTTCGGTGAAGTTGATTTAATTGAATCAATTGCTGAAAAGTGGCCCGAATAGCTTCGTTTATAAGCTGCTCCTCACTTTGCATTTGCTGCTGCTCAAAAACCAATACCGGCTTATCAAATGATGGGTTTCTTTTTTTTATATCATCGAGTAGTTGAGGTGTTTGCAAATGCTGGCAACCCAAACTCAGTATGGTAACACCCCCCACATTCGGATGATCGGCATAAGCGGCTAAGAGAGCGCTGAGCGTGGCAGCATCCTGGCGGGTACCCCCACAACCGCCCTGGTGATTGAGAAACTTAATGCCATCCACATTTTCAAAAATCCGATCAGGTAAAGAGGAAGATGCGGCTGAAGAAAGATCTACCTGATCAATGGATCCGGTTTGTAAAAAACTATCTACCAGCTTGCGGGCTGTTTGTTTGTATTTATTAGAAACGGCATAGCCCAATTGCTCCTGTAAGGCTTCGCGAATCACATCCAGGTTTCTGTTTTCACAAAATACGGTGGGTATAAAAATCCAATAGTTGGCCGTTCCTACTCTACCATCCGAACGATGATAGCCTAAAAAACTGCGCCCGGCAAATTTCGAAACATCCGGAGGCGTCCATTGGTAAGCATACGGCTTCCAATCATACGGTTCAGCAGCATGACCGGTATTTTCAGTTCGCATGCGGCTACCGGCTTTTACCGGCTGCTGGGTTTTGCCAACTAAAACCCCATACATAATAACCGGTTTAGCAGCTTGCATATCCTGCAGAAAAAATTTATGTTTGGCAGGAATATCCTCAAGTAAGGTGTAAGCGTTATTCTGATGCAAAATAGTAGTTCCTGCAGGAATATTCTGTAGGGCAACCAATACATTATCATCCGGATGAATTTGCAATACCTGTTGGCTATTCAACATGGGTAACTGTTTGAATGAAATAACTAATTACGTTGCTTATTGGGAATCTGCCGAATTAGCCATTGAACCAAATCTTTGGCAGCCTGAAAATTTTGATAGTCCGGAGAGAGTCGCAATCCACTCACATACTCATTGTACAACCAAGGATCGCCTGTAACAAAAACGGTACCTTTACCCAGTTTAGCCACCGCAAAAATTGCAACATTGTCTTTTTGCAACATTACTTTAGCGGGATCCTGCACGGCTATTGAACAGATATCTTTTTGATAAATCTTTTGAACGTTAGGAAGTATAGGGTGATTGGCAGGTATATCTACTTTTCCATAAGCAAACTCTACTCCCGGTACCCGGTTTTGAATATCCTCATTCAAGGTGATGCCAAAAGATTTACTGAGTATATTAAAATGGGTAAACTCTGTATTCACTTTATCATTATGAAATAGCACCAAAACGCCCCCTGTTTTTACCCAGTTTACAATAGTTTGCGCATAAGTTTCCGTTATATAATTGGGTGTAGGATTATCTGGCACATGGTCTGGATCTACTATCATATAAATGCTGGCATCCTTCAGATTTTCTGCAGAGGGGGCTGCAGAAAGCGTTCCTGTTTTCAGACCGGCACTTTCTATAATATCTCCCAGCATAAAAAATCCTCCATTATGCCATTCATCCCATTTATAGTGATAGGGCTTTACCACTCCCGACACATCAGCTTTTCTTTCTGCATTAAAATAGTCATCCAACAAAAACAACCTGTTGTTTCCTAGCTTACTTTTTTGAAGTAAATCAAATTCTATACAGGCGGTAGCTTGCCAATCGGTTGCGGTATTTTCGGAAGTAAAAAGAAGGGGATCCAACTCAGAAAAACGACTGGCATACTTTTCCGGAATATATTGCTTTCGAATAGCTTTACTAATTGCATACACATACATACATTGAGCCTCCCGTAAAGCAGCTGCAGGGGCTATGTTTGAAGCCGATAGTTTTTTCCATTGGATAGCAGTAACTTGATTTGCCAACTGAGTTACCAGCGTTCGTATACGATTGGCGGCAGGCGCTGAAGGATAATACTCCAACACGTCTACCAATACAGTAAACATGGCAACCCTATTGTATGCGTCAATCTTACCCGACTTACTCAATACATTACTGGCATATTCTACATGATTAGCAATTGCGGTAATAGAAGCCGTATCCCGCATGAAACTTGCATAGGCTGCATAAAAAGACACCTGGGCTATAGGAATCGTCTCAGAATAATGCTGCTTTTTATTCTCCTCAGAAAAATAGTTATCCCGCATCATCCGAAATAATTGTGTAGCAGCTGTAAAATATTTTTCCTGTTGCGTTACTTGATACACAATCAACAAAGCTTCTCCATTCACGAAATTGTCACTCGGATGGCATCCCACTAAAGTTCCACTGCTGGTAACATACGGATCAATCACTTGTTGTAATCGCCGAAAATATTGTGGGTCGCCCGTATAGTTCCAGATTTTTGCCAACCGATGCCATTCAACAACTGAAAGGTCTTGTACAAAATCCGGAGTTGTTCCAACTGCTACCGGTAGCGCAAGAAATCGGTTGAACGACTGGGTAGAAATCGTGGGAATTGGTTGTGCTGTAAGATTAAAACAACTAGTATATAGCAAAAAAGTTGCCAGTATGCTTCGGTACGAGGTAAACATAAAATAGAATTATAGCTAATGTTTTAAGGTAAAATTTTAACCGCCTGGCGTGCCAGCAATTTCCACTCCTTTTTATCTTTTACCCATATATATAAAACTTTCAACTTAACGGTAGAGGGTTTTCCCTTATCATTAATATTGGCAAATAATGAAAAGCGAACCATGCCAACATTATTCACTACAGACATAGTTTGATCCGTCACTTCCATGGTAACAAAATCAGATTGTCCAGACACCAGATGGTCAACAAAAGAAGCTTTATTTTCAATATTCCCACCGGAGTGCCCATAACTAAGGCTATCGGAAGTTAATTGGTTCAATAAAGCTTGATCGGCATTAATCATTGCCTGATGAAACTGTTGCAGGGTTGTAGACAAGGCTTTCTCATCCTTCGATTGTGCACTGGCAGCCAATAAACTAAGCCAGCTAATGGCAAAAAATACTACTTTTTTCATGCTACATAAATTGTTTTGAAAGATACTGAAATCATTTGAGAAATTGATTGCTTTTCAGGTATCAATGCAGATGTAGTAATGTAGGGATAATGTAGTATTTTAGAGTTACTAACTACTGCTACATGCGAATAAAACCCAGGCTGAGTTTCCTACAAATTATTAATATGAATGTGGGATTCTTTGGCATCCAGTATAGTTTTGGTTTGCAACAAACCGCTATCAATCCGATTTACGACTTTTTAGGAGCTCAACCCGAGCAGATACCGATGCTCAATTTAGCCGGTCCGGTTACCGGATTGTTGATACAGCCGATTATAGGAGCATTAAGTGATAAAACCTGGCATCCCCGCTGGGGAAGGCGGAAGCCCTATTTTTTTCTGGGTGCCCTTTTCTGCAGCATCTGTTTATTTATTTACCCTTTCAGCAGTTCGCTCTGGATGGCTGCGGGGCTCTTATGGGTATTAGATGCGGCCAACAATACCGCTATGGAACCCTACCGTGCCTTTATTGCCGATAAACTACCCCCCTCGCAAATGCCTACCGGATTTTTATCGCAAAGTTTTTTTACCGGGCTTGGCATTACACTGGCCAACTTGTCGCTTTTTGCTTTTCAGCAGATAGATTTTTTAAAGCAATCGCATGGACAAATTCCCTACTGGGTATTTGCCTCCTTCTTTTTAGGCTCCATTTGCTCTATCACATCGGTGCTTTGGTCAATCTCCACCACCCCCGAAATACCTCCCACAGAAGAGGAACTGGCCACCTTAAAAGCCGAGAAGGGTGGTGTATTTGCCCCTTTTATTGAAATTATTGCTGCCATTCGACAAATGCCAAAAGTTATGTGGCAATTGGCATTGGTATATTTATTTCAGTGGTATGCTTTATTCTGTTATTGGCAAAACACTTCTAAAAGTATTGCGCTAAGTGTGTGGAATGCAACGCCACAAAGTAATCCCAAACAATATGAAGAAGCGGTGGGGTGGGCAGGACTGGTAGGCGGGTGGTCTAATATAATGACTTTTCTCTCAGCGTTTATATTGGTATACCTGGCAAAAAAATACAGTGCAAAAGCGGTGCATGTGATTTGTTTATTATTGGCGGGGATTGGATTTATTGTATTCCCAATGATACAAGACAAGAACTTGCTTTTTTTACCCGTTACCGGATTTGGCATTGCCTGGGCCAGTATGATGGGGGTGCCCTATCTGATGGTAGTACATAATATACCCAAGGAGCGATATGGAGTATATATGGGCATCATTAATATGATGATAGTAATCCCAATGATTTTGCAAACAACCACTTTTGGATTCGTATTAGAACATTTTTTACAGAACGACCCAAGGAAAGCGATTAGTTTTGCAGGAATTCTGCTGCTTATCGCTTGCTTAGCCACCTTACTGATAAAAGCAACTCAGCCTAGTGATGAAGAGGTTAATAACCTACCAGTGAGCGGTGGACATTGATTTAACTATTATAGAAAATGATTGTATATGGGAATATTATGTGTAGGAGAAGCCTTGATTGATATGATTTGCACCGACAAGGGCAGCCCCTTATCAGATGGGAATCATTTTTTAAAAAAAGCAGGCGGAGCACCCACCAATGTAGCAGCCGCAATTGCAGCATTGGGAGGCGAGGTTGCCATTGCAGCCAAAGTAGGCAACGACCCTTTTGGCAAACATCTACGGGACCGCATGGAACATTTTGGAGTAAATACCCGCTGGATGCTCACAGACAAGGCACATTTTACCAGCTTTGCTTTCGTTTCGCTGATGAATAACGGAGAAAGGGATTTTGTATTCAACCGAGGGGCGGATGGACAATTAAGTATTGCGGATATAAAAGAAATCCCGCTGGATGATATTTCAATACTACATTTTGGTTCTGCTACCGGCTTTTTACCCGGACCGTTAAGCGAAGCCTATCTATACCTGCTTACAGAAGCTCGCAAAAGGGGCATCTTTACCAGTTTTGATCCCAATTACAGGCACCTGCTTTTTCCAGGCGACCCCACACATTTTATTGAACAATCCAAGCATTTTTTACACCATTGCGATTTCTTTAAAATGAGCGACGAAGAAGCCTTGCTGATTACGGGCTGTTCAGATCTATCAGCAGCCACCCAAGTGCTGATGGAAATATCTTCCGCTGTTTTTGCGATTACACTCGGAAAAGAAGGAACCCTGTTGTGCTGTAATCGGCAATCCTTCTTAATTTCCAGTATCCCCATAACACCGGTAGATACCACCGGAGCAGGCGATGCATTTGTTGGGGCACTATTGTTTCAGCTAAGTAAATTTACTATTCCGGAAATGAAAAATCTTCCGGCTGAACAATGGAAAAGCATTACTGCCAATGCCAACAAAGCCGGCGCCCGCACCTGTGAGTTTATGGGGGCCATGGAAGCTTTTGAGCACCTTACCCATCAAATTTTTCAATAGAATATCTGCATTGTGTATCAACATTCCCTCCATCAGAAAATATACCAAGCACTGGAAAATAATTTTCCGAAAAAAAGCAATAGCGACATGGGTTTCTATACCCGCTTTATTGCCAATGCTGCCGCTATCGAATCGCTTTTCGCCTCCATATATGGTCAACATCCCAATTATGATTTCTATTTTAACCAACTAATAGAAACCATCATAACAGCCCACCAAAATAGAAGGCCCGCTCTTGTAAAAATAGACGAAGAAAAACTGCAAAAGGGTGCTTGGCATCTGAGCAATGAAATTGTTGGGATGAGTTTATATGTAGATCGCTTTGCAGGCAATTTGCAAGGTATGAGCAGCAAGCTTGATTACCTCAATATGTTAGGTGTAAACTTTTTACACCTTATGCCCATTTTCGAAAGTCCGGCAGGTGAAAGTGATGGTGGATATGCCGTATCGGATTTTAGAAAAGTAGATGCCCGATTTGGAGATCTGCAAGACCTGCAAAAGCTGAAGCTTGAAATGGAAGCTAAGCAGATGTATTTGATGTTGGATATTGTATTAAATCATACTTCGCATCATCATGCATGGGCACGCAAAGCCAAAGCAGGAGATACTGCATTTCAACAATACTATTATATGTATCCAACGCGGGAGATTCCCGATCAATTGGATGCATCGATGCCTGAAATTTTTCCAGAAAGTTCACCCGGAAATTTTACTTATGTAAAAGAATGTAATCAGTGGGTGATGACGGTTTTTCATCACTATCAGTGGGATTTGAATTATACCAATCCGGCCGTTTTAGTGGCCATGCTGGATACTTTGTTTTTTTATGCCAATCTGGGAGTAGACATTTTGCGCATCGATGCCCCTGCATTCATTTGGAAACAGTTGGGCACTACCTGTCAAAATTTACCCCAGGCGCATACACTGCTCCGCTTATTAAAGCAATGTTTACAAGTAGCAGCGCCGGGCGTAGCGCTACTGGGTGAGGCGATTGTTGCGCCGGCAGAAATTATGAAATATTTTGGGGATGGTGTATATGCAGGAAGAGAATGCGACTTTGCCTATCATGCTACCCAAATGGCCTTACAGTGGGATGCGCTGGCTACAGGCGATACTCGGGTAATGCTGGCTGCTCAACCCCTACTACTACAAAAACCACCAGGAGCCTCTTGGATAACCTATACTCGCTGTCACGATGATATTGGCTTAGGATATGATGATGCTATGATTGCTGCAGCAGGATTTCAAGCTTATGAACACAGAAAATTTTTAAAAGAATATTATGCTGGTATCCGTCCAGGCTCCCCTGCCGCCGGAGCCCTCTTTTCGGTAAATCCCAAAACCCAGGATGCCAGAATCAGTGGGTCACTAGCTTCTCTTTGTGGGTTAGAAAAAGCACAAAAAGAAGGGACACCAGCAACAAGAGAAATCGCCATTCGCAAAATTATCCTGATGCAAGCGCAAAGCTTTTTTATCGGAGGTATTCCTGTTATCTTTTACGGAGATGAACAGGGATATACCAACGACTATACCTACTTGTTAGATCCAGGTAAAAGTTACGACAACCGATGGATGCACCGTCCAGTGATTGATTGGGTAAAATGGGAAACGAAGGAGGAGTCTGATGGAAAAAAAATTTTTGCGGCAACTCAACGCTTAATCCAACTCCGAAAAAAATTACCAGCCCTGGCAGATACAGGAAATATCACATGGATTACACCCCACAATATCCATGTGGCTGGATTTATCCGAGAAAATGAAAAGCAACAGATTTATTGCCTGTTTAACTTTAGTGCACAAGATGCGTATCTTACCTGGTATGCATTTAAAGAAAAGAGGAAATCGATTACGCGTTTATTTGATCACTGCACAGAACAAAGGATTGAAGTAGGATTTGATCATGAATATTTTGTGATAGCACCTTATGGCTTTCACATACTGGAAGTAATTAACTAATAAAATGGGTTTTCCGCTCATCCGATTTTAGGGCAATAAGCTGCAAAAAATCGTACCTTTACCGTTCAATTGGGTAGCTCCAGTAAACACCCCCAATAATGAACAGATTTTTATTTATTGCTTTGATTGTTGTTTGTTTCTCCTGCAATAGAAGTGCAGAAACCATTCGCCCCAGTACCGAGTCGATTACAGAATCTGTTTATGCTTCTGGCACAATAACTACTGCAGATCAGTATCAGGTTTTTCCCGCTGCAGCCGGGGTGATACAAAAAGTATGGGTGAAAGAAGGTGACTCTGTAAAAAAAGGTACGTTATTAGCAGTATTGGTAAATGATGTTGCAGGATTTAACCAGCAATCAGCAGCTTTAAAAGCTAATTTCGATTCACGGGAAACCAATCAAGGAAAATTAACCGATGCCCAAAGAGTGGCTCAGATGGCCTATCAAAAAATGAAGGTGGATTCGGCACTTTATAAGCGGCAACAAAATTTATGGGCCGAACAGATTGGCACCCGGGTAGAACTAGAGCAAAGAGAATTGGCCTGGCAAAATGCACAAACGGAGTATCAGCTGGCTTTACAAAGAATCAAGGATCTGCAAAAGCAAATAACTTTCACCGACCAGCTATCACAAAAAAATTTACAGATAGCCAGCAAGATGAAGGGAGATTATGAAGTAAGAAGTGAATCCGAAGGCGTTGTATTTAAATGGTTAAAAGTTGCTGGAGAATTTGCGAATCAGCAAACCGCATTGGGAATTATTGGCAACCCCAAAAAATATGTACTAGAAATGCAGGTGGATGAATCGGATATCACGTATATAAAAATGGGATTGCCCGTTGCCATAACTATGGATAGTTATAAGGGAAGAGTGTTTGAAGCATCGGTTACCCGAATTCTGCCGATGATGAACGAAAAAAACAAAACATTTTTGGTAGAAGCACAATTTACCAAAAGTCCTGACCAAATATTTCCGAATACTAGTTTCGAGGCCAATATTATTCTGAATACAAAAGATAACGTACTGCTCATTCCTCGCAATTATCTACTAAATGATTCAACAGTGCTAGACAAAGCCGGTAATCGAGTTCGTGTAGTTACCGGAATAAAAGACTTTTCCCGGGTTGAAATTATTTCGGGGCTCAAGGCCAGCGATGAACTAATAAAGCCCAAAGAATGAGTTTTTTACTCATCATAAGAATTGCTTTTGCCCTTCTAATGGCCAGATGGAAACAAACCCTGGTAGCAGCTATTGGTGTAGCGTTTAGTATTACCATGTTTATCACATTGCTGGGATTTATGGGTGGGCTAAACGACATGCTGGATGGTTTATTATTAAACAGAACGCCGCATATTCGATTATACAATGAAATAAAGGCACCGGAAACACAGCCGATAAACCTTTTACCCGGGTATCAGCAGCATTATAATTTTGTGCGTTCGGTGAAACCCAAAAATGAGCGACTACAGATTTATAACATTGCTGCAGTAGAAAATGCGCTGAGGAAAGATAATCGCGTGCTGGGTTTCGCCCCAAAAATAACAGCTCAGGTGTTTTATAATGTGGGAGCAACCGACATAAACGGATTAATCAATGGAATAGACGTTGCCGGTGAAAACAAATTGTTTTTATTTAGTGACTATGTTGTGGCAGGAAACTTTGCAGACCTAAATACGATTCCTAATAGTATTATCCTTGGAAAGGGGGTGGCAGAAAAAACTTTCACCTCTTTAGGCGATATTATACAGGTTACCACTGCAAAAGGAGAATCAAGACAACTAAAAGTAGTAGGATTTTTTCAATCCGGTATTCAGGAAGTAGACAAAGTACAAAGTTATGCCTCCTTAAAAACAACACAAAACCTGATGGGCGAAACGGGTAGTTATATTACAGATTTACAAGTAAAACTAAACGACCTTACGCAGGCACCTGATATGGCAAAAGAGTATGAAAAGCTGTTTTCGGTAGATGCTGTTGACATTCAAACTGCCAACTCTCAGTTTGAAACCGGCAGTAAAGTAAGAACACTTATTTCGTATGCAGTTGGCATTACGTTGCTGATAGTTGCAGGGTTCGGGATTTATAATATTCTGAATATGATGATTTATGAGAAAATGGATTCTATTGCAATTTTAAAAGCAACCGGATTTTCGGGAAAAGATGTAAACCGCATTTTTCTTTGCATTGCTTTAACCATCGGTATTACAGGTGGTATAACTGGTTTGATTATGGGCTTAGGTTTATCATCAGTGATAGATCAAATACCCTTTAATACACCTTCACTTCCCACCATTAAAACCTATCCGGTAAATTATAATCCTTACTTCTATATCATTGGAGGAATTTTTGCATTAATAACCACTTATTTCGCTGGTTTCTTCCCTTCCAGAAAAGCCAGTAAAATGGATCCTGTAACCATTATCCGCGGAAAATGAGTAATGCATCCGTTATATTAGAAGCCCGAAAAATTTCGAAATATTTTCACGATCCCCTTACGGTACAGGTATTGAATGAAGTGAGTTTTACCGTAAATGCGGGAGAATTTATTGCGGTTATTGGAAAATCGGGCTGTGGAAAATCAACCCTCTTGTACGTTCTTTCTACCATGGATACCGATTATGAAGGAAATGTATTTTTACAAGGTGAAGACCTGAAAGGCAAGAAAGATGCCGAGTTGGCAAAAATCAGGAATAACAGCATTGGCTTTGTTTTTCAGTTTCACTACCTGTTGAATGAATTTAGCGTTGTTAAAAATGTTATGCTGCCAGGTTTAAAAAAGAGTGCATATTCCGAGGAAGAAGTAGAACATAGAGCCTATGAAAAGCTTCGAATATTGGGAATTCAGGATGAGGCACTTAAAATGCCCAATCAATTATCTGGAGGACAAAAGCAGCGAGTTGCCATTGCCCGTGCACTGATTAATGATCCCTTAATAATTATGGGAGATGAGCCAACGGGTAATCTGGACAAAAAGAACAGCGATATTGTATTTAATATATTTAGTGATCTTTGCAAAGATTTTAATCAAACCCTGTTGATTGTAACCCACGATATGGAGTTTGCGCATAAAACCCAGCGGATTATTGAGATGGAAGACGGCAAAATCATTTCCGGATAAAAAAAAGTCCGGCATTCGAAAAGGCCGGACTTTTATTGGTAGGTTAATTGATTAGAACTTAATCGAAAATCCCAGGTTCAACACATAATCAGCGAAAGCTGCATCGCCATGTGTATATTTATTATTCACCGATGAGATAATTTGATCCGGTACGCTTTGGGTTCTATTTCTGGTAATTGCTATAGGTACAAAAGCAAATAGACTGGCTTTTTTGTGGGTATAAACGATACCGGGTTCAGCAGAAACAATAAAACCAGGTCTTCTAAATCCATTGCTTCCACCAATCAGATCATTCACCGGGATGGCTTCTCTGCGAACCCCACCGAGGAAAGTGAATTTTCCCACCATATAGTTTGCGCCCAATCGATACATAACCTGATCGGGTACGCTCATCACATCACTTCCTCCAATAATTTGGTTGGCAGAAGGAACGCCACCGCGTGCAGTGGAAACCCCATTTTGTTCCCTTGGATTGATGAGATAATAGAAGTTACCGTATAAGCCCCAACCGTTCTTCAACATATAGTAGGCATTCAATTCAGTGGTAACTCCTAAACCGCCATCCCCAATTTGAATAGACTGATCTACTGGGCCAAAACGGGTAATGCCGGGCGTTGCTGTATAAAAACGATCGGCATACCGATAATCCCCGCTAGCCAGCTTAAAACCTAGCCCCGCCTGAATATTTAGGTTATGGTGCTTGGCAGGATTCAGCAACCATCTGTACACCGCCAATCGTACATCTCCTATTCCGTAAGAACTAGTGCTATAGCGCTGCAATCCACCATGCTCGTAAAGAGAGGAACGCAGGTTATAAATGATGGGCACATTGGCCATCAACGTCCATCGGTTAGAAAGATGATGAAACAAAGTTAAGTCGAGGGAGTAATTGTGATTGATTACTTCGGTTCCTAATTCAACTCGCTGTGGTTGCTCAGCATATCCCACAAAATGTCGGAATGATTTAAAATAGCGAGTATTAGCGGCAAACTGCCATTTAGAAACAATGGAGTCGGCATGTTCCATGGTGCATACGGCCCCATTGCTTCTGATGGCTACGCATCCCTGAGCAGCTAAGTCGCGAGAAGCAGAAAAAAGTATGATTAATAAAAATATTTTTGTGCGCATAAATTTTGTTGAAGGGTTCTTGTAATTAAGGTTGCTTTTTCATGCGGAGTTTTGTTACCACCAACTGTCCCACATTTTTTCCAATCTCCGTACTTGTGATACAGGAATTATGAAAATGTAATCCGCCATAAAACCGAGCCCAGTTGTTTTCTATAGCAGCGGCCCGAAACGACGAAAAGCTTCTGCTCGGTATGCCAAATTCAAGTTCGGTTGAATCTGTATACGCGAAATTGTCGCCAAATACACTGGTAAGTGCCTCAGCAGCAGAGGAGGAAATAGTAGAATGTCCGCAGGTATATTCGGGAAAAGCCGGAGTTTGTAAATAGGGGCGCCAGTTCATATCAATATACTTATTGATTACAGTTTCCGGCCGAATGGTATTATAGGTATACTTTACATACCAGCATTGTATAAAGGCATCAAATAATGCTATATTTGTTATTGCATAGGCATAAATAGTAGCCGGCAAATCATACCCAGCTTTCTTAGCGGCTATTCCAATAACCCCCATCCAGTGACCCGGAGGAGAAAATTTTTTGCTGCCGAACATAACATGCCCGGTTACATTCATTTTAAAGGGATTATCGTCCCAGAATTCAGCTATATGCTTTTGTTCGGGGGTAAGACTATCCACTGCATTTTTTATCATCATCACCTGCTGATAATATTCGCTTTGCTTATCCGTGATATTAAATGGGGTTGGCGCGGCTGGACAAAATAACCCAGCGCTATCAATTACCATGGGGCGTATTTCTTTCCAATGAGGCTCAACTGCAGAGGCGTACATGGGGGGTGTGGGTATCCAGCGACCGGGTATATCCTTTACGCTATATTTTTCGGCACCTCGTGTTTGCAGATAATTATCCGTTTTACTCCATCTGATAATGGAAGCGGCTACACTATCGGCAAGTTGCCGGGATGCTTTTTCAACCTGCCTTGGCAACCCTTTTGTACGGGCCAGATTCACTATACTATCCTGATATGCCTGCATGCTTCCCTCCGGAAAAGTAACCGCCTCTCCCACTTTTATATAAGCAATAAGCGCTGCTAATGCAAAATCTACCTGCGAATCGGCGGCAGGCCGGGAAATAGCAGTTAGTCCTTTTAATTGTCCGGCTAACGACTCGTACTGGTCGGGGTATCCTACTACCATCACCTCATAGGCCGCAATGGCTGCATAGGCATAATTACGGGAAGCTACCATAGGCGGAAAATTATTTCCCATCACTACCGTATTCAACTCATGTACGGTTTGGCTATATAATTCGGGATTGTGCAAGTAAGCCTTGTATTCATCATTGTTATTACAGCTTATTAATAACAAGCTTACACAAAGACCCTGTAAAAGTCTTTTCATTAATAAAAAATAAGAGATAAAAAATGCAGTGGCCATCAAAAACTAGGCAACGGCTCGCGGAGGGGGGTCTATTCCATTGGGCCCATCATTGGGCAGGGATGCTGAACGAAATTGATTCCAATTTACTTGAGCACCATCGCAACTAAACTGCCAAGAAAAGAGGAGATGATCTTGGGTAAAATCAGAAACATTAAATTTAATAGCAGCAGCCGATCCCGCATTTTTCTTTGGAGCACTGTCGTGGGAAATAAAATCATTAGCCAATTGGGCAAAAGCATCCCTGGCATTTTTAATTTGGGTAGTCTGCAGGTTGGGTAAGCAAAGCAACTCCAGCGTATCCTGGTAAAAACGTCTTTTCACATAAGAATAAGTAACCCCATTAATTTCCATGCTACCCTCAACGCGATCGAATTGCTCATTACTAACACCATAGGGTAAACTGGCGGGAACTTTAATATGTAAGAGTTCCGACTCATCATATTGCTCCTGATCTACTGCCAACTGAAACTGCACTTCGGATTGAAGGGCAACCCAATGAGACAATAATCGATACCCTCCCCAATTGAACAGGAGGATAGCGAGCAGTAATATGGCAGTAAGCTTTTTCAACACATAAAATTACAGATTATTGCTTCACGGAAAATATTTTCTTTTCGGGCCCAATTCCTTTCAGGGTAAGGCTTTTCCAGCCAGCGGGTAGTACCGATTTTAACTGCACAATTCCCTTTTCTGTAATATCCAGCCCCCCAAATCCCATCAATACACTTTGCAGCACCCCTCCCGCTCCTGTACCAAAATAGGGATTGGTTCCACCCTTAGTTTCAGCAATTACCCGAAAAGGGGGCAATAAATTAGGCTGGTACGATTCTTTGAAAAAGCTATATGCCTTTCCGGCATCCCCCAGTCGGGCATAGAGCAGCGAAAATATGGCATGCGTCATGGCAGGGGTTCCGGCAGCAGGTATGCGGGTTTCGTAATAATTCAAATCTTTCCGGATGCTTTCGGTTTGGGTAACTTCTCGTAATGGGTACGCCAATAAATTTACGTCTGCCTGCTTGATGCCCTCCCCTTTATAGGCTTCATGTTCCCGCGTTACGCCCCCTTCCATTTTTAAAATGGGGATATTGGCAGCCACCAAAGCCCAGTCTGGATTGGCTGGCAGGCCAAGAACCGCAGCGGCGGCTGAAGCATGCTGCAGTACTGCTTTGGCTGCTGCATTGGTAAAAGCATTATTATTTACATTTTCGGCCCACTCGTCAGCAGCCACTACATTATTGATATCATATCTGCCTGGGCCATTCCTTTCTACCCGACTGGCCCAAAAATCAGCCGTTTCTTTTAGTAATGGCCAGCCTTTTTCTTTTAGCCAATCCTTATTTTGGGTAACGCAATAGTAATTCCAGGCAGCGAGTCCCACGCAGGCTGTAATATGGTGTTCAAATGGTCCGCTCAAAGCCCATACCGGCGTTTCTTCCACTCCAGTACCGGCACTTTCCCAGGGGAACATGGCGCCTTTATAGCCATGATTAAAAGCATTCCTACGGGCTGCCGGTAATCGCTGAAAACGATATTCTACCATGCTCTTGGCCATTTCAGGTTGCATCACCAGCAAAGCAGGATACATCCATAATTCGGTATCCCAAAATACGTGTCCGTTGTATCCCAATCCACTTAATCCCATGGGTGAAGGACTCAAATCTGTTCCCTCCCTAACAAATGAATATAAATGGTACAGCATACTGTGCACATCTTGTTGTGCCTGACTATCTCCTACAATTTCAATATCGCTTTTCCACAATTCTGCCCAAGCTTGTTGATGTTTTTGTATCAATCGCTCTCTGCCTTCGAGCCGAGAAAACAAAGTCATACGCTCCGCTTCATTCAGAGGGTCATCGTGGTGAGCTGATGTGATAGAAGTTCCGGCTATAGAAAATTTATACGACTGACCTGCTTCGAGCTTCTTATTGAATTTCATCAGGTGCATATTGTTATCCCACATTTCATGAATCACCCTAGGCTCTTCACCATGTGCTTCGGGAAACAGAAAAGAATTTGAAGCACATAGTTGCAGTTTGCCGGTTGGACTTTTCGCAGTTGAGGTTAGCAATTGAATTATAGCATGGGGGCGGTCGATTTCATTGTAATAATTCTGTACTTCTTTCAATGCATCCGGTGCTTCCATCACACTGGCAGCCATAAGAGAAATATTTTGATTTGCGGTAATCGTTACATCCATCAAAACCGTAAAGGGTAGTTGCCGGAGTGCGTAATAGGTATAGGTGATGGTGGCCTTGTTTCCGACCTTGCAGGTGGTGGTAAACGAAGCTTCCTTCATGTTCAGCTCCTGATTAAAATCGGTTACCCATCCAGCATCAACCCGCCTCCCATCAATGTCGAGTTGCATATTCAGCAGGTTAAAGCTTCTGAGAAAATTACTTACTCTGCCCCTTCCATATAAATCATAAGCGCCCGCTAAAACCACTTCCTTCACTTTAAACGGCTCCGGGGAAGAAACTATCCCTAACATGCCATTGGCTACGGTAACACCGTAATAAT
>JBBAJQ010000020.1:0-40352 GCA_040403945.1 Sediminibacterium sp.
TAACTTGATTTTATCCGTCCCGGAAATAGCGGTGCCACTTTGCGGTTGAACAGGTTAAAAATTAGAAGTACGCCTAGTCCAAACAACACAGACCCAACAATAAGTAGGTTGTTGGTGATGCCGGGAACAGAGAAAGACAACTTAATCAGGATAGTAGAAATTACAAATCCAGAATTACGCATGATTGACTGAAACTGATCTGAATAGAAAAGCGAGGTGAGCAATAGTAACACATCTATTACTATCAGCACAGTAAAAAACTCATCAAAAAATATATGGTTGATATTCTCGCTCAGGTGAAGACCGCCTTCCAGATTGCCGATCATGGATACCGACCAGGTATAAAAAGAGTAACAGGCTAGTATAAGCATAATTGGTACTAATAAAAGGGCGATACTGTTTTTTAGAAATAAAAAAGTAGAGGATTTTATTTCCGGTTGATCGGTCGCTTCTTGTCCGGAATGTTCTTTTCGCAAAACAAGCATATAAAAAAGGCAGATGAGTAGAAATAGTACCAGTGAGGTGATGGCATCATAGGTAAATCGTAAATCGTTTTCGTTCTGAAACCAGTTGGGCAGGAGTTGAAGGTTGCCGATATCTTTAAAAATTCTGCGGATGATAATCAGGGTGATGATTTCGTATTGCTTGCCAATATAGAATGAAGTTGATTTAGGCAGATAATAAATCAGCAGATATACCTCATAAACCAGAATAAACGAGAAGGGGGTGTAGATCGCAGATATTGGGCTTTGCAGCATTCCATACGAGGCCGGCAATAGTCCTTTACTCGCCAAAAAAATCAATATCAGATGAATCAAATAACTAAGGATGGCAATCGCCAATACAAATCTTTCAATTCTAAATCTGGCAGCCGGCGATAGCAACCGGTCAATCCCTTTTTCCACCAGTTTTCGGCTGTTGGGCTCGATTGCGCGAAATATCATGTTTGGGGTGTTTGTTCAGTAATATACAATAATTTACCCGCCTATTTAAAATATAAGCTGAATGCGTGCGACAGCTTCGATAAGCCAGACATTATTGCCATGTATAAAGCTCGTGTAGCGAACGAATTAATAAAATATTTTGATTGAGTAACCCTTCTTTTTCCCAATTGGAAATCAGTTGGATATATAAATTGTGTGGTAGGCCGAATTGTAAGGGGTGTTTGTATAAATAAGTGGAAGTTGCATTGGGTGTTATAGAATAAAAGTGGCCATGATATACTATGCAACAACGCATCAATTTATTTCAGGTTATGGGAGGCGACTAAGGGAATGAATAGATGTAGTAAGATATCCCATCTGTAGAAATACTTATTGGGGTAGCCGATAGCTTTTTCCGGAAGCAATCATCCAAAATGGTCGGTAAACCCGCCCCCAATCTTTTTGCTGCTTCGCCCAATCCGTAGGGTCGTAAATTAGCATATAAGATTTACCAATAACGGTAATGCTATCTTGGCGAACTATCGCAGCGGTAGATTCATCCAGTGCCATTCCGAATACCCCGGGCAGTCTTTCCAATATCGGCACAAGATCGAACTGGCGATTTCTTACCAGCACATGCTGGTCGATGGCGGTGGATTGCATCAACGAAAATCCTTCGGCAAATTGGGTAGGGATATGGGGTGTTTTTCGATGGTCGCCACCGATTAAAACAGAACCCATAATAGTTGCGCCTGCCGAAGTTCCCATAATTACGCCTCCCCGGTTTAGCAGGGCTATCAAGGCCCGGTGAACAGCCGTTCCACCATAAGCTTCTGCCAGCTTTTCCTGATCACCCCCGCCCAAAAAAACTCCCTTGGCGCGGTCAATCATGGCAGCAAGCTCGGGATCGTCGGCTTTTTTTCGGTCGCGGGTATGCAGGGTTTTCAGTTGGGTAAATCCCTGTTGAATAAATTTATCTAGGTGCTTACCCTGCTGTATCCATTCCTCATCACCTGTTGCGGTAGGAATGTAAACAACGGGTTGGTTTTTGCCTCCGATAAGTTTTGCAAATGTTTGATACATGGTATCCGGCATACTACCGCCCCCAATTATAATCAGGGTTCCTGAATGCGGGAAAATGTTTTTTTGTGAAAAGGAGGTTAGGGCAACCAAACATCCCATAAATAAAAGCCGGATTTTCATACCATTTAATTTAGTTTTTCAAAACTAAGCTTGATTCTAAGTTACAGCATTTAGGTAAGCGATATTCCGTTATCCATGCAATTGTTTCAGAAAATCTTCAGCCTTGGTTAAATGATTCGCACGCCAGGCATCATCCCGCTTGTCCCAGGTTGTAATGAGCATTGCCCATCGGGGATTTTTAGCAAATATGGTTCGGTTCTTCGTTAAAAACCGCCAGAATAAACCATCCCATATTGCTTGCCATTCTCCCTTAGGAAAATCACCCATTTTCATCAGATAATTCGAGCCGGCGATATAGGGCTTGCTGGTTATCATGCCTCCATCACTGTATTGCGACATGCCATATACATTTGGCACCATTACCCAATCGTATGCATCAATATACATTTCCATAAACCATTGGTACACGTGGTCGGGATGAATTTCGCAGAGTAACATACAATTCCCTAATACCATCAGTCGCTCAATATGATGATTGTATCCGGATCGCAGTAATTTTTTAATGGTGCTGTCTATAGGCGGAAGTCCGGTTGTGCCTGTATAAAAAGCAGTAGGTATAGGATGGGTAAAGCCCCAGAAATTTTTGGTGCGCTGAATGCTTCCAATTTTTTGATAGGTGAGTTGTACAAACTCTCTCCATCCGAGTATTTGGCGTATAATTCCTTCTACACTATTCAGGGCCACTTTATTTTTTTCGGCACCGGCTATGAGTTTTTCAATTACCTCTACTGGATCGAGCAGACCAATATTCAGCAACGGACTTATTACACTATGAAAAAGCGTTGTCTCCTTCATTTGCATCGCATCTTCATATACTCCGAAATCTGCCAGTTTATGTGTTATAAATTTTTCTAACGCCTGCTCTGCTTCCGGGTGTGTGCAGGGATAGTATTGAGGAGTGCCATTCGCTTCAAATGGAGCAGTAGCAGACCCGTAATTATTTGCAAAGTATTTTTCAGTATAGGTAACGGCTTCCTGGATATAGGTATTATCCCCACCGAAATGCATGGAGGGAATAACCGTTTTCGCTGGTATTTTTTTGCGATTCTCGGTGTCGTAAGTCCACTGACCCCCCAGCGGTTCACCGGATGGGGTAAGTAGGATGTTTCTTTCTTTTCGTTGTTGCGTATAAAATCCCGTTTGATAAAAGGGGCGCCGGGTACCCAGTTTTTCAATATCTCCGGGAAGGGTGTTGATAAAATTGGGACTAGGCAGATAGACAAATTCGATGCCTGCTTTGTTGCATGCCTTTTCCAGCTGTTTTTGCAACCAGTTATCATTTGGGAAGTAGAGGTGTATATGGGTGGTTTGTTTTTCTGCGAGCAGCTCAATCAATGCCTGTATGCTGCTGGCGGGTTGGTGATGTTCTACATAGGTAACGAAAAATCCTTGGGACGCCAGATGCTGCTCGTAGTATTTCATAGACGAGCGATGCAGGATAATTTTCTGCTTGTGAAAGCGGTATTGTGTAAAGAATAGCTCCTGTTCAATAAGGTAGATAGGTGTGTTAGGAGTAACCGGCAGGGGGTTTTTGAATAGTTGGTGCGGGAAAAGGAGAAATACTTCCATGGAAACACTAACAAATCAGCAGCGCAGTGGTTCATCGAAAAGTAAAAAGAAAAACCACATATGTCTTTTATCTTTTTAATAAAGGATATTAAATTGTTTGTAGGCAAGCGCTTTTTTCACAATCGTGGCAATAGGAGGTATGTTGGTTGGGAGTTTAAGTAAAGGTTAAATTCCGGTTTTGTATACATTTCAAGGATTCTCTTACCAATTTTACCGATTAATAGGGTCAATGGCTTAGTACTATTTCTCTATTCCTATTTTTGTATTCAGAAAGCGCCTATATGAATACAATAGTACATTTTGATACGGTAGAACAGTACAATCGCTTACGGGGTGTTCCTACGTATCATCCGCTGGTTTCGGTGGTTGATTTAACAAAGGCGCGTCCAATGCCGGCACAAACATATCAATTCGGGTTATATGCCATTTATCTGAAAGAATTAAAGTGTGGAGATTTGCGATATGGAAGAAGTAAGTACGATTACCAGGAAGGTACGTTATTGTTTATAGCTCCGGGTCAGATTATTGGTGTGCAGCCCGGTGCGGTAACCTACGAGCCTAAGGGCTGGGCGTTATTATTTCATCCAGAATTAATTAGAGGTACGGCTTTGGGCCGACTAATAAAGGACTATTCTTTTTTCTCCTACGATGTAAATGAAGCATTGCATCTTTCTGTATCTGAACGGGAAGTTGTAATTGATTGTTTTCGCAAGATTGAAAAGGAGATTACTGCAAATATTGATAAGCATAGTAAAAAGTTAATTGCCTCTAACATCGAATTGCTATTAAATTATAGCACCCGTTTTTATGATCGACAGTTTATTACGCGAGACCAGGCGAATCAGGGTATGCTAGCCAAATTTGAACAATTGATACACGAATATTATTCCGGGGATAAACCCCGAAAACTGGGTGTGCCCACCGTGAGCTATTGTGCAGCAGCTTTACATTTGTCGGCAAATTATTTTGGTGATTTGATTCGTAAAGAGTCGGGTATTACTGCGCAGGAGTTCATCCAAACGGCTATAATTAATATTGCCCGTGATAAAATGGTTGATGTTGATAAGTCTATCAGTGAGGTTGCCTATGATGTTGGCTTTAAATATCCCCAGCATTTTACCCGATTGTTTAAACAAAAAGTAGGTGTTACACCCGCAGCTTATCGAAGTTTGCACTTAAACTAAGCTGTCTCTTATCAGTATAAACCCGAACTAAAAGAATGGAACCCTGAAATAGGGTTGCTAAATATAATTTCATGCAAAGTGTTAGCTGAACACTCAATACATCAGCATTAAAAATGAAGTATACCAACTTATTATTTAAGGCAACTATTTGTTTTCTATTACTGATATGTCAATTTCAAAATGGGATTGGGCAGTTGCATAAAGACAGTGTTCAGCCGAAGCGGCCGGTTATGAGTGGAAACATAAGCATTACCAACAATGGATTTTCATTAATACCGGCATTTACCTTAGGAAGTTCTGCCATACAATCCATTGTTAAAGTGGCGGGAAAGCGGTTTAGTTTCGAGCCGGAGTTTCGATACGGGTTGAATGGGAAGCCGTGGTCGTTTATTTTTATTTGGCGGTATAAATTGATCCAGCACAAAAAGTTTACACTCAATCTAGGCACGCATTTGCCGGCAATCAATTTTGTGTCGGCACCTCTTTTGTTAAATGGTGAGGTACAGGAAGTTACTAGAGCAAGACAATTTTTCCCGGTTTTTGAATTCAATCCGCAATGGGTATTGCATTCAAAAGTATCGGTTGGGGTAATGTATCAGTATGCAATTGCACAGGCTAAAGAATTAGCTAGAGAAACTCATTTTCTCTCATTTCGGGGATCTATCAGTCGGGTGCCGCTTGGTGGTAATTTATTACTCAATGCCAATGCCCAATTGTTTTATTTAAAGATGGATGCAAATGATGGGGTATATATCGCATCCGGCGTTTCGGTTGGTAAAAAGGCATTTCCATTATCTCTGGCAGCTAACTGGTATCAGGCATTCCAAACAAATATTCCGGGTAAAAAGGAGGATTGGAATGTGAGTTTGGTGTATTCGTTTTGATGGAGGTGCTTGAAGTGAAAGTATTTTTGGAACGCAATAGTTTAGCAGAGGATTAATACACTTCTTGCATATTAGCAATTTCTTGCCGAATAGCATTCTTTAGTGATTCCGGTGCCATCACACGTGCTTTGGCTCCATAGCTTAGGATACGGGCTTTTAATTCAGGGGTATCATAAACAGTAAAAGAGATTGTCATTTCGTCTGCCGATTTTTCAATGATTTCCATGGATGGGTGGATTTTGTTTTCAGCTACCAACTCAATCAGTTCATGAGAGATTTGTAAGGTAACTTCAATAGGCTCACTGCCAGATTGATGAAAAACGCCCAGTGTATATTTAAAGTAGTCTTCTCCGTTAAATGTTTCATCCGTGATATAGTTGTCGTTGCTTATCTCAACTTTTTGAATACGGTTCAGTTTTAAAATTTTGGGTCCTGTATCTGCCAGTACGCCATGGTCGTATCCTACCATGTACCAGATATTCCGGTACTCTTTTAGCAGGTAAGGACTAACGGTAATTTCCCTCGACTCTTTGCCATAGGGTTTATACGTAAGCCGCAGAGATTGTTGTTGCGTGATGGCTTGATATACGGTTTCAATCCATTCTTGTCCGGTATTGTCTATCATCTCACCAATCTGAATATAGCGTGCCTGGTCGTTGGAATGTAAACGGCGCAAAACTGAGCCGGTCATCAAGCGGGTAATCACATCGTTGAATTTATTAAATAGCACCGACCCTTTAAAAACCGAAAAAGTTTGCACGGCCATTTCCAATAGCTTTTTGTCCTCGTCGGATAATGGACGGTTTTCAATGGATTCCTCGCGGTTTTGATACATCAAGCGACCATTACGTTTAACTATGGTAACGGGATATTGTTCTTGCATGTTTCGGATGTCTAGATAAATCATACGTTCCGACACTTTACTATCGCCATCCTGTTCCAGCTGTTCGTTTACCCGGTAAGTGATTTCGGGTATGGTATAGCCTCGGTGGCTGCGCATGAGGCCATCGATAATGTTATGTCTTTTCCGGGCGTTTTTGGTGATGGGCATATCCGATTTTTTGCAAATGTAGTAGGGGCAGGAGAAGAAAAATCAACATTGCAATAAAAATATTTTTACTTCAAAAAATTCTGATATTTCTACTCACATTTTAATTGTTCTTGAAACAAAATTTCAATTCCCGATGCAATTTGCAGCCCCACGAAGAACGAATTTTAATTAAGTACCTGTAAATCAATATATTATGTAAATGTCTCTAAAACAACGATTGTCGTCACCCAAATCAGTGCATTTTGAAAAACAATTTCAATATTGAAATAAAATTTCAAAATGACATACTTCACTTCAAAATTGCTCAGTATGACTAACCAAATGGTTTCCCGGAATTTGTTTGCTACCATTAAGCAGATTATTGTTACCACGGCCGATCAGGAGTTTTTAGAAGAGCGGATGCAGGAGTGGGAGGAGATTTCGGCGCCTTTGTGTGCTTTTTTTGAAATAAGTACCCCCGAGGCGGTATTGCTTGCCTTATATCTCGAGGGATCTTTTCGCGATAGGGGGGTTGATATTGACCGGGTGTTGCAGCATTTCGGGAAAGACATTTGTTCTTTAACACTCATTAATAGTACGTTGCAGCAACTTGCCAAAAAGCAGTTTTTACAGACTAAGAAAGCAGATTTTTTTCGTAGGAGAGCCAAGCAGGAATATAAAAAGGAGTATCAAATTACCCCAAAAGTTACAAGAGCAGTTTTAGAAGGTAGTCGGGAATGTTTACATAAGAAAGCCACTACCACCCTGCTGGATTTACTGGAAGAAGCCGGCGACTTATTTCAAATGCACGATGATGAAGAAATTTCATCTGAAAGTATGCTGGAAGAATTGTCGGAACTATTACAGAATAACCATACCATACCAGAAATCAAATGGTTGCACACACACAAAGACCTTACCAACCAATATATTGCCATCCTGTTTATGATGTTGCTTGAGTTACTAGATGGCGACGAGGATGTGCAGATTGATAAACTTGTTCGCAATGTTTGCGATGATATGCACGATCGCATCACTTTACGTAGAAAAATAACCGACCCTAAGAATCCGCTGCTGTTGCAGAAGTTGATACAATATTCTGATGAAGAATTTCTCAGCAGAAACTTATTGCGCGTTACTGAAGAGGCGGCTCAAAAATTACTGGGTGGCAACCAAGCAACAGAAACAGCCACTTTTCGCCCCACGCTATGTAAATTGATACAACCCGATTCGGTGGCAGAAGAGACGCTTTATTATAATGAGGCAGAAGAAAAACAAATCTGTCTATTGCAGGAAGCACTGAAAGAGGATGCCTATCAAAAAATTCGGGAAGGATTAGTTGCCGAAGGGTTGCGTGCCGGATTTACGCTGTTGTTATTTGGCGGCCCCGGAACAGGCAAAACTGCTTCTGTAAAACAGTTAGCCCGCCTAACTGGCCGGAATATATTGATGGTAGAAATTTCAAAAATTCAGAGTAAATGGGTAGGCGAAAGCGAAAAAAATCTATCCCGCGTTTTCGATGAATACCGCCGCTGCCGCAAAGCATATTCGCTGGATCCCATATTGTTATTTAATGAGGCAGATGCAATCCTTGGCAAGAGAACCTCTGTGAAATCGAGCGTAGATAAATCCTACAACGCCATACAGAATATCCTGCTTCAGGAGCTGGAAGATTTCGAAGGCATCTTTATGGCAACAACCAATTTGGCTGATCAGCTAGATGCTGCTTTTGACCGAAGATTCTTATATAAAGTTTCTTTTACACAACCAGAGCGGCTCGTTAGAAAAAAAATTTTGGAACAAGCTTTTCCGGGATGCCAGCCTGGGGTATTGGAAAACCTGATAAATCAATATCCACTTACGGGCGGTCAAATTATGAATGTAAAAAAGAAATTGACCATTCAACTTTTATTGCAGCCTATTTTAAACAAGGAAGAAGTACTACATCAACTGGTAAAAGAAGAACTGACTTTATCGGCTCCTTCATCAAAAACCAAAATTGGGTTTCTGCAAACTGATAAATTGTGAGAACTGAAAATAAGCCTTTATTATGCCTAACCTAAAACAATTTGAAGTAAAAATTCAGCTGAAAGGCGGCACTTCCATTGTTACAGTTGTATTCGCTGAAAATGATTTTCGGGCAAGGCAGCAAATAAAAATTCAATATGCGGATGTGATGGCCAATATTTCGAGTGTGCGTGAAGTTCGCTAAAGCTGTTTCATTTCCAGCACTGGGTATAGCGCATTAACAAAGGGCATGGTTACAACCTGCTATTAATAAATGTATTGAAAGCTGATTTTGCTTGCGCACTATTAAATAACGCGGGATGCCCTTGCGCCGGAATCTCTACAAACTGAATACTTTTACAAGAAGTACATTTCATCAGATCTGCCTTAAAGAAGGGCCATGAATACATTTGTATAGGGGAATCTTCCAAGCCTTGCACAAATAGAATATCGGAGGTAAAACCGCTGGTAAAATTTAATAAAGATCTATTTGCATAGGCATTTGGGTTCAGTGAGGTTGTGCCATATGTGTTTTTTAATAATGTACATTGCTGAGTAGACACTAATTGTCCATTTTCTTCTAGTTGACATCTGTAAACCAGATTCAATGGGCCCGGGGCGCTAGCAATCACACCATTGGTTGGGTGCATGGTGTTTAATCGGGTAACGTGATAGCCTCCTTGAGAATGCCCGGCTAAAAAAATCTTTTTTACTTTTATACCGAGTTCTGCTGCTGCATTATTTTTGAGCCATAAAAGCGCGGCTTCGCATTGGCGAATATTATCTCCAAACAGCATGTTTTCTTCGGGATAGGCAACACTTATTATCATCATATTTTTGTTGTCGAGTATTGCCTTAAATGAATCCAGGGTGTTTTTAGCTGCCAATAAAATTTCACTATTATAATATACGGTTCCATGAAATACCAGTAAAACATCCAATTCATTTCCTGTTGGTTTATCAATAATAACATCAACAGAAATGCCATTGTAGCTGACCGTTTTTGTGGTTTGATAGGGAGTGCTAATTTCACCTTTGGTTGATTTGATACAACCTAGTAAAAGAAATAGCCAAATACAACAGGCAGAAAACTGCAGTAAGATTTTGTAGTGACGCATAGATTAAAAGATTTAGCAATAGATGTTCCCTCTACCAAACTGTTTAGATTGATAGGTGGCTTGTTTGTTTTTATTGAATCGGACTGCTAGAAATATCGCCGCCAGGGAGTTCTCCTAACTTGATATTTACTAATACGCCGTGGTTGGGGTGCCGGAACTACCACAATTCGGGTAACCACGCTGCGTGGTTGTATTAAACGGGGTGCGGTTTGTACCATCGTAACCGGGCGAGATGCCGTACAAGCATTTAGTAAGGCAAATACTAATAAAATCAGTAAAGATATTTTCATAGGGCTGTTTAGCATATAGACTCACCATTTATTTACTGGTTTAAAGGGGGGTAAGGTTTTTAACAATTTTACATTTCACCAATCAATTTTTTTGTTTGCGAATGTGTATATTGCAATCGTTTTTTAATATCCAAATAATCCTACCTATGCAAAAAACCATTTTCGCAGCGCTATGCGTTTGCGTTCTCCTCGCTTGTTCCTCTGTTCCTTCCCGTGTTGCCCTACAAGAAATTTCCGAAACTGGCGGTTTGTTATATTATCAAGGCAAGCCCTACAGCGGCATAGTATTTGAAATGCATACTGCCTCACAGCCCAAAGACGAGATACATGTTATGGAGGGACTAAAGGAGGGGGAATCCGTTTACTATGATAAATCCGGAAGGGTAACGCTCCGGAAAAATTATGTAAAGGGAGCCTTGCAAGGCATCTTTGAAAGCTATGATAATTCGGGCAACCTAATTGAGAAAGGAAATTACGATGGCGATAAAAAACAGGGCGAATGGATGGAATGTGTATTCTGTAATATGGATATTTCTGCTGCTGGTGATACCGCTACCCGTGAAAAATTATTTGCCAAGGGGGTATATGAAAAAGGAAAAAGAACTGGCAAGTTTATTTTTTATACAGCTACCCAACCTCTTTTTGGTTATGCCATTTACGATAATCAGGAAAATGTGATTGAGGGTACCCGCATTACTGCTAGTGATATTGAACTGTATTGGGATCAATTGGTGGTTAAATAAGAGGAAGTATATTTTTTTACGGGATTAGTTACCTATTAGCAGTTAGTGTTTGCATAAACTGTAGTAGCTGCTCGTGCGAAGGTTTCCGATAAAAAATCCCCTGAGAGGCGCCACTCCTAATTCCGCGCACAAAAAGGTAAAATACGCCCCCGATATGTCGATCATAATCGAAATCTGCTAGCCGACTTTGTAAATATTTATAAAGCGCTACCAGATATATATAGTACTGCAGATGATAGTTGTTTGCATCCATCGCTTCCAGCAGGGCTGATTGGCTGTAGCTCTCAGCCTCATAACCCAGGTGATTCGATTTCCAATCAATCAAATAAAATTGTTCCCCCTGTTTGCCTATAAAATCAATCTTCCCATTCATCAACCCCTGCCAGGATTGTCCCTTTTGTAAATGGAAGGGCGTATTGGGGATGGATAATTCCATCAATTGCCGCGTTTGAAATTCATGCACCGGAAAATTGAACTCCAATTCAGCCATTTGATGCGTTCGATTGATTTGAGGTAGCGTAAATGTAAAATTGCCTGCGGTAAGCTCAAGTGAGCATAATTGTTCTACCAACTGGTATAATCCCTCTCCGTGTGTTTCTTCCAGTCCGGGCGACATGCGCTGCAGCGCTTTGTTGATAGTGAGAGACCAGCTTTCCGGTTGCGTAAAATCTATATGCTCTAACAAATAATGTATCAGATTGCCTGTAAAAGCTCCTTTGCGTAATTGGTAATATATAAATTGGTCGTACACGCTTTTGGGGCTGGCTGTTTCACTATCGGTTGAGGGGGGGCGTGTACCATGGTCTGGACTCAAATAACTATAACTCAGTTTTTGCCAATTGGTATTTTTTAGACGAAAGTCGGGCGCCTGCTCAAATCTTGCCATTGGCCGGGCTGCTGCCTGATAACAGAAATCATCCGGTATTGGCGGCAGTTGAGTTACTTCATGAATGAATGGCGAAGGGGTTTTTGAAATGGCAGATAAGAATACATCCAGCGTTCCGGTGCACACAGCCGGTTTGCTGGTAAATAGAAAACATGAATACTTTGCCCGCGTGAGAGAAACATATACCAGCCTCCGGTTTTCCTGTTCCTGTTGTGTTTCTACCCATTGCATTTGGTTATCTGTAAAAGTTACTGTGTTGCCGTAATAAAAATCTCCATTGTTATCTCTAAATCCAGTCATCTTTTCGTCATTCCCATTCCAGGATAACTCAAGAAAGGGTGCCATTACAATATTATATTCCAGCCCCTTGCTTTTGTGTATAGTGATAATCTGTATAGCATCTGCATCACTCTCAATTCGCTGTAAATATTCATCACCATTCATTCTATTACCTTCAGTAGCTTTTTGCAACCAGCTGATCAATTCTGCCGGTCTATAGCGTAAGCGGGTTTCTGTTTGGTGTAATATTTCTGCCAGCTGCAGGTAATTCGATAAAGACCTTTCCCCACTTTCAACGTTGGGTTGCAGCAACCGATTGGTTAGCTCGAAGCAGGCAAATACAGATTGCAGCGTAACATATACACCTTTCTCTTTCCAGCTGGCATTCCATTCGCTGAATCTTTCTACCAGCGCCTCTTCATCCAGTTCGCTAAGTTGTGCTAACTGATAGCCGGATATATTGGTTAACATGGCTCGATTGATATTGCTGAGGGTTACATTCTCCATTGCTATCAGCCAATTCAGCAGTACCGTAGACTCCTCTCTTTCTAAAATTTTTTCACTCTCCAGATTAATGCAGGGTATTTTCAACCGGTTGAGTGCGTTTTTTATCTTTGCAGCCTGATATTTATCCCGAACCAAAATGGCAATATCGGCAGGGGTTAGTGCCCTCGATTGATTGTTTTTGTTGATTCGGTAGCCGGGATTACTCAACAGTTCCGCTATATGTATAGCTACCCTCGTGGCAATGTCGCCCACTTCCCGATGAATTGAGATAGGCGCTACCTCTTCGCCATTCAATTCGAGCGTGCCCTTGTCGTTTGGGTCGGGCGACTCAACTGGTAAATACGAAAAGGCATCCGGCGACCCCTGAAAATAAAAGGTGTCGAAGTTGGCCTCCGGCAAAAAAAAATGATTGAACGCCTCAATCAGTGAGGCAGCTGATCGATAATTTACCGACATATTAAATTGGTTGTCGGCTTCTTTTACGGCTTTGAAATAAGTAAACAAATCAGCCTTTCTCCATGCATAAATCGATTGTTTCGGATCACCAATCATAAATACGATGGTGTCTGATGGAGGACCAAACACCCGATGGAATATTTCGTATTGTTTGCGATCTGTATCCTGAAATTCATCAATAAAAACAGCTTTGTATTTATTGCGTAAATTATTTACCAATTCATTCGATGGTTGTAAGCAAATTGCACGATGAAGGTGATCAATCATATCATCAAAGCTGAGTACCGATTGTCTGGATTTCAACTCTTCCAGATCATGTGTAATAAGTAAAACAAGGTGGGCAAATATGATATAGGTTACTTGTTTTTGAAGCTGGGTTAGTATTTCATCTTTTTGTTCCCATAAACCTAATCCCTGTAAAATAGTTGGAAAAACAATCGATATATAATCACTCTCCTTTTTTTTCTGAATTAGTTTTACAAGTTCATTCGGATCGTCTATATCACTAAAATGTCTTCTGGCAGTCGAATTTTGTTGGATGGCAGCTTTATAGGCAGATTTATTATTGGTAAACTCATCACAGAGACTATTCCAACAGTCGTCTCTTTCTTTTTCAGCAATCTGAATAGTTGCCAATAGTTCCTGCTGATGTGCATTATTGAGCAAAGGGGTTCTTGGGGTTATTGGCAGGTTAAATTGTTTTCCGCTGAGGGCTTGTTTTACCATGTCTTCTAAAGCACCTATCTTCAGATAAGGATTGATATGCTCCAATAAATCGTTTCCGAGTGGAGCAATATATTTTCTCCAGTGATGATGGATACTTTGGGCGCTCATTTCAATCTGCTGTTCGGGTGAGAGCGCTTCTGCACCAAAAATCTGCTGTGTTTCGAAGGCAAATTCCTGTAAGGTTTTCTGACAGAATCCATGTATGGTTAAAATAGAAGTTTCATCCATCAGGGCTAGGGCGTCTTTAAGTGCTTGTTGAGTAGAGTTTGCATCTTCCCGATTGATTGAATCCGCAACAATTGCTGCAATGGTTGTATCTTCTATTGGAATTTCTTTGGCACACTGATAGGCGAGTGCAATAAATTCTCGAATACGTGTTTCCAATTCCGCAACTGCCGCTTTGGTAAAAGTTACCATCAATATTTCCTGAATGGGTATCTTTTTTTCAAGAATCAGCCGAAGCACGAGTATAGCAATCGAATAGGTTTTACCCGTTCCTGCGCCGGCTTCAATCACATTGCTTTTTTCAAGTGCCACTTCGGTTACTTCTAATATTTCCATTTCGACTACGTCTTAGGTTGTGTAAAAAAGTTTGCATTGATATCCTTCAATAGAGGATACACATAGTCCACATGTTCTTTCATTTCGTTATAATATTCGCCGGAAAAGTATCCCGATTTGCCGGCTATCACTTTGTATTTATCGCTACTTTTCTTTACTTCATCGGCTAGTTGACTAACAAAAGATTCTACGCCATCTTTGAAGTATAGCGCTACATTGGGCTTTGCCCATTCGGGAAAGAAAAGGAACGGGTGTTCCGGCGAGCGTAAAAAATTATCAATAAAAAAGCGCAAAAACTTTGTTGCATCCGCCGAGGAAAGGTCATTCGACTCACAAGAAACCCATCCACCCTTTTCTTTAAAAAAATGAAATGTAATGGGTAAGTCTAGTGCCCGCAAGCAACAAAAGTTAATAAAGGCAGGAAAAAAATCTTTTTTTAACTTACCACTTGTTTGCATGGCAATCAGCTGGTTTCCAAAAACACCTTCTACTACTCCAGAAAGAGCAGCCACGCCAAAATCCAGATTCACCGTTATATTTCTTGCGGCCTCCCTACCTCTGATTACTTCTCTGCTTTCATATAGCTCACGGGCTTTTTCTGCCAACTGATTGTATAAAAATTTACCCCGATTGCTTAGCGGTAATTTACCTTGTAATAACCATTCCCGATAGATGTCTTCATACGTGTCCGGAGAAAATGCTAATAGTTCTTTAATAAGCCTAGCACTTTCTACCGTGTCAATTTCAAATGATTCAACATCAGGCAGGAGTATATCTTCCTGGTAGAGAAATAATTGCCAGTTTTTTTGCAAATACCAAGTGAAAGGGCTTTTGGCAAACGCAGTGAGCGATGATAGTTCAATCAAAGGGGAAGCCGCAGGATTGGTTGATACAGGTTGAATCGTCTTTTTCACCAAAGGCTTCGGCATAACCGATGTTAAATAGGAAGTGAGTCCGTCTGCTCCGCCGGACCCATATCGGCTGCTAAAGCTATGCAGGGGGTGTTCTATAATCAGCTTTTTTCTTAACCGATAGTCAGGTTGGGGCAATCCCTCCAATATATAATTTATCAGTTCATCAATTAATGCCGAGGGAGGGATGGGTCGATTGTCTTTCACATCCTGACCCTGATAGCTGATGATAAGATGTTCTTTGGCAGAGAGAAGGGTTTCTAGTAATAAATGTTTATCGTTATTGCGAATATTCCGATCACCCTTTCCGGGGTTGTTTTTCTGTAAATCAAAATGAGGGCGATTATCTTTTCTGGGAAATTCATTATAATTCATACCCAGTATGGCCACCACTTTATGGGGGATACTTCGCATGGGGATAAGCGAGCAAAATAATACACCCCCTCTGCCAAACTGTTGTTGGCGGGTTTCTGATTGTAGGGTGGCGTTAAACTGGTAGGCAAATACTTCAAATGGAACCCAATCTGTTATGTCTGCAGCCTGTTGATTGTATTTGTCTAAATAGGCAATCAATTCGTGGTAGTCTCCTGATTCCTGGTCGTCATTTACGAAAAGCATATCCGTAATAAGCTCCCGCACATAATTAATCCATTCGCTTACGCTGCGATTAATTTTTCTTTGTTCTAGATGATGTAGCAACTGAGAGGCAAACTGATGAAATCTAACTAGCTCGAATATGTCATCTCCTTCAACAATATCAATGGGTATAAGGGTGTCTCCTGAAGGGGCGTTGTATATGGAGCTCCCGCTGATACACCATCCAAGGGCAATGCGTTGTAATCCATATTCCCAACTTACCAGACGGGTATCATTTTCAACTTCTCCGCTGGTGCCACAGCGAATGTTGGCCTCCTGCATAACGGTTCTAATCAGTTCGAGCTGGGTGATGCCAAAGCGCTGACTGATATTTCGCGACTCCAGCAGTTCTATTACCACTTCCGCCTTCATAGTATCACTATTCAGCTCGAGTAACCGCTGTAAGTCGCCGAAAAGGGAAGCCCCTTCGGTAATGGTTTGGTCGGAGATTGTATAGGGAAATCGGTACGGGGCATTGTCGAATACTGCGCGGATATAGGGAGCATAATCGTCCATATTAGAACAGAGAACCAATATATCTTTGGGCGATAATTCTCCGGGCCTTGTATTTACAATTTTTACTAGTTCATTATACAGCACTTCTACCTCTCTTGCCTTAGTGTAGCAGCTATTAAAAACTACCGATCCATCCGTAAGATTTTCAATGGTAACGGCTTCTCGGAAATTACCATACGCATTTTCGAAAATATCTTTTTGAATTTTTTTCAGTAAGGTAGCGGGATTATCTAGGGGCGGCACAATCCAGTCATCATATACTTCATTCATTAACTCTTCTTGCTGATATAGCAGTGCGAAGCTGTCTTTGATAACCGACCCCCATCCTGTTAGCAAAGTATTCCCCGGCAGGTTAAACCCTTCTTCGGGTTGGCGCAATTTATTTTTTTGTCGTTTTTTTATTAAACTTCTTTCGGTTTCATCTTCCAGCCAGTAATAGGCAGGTGCCGGATTCATCAGATAAAAATGTAAGGGTATGTGGGCTGCCAGTAGCTGAAACAGTTCTAGGTGTAAAGGGGTAATAACGGCTATGCCAAAAAAATGCAGACCTGCAACTCGGGCACGAAATTTTTCTTGTTGTGCCGGATTATTCAGTGCTTCTTTCAGTCTTTTCAACACACTGGGCTTGTCAGACACTTTTCCCTGATAACCTTGCTGTAGTCTCTTCCAGAGGTACCATTGAAAGTTGGCGGGCGATTGCGTGGATTCGTTCCAGTTATTAATTAATCCATGCCGATAGATTTGGTATTGGTCGAATAAATCTGCCATTTGATCTGCCAGTGCAATTTGTCGGATAGGATGGTTTTGGTAATAGGAAGCCACTTCGGGAAATCTTTGTTTGAATGCTGGTTCACTTAATTCTTTCCATAGTTTCCATCTGATTTTATCTGATGTAATAACTGGGCCGGTTTTTTCTGATAGCCACACATGCAGCAGGGCGATGATATCGTTGGGACTATGAAAGGCTATATGTGCGCTAATGCCCAGCTGTTGCGCAATTTGTTCGGTAAGCCACTTGTTCATCCCCTCTGTTTGGGTGATGATATGTTGTTGCTGAAATACATCACAGGTTTCTTGTTGCAGATTCTGCGACAGTTGCGTGGCAAGTTTTTCAATTGAATTAGAAATATATAGATGATTGGACATGAAATAGTAGTTTATAGTTCGTCCATTCGATGTGTTATACCCGAAGCTCTTTGTACACTGCCGGCAGCGGTTGCTTTTAATACAGCTTCCGACGAAAGAACGATGGCTTGTTGTTTTGCCCGGGTAACGGCCGTGTATAACAGTTCGCGTGTTAAAATAGGGATATCAGCCCGGCTTGGCATTTGAATACATACGCGGCTATATTCTGAGCCCTGACTTTTATGTATCGTCATTGCGAAAACCGTTTCTGCATATTGGATATAGTGAATGCTGATCCCACGCACTTTGCCATTGCCATCGTCTAGCCAAAGTTTTTTTTCACCCTGAATGGTTCTAACAATACCTACATCTCCGTTAACAAGACCCAGCTCTCTATTATTTCGGGTGATAATAATGGGTCGGTTTTCGTAGAAGACAGTATCCGGGTTGAGGCAATTATTTTTTTTCAGTCGGATTTCTGCCAGCTGGTTACATTCTTCTAAACCTCCAACGCCTTCCCGAACGGCGCATAGGATACGTTGTTGTTGAAATAGCTGCAGTGCTTGATAGATGTCTGGCTCCCGAATATAGGCTTCGTACCCATCGATGAAGCTTAGCAGGGCGTTTGGTGAATCTGCAGCGTGAATGGAAACTTCGCCCCCATTGCTATTTGCTAAAAATTGGTCTAGTACAGCTGTTTGGTTATGCAAAATGGCCTCACTAAACTTGCCGATACCGCTTTGGCTGCTGAACCGATGGCTGTATTGCAATTCAATGATATGTTCGGCTAGTGGGTGGGTGATATTTGGTGATGAAGCTGGCAAATGTCGGGCTGGAGTTGGAATAAATTGATGGATGAAGTTTTGCGTATCGGGTGAAAATGTATTAATGGCATCTGCTTGGCTGCAAAGGTCGCCAAAAAGACTGCCAGCCTCAACAGAGGCTAGTTGATTTTTATCCCCTAATAAGATAATTCTGGTAGATGGGCCGATTGCCGATAAAAGTTTCGCAAACATAGCTACATCAATCATGGAGCACTCATCTATTACTACGAGGTCGTATGGCAGCGGATGGGTTTCGTTGTGTTTGAAGTAGATATCTCCTTTTTTGTTTCCTAACAGCTTGTGTAGGGTAAGGGGTTGTAGCTGTTGAATGCTGCTTTTAATTTTATCCGGGAGGGGGAGGGTAGTTGATTGTAGTGAGTCTGCCATTCTTGTGGCGGCTTTGCCGGTTGGGGCTGCCAGTGCAATGCGACAGTTGGGATACAGGGTATATTGAAGCCAAAGAATTTTTACAACCGTTGTGGTTTTGCCCGTTCCTGGTCCGCCCGTGAGAATGGTAAAATGTTGCAGGCAGGCCAAAATAACTGCTGCCAGCGACCAATCCGCGCAAAGTTCCGGAGGCAGATTTTGTAATGGGTAGTCGGCTTCAAGGGATGCGAGTAGATTAACCTGTTGAAGCAGGGCATTCATTTTTATGGTGCGGGTTGCAGATTCGGCATTTAGTAGCCTACGTATATGTTGAAGGATGGCACTTTCGTATTGGAAGTAGCGATGCAAGTATAGGCGATTACGATGCAGGATAAAGGGGGCAATTTCGTTTTGCTTGCCGATCCAGTGGGTTAGTTGGGTTAACTGTTGTTCACTTGCGTATTTTCCTGCTGCGTTGCCCGACGTTCCCTTTTCGGGGTCGGTTGCTTCTATGCAGATATGCCCTTCTTGTAATCGTTGAGCCAATAACCAGGCATGGGGTTGTAAGGTGGGCTCCGGAAATGCTTGGGCAAATTGTAAAAAAATGTCGGTAGAAAAAGACATGTAATTGTATTAGCGTTGTATGAAATTACCAATCTGGCTGCTGAAAAACAGATATTTTATATTGATGCAAGTTGCAAGGTTTACTTGTAATCTATTTACAGACTAAGCAGAATTTACAATACTTAGTTATCTATTTCCGGTGTTACCTAATTAGGAAGAGGGTAATCTTATTGCCCAACAAAACGAATTTTGCTGATATATTCTTGTTTTCGGGCAAAAAGCCCCTTGTTATTGGATTATTAAGAAAACTATACCAGAAAATAAACAGGAAAAATCCTGTTTTTAAATCACTTTATAACGCATTGGTTTTGAGCTATATATGCAGTGTAAAATTACATATTTCAGTTGGCTCCCAATAGTATATGATAAACAGATATTTTACGTTTTTATAGATACTTACTTTTTAAATGCTCGACTATGTCTGTAACACATTCTCGTTATGCCGAAAGGGGAAGCTGGTGGGATTCGTTTATGCTTTTTCTGGGCGCTAGAAGTCCCCAACGGCTTAGGGATAGTCCTGCAATACCGGTAAATCCGATGTATTTGGTAGACATACATACACATGTTTCCATGAAATTGAATATTTGGGGAAAGAAATTTTGGAAGCGGCATTGGCCTGTACCGGGGGATGGTTTATTGTCTATGTTGGGTGTTCAGGTAGATTTTTTTCAGTTGACATGCAAGCAGGTGGGGGTATTAATTGTGCCCCATGATATTCCGGTAGGTGCGATGCGAAGGAAATTTGGTATGCTAAGCAGGGTTATCCGATTGCTGAATCGGGTAGCAGATAAGATGGAACATGAGGATTTCAGCAACTTTACGCAGATCAATAAAATTATCAATCTTTTTGAGGACCAAGTATATATAACCAATCGGAAACTTGGATGTGAAACATTTGTAATTGCACGTTCTTATGCTGAATTGGAACAGGCAAGGCGCAGAGGAAAAATAGTTTTTATTCATGCAATAGAAGGCTCGCACGCTTTAGGTAGAGATTTGCCACCAGCAGATCAGCCCAGAAAAATCGGTAAAAAACATATTCCTGTAAGGGACGCAATGACGGTGTCTGACCCCTTTCAGCGTTACATAGACAATCTGATTGCACTAAAGCACAGGGGGGTTTGTATGATGACGTTGGCTTACTTATTTAAAAACGAATTATCTGACTGTGTAGAAGGAATAGCTGAGTTTCCTAAGGTAAATACATTTAAATACCAATGGAAATACAACCCTACCTGTGCAGATATGAATGAAGGGTTAACTTCACTCGGCGTAAGCATAGTTAATACGATGCTGGATATCGGAATGATAATTGATTTAACGCATTCAACGGCTGCCACAAGAAGAAGCGTGTATGGATTAAATAATGTTTGGGCAGAAAAGCATCCTTCCATTGGTTGCAGACCGGTTACATTTTCTCATTGTGGATCACAGGCGTTGTTCGAAGTATATCAAAAGAAAACGGGGGTTACCTGCTATGATCACCATAAATTCTATGCTGCCAGCTATGAGGATATTATAGAGGTAGAGAAAAGTGGAGGTGTAATTGGCATTATCTTAGAAAACTGGTGGTTAACGGGCGTAGATCCCCGCTTACCGGAATATCAGGGTTGGGAGTTGTCGGGAATCGATTGTGTAATGGAAACCATATACTCTATCAATGAACAAACTGTTTCCAAGGATTTTAGTTGCATTTCAATTGGAACAGATTTTGATGGTTTTACAGATACGCCTCCGGATTTATATCTGTACGAACAAGTAGAAAAGCTATTGGAGCGGATGAGAAATGAGCGATATCATTGTTATAAAACAGGCCGCATGGTTCGCCGATTTTCCGAAGAGCATATCGCAAAGATATTTCACGGGAATGCTATGAAAATGCTAGAAAGGGGATGGAAGTAATTCATTTGAATATCATATTAATCTACACAAGCATTCAGCATTCATGCATATAGATGAGTTTTATATAGGAAAAGTGCCCTATTACTTACCGGCATCGGAAGAGGAAGTATGTTTTTTAGTGAACAAAGCTATCACAGAAAAAAAAGTAATTTGTCTGAGAGGGGCAGCCCATTCGGTTCCATTAATACCTAGTCTTGAAAAAGAGAAAAACAGGCTTTATATATATCTTGGTAGGATGCGGTCGGTTTCAATCAATCAGGAGCAAAAGCTGGTTCGCGTGCAGGGAGGATGTAATCTTGGAATCGACCCCAATGATCCAACAGGTATTTCTACGCTGGAAAACTCTTTAGTATATCAACTTCATCAGTTTGGATTGGCTTTGCCTGATTTGGGAGGCATTACTCATCAGACGGTTGGTGGCTTCCTCTCCACAGGCGCAGCAGGCAGTTCTTTGAAAACTCCTTTTAATGAATGTTTACAGAGTATAACACTCATTACTGCACAGTCAGGAAAAGCTACCCGTGTAACATTTACGAATGACGATAATTATAATACCAATGAGTTTTTTGCTGCCGCCTTATCTCTAGGACTATTTGGAGTGATTGTTGAAGCCACTTTTCGGGTGCAGGATTATTTTATTGTTCGAGGGCAAGAAGCGACATTAAAAATTAAAGATTGGGAGGTTGATTTTTTTGGAGATGATGCAAAAAAGAAACCCCTGCTTAATTTTTTTAACGAACAAGAGTATCAGAAGTTGCTTTGGTGGCCACAAAAAGGGCTAAATAAAATTCAGGTACGCACTGCTGCCAGAGAGTCAATGCCAGATAAGTTTTCACCACTCCCGTATGAGCAATTAAAGGGCTCGATTTTGGGCATCCCAATACAGGTTTTAGGCAGTAAGATGTTACGACTTTTCGGCAAAATCTCATGGGCAATACAGCGGAAGTCCTTTTTTAGAAATACAGCCATAGGAGAATGGTTTGCAAAACTTTTTCGTGATACCATCGTTCCGTCTATTTTGTCTGCTTTATTGGAAAATGGCGTAAGTCGATTTAAAGATGTTTGGTACAATGGAATACCTACTGATAATGGAATTGATGAGCGCCTGATACCGGTATGGTTTACTGAACTCTGGTTTCCGCTTCATAAGGCACCTCAAATTTTAAGAGAGTTTCGGGACTATTTTGAGAGAAGGCACGACGGTCCGGGAACTTTTAGTTATGAAGTATATCCATCAAAAAGCAGTAATTTTTGGATGAGTCCTGGATATCACCGTAGTTCTTTGCGCGTAGATATTTTTTGGTTTGCCGGGAACCCTAACGACCCAATAAAAAATTTTTATGAGGAATTTTGGGCTCAATTAGATGAGTATCAATTTCGTGCGCATTGGGGCAAATACATTTCTGCATATACAAAAGAAGAACTAATACATTTATATCCTAAGTTTACTGATTGGTGTATGGTTCGAGAGAAGTATGATCCGGTAGGTGTTTTTTTAAGTGATTACTGGAAAAAAAGACTTTTTATAGACAATTAAAATTTAGTACGCTTTTATGCCTTCCTGGATATTGTTACATACGCACTCAGTGATGGCGTTTATTATGGCAGCCACGCAAATTGGTATGTTATTATTTTTGCTGTTGAGTAAAGAAAAAACTGCGGTCAAGCGCTGGATGACATTAAATTACTTGGCTTCTTCTGTTTGGTATATTGATCAGATGATTCGCTTTAGCTTATATCCTGGAACCGAAGGCTCGCTAATTTATAAGCTTGAAACCATTTTAATTTATAGTCCTTCGTTAGCGTTATTAATGTTATCTAACTTTCAAATTTATTATTTATTTATTCAGTCCAGCTTCGAGAAGGAGCGAAAAATAATGTTACAACTTGCCTTGCCATTAGCGCTGCTTCTTATTGGCGCTTTAACCTGGAATGAATTGGCAAATGATAGTAATGTGTTTTACTTTCAGGCAATTTCATTTATTTGGGGGTTACTTACTAATATTGGTACGCTGGTTATTGCATTGCGAAAAGTGTTTGTTAATCGATATACGAACGAAGATGCTACCTATGCCCACCTTTTACTGGCAGGCGTTGCGGTTTGTTTTTTATTGCTATCCATTATTAACCTGATTTTTGGTTTGTATTCGCCCATTGGATACTGGACATTTTTTATTTGTATTTGGATTGGGAACTTGATGTTAATCGTTACTTATCTTACTTATTCCAATATGTTTGTAAGTTTTCAAATTAAAATTACCGGCTACAGCTTTGTAGCGGTAGTTACTTTTATTGCCGTAGTTGCCTTGGTTTATTTCCCGCCAATTATGCCAAGTAACATCTCCGAAAGAATGGACCAGCAGCAGGATTTGAAGCGCTTGTTTTTTATTTTATTTGGAGCCATAGTGTTAATTATTATAATGCTTCCCTCTTTGTTGAAACGTACTTTAACCAATCCATTAAAACAGTTACTAAAAGCGGTTAAGGGAGTAAATAAAGGCGATTATACTGTTGAAGTGCCCGTGCTCTATCGCGACGAAATTGGATCACTCACGCGGAATTTTAATACGATGACGCAAACGCTTCGTCAAACCAACGATCAGCTGGTTGAATATACAAATACACTCACCGAATTGTATACCAATCAACAAAAAATACAGGAGCAGACATTGAATCATGTGAGTCAGGAAATACATGATAATGTTGGTCAACTATTAAGCCTTGTATCTGTACAGCTGAATCTGGTGGCAGAAACAGAAGGCTCAAAAAATCTAGTTTTGTTAGATGCCCGAGATAATATTAGCCGGGCAATGATGGAGTTACGAGATATGGCTAAGGGGATGAGTAGTGAGCGAATTAAGGTATTGGGTCTGTTGGGATCAGTAGAGCAAGAAGCTGATCGAATCCGGCGAACAGGTCTATGTGAGGTTACTATTCAATCCCAGGGAGTGCCCATGCAATTGGAGCATCAGAAAGAAACAATTCTCTTTCGTGTGATTCAAGAAAGTTTGCAAAATATCATTAAGCATGCTCAGGCCAAACGGATACAGCTGTTGTTTTTATATACCGAATCTACAGTAGCTATTTCTGTGAATGATGACGGGAAAGGCTTTTTGATAACCCGCGAAAATAATTTATCCGGGTTAGGATTAATGAATATTCACCATCGCATCGAATTAATGAATGGGAAAGTTGTTGTTCAGAGCGAACCCGGTTCTGGCACTAAAATTCTTATAGAAGTGCCATTGGGCTTATAGTAATCGTTGCTGTTTTATAGGAACACTTTGTGAAGAAAAAATGGTTGAAGTTCCCCAATTCGGGCAGCACCATTTTTTATTTGAAAGTGCCGTTATGCCCTAGAGCTATAGTGTGAATGATTAATTTTACTAAATTGCAGTAGATGTAAACTTTAAATTCGTTGATATGAAATTTCGTTATTCAGCTGTTTGGGTGGTGTTAGTTTTCTTTTTTTCCGGATGTGTTCAGCAGGGATACCATCAAAAAGATAATTCGGTTAATTTCAATAGCATAAGTACGTATGCCTGGGCCGAAGGTGATGGGGATAAGAACTATGACACACGCCGGCCAAATCAAAACAGTTTGCGGGATACCAAGATTATGCAAACTGTAGACCGCTATCTGCAGGGGCATGGGTGGACGCAAAATAAAAGCAATCCCGATGTTTATCTGGTTTTTGATGTGGTGGAAGACCAATCACAGCAACGTGTGAACACGCCGGTATATTCGCAACCATTTAACCGCTGGTATTTTAATCCGGCCACCCGCCGTTGGGTGCCTATTTATTACCCTTCTAATTTTGTGGGTTATACCACATCCACCCGTCAGGTAAAAGAAGGTACCCTTACCCTTACCATGATGAATCCGGGAAGCGATAAAGTGATTTGGCAGGGTTGGACTACTTCCGAAATATATGGTCGTAAAATATCGGATGAGAAGATCGAAAGAGATGTTCAGGCGATTATTCGCGAGTTGAAAAAATATTAACTCCTCCATTCGCTATGGCAGCGTATGGGTAAAACTTGGTTATGCAAAATAAACTGTTGATTGCTTGTATGGTAGCTGTAAGTCTTATTGCATCTTGTTCTTCCCCTACCCCCCCTCCCTTTGCACCCACCTTTATGTTGCAACCGGCAGCTCGGGTTACATTTAACTCCTTTGTAGATTGCAATATGGCAGAAGTTTGGGTGGGCGATACATTTCGCATTTTTCCGGGTAAATATGGCGAAGATCCCGTTTGGGGGTATGCCCGCGATTTAAAGTTTGCCGATGGAATAAATCCTGAGCAAGTATTTGCTTCCAGCAAAGAGCAGTTTCACAATCCTGTTATGCCGCCTAATGCCCCGATAGGTAAACCCGGATTGCATGGAGCCGTTTGGTTCGAAACAGTGTATCAAGATCGAACAGATGTATCCGGTAAAACACTGTATGGAATATACCACAACGAAAATTATCCAGCCACCCTGCCTTTTGATAGTACCTCTGGCCAGGGCTACCATAACAAAAAGTGGCCGCAAGGGCTTACAGGTCCAGAGAGTCCAGCAGCGGTTTGTCGTATAGGTATCATGAAATCTACGGATGGCGGAAAAAGTTGGGAAAATAAAGGACTTTTTATCGAAGATCTGGATCCTCGTATGATATTAAAGCCTCATAACAGTTCGAATACCTTTGCCGGTGGAGTGGGTGACCCTTCTGCTGTTAAAAGTGGCGAGTATTTGTATTTGTTTTATGGTGAATATGGATATCCTGGCAAATATGATTCGGCAACATATAGTTCCGGAAAAGAATCGAGTGGCCAATGCATTAGTGTCGCCCGCATTCATTTGAAAGATTTGGATGCACCGGAAGGGAAGGCACTACGATGGGATGGCAAAGAATTTAAAGCCCCGTATAATGGAGTGGGTAAGCCGGTATCCTCTTTGCAAATTGATTCCGCTCGGGGTGGGGGTGCCGCATCTTCGCCAGGAGGAGGATTTCACTGGGGACCCTCTGTAAGCTGGAACACCTATTTGAAATGCTGGGTAATGTTGATGGGTAGAGTAGAGGGAAAATCCTGGCAGGGCGATAAGATCTATATATCATTCAACCGCCACGAAAATCTTGGTGAGGGCAATAATAGCCAAGACTGGACCACGCCGCAATTATTATTTCAGAAGCCCGGATACATTTTATGGTATCCTTCTTTACAGCCGCTTAATGAGCCGGAAACAATCCGTGAGAAATATACTTGTGTTCGGCTGGGCAAGCGAGCTCGTTTTTATGTAAAGCGCATTAAGCCCGGAGATGATTCCTATGCCTCTGAGCATATTATTGAGTTTACAAAATAAGCTAGCATCAGCGTCTGGGTATCTCAAAAGATATTGTAAATTACCGATACTATTAAGCAACGTATATGGCTTACCACCTTAATCAAGCAGATGCTGCTCACTTTCATCGGGATGGATATGTATTGGTGCGCAATTTCTTTTCGAAAGAAGAAATTGATAAGCTGTATTCGATAGCAGTGGGCGACCGAGTGATGCAGCAACATGCTACACAGGTAACGGATCAGGCCGGCAAACAAACTAAGCTTACTTTATGGTATACACCCGGAGAGGATGTGTATAGTTTACTTTTGCGAAGCGAGCGAATGGTAAAGGGAGCGGCTTTGTTATTAGATAGTACTTCCCCGGTTTGTCATTTTCATACCAAACTCATGCAAAAAGAGCCCGGTGTGGGGGGTGCCTGGGAATGGCACCAGGATTATGGGTATTGGTATAAAAATCAGTTTTTATTTCCAGATCAATTAGTAAGTTGTATGGTGGCACTAACCCAGGCTAATCGGGCAAATGGGTGCTTGCAGGTAATTAGGGGCTCACATAAAATGGGACGGTTAAATCATGGATTTGCCGGCGAACAGGTGGGGGCTGATATGGAGATGGTGAAACATGCGCTTACTACACTGCCGCATGAATACATAGAACTGGAGGCAGGTGACGCATTATTCTTTCATAGCAATATTTTACATCGTAGTGAAGCGAACACCAGTAGCCAGCCACGCTGGTCTATCATCTCTTGTTATAATTCTTTATCTAACCCTGCTTTTAATGATACTACAGTAAGTCGTACCCGACCCATTATTACCGTGCCGGATGAGGCTTTACTTTTAAGTGATGGAGTTGCAGCCAGCGAAACGGGCGATTTTCTACGAAAAGAAAACGATCCGGCCTTACAAGCTACCGGCTGGGAACAGGAGGTGAAAACAAACGGGTAAGTAGTATACAACTACCATCTTTTTCCAATACAAATACCTACCCGTGGATACAATTCTGCGTAGCTATCACCAAATAGTCTTCCCAGCCCCAGTGACAACTCTCCAACTATGCCGTTTCTTCCAACCAACTTATATCCAACAGAAGTACCTAATCCAAATGTGGTTTGGTATTTATATATTCTGTTGCTCCAACCATTTCCATAATCTGGGTAGTATTCTCTGGCAACGGCCATATTGGCTTCTATAAAAGCCCCCGAAGAAAATCCATTGCTGAAGTAAACACGGAAATAGGGCAAAAGCAAAGATCGAATTTCTTGATATTCTTTTTTCTCTAGGGATACGGTTGTCGCAATTCCCAACCCGGTATTGTCAGAAAGAAACCTTTCGTAGTTCACTTCTAACAAGCCTAACATACTGCTGAGCATATTAAGCCGGATTTCATGTTTTACCGGCTTTTTGAAGTTTTTATCCTCCATGCGTTGATTAGATTGAGCAAAAACGGAGGTTGAGTATGCAGAACATAATACAATAGATGCAACAAGTAAAGATTTTTTCATTTGGGCTGGTTTGGTTAAGGTACTGACAACAAAAAGCGTTCCATTTTATATAATAAACTGTTAAACAGATAAAGATTTTTTAGAATTCGGGAAGATTAATCCAATTAATTACATGAACGCATGTGTAAGCCTATATTTGTTGACCAAACTCAACAAAAGTATCATGAAAACAGGCACATCATCTGCTCCCATTGGAATAATCGGTGCTATGAAGGAAGAGGTAGCCGGATTGCTGCAATGTATGGAGTTGGTGCGAGAAGTTCAACTGGGCATGCGTACTTTTTATTGCGGCAAGCTGATGAATCAAGAAGTGGTGCTGGTAATTTCTCGGATAGGGAAAGTGGCGGCAGCATCCACGGTTGCTGCATTGATCCATCAGTTTCAGGTGAGCGAAGTGATATTTACCGGGGTTGCCGGTAGCTTACGACCGGAGGTTAAGGTAGGTGATATTGTGCTGGCAAAACGTTTGTTGCAACATGATATGGATGCCAGTCCCCTGATGCCGCGTTTCGAAATACCCTTGCTGGATATCACCTGGTTTCTAACACACGACCAGCAAATGCAGCAAGCCGAAAGGGCTTTGCACAGCGTTATCAATGATGCCGACCATCATCACTTATTAACAGATGAGGTACTGCAGCGATTTCAGATGAAGGAGCCCTCCTTTTGGATGGGCGACATAATTAGCGGTGATCAGTTTGTTTCGTCCCATGCACAAAAAAAGGAGTTACAACATCTTCACCCAACCGCCTTATGTGTAGAGATGGAAGGAGCAGCGGTAGCACAAATTTGTTACGAATATCAGATTCCGTTCACCATTATTCGAACGATTTCTGATAATGCCGATGATCATTCCGAATTTGATTTCCCCCTCTTTATAAAGGAAGTAGCCAGCCGGTATTCGGTAGAGGCTATCCGTAGATTATTGGCCTAATTGTTTGTATTATTGTAATTCTTGAAATCGTAATATGCCTGTATCCAATTCTACACACTACCATACAATTGTTATTGGAGTAGGCTCTATGGGTAGTGCAGCCTGTTTCCATCTAAGCCGCCGAAACCAACGCGTGTTGGGCCTCGAGCAATTTACCAGTCCACACGAAAGAGGCGCCCATAGCGGACACACTCGCATCATTCGCAAAGCTTACTTTGAGCATCCCGATTATGTTCCCTTGCTAGAGAAGGCCTATCAAAACTGGCATCTAATTGAACAACTGTCGGGAGAGCAATTGTATGTTCCCACCGGATTATTGTATGCTGGTCCCCCGGGAAATGATTTATTGCAAAGGATTCGGGAAGCTGCTAATCAGTATCAAATTCCGTTGGAACAATGGGATAGCGCGCAACTTCAACAAAGATTTCCTCAGTTTACGTTGCCCGAAAACGCTGAAATTATGTTTGAACCGGATGCCGGATTTTTGTTTCCTGATAAAGCGATTGAGGTAATGATTGCATTATCCATTCGGGCGGGCGCCGATATCCGAGAGCAAGCGCAGGTGATAAGCTGGGAGGCCGATGAGTTGGGTGTAAAGGTTTTTACAGAGCACGAAACATTTACTGCGGATACATTAATTATAACGGCTGGCCCTTGGGCGGGAGCTGTAATTCCGGGCGTTCAGGCACATCTTCAGATTACCCAACAAACGCTTGCCTGGTATTCTCCGCCGGCGGATGTTCCTCAAAACGCGCAACAGTTTCCCTGTTGGTTAATCGCAGAAGAAGGCGTTCCGGGAGCTTACTATGGATTTCCTTCCTTGCCGGATCATGGACCTCGAGGATGGAAAGTAGCGCATCACCATGCGGGCAAACCCTCGCATCCCGATGAAACCAAACGCACTATTGATCAAAACGAAATAGCGACTCTCGGCAAATTTATGCAACAGTATTTAGGGGTGGCGGAGGATGCGCTGAATGCTACTAAAACCTGTTTGTATAGCTATTCCCCCGACGAACACTTTGTTATTGATTTATTACCCAATCAGCATCAGCGGGTATCAGTTGCCTGGGGATTTAGCGGACATGGATTTAAGTTCACTTCGGTTGTGGGCGAAATTCTCGCTGATCTTAGTATGTATGGTAAAACACCTTTGCCGGCTCAGTTTCTGCAGGCAGATCGGCTCTCAGCCATTAAATAGTTACCTGATTAATAAAGTAAGTGTTTCTTTTCAGGTTTTTTCCAACCTGCCCGGCTGGCATAGGGCACAAAATAAATTTTCAGCTGTGCCTGACTTTCATAGTCTACCCAAAAAATTTTCTTGTTAGCCTGTGAAGCGTAGTCGGTAAAAAACCATTTACCCTGATTATTGCCTGTTTCGCTGGCATATTTTACTTTATATACAAGAAGGTCGGCCTGGCTCTCGTACTTAACAATAAACACTTTTACATCTGCCTGAGAAGCATATCTAACGGCAAATATTTTTTGTGCAGCTGCTGAATTGATTAGCAGAAAACTGATAGCTGCGGCAATACAAAAACGATGCATACAGATGCTTTAATGATATTGGCAAATTACATTATTTCTGTGCACGTAAAGAGACTTTCATTTCAGGGGTACTTAAAAACAGGGTGCTTTCTCCAGGACCTATTTTTTCAACTACCAGCTGTGTTGTAATTCTTTCTTTCAGGCTTTCTACGTGGCTGATGATGCCTAACATTTTATTCCCTTCTAACTGCATACGTTCTAACATTTGAATAGCGTTATTGAGCTCGTCGGGACTAAGGCTGCCAAATCCTTCGTCTATAAATAAACTATCGATTCGTACATTTTGGGAGGCCATATCACTAAGCGCCAGCGCCAGTGCGAGCGAAATCACAAAACGCTCACCACCTGAAACACTATTGATCGAGCGGGTTTCATTTCCCATATATAAGTCGGCCACCCAAATCTGGTCTTCATTTTTTGTTTTGTCGAAGGTTATCAGTAAGCGATACCGCGGCATTAGGCTTTCCATTCGGCCATTGGCAAGTGCCAAAAGCTGTTTGAGGGTTATTCTTTGAACAATTTTATTAAAAGTATCTCCCCCGGCATCGCCTATTAGCGAGTTCAGGGTGGAAAATAGATGCTGGCGTTGTTGTAACTTTTGAAGTTGTTCCATTAGTGATGCATGCGTTTCTGTTGCTTTCTGATTATCCGCAAGCTGTTGTTGTATTTTTCCTCTGCTTTCTAATATTTGTGTTTTTTGATTACTGAGTGATTGTAATAATTCATCCAGATTTTTGTTATCAAATTCCAGCTGTATTAAAGCACTAACCGCTTTGTTTCGTTCCTCAAGAGATTTCAAATCAGTTTCAGCGGCAACCCTTCTGTTTGCTAAAGAATTTATTTGTTGTTTCCATTCAGCAGCAACCGATTCGGCAACCAGGGCGTTTTGAAATGCATCCATAGAGGAGAATCCGGCAGCTCCTATCGCTTTATTAACATTAGTGGCTAGATTGATTACTTGCGATGTGTTTTTTTTCTCTTCCTGCGCCAGTGCTTCCTCGGAAGTATAAGAAGAAGATAATTTTGTTTCGTTAATTACCCAGTTATTGCGTAATGTGTTTTGAATGGATTCTAGTGGAGTTGTGCTGAATAGGAGGATGCGTTCTTGTTGTAGGTTACGGAATAGTTCTTCATTTTGAAATTGTTTTCTAATGCCTTCCAATATTTCACGGAAGGATTTTTCTTTTTCTGCCCACAGTAGCGACGCTTTGTTTTTCTCGATGGCTGCTTCCGTTTCTGAAATTTGTACATGTAGTTTTTCCGGAGAGGGTATTTCGTTCAAGCCGATCTTTTGCAAAGTGGCAGCTGCTTTTTCGAGGATATTGCCTATGGATTCCTCGTTATTATTTATATCTCGACCGGCATTTTCTATTGTGTTTGATTGCTCTAACAGCTCTCGGTCTGCTGCTGTTTTTTTCGATTGTAGCGTTGCTACTAATGTTAATTTCTCTTCAACCTGATTTTCAATTACTGATGAAATTGCAGGCATCTCCAGAAGATACGGGTGATTGGTGGAGCCGCAACAGGGGCAGGGCTCTCCTGCCCGTAATGAGCTTCGAACACTGTCGAGACGGTGCAATTCGCGAAAGCGATTGAGTTCTTTTTGTAATTCTTGTAGAAATGTCTCCTCGTGAAGTAACGTATCGCTGAGCTGGGCGTGTAATCTAATCAATTTGATTCGACCTTCTTCTAATTGACCTTTCTGTTGATATAATTCTCGATTCTTGTTTTTTAGCTGCGGAATATTCTCTGCTGGATATCGCAACTCCTTCAATAGTTCAAGCGTTGCTGTTTGGAGGGCAATTTGGTTTGTTAAGTAGTCGATTGGCAATATGCCTTGCGGGATATTTGAAGTCCACAGTTCTTTTTGTTCTTGTATCCATACATCCAATCCATCTGGATTATTTTTTAGAAAGGGGGTTACTTTTTGTTGCAAGCTATCTGGTAATGTATTATATAACTTTCGGTTACTCGCTTTATAACTGTCTACTGTGTTGTTCAGTAATTCGATTTCCCTATCTAGCGAAGCCACTTTAGCTGTAAAAGCATCTAATTCATGTAGGAAGTTATTTTTATTTATTGGTTGGTGTATTTGTTCGGCAAGGTTGTTGATATAAAGGGTTTCAAGGTCTAATAGGGTTTTGATGTCGGCTTTATTTTTTTCGATTTTTTTTCCAATTTCAGTGCCCGCCGCTATCCCCATTTTCCATTCAGAGTAGGCGGGTTTAATTAAAACTGCCTTGTCGTATTCAGCCAATTTTTGTAAGGAGGGTGCCAGCGTTGTTTCTTCTTCTGCCAGTTTGGTTAAGGTTACCGCTGCAGCTTCTAATCGATTATTGATCTCAGTTAGTTCTGTTCTCTTATCGCGCTGAAAGGTAATTGTGGTTATTTCCTTTTCTAAAGCAGCTAGCTCGAATGAATAGTTAGTTAGTTGTTCTGTAATAGCAGCTATTTCTATAGCTGATAATAAATTAATATGGCTGATCTTGCTCTCTTGTAAGGTATAGGCTTCCTTGGCTTCTTTATACTTTTCAAATACTTTCTTGCCAATTTCCCTGTACAAGCCTGTACCGGTGATAATCTCCAGTAATTTGTATCTGTCTTTCTCCTTGGCGGTCAGAAAATCATCGAACTTCCCCTGACTCAGTACAATGGCTTTAGAAAATTGTTCTTTGCTTAGTCCTATAACCTCATTAATCTTGGCTTTCGTATCCGTTCTTTTGTCGGTCAGCTGCTTCCAGCCAATTGCAGCATCTTGAATACTGAGTTGGTGTTTATATTCGTTCCAGTTACCATTTCTGTTTTTACTGATCGACCAATTGGCCATATATTTTTGCTGATTTACCTCAAAAACTAGTTCGGCATACCCGTCTGATGTTCCCTGTGTTACTAAAATATTATTTGATTCGATGCCTCCTTTTGTGATTTCTTCTAAGCGAGGAGTATAAGAGTACAAGGCCAATGTAATAGCATCAAGTAGCGTACTTTTTCCTGCTCCGGTAGGGCCAGTAATCGCAAAAATTCCGGACTCAGCTAGGGTTGGATGTGTGAAGTCAATAGCAAATTCACCCTTGAGTGAATGCAGGTTTTTTAATCGGAGTGCAATTATTTTCATTTGTCGGCTTGTAATTGGTCTGATAATATTTCACGAAACAATTCTAGCAAAGCGGGCTGTTGATCAACTTCTATCTTGTCTTTCAATAGCGATTGAAAAACATTTTCCGGATCTAATTCTTTCACTTGTTCTATGGCAGACGTTGCAAGCAGATAGGCTTCATTTTTATCATGATATTGTATGCGGGTATTTAGTACCCGGATATTTTTTTCTTTTGGTAATTCTTCTTTCCATTTTTCCAGCTGGTCTTTAACGGCAGGATTAAACACAGGCTCATCAATTGCAATATCAAGCAGGGCAGTGAGTGAGTATTTGCACTTGAGTGCTTGAATCTTTTCTGCTACTTCAGCTAGGGTTCCTTTTATCTGATAGAGCGATCTTGATTTGGGTACTGGTAAAAAATCCTGTGTAATTTGGCCATTTTCAATTGTTACCCGTATTATTTTGTGCGGGTATCGGTTTTCTGAAAATCCGAGGGAAACAGGGCTGCCGGCATATTGAATACGTTCGGGCACCACAGTTTGTCCGGTATGGATGTGCCCCAATGCGAGGTAGTCGAACTGCAATAAAGTACCTGCTTCAATTCCGTTCAGATTACCGATTTGAATTTCTCTCTCCGCTTCATTGGGCTCGGAGCCCTGGGCATGTAAGTGGGCCATTCCCAATTTGGGTAAATGGGGGAAGGTGTTTTTCATTTCTGCTCCGATTGTGGCAAACACTTTAGCAATCCCTTCTTTTATTTTTTCCTCTATTTCACGAGCCCCCTCGCCTTCTCCAACCGTTCGCACAAATCGGTCGTGCAAAAATGGAATAGCTGCTAGCACCGCTTCTGTTTGTCCTTCCCGATTGATAAGTGGAATAAACAATTCCCGAACATTGTCTAACCCCGGAAAACTTCCGATCACCTGAATATGCATCGATTCTAATAATTGCTTGGGCACATCTACAAATGAGGGGGAGTCGTGGTTGCCTGCAATAATTACAGCTTTACAATTGATTTTTTGCAGGGCTACCAGAAAGTTGTAATACTGCTGAACGGCATCATTGGGTGGGTTTACCTGATCAAAAATATCGCCGGCCACCAGCAGATAATCGGCGGAATCCTTTTCCACTTCATCTAATAGCCACTGAAAAAAAATCCACATGTCTTCCTGTAAATCCTGCTGATGTAATTTTTTTCCGAGATGCCAGTCGGCAGAAATATAAATTTTCATATGCGCGGGTTAATGATACTATAAGGCAAAGCTAACTTTTCAGATTGCCATCTATGGGTAGTCTGAAAAAAAATTCGGGGAACTTTGTAAGGTTCCCCGAATTCGGCATAAAAATAGGTAGGAGATAATTTAGAGCATTTTCCGGATAACCTCTACCAGCTCTCCTTTGGTAATAGGTACACCCATTACTTTATTATAGGCTTTTGCATCCACCATATATTGATCTCTGATAATTTTTATCAGCTGGCCATTATTAATTTCTGGTATCAGCACCTGATCGAAATTACCGATAAGCTCTCCCAGGTTTTTCGGGAAAGGACGCAGGTAACGGATATGTGCATGGCTAACGGAATGGCCTTCTTCGAGCAATTGCAGTACGGCACTTTTGATTGCTCCAAATGTAGAGCCCCACCCCAATACCAGTACTTTTCCTTTTTCCGGCCCACATTCCAGTTGTTGCAGGGGTATATAATCGGCAATCTTATCTACTTTACTTTGCCGAACATTCACCATATGCTGATGGTTTTCGGGGTCGTAGCTGATGTTGCCGGTAATATCTTGTTTTTCGATGCCACCAATCCGGTGTTCCAAACCGGGAGTTCCTGGAATTGCCCAGGGGCGTGCCAATTTTTCGTCTCTACGATAGGGTTGGAATTTGGGTTCATCGGCATCCAGGCCCTTTTTAAAATTAACTTTTATTTCGGGTAAATCGGCCGCTTTGGGGAATCGCCAGGGTTCGGCACCATTGGCAATATAGCCATCGCTTAATAATACAACGGGCGTCATATGTTGCACCGACAATCTGATTGCTTCATAGGCTACATCAAAGCAGTCGCTGGGGGTAGCCGTGGCAATTACCGGCATAGGACATTCCCCATTTCTGCCATAATAGGCCTGCATCAAATCGCTTTGTTCGGTTTTGGTTGGTAAGCCAGTAGAAGGCCCCCCTCTTTGGATGTTAATGATTAACAGGGGTATTTCTAGCATTACGGCTAGTCCCATCGCTTCTGTTTTAAGTGCCATGCCGGGGCCCGAGGTGGAGGTAACACCCAAGGCACCTCCATAGCTGGCTCCAATGGCAGCAGTGATGGCGGCAATCTCGTCTTCTCCCTGGAAAGTTTTTACTCCAAAGTTTTTATACTTGCTCAACTCATGTAAAATGTCTGAAGCCGGTGTGATAGGATAAGCGCCCAGAAAAAGCGGCAATCCACTTTTATCACTGGCAGCAATCAGTCCCATAGAAAGTGCCTGGTTGCCCATAATACTCCGGTAGGTACCGGGTTTCATTTTGGCTTTTTCCACCACATAGCGGGAGGCAAAGGCTTCGGTGGTTTCTCCATAATTATACCCGGCCTGCAACACTTTCACGTTACTGTTGAATATCACCGGTTTTTTTCCAAATTTTTCCTGTAGAAAGCTAATCGTATTTTCGAGGCTACGGTTATACATCCAGTAGATAAACCCAAGTACAAACATATTTTTGGCTCGGTCTCTCTCTTTGTTTCCCAATTCAGGAAAGTCTTTTAGGGCTTCGCGGGTAAGCTTGGTAACGTCTATTTTTATTACTTCGTAACTATCAAGACTACCATCTTCCAGCGGGTTAACGCCTTCGGCATAGTTTGCCAGACGAAGATTTTTGGCATCAAATCCTTCCAGGTTAACGATTATTTTACCTCCCGGTTTAATGGCTTTCAGATTTACCTTCAAGGCGGCGGCGTTCATCGCTACCAATACATCGGCAATATCCCCCGGGGTAAAAACTTTGTTGGAAGAAAAGTGTAACTGAAATCCACTCACACCAGGCAGGGTTCCAATCGGGGCGCGGATTTCTGCGGGGAAATCAGGGAAGGTAGCCAGATCAATACCCAACATCGCTGTGTTGTTGGTAAACTGCTGGCCGGTTAACTGCATTCCATCACCACTGTCGCCTGCAAACTTAATTACTACGTCTTGTAAAAGCGTTTCTTTCATGCTGATATGTTAAAAAAATAAGTGCATAAAGATAACATTTCCTTTCTTTTAAAGGGAGGTTTTTTAAGCCTACTATTAAAGTATTTTGTTAATATGTACAAAACCCCTTTTTCCAATGAAGGCAGATGATAACTTTGTGTTGTTATGAACTGCACTTTTGGGTTTTTTGGAAAAAAAATAAAACTGATTTTTTACTCGATTTTATGGTTACTGGGAAGTTGTACATCAGCCCCTCCGCCATCAGAAAATACCACCTATCCGCAGCCTGATAACGCCAGAAAGGAGGAGCCCGCCATACCACCGGAGGCCGCACCGGCGTTGGATACCACGCATTGGTTCGTTTACCTGACTTTTGATGATGGACCTCAGCCAGGAACTTCAAATTGTATTCAGATTTGCAGAGAGGAACAGGTGAAAGCCAGTTTTTTTATGATAGGCTTACACGTGGATAAGTGGAGAACAGGAAAGGCATTAGTAGACTCTATTCGTAGTGCCTATCCGCAGTTTTTGCTCGCTAACCACAGCTATTCCCATGCTCGCAATCGTTATCGCTATTTTTATCAACATTCAGATACGGCGGTTGCAGATTTCCAATTGGCCGAAAGCGTATTACATCCCCATTACCGGATTGCCCGATTGCCGGGGAATAATGCCTGGCGGATTGAGCATATAGAAAAATCACATCACCTGGTAGCTCCTGTGTTGCATAAATTAGACAGTATTGGGTATGATGTGATGGGCTGGGATCAGGAATGGAATTTCCGGCATACCAACTCGCGGCCTGTTCAAAATCCCGATTCTCTGGCTGCCAGAACGATGCAGTTGCTTCGGGAGATGAAAACCATTACTCCCCGACACCTGGTATTGTTAACCCATGACCGAATGTTTTCCCGGCCGGAGGATTCCGCATCTCTTCGGCGATATATTTATTTGCTCAAACAGCAGCCTGATGTGGTTTTTCAAACCATTGATCAATATCCGGGCGCCTCAAAAACAACTGCCACCGCCGCCCATACGTTTTAACAATTTCAGGAGGGGCATCTGGTTGCAATCAGCTATATTTTTTAGTATATTTGTAGTAATAAAAATCTTGAATCATGGCTTTATTTGAATCTGGAAATCCTACGCTTACCGAAAAAATGTTCAACAAGGGGCTCGAACTGGATGCTGCCCGTCAGGGTATCATGACGGTTCGCGGTACTATCACTAAGTTTGGTTTTATGCTGCTTTTGCTGATTGCTTCTGCTGCTTTTAACTGGCATTTGTTTCAGGAAGGCAAGCCGGCAACTATGCAGACCCTAATGATGGTCGGCATTTTTGGAGGGTTAATCATGGCGATTGCCATTATGTTTAAACCCGGTTGGGCAAAATACATTGCCCCTTTATATGCTATTTTAGAAGGATTATTTATAGGAGGCATCTCTGTGTTATTCAACGAAATGTTTGCCGAAAAATATCCCGGTCTTATTATGCAGGCCGTAGGGTTAACCTTTGGGGTTGCAATTGCTGTTTTTCTGCTATATAATTTCCGGATAATTCGGGCTACGGAGCGGTTTCGATCTGTAATTATCAGCGCTACTATGGGTATTGCTCTTTTTTACCTTCTTACTATGATTTTAGGTTGGTTTGGGGTGAACGTTAGCTTTATGAGCGATAGCAGCTTACTGAGTATCGGCATCAGCCTATTTGTAGTGGCCATTGCTGCCCTCAACCTGATTTTAGATTTCGACATGATTGAGAAAGGGGCTGAACGAGGTTTGCCAGCCGACATGGAGTGGTATGGTGCTTTTGGGTTGATGGTTACCATTGTTTGGCTGTATATGGAAATGCTCCGATTGCTGAGCAAATTTGCCAGAAGAGACTAAGCTTTGTCTAGCATATACTATTTAAAAACCACCTCGTTAGCGGTGGTTTTTTTGTGGAGTAAAATATCGTTTTCACAAGTTTACAACCTGTAGATTTGTACCTGAATCCTACCCATGCAGTTTAACCGGAATCAATATACCAACGAAACCCTTATTCATCTGTACCGGCAATTACTATTGCCCAGAATGATTGAGGAGAAAATGCTGGTACTCTTGCGCCAGGGAAAAATTAGCAAGTGGTTCAGTGGCATTGGTCAGGAAGCCATTGCTGTTGGAGCCACCCATGCACTGCAATCCGATGAATGGATTATGCCTTTGCACAGAAATCTGGGCGTATTTACCGGCAGGGGAATGCCCTTACATAAACTTTTTCAGCAGTGGCAGGGACATAAAGAGGGCTACAGCAAAGGGCGCGAACGCAGCTTTCATTTTGGCAGTCGGGAACACCATATTTGCGGCATGATTTCTCATTTGGGCCCCCAACTAGCTCTGGCTGATGGGGCGGCTTTGGCACATGTGCTTAAACAAGAGCAACGAATTGCCCTCGCGTTTAGTGGGGATGGCGGAACAAGCGAAGGGGATTTTCATGAAGCGCTCAATGTGGCGGCTGTATGGGATTTGCCGGTAATTTTTATCATCGAAAACAACGGATACGGATTGAGCACCCCTGTGCGCGATCAGTTCCGGTGCGAACAACTGGCAGATAAAGCAAAAGGGTATGGTATGGAAAGTGTTGTGATAGATGGGAATAATATTTTAGCGGTGCATGATACCATCCGGGGTGTTCGTGAATATTGTTTACGCGAAAAAAAGCCTTATTTGATAGAGTGCATAACATTTCGCATGCGCGGACACGAAGAAGCCAGTGGCACAAAATATGTTCCTAAAGAATTAATGGAAGCGTGGGGAAGAAAAGACCCAATAAAAAATTACGAACAATTTTTGATTGCCGAAGGGGTACTAACCGAAATGGAAGTGGCAGCTATTCGACATGAACATAAAGCCTATATTGAATCGGAGCTTCTGCTGGCTGATCAGGTTTTACCTATAGTAGCAAATACCGATGAGGAAATGGCAGATGTATATGCAACCCGCACATCTGCTGCTGCAGTATTTTCTGATCCAGATCCCAGAGATGCGGAAGTGCCGGAAAAAAGAATGTTAGATGCCATCCGCGAAGCGCTCTGGCAAAGCATGGAAAGAAATCCGGAACTGATATTGATGGGTCAGGATATTGCCGAATATGGGGGTGCATTTAAAGTAACGGAAGGGCTCGCCGCTAAATTTGGCAATCATCGGGTTAGAAATACACCCTTGTGCGAAAGTGCCATAGTAGGCGTTACGGTTGGTCTCGCACTCGAGGGAATCCCCAGTGTGATGGAAATGCAGTTTGCCGATTTTGTTACGGTGGGGTTTAATCAGATTGTAAATAACCTGGCTAAAATTCATTATCGCTGGGGCCAATCTGCCCCTGTAGTAATTCGAATGCCTACGGGAGCAGGTGTGGGGGCTGGGCCCTTTCATTCTCAAAGTAATGAGGCCTGGTTTACGCATGTACCGGGGTTAAAAGTGGTATATCCTTCCAGTGCATTTGATGCGAAGGGATT
>JBBAJQ010000020.1:40452-44092 GCA_040403945.1 Sediminibacterium sp.
GAAAAAAACTTCCTGGCTGTTGAACGATTGGATGCTTGTATAAAAAAGCTGGCTGACTATTAATTTTCAAACACCTGCTGTATTGATGTATGGAATATGTAAATCAATTTGGGCAACAATTGGATTACTGGCTTAGATTTTTGATTCATGCCTGGGAGCATGCGCATTGGGTAGAACGTGGATTCGTAATCTACTTTACCATAATTGGCATTTTGTGGTTGATAGCTGATGATAAAAAGCCTACCCCGCAAACCGCACAGTCCAAACAGTTATTACCATTTTTAAAGAAGCAACAGTTATTAGTAACCAAGGTTGGCTATGTGCGTGCCGTTATTCAGTGGTGTTCGCAGCATATGGGGTTGCCAGATCGGGGGGTAAGGTTTCCGGAAGTGTCGGTTTCTTATTATCCGCATAAAAAGAAACATGGCAATTATGTTTTTTCCGGGAAGCATATCCGCGTTTATGTAAACAACCATGCATCCATTTCGCAACTAACCGATACCATCATTCACGAGTATGTTCATTTTTTAGAGATTCGGTCGCAGGCACATCAAAAGGAATACAACAAACATTTGCAACAGATTGGGTATTATAAAAATCCGTACGAAATTTCTGCCCGTGAAAAAGCAGCCCGACATGTAAACGCCTGTTTAGGAGATATGCAGCGGATGGGATATATCTCTTAGTTGGGTTGCAGTAATCTGTTGTTTTCGTATAGATTTATTTTTTGAGTTTCTTTGGCAAGCCAAAATAGCTTCTTGTAAGTGCATTCACACAAAAACTATTTAGAAAAATTTCTAAGTGGTTGTTGATTCATTCTCCATTCATTATTGTAATTTACCATCAATTATTCGGAGAGGAACATTCATTTTAAATAGTATGAGAAAAGTTTTGTTTTGCTTACTAGCTGTTGCCCTGCAGTTGGTTGCTTCGGGAAAAGTTCGGCTTCCCCACATTATTGGTTCGCACATGGTACTGCAGCAGCAGTCGTCTGTTACAATTTGGGGCTGGGCGAATCCTGGCGAAAAGGTTGCTGTAAAGGTTGGCTGGGATACAACCTCTTATACTACCCAAACCGGCAGTGGGGCTGGGTGGCAGTTGAAAATAAAAACACCTAAGTCAGGGGGTCCTTATACGGTTACTATACAGGGCGACAATACCATTATATTGGAAGATGTATTAGTTGGCGAAGTTTGGGTTTGTGGCGGGCAGAGTAATATGGAATGGTCGGGAGATCAGAAATTGAAGCAGTCTATAGAGGAGGCGCCGAAAAGCGCAAATGCATCTATTCGATTTTTTTATGTACCAAAAGCCACTTCGGCATTTCCGCAAGATGATGTGGAAGCTAAATGGGTGGTATGCGATTCGGCCAGCATGATACATTTTAGCGCTATTGGCTACTTTTTTGGAAAGCAGTTGCAGCAGCAACTGGGTGCAGGAGTTGGCTTAATAAATTCTAACTGGGGCGGAACCCCGGCCGAAACCTGGACGCCGGCAGATATCGTGAACCAAAACCCTTTTTTAGCCGCAGCGGCTGCACAACAAACGCCTACTCAATGGTGGCCTGTTCAACCTGCTATAGCCTACAATGCGATGATTTATCCGCTAACCCGATTTTCAATTGCCGGTGTAATTTGGTATCAGGGAGAAAGCAATACCAAAACCAACGCAACTTATCAGCTGTTGTTTACGTCCATGATAGATGCCTGGCGCTTGGCCTGGGGAAAGCAGTTCCCTTTTTATTTTGTACAAATTGCTCCGTTTAAATATGGCGATCCGCTGGTTGGGGCCCTATTGCGAGAGGCGCAAACCCAGGCAGCACGGCACCCCTATACAGGCATGGCGGTGATTGCCGATTTGGTAAATGATACCAGTGATATTCATCCCGCATTAAAAAAAGAAGTAGCCTATCGGCTGGCAAATTTGGCTTTATCCCAAACGTATAGCCATCTTTCAGAAAATTGGGAAAGCCCGGAGCCGCAGTCTTTTGTGTTTCAAAAAGGGGAGGCACGCATCAAAATTAAAAATGCGGAAGGGGGGTTGATCAATCGGGGGGATGCCATTCCGTATTTTGAGATAGCCGGAGCCAATCGAAAATTTATGCCGGCAGTGGCATCTATACAGGGGAATGAAATTGTAGTTACTGCAAAAGAGGTTGATAATCCGGTGGCAGTAAGATACTTGTTTAGCAATACGGCCATGCCTACTTTGTTTAATCGGAAAGGATTGCCGGTGAATTTGTTTCGATCGGATAATTGGTAACCGACGTTATATTTTTCTATGATTGGAAAATTCATTTTTGAAAGGATTCTTGGTTATATCGATTGTGTTGGCTTATCGATACCACTATTCGTTTTCGTTTTTTTAGGCAAAAAAGTGTCTATGCCCGGAAAGGGATCGGTGATTGCCTATTTTGCCGTCTTTTTTGTAGGCACCTTGTTGGCAAGCTATTTGAGCTATAATGATATGTATAACAATTGGGTATACGACCTGATACCTTTGTCGCTTATCATCCCTTTGTATTTTTTCTTTCGGCAGTTGCCCAATTCAAAAATTGGGAAGCAGATAAGTTGGCTCTATTTATTTCTATTTCTTTTAAATTATACGTTAACCTGGCAAGCTGCTATAGATATACCCCTAAATACGGAGTATTATCTATATTTTGCTATCTTTATATTAATCAACGCGGCCGGCTACTTGTTGCAGGAGTTGAAGTTGATGCGCGAGGGTTTTGTGTTCGATCGCATTGAATTTTGGATGGTGGCATCGCTCTTATTTTATGCCTGTGTGTGTACTTTAGTATGGTCTTTTTTCACTTATCTGATTGACAAAGGGCCAGAAGATTTTTTTCATTTTGCGTATATTTGGTCGCTTTGTCATAATCTAACTTTGTTTATTTCATGCGTTTCATTCTCTTGGGTGTTATATCGAAAGTTCCGGTAATTTTTACCATTATTTTGGGTACTCTTTTTGTGGCACTCTTTTTTGTCTTTCTCCTCATTTTTATTATAGCGTATTTCCGAAAAATTTACCAATTACGCGCAGAAAAGGAAAAGTTAGAGGCACGCTTTGCCAATGAAGTAAACAATGCCCGTAATGAAATTCAGCAGGCAACCCTGAATAATATTAGTCAAGAAATACACGACAATGTAGGGCAGCTATTGAGTTTAACAAAAATGCAACTGAACTTAATTGAGCAAAGGCTTGGAGAAGAAAATAGCTTGATACAGGAAGCGAAAAGTAATATCAGCTCAGCCATGACAGATCTCCGTGATTTGGCAAAGGGGATGAGTAGTGAGCGAATTAGGCTGTTAGGCTTGCACAACTCTGTGGTGCAGGAAGCCGCTCGCATAAGTAAATCCGGCAATCTTCAGATACACGTTTCCTCAACTGGCAATAAGTGGGAGCCGGAACACCAAAAACAGTTGGTGCTTTTTAGGGTAATCCAGGAGTGTTTTCAGAATGTTATAAAGCATGCGAATGCTACTAATGTAAATGCTTGTTTTACTTATATGCCTCATCAATTTGAGATTTCAATAAGTGATAATGGTATAGGTTTTAACTATCACCCAGGAATTTATTCTGCTGAAGGGATGGGATTGATGAATATTTTTAGCCGGGTGCAGTTGGTGGGGGGTGA
>JBBAJQ010000021.1:0-4968 GCA_040403945.1 Sediminibacterium sp.
GGAGAGACTGTGTGGTTTGAACGATATTCATTACTACAGTTTATTTTGAAACCAGCGGTTTAGGTTTCCGCAAAAACAACCACTCCATACCCAGTAGCCACCCCTCAGTACCCATTCGCATCATATTACCGGATAATTGATACCTGTAACCGAAATTTACTTTAGCCTGACTATTAAAGATAAATTGCAAGGCCGGGGCAAGATCAGTGAAGTAGCGATTATCATTGGTTGATTTTTGTCCTAATAATTCTAAATACAGATTCACATTAGTCTGATTATAATTTTTATAGGTAACCGGAAAAAGTAAATACCCGGCAGAAAGAGAATAAGAGACTGCATTTCTTTTATTCGGCGTAAGATCCCCCGCTAACCGTTTTCCGGCTACTGATAAATAACTGCCAGTAGCTGAGATGGCCAGCTTATGAAGTAACTGCGTAATAATTAATCCAGACTGAAATCCGCTTTGATCACCTTCTAAGGATATTTCATCGAACATTAATGGATTTTGACTAAGGGAGAATTCGGCAAAAGCGGCCATACGTAGATGCTTGTACAAATCATCCTGAGAAAAAAAACGATATTTTCCATACGCCCTAAATGACTCGGCACGGAAATTACTGGAATACATATCTGAAAGTGTAAATCCAAGATGCCACATAAAGTTTTTACTGGCACCGAACATAATTTCCGAGCTACTGCGTGTTCCACCGGTGGCAGTACCCGAAGAGGCAACCCGCTTCACCTGCTGCCGAACCCCCACCGAATGTGCCGGCATATTACTTGCCGGTTCGGAAAAAACATATAACTCTTGTGCCTGCGCTACCATACTCAGGCAGCACAAGACGATTATCCCTAATTTTTTCATGCAACTATAGGTTTATGGAAGCATTATAAGGTTACATGATATACCCGCGCAGATTGAGCTGCACCAGCAGGCGGACAACAAGACTGTCTTGTTCCTGTATTATAACAAGCCATTTTGGTGTACTGTGCATATTTTTTATGCTCTTTGGGAAGAAGAAATGACTTGTCTAACATGGTAATCGTTTGTTTTCCCTTCAACACCTGTGTATTTACGTTTACAAAATGATATACCTGATTGTAGAGTGTAACATGCGCGTCTTTACCAACTGCGGTTTCCGGAAATTGTCCGGTTAACTGCAGCTTGGCTACAGAAAATCCAGCATCGGTAACGGCACGGGCTAGCAAATCGGGATCCACTGCTACTTCGGGCTTAAAGGTTAACTGGTAGGTTGATTGTTGTATGTCAGGTTGTACTTTTTCTACATATGGAACAGCACTAAGTGCATTGTAAACCGCTTTAGAACACATGGCGCAGGTTAACCCAGATGCCTGTAATTTACCGGAAGTGATTTGTGCCGAAGCAGCAATACTTACCCCCAGCAATAAAAAAAATGTATAGATAGTTTTCATATAAAAAATTTAATAACCGGCACTGACTCTAATAAAGAAACAGTGCCGGTATAGTTTTATTTACTGCAACAATCGCTGCAATTTTTTTTAGTGGCGGCTGCCGTGCAATTTTTACAGCAGTCAGCAGTAGCCTTCATACAATCTGCTTTAGCCATATTTTCTTTGCTGCAGCAAGCTTTTTGCATGGCTTGCTCACCAGCTTTGGCTGGAGCAGCTTTGCGCTTATACTGGCAACATTCTTCCAGATTTTTATAGGCTTCATCGTTGCCCTGTAAATCACGGGTATCATAACCAGCGGCGGCAATTTTTTCCTGAATTTTCAGCGAACTGGTTTGATCTGTAGCGTATTTAACTGCCAACATTTTGGTGGTCTTATCCCAGGCAGCAGCAGTTGCGCCCCCTTCTTTAGCAGCCGTTTCGATATTCTTTTTACACATTCCACAATTACCCCAAACCTTAATGGTTTCAGACTTTTGGTTGCCAGATTGTGCAATGGCAGTAGTGCCAAACAAAACAAAGCTAATAGCTAATAGTGCATTCAAAGTTTTCATACAAATATGTTTTTAATGAAAGTTGAAATAAATAACAGTAAATACTAGTGACTATCAAAGTAGATAGTCTAATACATAAGCTTAGTAACAAACAAGAATCCTACAGGCGAAAAACGCGATTGCGGAGAAATACAGAGATCCGTTCCGATCCGGGTGGTGTAGTGGAAAAGGTAGTAACCGTTAAATCAGCTTCCAAGGGCTGCGGAACAAAAAAGTGGGTAACAGGTGCCGCTTCAACCACTGGCATTGAATGTGCAGCAGTAAACTCGGGCTGTTTGGCATTATCGGTTAACTTAACCAAACGGGTTTCTGTTTTGCAACAACCCTTCATGGTTTTTTTACCGCATTTGCAAGAAGGGGTGGGCAATATAGACCAAGAGACAGCGCTTACCTTGCCCCTGCAATAATGAATATTAACAGAAGCACCGCTGCTGGCAGCGATAAAACTGAAACTCAATATAAGAGCTAACAGACGCTTCATAGTAGCACAAAGATACCCCTTTTTATACAAATGCCATTTCAACGCATCTAAATAGCTGTTAATTTACAAAGCTCCACCAGATGCCGAAACGGAGCCATAAACCCACATTGCGATAATGGGGTGCCATTTTACTGAGCTCGGTAAACTGGAATCCATTCTTGATACTCAATGTGTTGAGGTTTTCTAGGCGAAAAAATCCCTTAAAGCTCCGGATGCGGAAATGGGTGAAAAAGTTGATGTCGGGGCGGTTAGAGAAGGTTTGACTGCTCTGCACAAAAAACTGTCCCAGAAATGGAGAATAATTATCCCGCTGAAAGGGACTGTGATAAATCAGTTCAACTCCGGTAGAAAGGTTTAGGTTTTTATAAAATACGCCCTCAAATGCTATTCGGTTGCGGGTAAACAATAGCGGTAATTTTACGGGCGGATCGCCGGTAGTCTGCTGTAAATGCACTTCGGTATACCAGTTCCAGAAGCGCGACAGCTTGAATTTTTTGGCAAGACTTACCTGCAACACATTAAAAAGGGTAGCTTCTTGCCGGGCGGTATAAAAACTATCGAAATACATATAATTACTCACCCCATAATAGCTGCCAGACAATTGCCATTGTTGCTGAGGATTATCATACACCCCAAAGAAACGAACCACATTTTGCTTATTATAGCTTGTTCGGTTGTTGATAGGAAAACTACTGGAAGGATCGAATAACTGCGCCGGTGAACGATTCACATTCTGAAAACCCAAACTCAAGGAGCCTATTTTTTTACCTAAGCTTTTTTTCAGACTTACAAATGCGTCGTAATCGCCAGCGTTGAGTCCGTTCACATACAAACGCCCCCTTGCTTCAATATCCCATACCTGATTACGGGTACGGTTGCGGTATTCTCCGGAAGCAAACACATTGTACAAACCACTGGTAGTAATGGTATCATTAAATCTACCTTGAATATTTTCTACGGTTACGCCCAGCTTTAAAAACTGACTGAGGTTATTTTTTTCTGGATAGGATATCAGGCTAAAAGTATTACTCAGCTTATTCCATTTATCTACGTAGCGAATCGTGTCGTTGGTGTTATTGTAATTAAAATACTGCTTATAGCGAAAGGAATTTACCGAGTCTACCAAATAGTCTATAAACTCATATTCGCGAGTACTATATTGTACATCATGTTCGAATCGAATACGGGGATAAAATAATTTGATAACGGTTGAGTCGGTTACCAACGAATCTTTGGTGCCCAAATCGTAATGATGACGGAGGAAAAAAATGGATTCCTTATAAATATTGCCCGTATTAACGCGGGTATTAAAAGGGTTACGTGATGCAATGCCGGAAATACCTAAACGGGTATCCAGTTCGTACGGATCGCGCACAAGACTATCAATCTGTGCTTCATTTTGCAAGCCCCCATTTTCAGAAGCCGCATTTTTATTGGATATGATAAAGAGTTGGGCCTCGTAGCGCTTATTCAGGGTTTGATAGCGGGTGGTAAACCGGAAGTTATTGATGCTGGCATTTTGATTTTTCAGAATACCCGGAGCATTGCTGAAACGATATTCGATGGAAAAATTAAAATTGCTTTTCTTATTCTGCGTATGTAAAAAACTAATCATTTGCTCGGCACTGCTGGCGATGGAGTAATTGAATTCAGTATAGGGGCGGGTAGATTGAAACAATCGGGTATTCTCGAGGGTATATTTGTAAATATCAAATGCATGAAATCCAGGATCAAAGCCTGGTTGCATAAGAGGACTAAATAAAAAGGGATGCGCTGCTGAGCCGAGGTTACCGGTGGTATAATAAGTATACGGAAGTGGCGACCGCAACGAATAATCATTGATGGAAGAATCAATCAATCGGTTACGGGTAGAATCGAAATAGCGATAAAAGATGGTAATTGAATCGGCTTGGCTATCCCTGCGTTTAAGGGAATCGTTTCCAGAACTCTTTCGCATGGGCCTGCCCTGGCTATCATAAGTAAGGTTACTGTTGCTATTGCTGTTGCTGTTGCTGAAATTACTGTTATTCCGAACCTGTGCAGAAGCTCGTTGAACAACTAAGCTGGTAACCACCAAACATATGAATACCCTTATCAATCGCATAGATGATTGGAGATGGGTGAAGGAATTAACAGGGGTAGGTTGTAAACATCCATCATATATTCCAGAATAGATCAGGCAGGTAATTGTTGCACCAGTTGGGTAAATAAAAGGGTTAATTTGGGTTCGGCCGCAGCAGCGGCTTGCAGCACTTCTTCGTGGGTGATGGTATTTTCTTCCTCCCGAATACCGAGATCCGTAATCACACTAATGGCAAACACCTTCATACCGGCATGAACGGCAGCGATAGTTTCCTGCACCGTGCTCATACCCACCGCATCACCTCCCAACACATGAATTAATTTATACTCGGCACGCGTTTCGAATGTAGGCCCGGTTACTCCCAGATAAACCCCTTCGTGCAGATGAATATCGTTGGCAGCAGCAATGGATTTCACTTG
>JBBAJQ010000021.1:5068-41499 GCA_040403945.1 Sediminibacterium sp.
AAAAAAGCCCGCTGGCTTTGGGGCCGAACGGGCTGGTAAACAGGTAATAATGATTAGATTATTTTACGCGTTTTACGTTGACTGCATTAGGGCCTTTACGACCTTCTTCTACATCAAAAATTACTTTGTCGTTCGCTTCAATCTGATCAATCAGACCGTTAGCGTGTACAAAAGTTTCTGTTCCGGACTGGTCGTGCTTAATAAAGCCAAAACCTTTTTCCTCATTGAAGAACTTTACAGTTCCTGTGATTTGTGTGCTCATTGTTAAATTTGAAAGTATAAATAAAGTGCAAAGTTACTCCGAATAAATGGGCATTCCTAATAATTCAAAAGGATTAACAATTTATACCTATAGGTAAGGGCGGTAATGGGCTAGCCATCAACCATTTATCCTAAATACATCCTTCGGTTTCTGTTAAAATAATATCTTTATCCAATTGTAAGATGAACATAATCACAGAAAAATCGCCTGCAGTATGTTTTCGGTAAGTTACTTAGATATCTCCGGTGCATTGGGACTAATGGCTTGTGGGCTGCTCACTCTTAATTTTTTAATGGGCATGTTTTTATCCGTTGCGTATGTTCGTTTACCTTTTTGGAAAAAATTACCGCCCTTTATTCAGCGCATCAATCTTACGCAACTCCACAATTATACAGCCTATGTTGCCTGGGCTTTAGTGCTTTTGCATGCCGGATTATTGGTGTTGGATAAAGAATTGGGATTTAAATGGCAGGATATTTTTTGGGGACTGGGAGCACCTACGCAACCGGTATTTGTGATGCTGGGTAGTTTATCGATGTTGGGATTGGTATTGATAATTGTAACCACACAAAAATTCATCAAACGCAGGTTAGGCTTTCGGCTTTGGAAAAATATTCACCTCGTTTCCTATTTACTTACTATTCTTTTTTTCGTGCATGGAATTTACATGGATCCTCTTTTAAAAGACCGTTCTCCCGACTGGCTGGATGCCGAAAAATTGGTGATTGAACTGGGTGCCTTTGTTATGCTGGTAGCGATAGTTTTACGGGTGCGCTATCATTTTCAGCAAAGCAAGCAGACTTATACGGACTGATATTTCTCCTGCTTCAACGACATATAAGCCCAAATAGCACTCGATAACATCAACAGAAATCCCAGGAAAAACGATACGCCGGGAAAATAAACGGGTGCTTTGGAACTGATAAAATACGAGAACAGATTCGTCATCATCAAAGGCCCTACGATGGTGGTGGTGCTGATTAAACTGGTAAGTGCCCCCTGCAGTTCCCCTTGTTCATTGGCAGGTACATGCCCGGATATGATTGACTGCAAAGCTGGACCAGCAATGCCCCCTAAGCAATAAGGAATTAGAAACAAAAACATCATCCAGGTTGAACTGGCAAAGGCAAATAATAACATTCCGAGTGCATAGAGGCCGAGCCCTAGGTACACACTTTTTTCGTTGCCAATTTTTGGATTGATAAAGCGCACCAATCCGCCCTGAACCGCAGCCACCAAAACGCCCACAGCACCCAGAGAAATACCTATCATCTTTTTGCTCCACTGAAACTTTTCGATATTGAAGAAACTCCAATTGCTATTAACTGCATGAGAAGCAAGGTAGATAAGCACAAAACTTCCTACCAGTCCACCCACTGCCGGGTACTTTTTCAGTTGCTTAAGTGAACCAATGGGACTGGCGCGTTTGATATCGAATGCGCGTCTGTTTTCGGCAGACAAGGATTCGGGCAATACGAAGTACCCATATAACCAGTTAGCAAAAGCTAACCCTGCGGCTACCATAAAGGGTATCCGCTCGCCGAGTTCGCCTAAGAAACCGCCTAACACAGGACCAATTACAAATCCCAATCCAAAAGCTGCCCCAATCATTCCAAAATTCTTGGCGCGATTTTCGGCTGTGCTGATGTCGGCAATATAGGCGGATGCAGTTGTAAAGCTAGCTCCGGTAATTCCGGCGATGGCCCTACCTATAAATAGCCACGCGATGGTGGGCGCAAATGTTAAAAGGATATAGTCGACACCAAAACCAAAAAGCGAAAACAATAAAACGGGGCGTCGGCCATAACGATCGCTTAAGCTACCCAATACCGGGGCAAACAAAAATTGCATGATAGCAAAAGTAAACGTGAGCCAACCGCCAATCCTGGCAGAATAACTCATATCCGGATTGCCGGTGAGATGAGTAATCAGGGAGGGAATTACAGGTATGATGATACCAAATCCTATCACATCTATCAGCAGGGTAATAAATATAAAGCCGATGGCGGCACTGCGTTTGTTTTCCATTGATTATTTCGCTTCAGGTACAATTTCACGCTGCGTATTGGGCACTTCTAAAATTAAGTCGGCACCGTAAAGCGAAGCAGGGGTATGATAGCCGGGTGTAACATTTCCAGCCAATACTTTTTGAGTGATGAGTAAACTGGTGATGGCGGTAAGGGTATATCCTTCTGCTGTGCGTAATCTGGCAGTAAAAGTTTTACCAGCAGCATTGGTTGCCTGTGCCCAGATTAAGCTGGTTGCTTTTTCCCGCATCTCATCGGAAGGGCCGGCGGGTTTTTGCTTGATTTTTTTCTTATAGTAATTTTTTACAAAATCGAGTCGCAACATCCAGTTAAACATGCCCTGCCAGCGAAGCATCTTAAAAGTGCCGGGAGAAGAACGTGTGTAGGTAACAATATTAGGGATACCCGTGGTAGTGTAGGCAGTAGAAATATCGCCCCAAGGAATAGACATACAGAAAATAGATTTCAATCCAAAATCAATCCACTTACCTTTCTCCCCGATGGGTTTTCTTACAATCTTTCCTCCCTCACGTGCGGCACCACTGCCACCCAGATTTTCGGCCATGGTAGTGGCGGTTCCGTGCGATAACATGCCGCCAAGGGTAGCAAAAGCCAGTTCAAGATGGGTTGCATCGGGCAGATGATTTTTTACAAACAGGGCCATGCAATCGGTGGGCACTACATCAAAACCTACACCGGGCATGATCATTATACCGGCGTCGAGGGCTTTTTGGTGAAAGCGTTTACCCATTTCGAATACGGTAATCTCTCCGGTAATATCCAAGTAGTGAACGCGGTTACGGATACAGGCTTCCATCATGGGAAGGGCCGTATGCTGAAAAGGACCGGCAGCATGCAGCACTACCTGAACACCAGTAAGCAAGGCATCCACTTGATCAGGCTTATCCAGTGCGGCGATTCGATAATCCAGCGAATATTGTTCTGCCAGTGGGCGGATAGCCGCTTCGGAGCGACCCGCTAATATGGGGCGTACCCCATAGTCGGATGCCATTCGGATTATCAATCCGGCTGTATAACCATTGGCTCCGTAGAGGAGAAAGTTGGGTAATTGCATATAGCAAATATACTTGATGTTGATGGAGTACACACAGGTAAATTTACCGGCCCGTGAACCGAAAAGATTCGATATTTGTTATCTTCCAACTTCGAAACGGATATTTGGAATTCAAGTATTTGTTTCGGTAACCCATTTTACCTATAACCAGCTTAGCATTTTGTACCCATGAAAAAAATTTTCCTCCTTATCGCTTTTGGTTGCTCTCAGAGTTTGTGGGCGCAAACCCTTAGTCCACTCGAACAGAAAATTGTGGATGCGGTTACTAACAAAATGGCTTATGCCGAAGCCTTGCTGAAAGAATCTGTAAACATCAACAGTGGCACCCTCAACATTGCTGGCGTAAAAAAAGTGGGCGAGGTTTTTGCCCGTGAATTTACCAAAGCAGGACTTACCCCCGAATGGGTATCCCTGCCGGATTCACTGCGCCGGGCGGGACATCTGGTTGCTACGCGCAAAGGTACCAAAGGAAAAAAATTATTTTTAATTGGTCACCTTGATACGGTTTTCGAACCCGATATGCCCCCCAATCCTTATCAACGCCTAAATGATTCTACCGCTACCGGCCAGGGCGTAAATGATATGAAGGGAGGGGATGTTCTAGCCATTATTGCGTTGCAGGTTTTAGAGGAGCTCGGCTTATTAAAAGATGCCTCCATTGTTGCCTATTTTACCGGAGATGAAGAACGCTCCGGCAGCCCTACAAGTGTATCCAGAAAAGATTTTATTGAAAGAGCCAAAACCTGTGATGTTGCCCTTGCATTTGAGGGCGCCAATGGATTGCGCAATGTAGCAACCGCCCGCCGGGGCTCTAGCGGATGGGTATTAAAAGTAGCCGCCAAAACCGGTCACTCCGCTACCATATTCACCCCCAACGCCGGTTATGGAGCGATAAATGAAGCCGCCCGCATCCTGAATAGTTTCCGCGAAGAATTGAGCACCGAAAAATACCTCACCTTTAATCCAGGCATTATTGTGGGTGGTTCGGAAATGAGCTACAACGAAAAAACTGCTAAAGGCGAAGCACTTGGAAAAACTAATATCATTTCGCCTGCTGTAGTGGTTACCGGAGATTTACGCTTTTTAACTGAAAAACAAAAAAATACGGCCCGAGAAAAAATGACGGCCATCACACAACGCAATCTGGGCGGCACTTCTGCCACCATTAGTTTTAAAGATGGCATTCCCGCCATGGAGCCTACCGAAGGCAATGATGCCATTCGGGCAATCATCAGCGATGTAACCCAAGCAATGGGTATCGGCCCCACAGTTGCCGGAGATCCGGGTTCACGCGGCGCTGGTGACATTTCCTATGTGGCCAAATACCTTAGTGGCATAGATGGCTTGGGTGCTTCCGGAAAAGGAGCCCATGCCCCGGGTGAAACCATTAACCTGAAAGAATTTCCTTTGCTAATTCAACGAACTGCCTTACTCATACACCGCCTTATTCAACCATAATGTAATCACATGCCAATTGCCCGTACACTTCGCCTTTCCCTATTGTTGGGTTTTATTTTATTACTGTCAGCTTCTTTTAAAAACCCGAAACGCGCTTACTATTTGATAAAAGTTTATCAACTACAAACGCAAGAACAAATACAAGCGATGGATACCTACCTATCCAATGCCTACTTACCGGCACTGCACCGGGCAGGATTTAAAGATATCGGAGTATTTTATCCTGTATCGCAAGACACGATGAAGGAAAAGAAAATTTATGTGTTTATTCCTATTGGCAATATCAATAAAGTAGCGCAAATTGAAGAGCTCCCCCTTAAAGACAATCAACTACAAGAAGCTGGCACTGCCTTTTGGAATGCGGCGTATAATGCAGCCCCGTATCAGCGAATGGAAAATATTTTGATTCAGGCATTTTCCCTGATGCCGGCTCATGAAGTACCCCAGCTGTCAGGCAATAAAGAAGACCATATTTACGAACTAAGAAGCTATGAGGGTGCAACAGAAAGGCTCTATCGCCAAAAAGTAAAAATGTTTAATGCGGGAGGGGAAATCGATTTGTTTAAGCGACTCCAATTCAATGCCGTATTTTATGGGGAAGTAGTGGCCGGTAGTAAAATGCCAAATTTAATGTACATGACCAGTTTCAACAATATGGCAGACAGGGAGGCACATTGGAAAACCTTCCGGGAAGATGCCCAGTGGATCAGCATCAAAGATTTACCGGAATACCTGCATACTGTTTCGAAAAACGATCAGGTATTATTACGGGCGAAAAGCTACAGTGATTTCTAACGCGAACAAATACGCTTGGAATTACCAAAAAAAATTCGTTGAAACTTTTGGAAAGTTCAGAACTTTCCAAAAGTTCTGAACTTTCCAAAAGGGTACGTATATCTACTCTATATGGTCGGGATTTTCTACTTGTTAGGGTCGGTTTTATTACTCGTTTCTGAATACCACTACTCCGTCAAAAGCATCCACTAATACCTTTTTTTGGTGGTCAATCTCTCCCGACAATAACTTCTTACTCAGCGTATTTACAATTTGCTTTTGTATCAGTCTTTTTAAAGGTCGGGCACCCAACTGCGGATCAAATCCCTGTTCAGCCAATAATTCCAGCAGATAATCCGTAAACTCCAACTCTACCTGATTCTTTGCCGTCATCGCCTGTAATCCCGCTAGCTGTATTTTCACAATATCCATGATCTGCTTTTTCATTAGCGGACGGAACATGATTATCTCATCTACCCTGTTTAAAAACTCAGGACGGATGGTTTGCCGTAACAAGTTCATCACTTCCACCTTCGCTTTTTCTGTAACCTCTTCTACATTCTCCTCACTTACCGATTCAAAGGCATCCTGAATCAGATGACTACCAATATTGCTCGTCATGATGATGATGGTATTTTTAAAATTCACCACCCTTCCTTTATTATCCGTTAATCTTCCATCATCCAATACTTGCAGTAATACATTCCACACATCGGGATGCGCCTTTTCTATTTCATCTAACAACACCACGCTATAGGGTTTGCGACGAACGGACTCGGTTAATTGTCCTCCCTCATCATATCCCACATATCCGGGAGGGGCGCCTACTAAGCGAGATACCGTATGTTTTTCCTGGTATTCACTCATGTCGATCCGCGTCATCATACTTTCGTCGTCGAACAAATAGTCGGCCAGGGCTTTTGCTAGCTCGGTTTTTCCTACGCCGGTGGTTCCCAAAAAAATAAAGGAACCGATGGGTTTGCGAGGATCCTGCAATCCGGCCCTACTTCTGCGAATCGCATCAGCTACGGCAGTGATAGCTTCTTCCTGCCCTACCACCCGCTTATGCAATTCATCTTCGAGATGTAATAACTTTTCACGTTCTCCTTGCAGCATTTTGGTTACGGGTATTCCGGTTGCCTTGGCTACGTTTTCGGCTATATCTTCAGCATCCACTTCTTCTTTCAACAGCCGCTTTTCGGTAGAAGCATCAATGGCTTGGGTAAGCTCCGCTATAACCGCTTCCTGCTCTTTAATTTTTCCGTAGCGTATTTCTGCCACCTTTCCATATTCACCATTTCTTTCCGCCTGATCGGCCTGCAGTTTCAGTTCTTCAATGCTTGCCTTAGCAGTTTGCACTTTCTCTACCAATTCTTTTTCTTGCTTCCAACGGGCTTTTAGGGTATCGCGTTCTACTGCCAGATTGCTGATTTCAATATTCAGCTCTTTCAGTTTTGCCTCATCATTTTCGCGCTTGATAGCTTCGCGTTCAATTTCTAACTGTCGAATCTGCCGTTCTAGTTTATCCAGTTCCTCGGGCATAGAATTCATCTCGAGACGCAGTTTGGCGGCACTCTCATCAATTAAGTCGATAGCCTTATCTGGCAAAAAACGATCTGTTATATACCGCGCTGATAATTCAACCGCTGCAATGATGGCTTCATCTTTTATACGAACATGGTGATGGGTTTCGTACCGGTCTTTGAGTCCTCGTAAAATTGAAATCGCATCTTCATGCGTAGGCTCATCAATCATCACTTTCTGAAATCTTCTTTCCAGCGCTTTATCCTTTTCAAAATATTTTTGATATTCATTCAGAGTAGTGGCACCAATGGCTCTGAGTTCACCTCTGGCAAGTGCAGGCTTTAATATATTGGCAGCATCCATCGCACCCTCTCCACCACCGGCTCCAATCAGTGTATGTATCTCATCAATAAACAATATAATCTCTCCATCACTAGTAGTTACTTCCTTCACCACCCCTTTTAAACGCTCTTCAAATTCACCTTTATATTTAGCACCCGCAATAAGCTGCCCCATATCTAAAGCAAAAATAGTTTTCGAGCGCAGGTTATCCGGCACATCGCCATTGATTATCCGCATGGCTAAACCCTCTACAATCGCTGTTTTACCAACTCCGGGCTCTCCAACTAAAATGGGATTATTTTTGGTTCTGCGGGTAAGTATGTGCAGGGTTCTGCGAATCTCTTCATCTCTGCCTATCACCGGGTCTAACTTTCCGTGCCTCGCCAAATCATTCAGATTCTTGGCATATTTATTTAGCGTGTTGTGCTGGGTTTCCTGGGTTTGCGATTGAATGGTTTCTCCCTTACGTAAATCTTTTATGGCAGTAATCAATCCCTTTTCGGTTAGTCCTGCCGCTTTTAGCGCAGCCGCTATATCATCATTCACCTGCAGCAAAGCAAGCAAAAGATGTTCCGTACTTACAAATTCATCTTTAAATTCTTTTAGGGCAGCAGTTGCTTTCAGCATTACATTGTTCAGATCTCTACCTAGCTGTTGTGCCGGCTCTCCTCCCTGTATGCGAGGCAGCTTTTGAATGCTCTCTGCAATCTTGGTTTCTAGTAGCCGCACATTTACATTGTTTCTTTTCAATAGATACTGGATAGGACTGTCTTTATCCAATAACAATGCCTTTAGCAGGTGTGCCGTTTCTATAGACGGATTACCCGCAGAATAGGCTTCTTGTTGTGCAGCCTGAATAGTTTCCTGTGCCTTGATTGTGTACTGGTTCAGATTCATAGTATAGGTGTTTTTATTCGGAACTGCCGGGTTGTAAATTGACTATTAAAAAATGCAACTTTTTTAACGTTGCCAACCTACCAATAAACCTGTAATTTCCGATATCTTTATACCACCCAACAAACCTCTATCCAATTCAATTATTCGGAAACTATGTCGCTTCTATTCAATAAAAACTGCTGGAAAGTCAGTGCTTTAGCCGTTTTCCTGTTATTTTTTCAGTCCGCACAGGCCCAAAGCTTTGCCGACCCTATCTTGCAATTCGAGCGTTCTGGCAAAGATTTTGGCAACCATGCAATCCTGGCCATCATACAACCCGGTAAGCCTGTATTCGTAAAACCTATGGGTGAGATGACGGCGAAAGACCAAGCCCCGCTAGGCAGTATCAGTCAGTGGCTTACTACTGCCCTGATTTTAAGCTATGTAGATGCCGGCAAGATTAGTTTAGATGATAAGGTTAGTCAATACATCCCCATCTTCACCAAATATGCCAAAGGGTATATAACCATTCGGGATTGTCTTACGCATTTTTCGGGCATTGAAGCAGATCAGATAAAGATGTCTTCTTTTGAAACCAACACAAAATTTTCGTCGCTGCAAGAAGAAGTGGAAAGCTATGCAACCAAAAGAGAAATCAAAGCCAACCCCGCTACTGAATTCTGGTATAGTCAGGTGGGATTAAATATGGCGGCCCGGGTATTGGAAGTGATCACCCGCAGGGGATTTGAGCAGTTGATGGCAGAAAAAATCACCCGACCATTGATGATGCGTAGCACCAGCTTCTCCAGTTTTGGTGCCGCAAATCCTTCCGGGGGTGCAGTGGGCTCTGCCAACGACCTGAGCAATTTTATTACCATGATTTTGAATAAGGGTATGTTCAATGGTAAACGAATATTAAGCGAGGCTTCTGTGCAGGAAATGCAAAAAGTACGTACTTCCCCATCCCTCATCAAATATGCGCCGGCACAAGCTACTGGTTTGGCTTATACTATGGGTGCCTGGGTAGCTTCCACCAATACGGAGGGAGTGGCTACTGCATTGGATTGTCCGGGTTTGTGCGGCAGTTGGGCTGGTATAGATTGGTGCAGAAATTACGGATTTCTCGTGCTAACCCGAAAGATGGAAAATACCGATAAATCGGATGCTTATAAACGCATTCGAAAGGCACTGGATGATCAGTTACCTTCAGCCTGCCATTAAATAATAGTATATCAGCACTGCCGAACAACATAGCGCCCTTGTAAAATCACTTGCAGCAGCCTTGGGCTTTACGTATTGCGGTATTGCGCGTGCAGAGCAGCTAGACGATGATGCTCGCCGGCTGGAACAATGGCTGAATAAAGGCATGCAGGGCACTATGCAATACATGGAAAATCATTTCGACTTACGCATAGATCCCCGCAAGCTGGTACCCGGAACACAGTCTGTAATTACCCTCTTACTCAATTATTTTCCCTCACAAAAGCAATCGCCCGATCAACCGCAGATTGCCACTTATGCGTATGGCGAGGATTATCATTTTGTGATAAAAGATAAACTACATACCCTCTTACATCAAATGCGGGAGAAAATCGGCAACATACAGGGCAGAGCACTGGTTGATTCCGCTCCCGTGCTGGAACGCAGCTGGGCAGTTAAAAGTGGATTGGGTTGGGTAGGTAAGAATGGAAACTTGATTACCCGCAAGCAAGGTTCGTTTTTCTTTATTGCTACACTGATGGTGGATATACCGCTAGCCTATGATAATCCATTGGCAAAAGACTATTGCGGCACTTGTACCCAATGTATTGATGCCTGCCCTACGGATGCGATTTTGCCCGACAAAGTAATTGATGGCAGCAAATGCATCAGCTATTTTACCATTGAACTAAAAGATCAGCTAATACCTAATGAAATGAAGGGAAAGTGGAACGACTGGATGTTTGGTTGTGATACTTGTCAGGACGTTTGCCCCTGGAACCGATTCAGTCGCCCGCATACAGAAACCCGATTTACACCCATACCAGAAATATTAGAACTGAGCACCGGAGAATGGGAGCAACTGGGGGAAGCCGGTTTTAAACAAATTTTTGGTAAATCCCCATTACTGCGCAGAAAATACAAGGGTATTCGAGAAAACCTACGTTTTATTAAAAACCAACCCTCTAAGGAGTCGTAAGCAAATGATCGCTGAGGCGTTGCAGATTCGTTTCTAGTTGCGGCCCCATTATTTTTTCGTTCATCATAGAGCCCAGTCTTTCCCATGGCCACCATCCTACCGCCTGTTCAAACTGCCATTGCACGGTACATCCCTGCCCTTGTGGAATTGAAATCAGCTGCATGGCAGATAGTTGCATTGTTCCCTTTTGGGAATGCCATTCAGATAACAATAACGTATCGGTGCGGGTTATCCAATTTACCCGAAGGTTCCCTAATTGATACACACTATCATTTACTGGTGTGATAGTAGTACTATCTAAGCCCTGCATCCACCGTGGCCATTGTTGTATATTCTGCAATAAGGGAAGCACTTTTGTTGCAGCAACCGGCAAATCAATTGCGCGGGAAACCACTACCCTCGAGGGCATCAGTAAGCCGATGCCAAATAAAAGCAACGATAATACGAGAACACTGATTAAAAAAAAACGAAGCAGCCGCATAGTTAATCCCACTTGAAAGTTTTAAAGGCAATCGCATATACCAGCACCGTCCATATTCCCAATACCCCCAGTTCGCGCCAGCAGGCCGACAAACTGGCTCCTTCAAAAGCGATATTACGCATAGCCGTATTAAAATGGGTTAGGGGTAACACTTTACAAATGGGTTGTAACCAGGTAGGAAAAGTTTCGATCGGAAAAAAAGTACCAGCCAGCAAAAATTGTGGCAATGTAATTAGATTGGCAAAAGGGGGAATAGTACTCTCAGTTTTGGCAACGCTACTAACAATAAAGCCAAACCCCATAAACAGAATTAGCGCAATAAAGCTGAGCAGCATAATGGTAAAAAAAGTTACCACCCCATGCACCAAGGTAAACTGAAAAGCAAAGCGCCCAACCAGGATGATGATGAGGGCAGTTAACATTTGAAAAATCACCCTGCTGAGTGCTTCTCCTAAAATAATATAGGGTCGGCGAATAGGGGTTGCATAAAAACGCTTCAACACCAATTGCTGCCGAAGATTAAAAAATAAAAAAGCCACCCCAAATACACCAGCACTTAGCAACGAAAAGCCTAATTGTCCTGGCAGTATAAAATCAATTGTCCGATATACGCGTCCGGGAATTTTTTGTACCTGACTATTCACTAAGGCGATAGTAGGTGCGGTAGCATAGGTTTGTTGATTGATGCCGGCAATAATAGCATTGAGGATGGAAGTAAGCACCTGCAGATTCTGAGGATTTACCGCATCCGAACTTTGCAGATCTATAAAATATGGCGGATTAGGCAATAATGATTTTCGGATGGTAATGATGGCAGTAATGCGTCCTTTTTCTAGGTCTTCCCGCAACTGCAGGGAATCTTTTTGCACAACTTTTATACCCGCCATTTTGCGGATAGAACCATATATTGGATTGGCGGTATCACATTGCGGCGTGAATGCCACGCTAACCGAAATTTTACCACTTCCACCTATAAACCCAAATACCAAAATAAAAATCAAGGGAAAGGCTATACTGAATAATACAGCAGAAGGACTCCGAAAAATCGCCCGCAAGCTTGCTTTGGTGATGGCCAGCATGGCCCTTAACTGACTATAACTTCCTTGCATGTATCAGATTAAAACTTTCTATATTAACGTACCTGAAAAGAAAACGGCATTTTCATTTGCGGGGTACCAACCATACTTTGTATGCCCTTCCATTGTTCCATCCAGTAGACTGCATCTGCACTCAATTCTTCTTTTACCACCGAACTGCGGATTGATTTCTTATACCCTTCCGTTAGTTCTTCCAGCAAGGTTTTTTTCTCAGGATATTCACGTACGCTATAACTAGTTAATTTACTCATTTTAGCAGCGCATTGTACTGCATCCTGCAGAGTACCAATCTTATCGGTTAGTCCAACTCCCAACGCACGTTTACCGGTCCACACACGACCTTGCGCAATGCTATCCACCGAGGCAACGGTCATTTTTCTACCATCAGCAACCCGGCTTTTGAAAGTGTAATAAATAGAGTCTACACCAGCCTGAAAAAATTTCTTTTCGGGTTCGGAAAGTGCTCGATCGATAGAACCCATATCAGCAAAAGGGGCTGTTTTTACCCGATCAAAACCTACGCCTAGTTTATTTTGAAAAAACTTTTCCAGATTAGGAACAATACTAAATACACCGATAGAACCGGTAATGGTATTTTCATTAGCAAACACCGTATCGGCGTTGCAGGAAATATAATATCCTCCGGAAGCTGCCACATCCCCCATGCTTACCACCACGGGTTTTGATTGACGGGTAAGGGAAATTTCGCGCCAGATTACATCACTGGCCAATGCAGATCCGCCCGGAGAATTTACCCGCAATACGATTGCCTTGATAGAATTATCTAAGCGTAATTTTCTAATCAAACTCCTATACGCATCGCTTCCTATTCCCTCACCGGATTCACTGCCGCCGGTTATATCGCCGTTTGCATAGATAATGGCTATGCGGTCGCCCCCACTTTGGCGGAAATCGGCTGCCTTAGCATACTGCGAAAAAGTAACAAAGTTGGCTTTATCATTGGCACCTAAACCTACCAACTTATTTAGTTTGGTTTTAAACTGATCATCATATAGCAAATCATCCACCAGTTGGTGCTTTTTGGCATCGTTGGCAGATTGTATTGCACCGGTTACAGCAAGACTATGCAGTTGAGCAGTATCTATTTTACGGGAAGCACCCACTGATGCCAATAAGTGTTTATAAAGATCTCCTAACCAAACACTGGTTTGCAGGCGGTTAGCGTCCGTCATTTTAAATTCACGGAAAGGCTCGGTGGCACTTTTAAATTTTCCGGCATAAAATATTTGCGGCTGAATATCCAGTTTATCGAACATGCCTTTCAGAAAAAACAGGCTGCTCACCATACCCGAGAATTCAAGCCCCCCCTGCGGATGGGTAGCAATAAAATCACTTAGGCTGGCTACGTAGTAGGCTTTCTGAGAAATGGTTTCTCCGTATGCATATACAAACTTTTTACTGCTTTTAAAATCCTGCAAAGCTATGCGTAATTCTTCGCTGGCTGCATATCCATTGGCATTGCCGGAACATTGAATATAAATACCCTTTACCAATGTATCATTCTTTGCCGCCCTTATCATTCGCACCATATCATACAAAGAGGGAATATCGTTCTCTGTTTTATTCATAAAGGCAGAAAAGGGATCATCCTTAGATTGCTCCGGAAAGGTTTGTGATAAGTCCAACACCAAAACCGCTTTAGAATCGATGGTTGATTTATCATCAGATGATGCCATCGCCACGATTCCTATGAGCAGAAAAAATCCCATCACAGTAAAAATGACGAGTGCGAGCAATGAGGCAAAGAAAATTTTGAAAAAGCTTTTCATGTTGTGTAGATAAATAGGTTTACTAACAAAATCACGTTCACGATAGGTAAAGGTACCATAACGTACCCATCCGACGCCATAATTTCGTTACTTTCGGGCGAATTTCGGGTAAAAATCAATTCGGTGTAACGCAATCTGGTGAAAGTAGAAAATTCCGCAGGCTAAGAAAATATAAATTATATGAAACGTGCCTATTTGCTGATAGGTGGCAATAAGGGGAATCCCCTGCAACAACTACACCAAGCAGAGCGCCTGATTGCCGAACGTTGTGGTGAACTGAGTTTGTTAAGCCGGATTTATGCTACCGCTGCCTGGGGCCCGATTGTCCAGCCAGACTTTTATAACCGGGCACTGCTACTACACACCCACTTGCAACCCGCTGCATTGATGAATGCCTTATTACAAATTGAAACAGATATGGGAAGAATCCGAACAGAAAAAATGGGGCCCCGCTTAATTGATATCGACATCCTGTTAATGGATGATATAGAAGTGAATGAACGTGACCTGATTATCCCCCATCCCCTACTGCCAGCGCGTAGGTTTGCATTAGCCCCTCTCTGCGAAATTGCCCCTCACTTATTGCATCCCATATTAGGAAAAACCATCCAAACCCTGCTGAATGAATGTACCGACACGGGAAATGTGCAAAAAAAATAGGGACCGCTTGACGATTGGTAATTAATTTTACCCCCTAGCATGAAACATCACTTTATTACGGTTGAAGGAAATATCGGAGCAGGAAAAACTACCCTGAGTCATTTACTGGCTAAACATTATAATGCCCGCCTCGTATTGGAAGAATTTGCCGACAATCCCTTTCTCGCTAAATTTTACGAACAGCCGCAACAATACGCTTTTCCGGTTGAGTTATTTTTTATGGCGGAGCGCTATAAGCAGTTGAAGGATATGGTGCATAGTAAAGACCTGTTTCAAAGTATCACGGTTTCGGATTATCTCTTTACTAAATGTCTCCTCTTTGCCAAAGTAAATCTTCCTGAAGAAGAGTTCCGGTTGTATCAAAAGTTATTTGATATCATTCATCAACAACTCGTTTTCCCTGATATCATCATTTACCTGCATGCACCTGTTCAAAAGCTACAGCAGAATATCCGAAAGAGAAACCGCCCCTACGAGCTAAATATTCCGGATGAATACTTATTCAGCTTACAAGAAACCTATACCAGTTACATCAAGCAACACAATATTACCACTATTTTTATTGATGCTAGTAATGCCGATTTTTTGGGGAACCCGAAACACCTGCAGGTAGTAATTGATGCACTGGAAAAAGAGATAGAACAGGGACAACATTATTTCAGTTTACCGGAATAGACCATCCGGCACCTATCCATTAAAATATACCATGCCCATCCAACAAAAGGGAAATGATCCGTATGCCGCCCTTCGGATCACCGAATTCAAGCACCTGATGATAGGTAGATTCCTGTTTATCATGGGGTTGCGAATGATGGGCACCCTTGTGGGCTGGTGGATTTATGAATTAACCAACGATCCTTTTGCTATTGGGCTGATTGGACTGGCAGAAGTTATTCCGGCAGTTTCCCTCTCCCTCTATGCTGGGCATGTTATCGACATCAGTGAGAAGCGCTCCTTGTTGTTGCGTGGGGTAGTTGCTTATCTGTTATGTGCCATTGTGCTTACGGCACTTTCTACCCGCTACTCGTATCAACAACTAAGTGAAAACAGCATTGCCTTTTGTATATATGTGGTGATTTTTTTTACCGGCATCTTTCGTTCATTTACCGGACCCTCTTTTGGCACTATGATTGGCAGCATCATACCCAAAGAATTACTGGCAAATGCAACTACCTGGAATCAAGGTATCTGGTTATCGGCCTCTGTAATTGGGCATGCCCTGGTAGGTTTTTTAATTGTAGGGCTAGGTAATACCGGCGCATTAGTGATTATCTGTACAATGGTAATCATAGGATTTGCCTTCCTATATCAACTAACATCTAAACCTCCCCTTAACGAAAAAGGAGAAAAGAAAACCATCGAAAGTGTGAAGGAAGGTTTGCGTTTTGTTTTTTCTACCAAGGAAGTATTAGGTGCCCTCTCCCTAGATTTATTCGCAGTATTGTTTGGTGGTGCGGTAGCAATGATTCCTGTATTTGCCCGTGATATTTTAAAAACGGGGCCCGTTGGCTTTGGCTGGCTAAATGCCGCAGCAGATATAGGTTCTATCCTGGTAGTGATACTACTTACCTTATTCCCTCTGAAAAAGCAACAGGGCAAAAAATTACTCTTTGCCGTTGGGGGTTTTGGTATTTGCATTATCCTGTTCGGTATCTCGCAATTATACTGGCTTTCGTTTACTGTATTATTATTAAGTGGTTTACTGGATGGTATAAGCATGGTGATTCGTGGTACCATTTTACAACTAAAAACACCCGATCACATGCGGGGCCGAGTAATGAGCGTGAACTCAATGTTTATCAATAGCAGCAACGAACTAGGACAGTTTGAAAGTGGTGTAGCTTCTAAATTAATGGGCGTAGTGCCTTCGGTGGTGTTCGGGGGTAGCATGACGCTACTAGTGGTAGTAATCACCTGGCTAAAAGCACCGAGTCTTAGAAAAATGGAATATTAAAGTACTTATGTAAGCTGTTGTTGCAATTTTTCCAACACATAAAATACGGCAGGACAAAACTCGCTGTTTTTAAGGGTTATAGCCGGGCGCTTAAACAATACATCCTCATCCGTATAAGGAAAACGGCGGCAATCGGATGGACGATCTTCGTAAATATTGCAGGTATTATCCTCGGCCAAAAAAGGGCAGGGTGTAGATTGCAATACATAATCACCCTCCGTATCCAGCATCAGGTAGGTTTCAATAAACGCACCTTCCTTCATGCCCAAATTTTTGCTGATTCGCTTGATATCGGGTGTTTTAAAGCGGGGGGAATAATTTTTACAACAACCTGCACAAGTTAAACAGGATACTTTTTCGAATGCTTGTTTATGCAGGTCGGGTATTAAACGGAGCATATCCTTGCGACTGCCTTTTTGCAAGAGCCGCAGATACGATTTACGGTGTTCGGTACTTTTTTTTTGCCAGTTATCGAATGAAAATTCCTCCATACAAATTCTAATACCCTAAAAGTAAGGGAAACCCCTATCCCAAGCGATGAAAGAAACGATATATTCTGAGGAATTTACTGGTTAAGTGGATGTTTTCCGTTCACATGCTTTCCCCATCTTGAACAAAACCACTAAATCTACCTGTAAGGATAGTAACTTTGCGCTTCCGGAAGGCCGGTTGACATATTTACCATCATATTATAATAATTCACATGAGTAATTTCTCTACCCCCAACGCCCCTGAATTTGAAAGTCGCCACATTGGTCCACGTGAACAAGACACCCGTGAAATGCTACAAACCATTGGGGTTTCGGGTTTAGAAGAACTGATACAGCAAACCATCCCTGCTTCAATTCGCGTGCAAAAAGATCCGGTAATTCCTGCCCCACTTACCGAATATGCCTACCTGCAGTTGATGAAGGAGATTGGTGCCAAGAATCAGGTGTTTACAAATTTTATAGGACAAGGATATTACGGTACGATTACCCCCAGTGTGATTCTGCGGAATATTTTCGAAAATCCGGGATGGTATACCCAATATACGCCCTATCAGGCCGAGATTTCACAGGGGCGATTAGAAAGCTTGCTCAACTTTCAAACCCTGGTTACAGATTTAACCGGATTGCCTATTGCCAATGCATCTTTGTTAGATGAGGCAACTGCTGCTGCTGAGGCTATGGCGATGATCTTTCATCACATCAATAAGGGAGACGTAGCCGAAAAACCCAAATTATTTGTAGATGAACAGGTGTTCCCTCAAACGCAACAGGTATTAATAACCCGTGCCGAGCCGCTGGGTATTGAAATTGTTATTGGCGATTATACCAATGCCAACATAGATGCCAGCTACTTCGGTGCCATCCTGCAGTATCCCAATAACCGCGGTGCAATTCTGAATCCTGCCGATTTTATACAACAAGTGCATGCACAGGGCGGATTGGTAATAGTTGCCACCGATTTATTATCGCTTACCTTATTAACCCCTCCCGGTGAATTGGGTGCCGATGTGGCCATTGGCTCCGCGCAAAGGTTAGGTGTACCCATGGGATATGGCGGACCCCATGCTGCCTTCTTTGCAACACAGGATACTTTTAAAAGAGGCATGCCCGGAAGATTAATTGGCGTTAGCATTGATGCCAAGGGTAATCGCGCACTGCGCATGGCCCTGCAAACCCGTGAGCAACACATCAAACGCGAAAAAGCCACTTCCAATATTTGCACAGCCCAAGCCCTGTTAGCGAATATGGCTGCTATGTATGCAGTTTATCATGGACCCGAAGGTTTAAAGGCAATTGCAGAAAGAATTCATCACTTCGCGCAAACTTTGTCGAATGGACTAACCGCTCTTGGATTCGAACAACTGAATGCCCATTATTTCGATACACTCTGTATCCGTGTTACTTCGCATTCAACCCTACGCACTATTGCCGAATCAAAGGGGGTAAATCTGCGCTATATTGATCAGGAGCTGGTTGGCATAAGTATTGATGAAACTACATCAGCATCCGATATAGAATTGTTGGTACATATTTTTGCTGCTGCCGCCGGAAAATCTGCTGGGGAGCTTACCCAATCTACCACCCTTCAATTACCAAATGGCTTGGTAAGAAAATCCAGTTACCTCAACCATTCCGTATTTCATGTGCACCGCAGCGAAAGTCAAATGATGCGGTACATCAAACAATTAGAAAATAAAGATCTCTCCCTAAACACCAGCATGATCAGTTTAGGCAGTTGCACCATGAAGTTGAATGCAGCCACCGAAATGATGCCCGTTAGCTGGCCCGAATTTGGTGCCCTCCATCCGTTTGCCCCCGCCGATCAATGCAAAGGCTACGCACAAATTATTCAGGAGCTGAATCAATATCTCTGCGAGGTTACCGGATTTACAGCCTGCAGTCTGCAACCCAACAGTGGAGCGCAGGGAGAATATGCAGGTCTGCTCACTATTCGTGCCTATCATCAGCATCATGGTAATCAACACCGCGATGTTGTATTGATTCCCATCAGCGCCCACGGCACCAACCCCGCTAGCGCAGTGATGGCCGGATTTAAAGTGGTGGTGGTAAAATGTGATGATGCCGGCAATATCGACATGAACGATCTTACCCAGAAAGCCCTTCAATATAAAGATACCCTCGGCGGATTGATGATTACCTATCCATCTACCCATGGCGTATTTGAAGAAACCATCCGTGAAGTTTGCCAGCTAATACACGATCAGGGTGGACTTGTTTACATGGATGGTGCCAACATGAATGCCCAAGTAGGTCTTACCAGTCCGGGCATGATTGGTGCCGATGTTTGTCACCTAAACCTACACAAAACATTTGCCATTCCGCATGGTGGCGGTGGCCCTGGTATGGGACCGATTTGTGTAAATGATACACTCGCTCCCTTTCTCCCCGGCCATCCTTTACTACCAGCTGTTGCCAATCAGTCAGGTGCCGTAAGTGCTGCTCCCTTTGGCTCTGCCAGCATTTTATTAATTAGTTATGGCTATATCCGCATGTTAGGTGCTGCCGGCATCCGCAAAGCCACTGAATATGCGATTCTTAATGCTAACTATATGAAGGCCCGTCTGGCACCCTATTATAAAATTTTGTACACTGGTAAACATGGCACTTGTGCACATGAGTTTATTGTTGATTTACGTCCGTTTAAAACCTCTTGCGGCATAGAAGCTGAAGATATTGCCAAAAGATTAATCGACTATGGATTCCATGCACCCACGATGAGTTTTCCCGTTGCAGGAACGATTATGATTGAGCCAACTGAAAGTGAAGACAAAGCCGAGCTGGACAGATTCTGTGAGGCGCTTATTTCTATTCATGCCGAAATCAAATCGATTGAATCAGGTACAGCCCATGCTACCGACAACCCTTTAAAAAATGCGCCGCATACACAATCAGAAGTATGTGCGGATGAATGGCTGCACCCTTACACTCGTCAAGATGCTGCCTTCCCGCTCTGGTATGTAACGCAACATAAATTCTGGCCATCTGTAGCTCGAGTAAATAATACCCATGGCGACCGTAACCTTGTTTGCACCTGCGCCCCTACGGAAGCATATGCCTGATAAAGGCAATTGTTGAAAAGCCAGTTGTTATTTAAAAGCGCCGCGTAGCTACATTTCTTTCGAGCAATCGGATGATTTTGTCTTTGTGCTCAATTACCGTCTGGTACTGCTGTATCTGTTGATGTAACAATTGAATTACATCATCCTTAGCCGTATAAAATAAAGCTTGCTCTTCGGCCAGTTCCACTTCCACCAATTCATTACCGGTGGGCAAAGCAGGCAGCTCCATTTCCCCTTTTCCGGTTATCAGCCAAACAATACTCAATTGGGGGTAGTTATACTTTATCTTCTCCACAATATCCGACCCCACCGATCCCCGCCCTCGCAATTGCTTGGCCAGATATCCATTCGACAACCCACAACTTTGTTCAAATGCATAAGCTGTTACGCCGTTCTCACGTAAAAAATACTGTAATCTTTCAATCAATCTCATAGGTATAAATTCATTAGAAAATAGGTGATTTCCGGAAGCCCTTTAGTTAGTATACAGTCTAAATTTGAACCGGAATAACAACCACTAAATAAATGATCGCGCATCAACTGACCAACCGAATTAGTACCTGTTTTCCACCGTATTAACCCCTAAATTAATCCTCATGCAATCAATTCCCAACGCCCTCACCCCCCAACTCATGGAAAAATGGCTCCACTTTATCCACCAAGCCACCGAAACCAAACTCATCACCTACCGCGAACGCATGATGTACCTATACCTCTACACCCAACTCGAAAAACTCCTCCCCCCCAACCCATAAATCCGTGCATCCGTGGCCACATCCGTGCATCCGTGGCTCAATTCTTATTCCTATCTTCACAAAAAAATCCACCATGGGAATCTCCGAAATACTCGCCCAACAAAAAGCAGAAAAATCCGCCGCCAACCTACAAGCCGGACAAAATTTTTTAGCAACCAATGCTCTCCGCGAAACGGTAGTCAGTTTACCCAGTGGATTACAATACGAAATCATCACCCAAGGTACGGGCGAAAAACCCCTAGCCACCAATCAAGTAACCTGCCACTACCACGGAACATTAATCGATGGAACCATATTCGATAGCTCCGTACAAAGAGGTCAACCCGCCACCTTCCCCTTATCAGCGGTAATCAAAGGCTGGACGGAAGGATTACAACTGATGCCCAGCGGAAGTAAATGGAGATTTTTTATCCCACCACACTTAGGGTATGGAGATCGTCAGGTTAGTGCCCAGATTGGCCCCAATAGTACCTTAGTATTTGAAGTAGAACTAATCAGTTTTCGGTAACCCTTACTCCGGATTTAGTTCACTCATCTCGAGCCAGCGCAGCTCGTTTTTATCAGTAGCTTCCTGAATAATGAGCAATTGAGCACTCAACTGTTGCAGTTCATCAAAGCTGCGACTGCCAGTACTCATCTCAAGGGTTATGCGTTCCTTATCAGCAGCCAATTGGGCCAGCTCTTTTTCCAGCTGCTCCCATTCACGCTTTTCTTTAAAAGACATTTTCCTTTTCACTACTGCAGGTGTTTCCACTTTCGCCTGCACGATGGTATCCACCGATAATCCGGCCGACTTTTTTTCGGTAAGCTCTTCCCATTTCTTATCCTTCTTCTCGTTTTCTTTTAGCCAGATTCTATATTGCGTATAATTCCCCGGAAAATCACGAATCTCTCCCTCCCCTTCAAACACCAATAGATGATCTACCAGTCGATCCATAAAATACCGGTCATGCGAAACAATTAGCACACATCCGGGAAAATCATATAAAAAGTTTTCCAGTACGGCAAGGGTAGGCAAATCTAAATCGTTGGTAGGCTCATCCAAAATGAGAAAATTCGGGTTAGCAAATAAAACGGTTAATAATTGCAATCGCTTTTTCTCACCGCCACTTAAAGATTCAACATAAGTGTATTGCTTATCGGGTGTAAATAAAAAGAGTTCCAAAAATTGAGCTGCACTTAAACTACCGCCCGAAGCAAGTGGAAAATTTTCGGCGATAGATTTCACATACTCAATCACCCGTACATTTTCTTTAAACACCAGACCCTGTTGCGAAAAATTTCCAAAAACTATAGTGTCGCCAACATTTATTTTCCCACTATCCGGTGGCTCCAACAATTGCAGCATATTGAGAAAGGTAGATTTACCAACTCCATTTTTCCCAATGATACCCACACGTTCCCCTTTGCTAAATGTATAGTCGAACCCTTTCACCAGTTGCTTAGGGCCATAACTTTTGTTTACTTTTTTCATCTCCACCACTTTTCCCCCGAGGCGGCTCATTTTTATTTGGAGTTGTACGCGTTGGTCTTCTAATTTTTGTCCGGCACGGGCTTCAACCTCATAAAAGCGATCTTGACGGCTTTTGCTTTTGGTGGTGCGGGCTTTCGGCTGCTTGCGCATCCATTCCAGTTCTTTGCGGTAGAGATTACGGGCTTTGTCGATACTGGATTGTTCGCTTTCCAGTCGCGCCGCTTTTTTCTCCATATAATTTTCGTAGTCGCCCCGATATACATACAGATTTTCTCTCTCCAGTTCCCAAATTTCTTCGGTAACGGCATCCAGAAAATAGCGATCGTGGGTAACCAGTAGCAGGGTAACTCTTTCCTGATTCAGGTAATTCTCTAGCCACTCGATCATTTCAACATCCAGGTGGTTAGTAGGTTCATCCATCATCAGCAGGGTATGCTGGTGTTCGAAGCCAATATCTATCAGGGTGCGAGCCAGGGCAACCCGTTTGCGTTGCCCCCCGCTTAAGTCTTTCACCGGCTGATGCAACTGATGAATATTGAGTCGGGTTAAAATCTGCTTCACTTTCACTTCAAAATCCCAGGCGTTATAGGTATCCATTTGTTCAAAAAGATCCGCCATAGCTTCGCCGTCATTCATTTCCACGGCTTCCTCATATTTGCGAATGAGGTTCATTACGGGGTGGTTGGTATGGAAAATATTATCCATCACCGACTTATCCTCTTCAAAATGAGGGTCCTGCTCAAATAAGGCCACCGTTACGTCTTTATGGATAAAGAGTTTACCGGCATCAGGCTGTTCACTGCCGCTGAGGATGCGCAATAGGGTTGATTTTCCAATTCCATTACGGGCAATGAGGGCAATTTTATCACCTTCGTTGATGTGAAATGAGATATTTCGAAAAAGGGGTTGAATCCCGTAACTTTTGGTTAAACCCTCCACAGATACATAATGCATGCCGCAAAATTACGCCAAAGCAGCTTGCCAGCCCGGAGATTATTGTAAGTGGTTATCAAAAACAGGAAAAAATCCCACGTTCTTTTATGGTAAATCATTTTGAATTACTTTTGTAATCGCCATGAGAAAGATAGAATTTGAAATAGTCGCCCTCTCCCACAGCGTTACCCAAACGATGTCGTATGCCGTTGTGCTGGCGGAAGTTAATGGCACCCAACGTTTACCCATCGTGATTGGTGCCTTTGAGGCACAAGCCATTGCCGTGGTACTCGAAAACATGCAAATTGTTCGTCCCCTCACCCACGACCTGATGAAAAATTTTATGCGGGCTTGTCATGTTGATTTGCAGGAAGTAATTATCAGTGATTTACAGGAGGGTATATTTTATTCGAAATTGATTTGCCATACCGATAACGATATTATTGAAATAGACAGCCGCACCAGTGATGCATTGGCACTGGCGGTTAGGTTTGGGTGTCCTATTTATATTTACGAAGATGTGCTACGCAAGGCCGAGAAAAAGATAGAGGATTCTCCCACGCGCTCGAGCCGCCCCGAACCGGAAGAGCCAGTAAAACAATCGGCTAGCAGTGGAACCACCGAGCTATCGCGTATGTCGCTAGCCGAACTGCATCAGTTACTGAATGAAGTGCTGGAGCAAGAAGATTATATCCGGGCAATTACTATACGCGACGAAATCAATAAGCGAAAATAACAGCGGCTTTTTCAGCGCATCCCTAATCCATTTCCCATGGTTGCATTCCCTCCCGGCAAAATCAATTTGGGATTATATATTACCGAAAAAAGAACAGATGGATACCATAACCTGGAAACCATTTTTCTTGGGGTAGATTTGCGCGATGCTATTGAATGTGTGCCGGCAGCACCGGATCAAACTGAGCCGGTACGCCTCACCCTTAGCGGACTACCCATTGCTGGCAATGTAATGGATAACTTATGTGTAAAAGCCTGGCACCTGCTGCATCGCCACTTTCCTACCCTTTCTCCCGTGCAGATGCATGTGCATAAGCATATCCCCATGGGTGCTGGAATGGGAGGTGGAAGTTCGGATGGTAGTTATATGTTACGGCTGCTAGCACAACAAAGTAACTTACCGGTAACCCCGGATCTACTGGAGAGCCTGGCGTTGGAGTTGGGCAGTGATTGTCCTTTCTTTTTACAGAAAACACCCTGCTTCGCAAAAGGGAGAGGAGAACAACTTACCGAGGTTAATGTACCTCTGAAAGATTATTGGGTGCTATTGATTCATCCCGGAATTTCGATTTCTACAGCACAGGCATTTGCACAAATTCAACCCAGGCCGGTTACCGAATCGCTGCCCCAACTGGTACAATACCCAATAACCGAATGGAAACACCGGATACATAACCAGTTTGAAGATACTGTTTGTAAGGCCCATCCTTTATTAGCGGATTATAAGCTGCAGTTGTACCAAATGGGTGCTCTTTATGCCTCATTAACTGGCAGTGGCAGCACCTTATATGGCATCTTTCCACCAGAAGCCACCCAACCCGAAACCACCGCACTACCCGTAGAAACCCATTGGGTAAAAATATTACTGTAAGTGTAATATTATAAATGAAATGAATAAAAAAAATCATTTCATTGAATAATTTTTAATAAAACGAATAAATTGTTAATAATTATTCATTAACAAAGGGTGATTTTTTCGTAACTTCCCTTTTCGATTGCCCGTCCTATTTTTTTCAGCCTATTAAACTGAGTTGGCATGCTATTTTCTCCATCGGGCGAAGGCCTGTATCATCCGTCTTTTGAACACGATGCCTGTGGTATTGGCTTCGTTGCCAGCATTAAAGGTGCCAAGTCGCATCAGCACATTAGTGATGCCCTTACTGTTTTAGAAAACATGGAGCACCGCGGTGCCTGTGGTTGCGAAAATAATACAGGCGACGGCGCGGGCATTATGATTCAGATTCCCCACGAATTCTTTTTTGACGAATGTTTACAAGCCGGCATACATCTGCCTGCCTATGGACGATATGGGGTAGGGTTTTTGTTTTTCCCACAAGAAATTCGCCTGCGCGAAGAGTGCCGCGATATCTTTAACCGCACCGCCGAAAAACTGGGCTTACCGGTTCTCAATTATCGCAAAGTGCCTGTAAATAAAACCGATATCGGCCCTACCGCCCTCTCCGTAGTGCCCTGCATGGAACAGGTATTTGTTGCTTGCCCCGACCACATTCAGCATGCCGACGAATTCGAACGTAAACTATTTGTGTTACGCAATCATGTAACCCATCTCATACAAAATACCGTTAAGCAGGATGCTATCGGATTTTATATTGCTTCCCTTTCTTACAAAACTATTGTTTATAAAGGGCAACTCACCAGTATGCAGGTGAGAAGTTATTTTCCCGATTTAAGTGATAAGCGAATGGTGTCGGCATTTGGCTTGGTGCATTCCCGCTTTGCTACCAACACGTTCCCTTCTTGGAAACTGGCACAACCGTTTAGATACATCGCCCATAATGGTGAAATTAACACGCTACAAGGAAACCTAAACTGGTTGCGCACCAGTGAGAAAGGCTTTACTACGCCTTACTTTACCAAGGAAGAGATGGACATGCTGTTGCCCATCATCACCCCCAATCAATCCGACTCCGCTTGCCTGGATAATATGATTGAATTGCTTACTCTAACCGGTCGCCCATTAGAGCAGGTGATGATGATGCTGATACCTGAAGCCTGGGATGGTAACGAGCAAATGGATCCAGTAAAGAAAGCATTCTACGAATACCATGCCTGCTTAATGGAGCCCTGGGACGGGCCTGCCTCCATCTCATTTACTGATGGAAAAATTATCGGTGCCACCCTCGACAGAAATGGATTACGTCCGTCGCGTTATACAGTTACACACGACGACCGAGTGATTATGGCTTCCGAAACCGGTGTACTACCAATAGATCCGGCTATGGTAAAAGAAAAAGGCCGCCTGCAGCCCGGAAAGATGTTTGTAGTGGATATGGAGCAGGGCCGCATTATCAGCGACGAAGAATTGAAACACCGCATATGCAGTAAGAAGCCTTATGCCGAATGGTTGAATAAATATAAAATCCGGCTGGAAGAATTACCCGAACCCCGCGTAATGTTTACCCATTTGGAAGGGGATCAAATTTTTAAATACCAAAAGGCTTTTGGCTATTCTACCGAAGACCTGGATACCATTATCGCGCCCATGGCATTGGATGGCAAAGAGCCCATTGGATCGATGGGAACCGATACCCCTTTAGCAATATTAAGCGATCAACCGCAGCACCTGAGTAGTTATTTTAAACAACTATTTGCCCAGGTAACCAACCCACCCATAGATCCTATACGCGAACGCATGGTAATGTCGCTAGCTGTATTTGCCGGAAGTAATGGCAACTTGCTAGTAGAAGATCCCCTCTCCTGCCACTGCGTAGCCTTAAAACATCCCGTACTCAATAACCACGAACTGGAAAAAATACGTAGTATAGACACAGGCATTTTTCAGGCAAAAACTTTGCAGACGTATTTCCGTGCGGACGGCAAACCCGGTTCGCTAAAAGCCGGACTAGAAAGATTGTGTCGCTATGCGGTGGATGCAGTAGAAGATGGTTTTGAAGTAATCATCCTTACCGATCGCGCCATCGATTCTGAGCATGCGCCTATTCCTTCACTACTTGCCACCAGTGCCGTTCATCATCACCTGATACGCAAAGGATATCGCGGTAAAGTGGGTATTATTGTAGAAGCAGGAGATGTGTGGGAAGTGCATCATTTTGCCTGTTTACTTGCCTTTGGCGCAACTGCCATCAATCCCTATCTGGCTTTATCCTCTATACGCGACATGAAGCTCTCCGATAAGATCAATGCCGAACTGGATGCCGACAAGTTAAAGAAGAATTATGTGAAAGCGGTGAATGAAGGATTGCTGAAAGTATTTTCTAAGATGGGCATATCAACCCTACAATCCTATCAAGGCGCACAGATATTCGAGATCATCGGATTAAACCAACAGGTGGTTGACAATTATTTTACGGGCGCCACTTCGCGCATACAGGGAATGGGTTTGGATGAACTGGCAAAAGAAACCCTGGCCAAACATTTCTTTGCATTTAATAAAAAAGATATTCCCAATAATCGCTTACCTGTGGGCGGAGTGTATCAATGGAAACGAAAAGGAGAATTTCACCTCTTTAATCCGCAAACCATTCACCTACTGCAATTGAGCACGCGACAAAACGATTACGAAGTATTTAAAAAATATTCGAAACTGGTGAACGATCAGGGTGAAAAAGCCTGTACGCTGCGTAGTTTATTTCAACTGAAAAAAACGCGCACCTCCATTTCAATAGATGAGGTAGAGCCAGCAGAAAATATATACAAACGTTTTGCTACCGGTGCTATGTCTTTCGGTTCTATTTCTTGGGAAGCGCATACTACCCTCGCCATAGCCATGAACCGGCTGGGAGGAAAAAGTAATACCGGAGAAGGAGGTGAGGATGAAATTCGTTATACACCATTGGCGAATGGCGATTCGATGCGTTCGGCCATTAAGCAGGTAGCTTCGGCAAGGTTTGGGGTTACCAGCTATTATCTCACGCAGGCAGATGAGTTACAAATTAAAATGGCGCAGGGGGCTAAGCCGGGTGAGGGTGGACAATTACCCGGACATAAAGTAGATGATTGGATTGGCAAAACCCGCCATGCTACACCCGGCGTGGGATTAATATCACCTCCCCCCCACCATGATATTTATTCAATTGAAGACCTAGCTCAGCTGATTTTCGATTTAAAAAATGCCAACCGTGCGGCCCGCATCAATGTGAAGCTGGTATCCAAAGCGGGTGTTGGCACCATTGCTGCCGGGGTTGCTAAAGCCAAGGCCGATGTGATTTTAATCTCGGGCAATGATGGTGGTACGGGTGCTTCTCCTATCAGCTCTATTAAACATGCAGGATTGCCCTGGGAACTGGGATTAGCAGAAACTCATCAAACCCTGGTAAAAAATAAACTCCGCAGCCGTGTGGTGGTGCAGGCAGACGGACAAATGAAAACTGCACGCGACATTGTTATTGCCACCTTATTGGGCGCCGAAGAATGGGGCGTTGCCACTGCCGCATTGGTAGTAGAAGGTTGCATACTGATGCGTAAATGTCATTTAAATACTTGTCCCGTTGGAGTTGCCACCCAAGACCCTGAGCTGCGCCAAAGATTTACCGGTAATGCCGATCATGTGGTGAACTTTTTCCAGATGCTTACCCGCGAACTGCGAGAGATTATGGCAGAACTAGGATACAGATCGATTGAAGAAATGGTGGGTCAGGTGGATGGACTGGAGATGCGGGAAAATATAACCCATTGGAAATACAGTCAACTCGATTTATCTGCCATCTTATACAAAGAGCCTGCAGAACCCAGTACGGGATTATATCATCAGGAAGCGCAGGATCATGGATTAACAAACGTGCTGGATTGGCAATTACTAAAAGCAGCTATGCCAGCTATAGAGCAGGGAAAGCGAGTAGCTGCTTCCTTCCCCATTAAAAATACTGATCGCACAGTTGGAACGATTGTGAGCAATGAGATCAGTAAAAAATATGCGGCAGCCGGATTACCCGATGAAACTATTCATTTTAGTTTTACGGGAACTGCGGGGCAAAGTTTTGGTGCCTTTAATACTCGCGGCCTAACCCTGGAATTGGAAGGAGATGCTAATGATTATTTTGGAAAGGGATTAAGTGGAGCGAGATTAATTGTATATCCATCGCGGCAGGCCAGCTTTGTGCCGGAAGAAAATATATTAATTGGTAATGTGGCCTTTTATGGAGCCACTTCAGGTGAGGCATTTATTCGCGGTAAAGCAGGAGAACGCTTTGCGGTGCGTAATTCCGGTGCACGAGTGGTGGTAGAGGGTGTGGGTGACCATGGTTGTGAGTATATGACTGGTGGGGTTTCCTTAATACTGGGCGCAACCGGCCGAAATTTTGCAGCCGGCATGAGTGGGGGTATTGCCTATGTGTATGATGTGAATGATCAGTTTGCAGAATTCTGCAACACTGAAATGGTAGACCTCGACCCTGTGAGCGAAGAAGACATAGCGGAGTTACAAGAAATGCTGGAAAAACATCGTCGATATACAGGCAGCACCATAGCAGGATTTATATTACAAGACCTCGCCAACCAACTGAAGAATTTTGTAAAAGTATTCCCGCGTGATTATAAAAAAGTTTTGCAAGGTGTTGGAAATAAACAACAGGTGCATCTTTAATAACAGCGCTATAAAAAGCATAAAAATTAGCTTAGTATGGGTAAACCTACCGGATTTATAGAATTTACACGAGAGGCACCGACAAAAATCTTACCCGAAGAACGCCGGAAACATTACCGCGAATTCGTACAGCCGTATAGTGAAACAGCACTCAACCAACAAGCTGCCCGCTGCATGAACTGTGGCGTACCGTTTTGTCATTCAGGCTGTCCCCTCGGTAATATCATTCCAGAATTCAACGACGCTGTTTATCGGAAAAACTGGGCAGAAGCCTATGAAATTTTAAGTGTTACCAATAATTTTCCCGAGTTCACGGGCAGAATTTGTCCTGCCCCCTGCGAAAGTTCCTGTGTGCTGGGCATCAATCAGCCTCCGGTTACTATTGAAGAAATTGAGAAACACATTATAGAAATTGCATTTGAAAAAGGGCTGGTGCAGCCTCGTAAGCCATCGGTTCGCACCGGCAAAAAAGTAGCGATTGTAGGTTCGGGGCCTGCAGGATTAGCGGCGGCGGCACAATTGAATTATGCGGGGCATCAGGTAACGGTATTTGAGCGGGATGCTTATCCCGGCGGATTATTACGTTATGGCATACCCGATTTTAAATTGGAGAAATGGGTAGTAGAGCGCCGCATCCGGCTGATGGAAGAAGAGGGGGTACAATTTAAATGTAATGCGCATGTGGGGGTAAATACCAGTATCAACGATTTGCTGCGCGAATACCAGGCGGTAGTGCTGGCAGGAGGCTCAAACGTTCCGCGTAATTTAACGGTGCCGGGCAGAGAATTATCTGGCGTTCATTTTGCGATGGAATTTTTAAAGCAACAAAATCAGCGGGTAGGTGGTGAACCAGTAACGGTAGCTGAAATACATGCCCGTGGTAAGCATGTAGTGGTGATTGGAGGCGGCGATACCGGCAGTGATTGTGTGGGTACCTCAAACCGCCATGAAGCCGCCAGTGTAACGCAGTTTGAACTGTTACCGCAACCACCAGCGCAGCGAACGCAACACATGCCCTGGCCTTCTTATCCGATGTTATTAAAAACCACTTCCTCACACGAAGAAGGTGCTAACCGGCAATGGGCAGTAGCTACCAAAGCGTTCTTAGGCAATGAGAAAGGTGAATTAACAGCCCTGCGGATTGTAGATCTTCAATGGAAAACGCGCCCAGATGGCAGCTATGCAGGTTTTGAAGAACTGGCCGGAACCGAGCGGGAGATTCCTTGTCAGCTGGCCTTACTAGCTATGGGATTTATGCATCCGATGCAGGAGGGGTTGATACAACAACTGGACGTAGATTTAGATGAGCGGGGCAATGTAAAAGCAGCGGAAGGACATTACCAGACTAATATACCCAAGATTTTTACAGCCGGTGATATGCGGCGGGGACAATCACTGGTGGTATGGGCCATAAGTGAGGGAAGAGAATGTGCTCGCAAGGTGGATGAATACCTGATGGGACAATCGGTATTGGAATCGAAAGACCGCAGTTATCTGGTGGGCTGATGCCGCTTCAGGTAATCATTGAAAAATACGGGTCCGAATATGATTGACTTAGTTGGCACCTTTATCTAAAAAGTAAACCATATTAAATAGTTCACTGCCATCTCCATAGATACTACCTAGACTGGTATTCAAGCGATATTCGCCCAGCATGGTTTTTGCGAGGTATTCGAAGTCGATTTCCATGCGCTCGTATTTCCTTATCAAGTTATACCCTTTTTTATAGATACAGGGATTGTGGTGAAAGACGAATTTATGGAGTAGAATGCTGGTATCACCCCCAACTTGTGTAAATTCAACCATAGCAATTTTAAGGCAGCCGTTTTCATCCTCGGCCCGGCGCCATTTAATTTGTACCGGCATCTCCAAACCTTTATAGCCGATGGTAACTTCTTTTACAATCGTATCATTCAGCAAACGCCATTGAGGATGCTCCAACATAAAATTTTTCACTACCAACACTTTGGATACCTTTCCCTGCGGTTTTTGATTGCAGGCAAGGGCAAATATTACCAGCAGTAAGCAAACCATGCACTTTTTCATGCTGAAAAATTACAGAAAAAGATAGAATAAACAGCAAAAAAGACAAAGTAGAACGGGAGATTTTTAAAAATAGCATGGATGAGGGCTGAGGAATAACAGGTTATACAGAAAATACAGACAGAGTTGCTGAAAAAAAAAATTAGTAGTAATTTCAATTTCATCTAGTTGGTTACCCCCCGGCCTTCGAAAAAAAATAAAACAAGGAAAATACTTTCCATGAAAGCGGGTATTTGAAGAAATTTTACCATCTATGTTTTTCCCCTTTTTTGCAACATACGGCCAACCTTTAAAATTTATCTATTGTGTATTGGCTATACTGCTGATTTTTACAGGTAAAGCCCGGGCGCAGCAAATAAATTCTCCGCAGCATTTTGATTCATTAGTGAGAAATAATGGCATCCAAAAAATCAATTGTGGTATTGATACCTGGCTAAAGGAAGCCAGAACTTCCCCAGAATTTATAGCCAGGGAAAAGAAAATGAATGAAGATATCACTAAATCCTTGGGGGGTAATGATACACTTACCTTACCGCTGGTGTTTCATATTATTTCACCTAATCCGAATGGAGTTACCAACCAACGAATTGCAGAAGCGGTTAAGGATCTGAATGATGCATTTAGCAAATCGGGGGCCTATGCCAGCAGTACAGGTGTGGATGCTAAAATTAGGTTTGCCCTAGCACGAAAAGATCCAGATGGAGGTGTTACCACAGGTATTAATCGGATTACCTCCCTACTGGGAGTGAATATGTTTAGAGAACTAGAAGACAGTAAATTGAAAAATTTGCTACAGTGGAATCCGGCAAAGTATGTAAACATTTGGGTGGTGGAAGGCATTGTTGGAGAAATAGAAGCCTATTTCAGGTGTGAAAAGGGTTGGACCAGATTTCAGGCAGGTGGTTATGCTACATTTCCCGGAACAAATCCAGCTGCAGATGGCATTGTAATTGCGGGATTACCCGGTATAGTGCTGGCACATGAAATGGGACACTATTTAAGTTTATACCACACTTTTCAGGGTTGTTGCACCAATAACGATTGTACTGTGGATGGAGATCGGGTATGCGACACACCTCCCGATTGCATGACGGCGGGAGCTTCCGATTGTAACAAACCCGATAACTCTTGCAATACCGATACGTTATCTAATTATTCGAATGGCAATTTTAAAAAAGACACTACCGACTTTATTGCCAACTTTATGGATTATAACAATAAAGCCTGCTCGAATCAATTTACACAGGGGCAGGTAAACAGGATGCGGGCAGCTATTCAGTCGCTGCGGCCAGGATTACTGAATGATGTGTTGGTACCTCCCTGTGGCGAAAATATATCAGTCAATTATACCCGGGATAAATACTATCCGATTTCAGGAGAAACCGTAAACTTTACAGCAGGTGCTGGATTTAGCAACTATGAGTGGTTGGTAAATGGAAATCCTGCAGGAACAGGGGCAAGTTTCACCTATACTTTTCCTAATACTGCTAAATATAAAATAGCGCTTAAAGCCTACAACACAGCCGCAAATTGTTTTGCAGCCTACCACGAATTTATACAACCCAATTGCGGGATTACTGCCCGCTTTTTTTCCAACAAATCAACTATAGCATCCAAAGAAAATATTTTACTGGATACCATTCTGTTTACTAACAATACAATTGGTAATGCAACCAGTTTCCAGTGGGTTATCAATAAAAATAATGTAAACCGGCAGATAGTTACCAGTAATGTAGCCGGAGCAGGACCGAATGATCTGCGTTATGCATTTCCAGACTTTGGAAATTATGCTGTAAAACTGATTGCCTCCAACGGCACATGCACAGACAGTACTTCCTTTGCTTATGTAAATGTTATAGATCCTACACAAGATGCTTATGTGTATGTATTTGGTACATCCTGTTATTTACAATCAAAATTGATGTTTTATTTAAATATCTATAATAATGGATTTGCTACATTAAAGAAAAATCTTCCTGTTAGTTTTTATAATGCCGATCCACGCAAGAGTGGGAATAATGCAAAAAAATTAGGAACCACTTTTTTGGTGCCTGATAGTATCACAGGGTATTGCGGGAGAACTTATCAGATAATAATTGATAACGCTTATCCGGAAACCAAAACCATCTTTGCAATTGCCAATGACGATGGCAATCAAGCATTTCCCATTGCTATTCCCTATCCTAGCTCTCCCTTTATAGAAAAAGAATATTCAACTTACAATATATATTCAGTAACCGATTTTAGATACACAGCTTCCATCGCACCCATAGCTACTCAATTACCAGGCGAAACGGTTACACTGATAGGCAGTACTTCGCCCGGTTACAACATCACTACCAATTATTTATGGAGCCCCACAACTAATCTGAGTTGCAATAATTGCAGTACCACTCTATTTTTTTCTGGCTCCAACAGTGGTACAGAAACTAAACAATTAATTACAAAAAGTCAGTGGGATTGTTACGATACCACTCAGGTAGTTATCAAATTTGAAGCAACCGATTACCGGATAAACATTCAGAATATCGACTGTTTAGGAAAAGATTCCGTAGCCGTATCAGTGGGAGTAACTAATTTATTTACGCCCGGGATCATCCCGAAGGACTTACCCATTGCTTTTTATCGAAATAATCCGGGCGTTACCGGTGCAACCCTGATAGCCGGAGGTTTAACAGTGCCGGTTACTTCTGCTGGCAATCAGCAAGTGTATACCTTTACAATTAAAAAGCCGTTAGAAGGGGATATATATGCAACCATCAACGAAAAAGCCATAGCCTTTCCGCTCAAGTTTCCGGCAGCGCAGGTTAGGGAAATGAGTTATACCAATAATATTTCCCCTCCCTACACCTATCAATTACCTTCCAGAACAGAATCTTTAACCATTTGCACAGGAGATACGGTGTATGGTAGAACCGCATCCGGAACGTATCGGGATACCATTTTGCTGCCATCAGGATGCGACAGTTTACGCATATTACAATTAACCGTACGCCCCGAAAAAATTACCCGAATAACAATAACGCAATCGATTTGTGCCGGCGCACAGGTAGCAGGCTATACGCAAACAGGCGTTTATACCGACCGGTTTATAGGAACCAATGCCTGCGACAGCATTCGAACCCTGGTACTTACGGTACAACCCAATTTAATTGACACCATTCGTACAGCAATTTGTGAAGGTGAGCAATATAGGGCAGCAGGCAAATGGCAAACCACAAGTGGTATATATAGAGATACCTTCCGCACTGTATTTGGATGTGATTCTATCTTGATAACCTATTTAACTGTACATCCCTTACCCCGCAATTTTTTACCCAATGATACGGCCCTTTGTTCGGGCAAAAGCCTGGTATTGAATTTACCTGACTACAACTCCGTAGCTTGGAGTACGGGCAGTAATGCTCCACTTATCACGATAAAACAAAGTGGATTATATTGGACAAATGTTATTGACAAAAATGGATGTGCGGGAAGCGATACAATTCGTATTCAATTTCAGTATATAGTAAAAGACCTCTTTATCAATGCCCCCTGCACGGGAGATACCGTATTCGGCAGAACCATTGCCGGAGTATATTCAGATACCTTTACCACAGCAGCAGGGTGTGATAGCATTCGGATTTTACACCTTAGCTATAAAGCCAGTTCGGTGGCTACCTCGCTTACGGTAAATATTTGCGAAGGACAACAATATGCGGGTTATAGAGTTTCAGGAACCTATGTAGATGTTTTTAAGGGAACGAATGCCTGCGATAGTATCCGTACTGTATTATTAATTGTACACCCCATTTACCGGCAAACAAGAGAGGTGCAGATTTGTGATGGTAGTAGATACAAGGCGGGAGGTATATTTCAAACCCGATCGGGAATATATTATGATACCTTACGAAGTAATAAGGGTTGTGATTCTATTATTATTACCCAATTATCGGTAACCCCATTGCCTGTTAATTTTCTCCCACAGGATACCATTCTTTGCTTGGGAAAAAATTTACAAATCAGCTTGCCGCAATTTAAATCTACCATTTGGAATAACGGTTCTATTGACTACAATCAGCTGATTACCGAGCCCGGAAAATATTGGGTGAATGTAGTGGATGCGAATAACTGTAAGGGTGCAGACACTTTGCTGGTTGGCTACCAACGTTGCATACCCATACAAATACCCAATGCATTTACCCCTAATGGCGATTACAGAAATGATATATTCCGCCCGGTAATACCGGTTGTCCTAAAAAACTACCGGATGCAAGTCTGGAACCGCATGGGATATTTGGTATTTGATACGGCAGATTACCAAAAAGGCTGGACCGGCAAAACGAATGGAGAACTGCAACCTGCCGGCGTATATGTATATATGATCCGCTTTACGGATGAGGATGGAAAAGAAGTAGTAAAAAATGGAACCGTTTTATTGATACGGTAAAGGAGAATTTACCAGGAAATCATTTTTGAGTAAAGTTCTTAAAGTGTGACAGAAAAAGCTGCCGTATATAAAAGTATTTAACTAATAAGAAAATATCAGTTGCTTATTTGCATAAATGGAGGTAGTAAATTTTGCTGCAGAAAAGAATGAGGAACTTAAATCAACATGCTTTATAAAACTGGGTAACCCATTTTTTAGGTGAAGCAGTGGTCAATAGAGCCATCGGCTCGATTATTTATATACCTACGGATTTTAATCCGTTGCATCAGATACCACACAGCATATATAGTGCTGTATGCACGATGCTTAATTGATATGCTCTGATAACAACTATATCGGTCGAACCTACGGCTCTCTTTACATCTTACTTGCCATCTAACAACGGATTAAAATCCGTTGTTGCAGTATGTGGGGAGGCTATGCCTCTTT
>JBBAJQ010000022.1:0-36940 GCA_040403945.1 Sediminibacterium sp.
GCGCGCCTTCACGAAGGAAATTTTCATTCCAAGCCGTGCAGTCTCTCTCTGCGTTCGGTGACTACACGGGGAGCTAAAATCAGAGTGAGGGTGAGGGTGAGTGAGGAAAGGAAAAGTTCCTAGCGTAGTCGCCGAATGATAATGAGGGACTGCGCGCCTTCACGAAGGAAATTTTCATTCCAAGCCGTGCAGTCTCTCTCTGCGTTCGGTGACTACACGGGGAGCTAAAATCAGAGTGAGGGTGAGTGTTAGAGCGGAAATGAAAAGTGCTTAGCGTAGTGCGCCTATTGCGTACTACGCTAGGAAAATAATAAGTTACTCGCACTCAAACTCACACTCACTCTGTAATTTACTGTCCTTTTTGGCGCATTAAAAAATGGCCGGCCAGCCGCATGCCTTTTTCGTCGTCTCGCACTTTATGTAGCAGTATTTTACAGCCTTCCGGTATTTGTTGAATGATTTCTTCCGAAAGTTCTTCAACAGTCTCAATAAAATCATCCTCCTCATCGTATGCTCCGGCTACTACAACCAGCCGATCGTTGCCAACATACCGGATTGATAGCTGAGAATCATCTTCTTCGTTAAACTCAGTGATGGCAGACCAAGTGTCTTCCCCCTCAAAATCGAATCGGATATCTACCTGGGGTAGCTGGGATAGCCTTTCTAACAAATCTTGTATTACCTGTGCAGTAGTAATTTCTTTTCCTTGAATCAACATTTTAAATAACAGTTATATTTATTTGTAAATTATTGAATATCATTAAATTATGTAAAATTAAATTTCCCTCGTGTTTTCTCTACACAATTATTTGTAAAAATACTACAAAATAGTTCCAATATGACGCGTAATTATACGTTATGAAAATACTACATACGCATTGTAGTATATTGGATTAATGAATAGAAAGTAGCTTTACCCATGAGAATTTTAATTGCCGACGACCATACCCTGATTCGTGAAGGATTGCGCAAGATATTGGTGGAAGCCTTTCCCTTCGCCGAAATCACCGATGTGCCCGACTCAGCAGATTTATTAAAAAATGCCTTGATGCATACCTGGGATATTATCATCTCCGATATCAGTATGCCCGGCCACTCCGGAATTGAAATTCTTAAGCAAATTAAAGAGCACACTCCCCAAACACCGGTATTAATCTTATCGATGCATGCCCCCGAACAATATGCCGTTCGCTCATTACGCTCAGGTGCTTCTGGCTACTTAACCAAAGAAAGTGCCCCATTTGAACTCGTGAAGGCCGTAAAGCAAATTTTAGCCGGCCGTAAATATATTACCAGTGAAGTGGCTGAAGTTCTGGCCGGTTCTATTGAAGAAAATAATTCTCAGCAACCCCATGAAGCACTTTCTGATCGTGAGTTTGAAGTTTTTAAGATGATAGTGATGGGGCAAAGCATATCTGCCATAGGTGAACAATTGAGCCTGAATGTAAATACTATCAGCACCTACCGAAGCAGGATTATGGAAAAAATGAATATGAAAACCAATGCCGATCTGGTTAAGTATGCCATCTTGAATAACATTATTTAACGGAAGCGAATAACTTCCGTTTTTTGTAGTATAATATTTACAGTCCGCTCCTTTCTAGTTACACAAAAACCCTCTAAAGTTCTATTCCAGCAGGGCTGCAGGGGTTGTTTCTTTGTAGAACAATATCCGAAACCAATATCGCAACGCCCGTTTTAAAATCCAATAAATTACCGCTCTTATCCTAGCGGTAATAATCAACCTTTTTAGTAGGTAAAATCCAATTACCGGGATGGCTGATTTTTCTGCCATCCCACTAATCCAATCCTATGAAATACCATTGCCTGAATGTATTACTGGTAGATGATGTGAAAATCATTTTGCAAAAAATGAAAATGTTTCTCTCAATCGTTCCTCAAGTTAACCAAGTGGATACAGCTAGTAACGCACAGGAGGCATTTTCGTATTTGCAATCTTCCAATCCCGAGCTGGTTGTATTAGATGTTAATATGCCCGGTACCAATGGTATCGATATTCTTAAACGCATTCGCTGTAGCGAAGGACCACAACCCGTAGTGGTAATGCTTACCAACGAAACCGGCCAATATTTTAAAGAAGTTTGCCTCCAATCGGGCGCCGATTTCTATCTAGATAAATCGAAAGATTTTTTACAGATACCAAATATCATTGGTGAGATGATTGCAAAACGTGCCTGAGGAAAAATCATTTTATACTGCCTCTTCCGGATTTTTCCCTTTACCACTGATTAATAAAACCCCTGCAATAACCAGCACAGTGCCTGCCAATTGCCATAAAGTGATGGGTTCCCCCAAAAACAGGTGTGCCTGCAGTATAGTAGAAACAGGACCAATACTCGTGATAATGGATACCTGATTACTTCCGATTCTTTTCATACCACTGCTCATTAATAACGATGGTATAACTGTTGCAATTAATGCGAGGCCAATGCCATAACCGGCAAGATTTCCGGTAATTTGTATCGGGGTTACTCCCTTTACTATCATATAATGCAACCCAATACCTGCAGTAGCCGACAACATCACCGTGCTGGTATACCGTATCACACCCGCCCGTGGTACCAGTCTGCCTGTTCCTACTAAATAGATAGCAAAGGTTATGGCACAGAGTAAAATCATCCCACATCCAACATAAAATCCGTCTTTCACCTGTAAAGTGCTTAGCTCACTATAGCAAGCCAGCACAATTCCAACATAGGTAATCACTAAAGCCCATCGCTGCTTTTTTGTAAAGGGCTTTGAAAATAGCCAACTATTTATCAACACTGCCAACGTTGGATAAATAAATAAAATCAACCGCTCTAATCCGGCTGAAACATATTGTAAGCCAATAAAATCGAATAAACTACTCGCATAATATCCGGCAATACCCATCAGTATCATTCCAGCCCAGAGGCGATAATCCCTGGTTGTTTTTCTATCTGTATATTCAATCCATACAAACATAACCGCATAAAAGGGTAATGAAAATAGCATACGCAAAAGCAACAGCGAAACAGCATCTATACCGGTATCCTTATAAGCGAGTTTTACCCAAATAGCCTTGGTAGAAAAAAGCAGCGCACCCGATAATGCCAGCCAGAATCCTATCCGACGGTTTCCGGATGGCAATAATGTTCGCATACACGAATGATTCTATTGGTTTATACACTCACATTAAAATCGCGAAGTGCATCGTTCAGACTGGTTTTTAAATCAGTGCTCGCCTTTCTTTGTCCTATAATCAACGCGCAACTAACCGAGTAATCACCGGCAGGAAAACTTTTGCTATAACTACCCGGTATCACAACACTTCGTGCAGGCACCCTTCCCCGGTATTCTATCGGTGTACTGCCCGATACATCAATTATTTTGGTTGACTGGGTTAAAACTACGTTCGCCCCTAATACTGCCTCTGCCTCTACCTTTACTCCCTCTACCACAATGCAGCGGCTGCCAATAAAGCAACCATCTTCGATAATTACAGGGCTCGCCTGCAAAGGCTCCAACACGCCCCCAATACCAACACCGCCACTGAGGTGTACGTTTTTGCCAATCTGCGCACAGCTTCCTACGGTTGCCCAGGTATCTACCATGGTACCCTCATCCACATAGGCGCCAATATTAACATAGCTGGGCATCAACACTACATTTTTCGCAATATAACTTCCATATCTTGCTGTAGCTGGGGGCACTGCTCTCACACCCAGTTGCTGATAATTCTTTTTCAATAACATTTTATCATAAAACTCAAAAGGCGGCAATTCCCAGGTTTGCATGTTTTGAATTCCAAAATATAACAGGATGGCTTGCTTCACCCACTCATTTACCACCCATCCATCTTCGGTGTTGCTGGCTACACGCAGTCGACCTTTATCTACTTCCTCTATTACAGCTTTTACAGCCGATTGATAGCTTTCCTCTTTTATTAAACCCCGGTCGGCCCAGGCTGCCGCAATCATTGTTTTCCATTCCATGCACTTGTATTTTTTTGCAAACATACAATTTCAAGGTTTTATTCCTGCTTATTTACCCTCATTCCGTAATTTGCTGCCTGTATTATGAGTTTTCCTTTTCAATACGAATTAGATGAATGCCTCAAAGTGCTGGCTGCGGGAGGTATTATTCTGTATCCAACCGATACGGTATGGGGTATAGGATGCGATGCCACCTGTAGCGAAGCGGTTGAACGTATTTATCAATTAAAGCAAAGGGTAGATCAAAAAGCCATGATAGTGCTGGTGGCCGATGAAAAAGATATTCTTCAATATGTTGCCCAACCCGATTTACAGGTGTTTGATTATATCAAGGGGGTACAAAGGCCTACTACTGTTATTTATGATAATGCGATAGGGCTTGCCGAAAACCTGCTGGGCCTCGACGGATCGGTGGGTATCCGAATTTGTAACGATCTTTTTTGCCGTCATCTGTTGAAACGATTTCGAAAACCCCTTGTAAGTACTTCTGCCAACATCAGCGGGTATCCAGCCCCCGGTTGTTTTCGAGACATTGATAATTGGATTGTATCTGGGGTAGATTATGCCGTTCAATATCGTAGGGAAGAAACAGACAGTTTTCGTCCTTCCTCGGTGGTGAAATGGCAAAAAGATGGCTCCATTACTATTCTCCGTAACTGATTTGCCGAATTCGCTGTTTTTTTACAGCTCTTTTTTGCTGTAACCTATTGTAGTTCTATACTTTTGTAGCATGGCAAAAATCCTGTTGATTCAAACAGCCTTTATTGGCGACGCTGTGCTGGCTACCGGGCTGCAGGAAAAATTGTATGCCTGGGATGCTTCCCTAGAAATACACTGGCTGGTTAGAAAGGGAAACGAATCACTTTTTCAGGATCATCCCTACGTTAAAAAAGTTTGGGTATGGAATAAGCAAAAGCAAAAATATCTCGAACTATTTCAATTGATTCGCGCAATTCGTAAGGAGCGATACGATACAGTAATTAATGTACAAAGATTTGCGGCTACCGGGCTATTAACCATTTTTTCGGGTGCTAAACAAACCATCGGGTTTGATAAAAATCCATTCTCCCGTTTCTTTTCTACCCAAGTAAAACACCAAATAGCTGTCAATAATAGTATCCTGCACGAAACCGCGCGTAATCAATTATTAATAGCAGGCCTCACAGATGCCATTCCTGCCAAACCCAAACTCTATCCTTCTGCTGCCCAATATCAGAAGGTTGCTCCGTATCAGGCACAACCCTATATCTGCCTCGCCCCTGCGTCTGTATGGTTTACCAAGCAATTTCCGGCAGAACAATGGGCAGCATTCATTGAATCCGTTCCAACCTCTTATGCTATTTATTTGTTGGGTGCACCGGGCGACCGTAAATTATGCGACCAGATTATTCGGTTAGCTGCTAAAAGCAATACCACTAATCTATGTGGGTTACTATCTCTATTAGAGTCTGCTGCACTGCAGGCAGGTGCGGTAATGAATTATGTGAATGATTCGGCTCCCATGCACTTCGCATCTGCTATGAATGCCCCTGTAACCGCTATATATTGTTCAACCCTGCCCGCTTTTGGCTTTGGTCCGCTCTCCGATAAGCATTATCTGGTAGAAACCCCCGAAGTGCTGCCTTGTCGCCCCTGTGGCTTACATGGAAAAATTGCCTGCCCCGAAAAACATTTCCGATGTGCCACCTCCATTACCACCCGCCAGCTGCTCGATACCCTGCCTAATTTAGCAAACTGAAACATTTGTACCTTTGCCGCCCATGCATATTCACTGTACTGAGGCGGAAGCCAATATATTATCCATCATTGCGCAACAAGCCGAGGCGTTAGGTTATCCCTGTTTTTTGATAGGGGGCTTTGTGCGTGATAAATTGCTGGGTAGGCCCGTAAGTGATGCCGATATCGTTTGCCTGGGCGATGGTATTCGGTTGGCCAAACAAGTGGCTGCCTCCTTTAATCACGCACCCCCGGTTGCTATTTTTAAAAATTTTGGTACTGCACAAATCAAGTTGCCCGGATTGGAACTGGAATTTGTAGGGGCCCGAAAAGAAAGTTACCGAAGTGATAGCCGAAAACCTGCCGTAGAAGCAGGCACCATTGAAGATGATCAAAACCGGCGCGACTTCACCATCAATGCACTGGCCATTTCTTTGAATAAGGCAGATTATGGTAAACTTATTGATCCTTTTTTCGGTCTCGATGATTTAAAAAATGGGTTGCTCCGAACGCCCCTGCAGCCTGAACAAACATTTAGCGACGATCCGCTTCGCATGCTGCGGGCAATTCGTTTTGCGGCCCAATTACAGTTTACTATCGTTCCCGAAACCTTTCAAGCCATTCAGTCGAGCGCGCACCGCATGCAGATTGTATCTCAGGAACGAATTACTGATGAGCTAAATAAAATTATGCTATGCAATAAACCCTCGGTTGGTTGGCATCTTCTGCTTACCAGTGGGTTATTGAATACAATTTTACCTGCCGTAGCTGATTTGCAGGGGGCTGAGTATATTGATGGTAAAGGGCATAAAGATAATTTTTATCATACCCTACAGGTGCTGGATAATGTTGCAGCCGTATCGGCTGATCTTTGGCTACGATGGGCAGCTTTGTTGCACGATATCGGAAAGCCGGCTACAAAACAATTCGAGCCGGGCCATGGTTTTACGTTTCATGGGCACGAGGTAGTAGGTGCCCGTATGGTTCCTAAAATTTTCCATAAACTCAAATTACCCCAGCACGAAAATATGAAGTGGGTTCAGAAATTAGTTTTGCTTCACCTGCGACCCATCAGTTTAACCAAAGAAAATATTACCGACAGTGCCGTGCGTAGATTATTGTTTGATGCGGGGGAGGATATCGATAGTTTGATGACCTTATGTGAGGCTGATATCACCAGCAAGAATAAACTAAAAGTAAAGCGCTACTTACAAAATTTCGAAATGGTTCGGCAGCGTATGCAGGAAGTAGAAGCCACCGACCAATTACGCAATTGGCAGCCACCCGTAACCGGGGAAATGATTATGCAATACTTTTCAATTCCTCCGGGAAAACAGGTGGGCATTATTAAAGATGCCATTCGGGAAGCCATACTCGATGGAATAATACCCAATGAATATGAGGCCGCTTTTCAGTTCATGCAGGAAAAAGGGAAAGAACTCGGGCTTACCACCAGAAATTGAGTATTTTTGTTTCAAACAGCCTTTACTGGTAAATAGGCTGATTATCTCGCAAAACATTCACGCATGGCTGTACTTAAATTCAGGGTATATCTGGAGGAAGATGAAACCATCTACCGAGACATCGTAATTCTGCATAAGCAATTTTTTTATGATTTACACCTTTGCATTTTGCAATCTTTTGAGTTCGACCAGCAACATGCGGCTACTTTTTATCGCAGCAACGATCAGTGGGCACGGGGAAGGGAGATCAGTTTAGCGCAATACGATAAGCCCTATAAAGTAGAGCCCCTGCTGATGAAAGAGGTAACCATAGGTTCGGAAATAAAAGATACCAATCAGAAGTTTATCTACGAATACGACTTTCAAAAGCACTGGATTTTTCTGATAGAGTTGATTCATGTTAGCAAAGAAGAAAACCCCAAACTTACCTATCCCGCCTTATCCCGCTCAGAAGGTATCGGTCCCCAGCAATATGGTACCAAAAGTTTGCTGGGTAATAAATTTGCCGACATAGAAGAAAAATACGACCTCACAGAAGCCGCAGAAGGATTTGGAAGGGAAGGAGAGGGAGATGCGGATGATACCGATGCCGACAGTTCGAATGATTCCGCAGAAACAGATTCTTTTGATTCGGGCGAAGACTTTTAGTAATCGGTTTACATTTTCTACCTGAATGCGCCCAATTATGCAGCATACCCCAACGGTTATTATTATTGCAGGCGCAACCGCCACCGGAAAAACAGCTCATTCTGTTCAACTGGCTAGTCAACTTTCTACTGAAATTATTTCTGCCGATTCCCGGCAATGCTTTCGGGAATTGTCTGTAGGCGTGGCTCGTCCAACGGCTCAAGAACTTCAAAAAGTACCCCATCACTTTATTGCCAGTCAGCGCATCACCGAGCCTTCCAATGCCGGTTTGTTCGAGCAAATGGCATTGCAAAAAGCGGCTGATTTGTTTACAAGTCATTCTTCTATAATCATGTGTGGGGGAACCGGACTCTATATCAAATCTTTTATGGAAGGCATTGATCCTATGCCCGAAGTGCCCGATTCAGTTAGGGCAGCCGTTGAAGAAGCATACCAGGCGAAAGGACTGATTTGGTTACAGCGCGAATTACAGCATAGAGATCCGGCATTCTGGCAGCAGGCCGAACAACAAAATCCCCGCAGATTACAAAGGGCCCTGGAAGTATTGAATGCTACAGGTAAATCTATTTTACAATTTCGGAATGCTACGCCAGCTAAGCGACCATTTGCTGTGATTCCGATTGTTATATCGCTTCCAACCACTCAACTTCGGCAACGTATTGATCAACGTGTGGATAATATGCTGCAGCAGGGATTATTGGATGAAGTGAAATCCGTTATGGAATATAGACACCTGCCTGCATTACAAACTGTTGGATATCGCGAATTAATAGCGCACTTATTAGGTAAGTGCTCATTGGATGAAGCTATTCAGAAAATAAAAACTAATACTTGGCAATATGCACGCCGGCAAATTACCTGGTTTAAAAAGCAACCCAGTTTTATTCACCTGCATCCGGATGAAATTACCCTTGAGAAAATTCAAGAGGTTGGGGCAACTATTTTTTAGCAATCTTTACTGCCAAACTACTCTTGTTCACAATTTCCAGCAAAGGTTTAAAAATATCTTCTCCTGCAACATTGCTTAGCATTACTACGCTGGTTTGGGTGGCTGGATAGTATACATTTAATGAATTGAAACCTTCGGTACTGCCGGTTTGGGCATAATATTCCACATCGCCCTGCTGAACTTGTAACAAGCCTAATCCTTGTTTACAATTTTCAAAAACCGGATGTTCGTATACGGCATTGAATGAAACCAATTGAACATAGCTGTTGGTATCGGAAAATATTCTTTGGTTATGCAGTGCCATATTCCAGGCTGCTAAATCTGCCGAAGTAGATAAATAGCCGATGGATTGCCAGCCGGCTTCTAAACCTTTTTCTGCTGGTACCAGTTTACCTGCTTCTGTTCTTTGATAACTTTTTACCAGCGACTTTTTTACTTTTAGTTCTGGTGTGGTTGTATTGTTCATCTTTAACCGCTCGAAAAGGTTAGCCGATAAATTAGGTAATGTGATACCGGTTGTTTTTTCTAATAGCCGAATAATCAGTTCTTGCCCAACGGGGTTAATTTGATATTGGTTGCCTGGGGTAAATACAGGCGGTAAGGTGGCGGATACCAATCCATCGGTATGGGTAAGTAAATGTCGGATAGTAACTTTCTGCGCCCAATCCTGCGGTAATTCGGGCAGATAATTGCCAATCGGTAGCTGAATATCCAATTTGCCTTTTTCAGCCTCCAGTAAAACCAGGGTGGCCAGCATCTGATCGCTCAGTTGGGCTATGGCAAACTGATCGGTGGGTATAAAATTTGTTTTTTGCTTCATGTCTGCATATCCCATCGATTGCAGATATAGCCGCCGAGTGCCTTGGGTGATAAGTATACTACCATTAAACGGTTGTTTTTTCTTTTCCCTTAATTTTAAAAGCGAGTCAATTGCCGAACTATAATCATATTGCAGTCTGAAATTTTCCATCGACTTTTTGGCATAATAATCCCAGGTTGCTTTGCTCACGCTCGAAACGATTTTATCTTGTAAACCGTCGGTAATAATACTATCGGCAATAAAGATGGCCATCGTGCAGGTTCTGCCATCTGGCAGGGAGATGAGGCCCATTACCTGACTATTCCCATTGGCAATTTCAATGGTTTTACTGCCGGCTGGCAGCGCGGAGGCAATGGATTTTTCTGATGTATTGGTAGTTAGCAGACTAAGTAAAAATTGCTGACTTTTTTCGGATAGCAGGTTTTTGTCGTGAAATTTTCTCAATAATTGAATAGCCGATAAAGGGGTATGGGTATTCACCCGTAAACTATCTTGCCGAGATTCTTTTTCGGCTGTTACAATCAACACATCTCGAATACCGGTACTGCGCAAAAATCTACTTAATTCTTTTGCTCCCCCCAGATGACGGATAAGGATTTCGGTGATCCGCTGGTCGCCGGTTTGCATCAGCGTAGTAACCAGTTCTTTTAAAGTGGGGGCATTGCTGTTGTTTTTACCATCCGCAACTGAATAGCCAACTACCGGAATTTTGTCTGCCGGCTTCATCATACCCTTGTCTATTCGATCCATAATTGCCAGTGATACCTGAAAAGGTAGAAGCGACTCTGCCGGGAATGCTGCATTGCCTGCATAGGTAATGGTATCCCGATCTTCCGGTCCGCCAATAGCAATTCCTATGGAGGTATTTTTTTCCGGAAATAAACGGTCGATTTTTTCGCGCAACGATTGGTTGCCTTGGGCAGATGCCAGATTGATTACAACTGCCCATGCTAATAGCAGGGAGAATAGGTTTTTCATACAGGATATTATGGATAGGATAGGAAAGCAAACGTTTAATGCATAACTGCTATAAGCGTTGCTACTCAAATGTAGCCCAACCCGTCCATTTTTCCTTCAAAAAATCGTTAAAATTTAAACCCAAGCGTCATAACTACGCGCCCTATACTACCTCGCTGCTCGGCAAAAGTATTCGGTTTGTCGCTCAATAAATAGGGAAAGCGAACGTCTTGGTTAAAGGTATGCGAGTAGGTAAGATCTACAAATACCCCTTTATTGCGATATCCCAAACCTCCGGAGGCCAACCATCTGTTGGCTTGTAGGTTTTCGTTGTTGTAAGGACTACCATAATAAGCTCCACCCAATCGGAACATGAAGGTGTTGAATTTCAGTTCGGCACCCAATCTGGCATTAATATTTCCTTTGTAAACATCCTTGATGGTTTCATTTACAAATTGGTAGTAATTAGTTAACTGTTCGGATTCGCCATCTGCTCCATGAAATCGCGCGGCGCGATAGTTTACATATTCCAGATCCGCTGTAATAAAGGCTCTCTGTTGGCGGGTGTCGTTGATTTCTCTAAATACATGGCTTACGCTGAAAATGGCCCTCCAGGGGGTGGTAAGATTGTATTCTCTTGTTCCGGCATTTCCGCTGTTAAGATTGTCGCTGGTTTCGGTTCGAGTTCCAGCATACGATTCTGTATCGGCTGTTAAAGAACTTCGGATGCGGTCTTTAAAACCAATTAACTGAGGCGTATGAAAGGCAAACCCTATTCGCCACATTTCTACAGGCTTGTAAATTAATCCCAATTTACCCCCAATACCGAATCCATTGGAAGTGAAATTTTCTTTATACTCAAAAAAGCTAAAACTGTTATTAGGGTTAGATGTGCGATCGGTTTCTTTATAGAATAATTCGCGACTATAATGTATGATGGGCAGGTTTACACTAAAACCTACGTACAGTTTATCCTGCACATTACCGGCAGTGCCGAAGGCAATTTCATGATAGCCGCCGCGGGTAATCGCATCGTATAGTTGATTTACCCCGGTAGAAATAGGCACCAGACTTTGGTATCCGCTTACGATATTGCCCGGCCCGCTGGTGGTGTCTATTAGAAAGGTGCGGAAAGCAAGGGAGGAGCCAAAAATATAATTACTCAGGGCGGCATTTGTATCGGCACGGTCGCGTACAAGTTCTTCTAGGTATTGCTCAGAAAATGAGCTCATATTGTTTACACCCCGAAAGCTTTCCCGGTTTTGATAGCTGGCTAATTGATTAACTGAAATAGCAAAAGCACTGCTGGTGTATTTGGAGTAGCCTGGTTTTTGGCTATTACCCCAAACAGCTCCGATGGTACCATATTGAAAGGCATTTTTGTTTCCGGCAGTATCAGTACCTCTAAAATTAAAGCGGTTGTGGTTGAGTGCAAGGCCTGGCGTAATGATAAATTCACGGGTTTTATAAAGAGCTAACCCAGCCGGATTCACGTGATTAGCAGTGATATCGCCACCCAGCGATCCCATGGCACCACCAATCGCCATTACCCGCGCCGTACCATTTTGGGTGAACCACGCCGAGCGTAGGGCATCTTCCGGATTTTGCGCAAGCAACATACTGGTGCCAGCTGATAAAAATAAGGTGAGTATATATTTCAGTTTCATAGCAAACTTGTTTCTGTTGGGCAATAGTTTAGCAGCTTCTGCTTTATGGAAGCCTATACTTTAAAAAAAATTGAGGGAATTTGATAATTAGTTTCTACCACCTCTACCACCTCCGGCTGATGAACCAACACTTCCAAATCCACCACTATTTCCGCCGGCCGATGAAGACGTTGCTGGCATACTTCCTCCGGAAGAACTACCCGAGAAGGAGCGAGATGCACGGTCATAACTTCCTCCTTCATAGCCATTGGCAGCCGGAGTAAATACTGTTTTTATCAGGTTGCCAAAACTTTGCCCGCGCGAACTAGGATTGCTTGTGCCTTTAGGTAGGTTGTAATAATTGGAGTTGTTGTACGATTTATTTCGGGCGGCAGATAGGTTATTAATCGATACCGTTCCTCCCCCTCCTTTAAAATTAGGTGTGCCATAATGCACAAGGGTATAAAACGGATTATTCCAACCAAATGTGTTGCCAAAACCGAAACCACCAAAGATGCTACCATTCATTCCGCCTCCCATAAAGGAATGTCCCCAGTTGAAGTACGGATTAAAAGTATTACAACTAAAGCAATTGAAATATGGGTTGAAATTATTGAAGGTGGTAGGGAAAAAATTATATCTGCAATCATTCCAATAGCTGAAATCATCAATGGTAGACCAGCGATTGCGGTTGGTTACTTTTCTACGCAGGTAGGCATCGTCTTGCGAACTGATGTATTCCTGGTATTCTTGCTCTTCCCGGCCTCTCTGTTTACGAACCGTTTCTTCACCGCCTCTAGTTACACCGGGTGAATAATATACATCATCCGGCGTTTGCCCTGCCCTATAAGCAGTGCATGATGATAACAAAACAACTAAGCCGATTACAAGTAATTTTAACTGTTTCATAAAGGCGGTTTTAGAGATGATATAAAGTTAGTTACATTTGCCCAACTTTGCGGCTATTTTAACAAATACAAAAGTCATGCCAACAATTGTTAGTCTACCCACAAATATAAATAGTAATATATATGAGTAAGGAAATTACATCCCGCCAACAGGATTATTCACAGTGGTATAACGACTTGGTTATCAAGGGTAATTTAGCAGATTATAGTGCCGTTCGGGGATGCATGGTAATTAAGCCTTACGGCTTCGCTCTTTGGGAGAATATGCGGGATGTGCTGGATAAAATGTTTAAGGAAACCGGCCATCAAAACGCGTACTTTCCATTGTTTGTTCCAAAGAGTTTATTTGAAGCAGAAGAAAAGAATGCCGAAGGTTTTGCCAAAGAGTGTGCAGTGGTAACCCACTATCGGCTGAAATCAGATCCATCAGCCCCCGGAAAATTGATGGTAGATCCGGAAGCGAAATTAGAAGAGGAACTTGTGGTTCGACCCACCAGTGAAGCCATCATCTGGAATACCTATAAGGGATGGATTCAATCGTATCGCGATTTACCCATATTGGTAAATCAGTGGGCGAATGTGGTACGATGGGAAATGCGCACCCGGTTGTTTTTACGTACTGCAGAATTTTTATGGCAGGAGGGCCATACCGCGCATGCTACAAAAGAAGAAGCGATTGCCGAGACCACAAAGATGCTGGATGTATATGCCGATTTTGTTGAAAACTGGATGGCATTACCGGTTATTAAAGGTGTAAAAACGCCGAATGAGCGATTTGCGGGAGCCGAGGATACCTATTGTATTGAGGCATTGATGCAGGATGGCAAAGCTTTGCAGGCAGGTACTTCTCATTTTCTGGGTCAGAATTTTGCCAAGGCTTTTGATGTAAAGTTCAGCGACCGCGAAAACAAACTCGAATATGTGTGGGCAACCAGTTGGGGTGTGAGTACCCGATTAATTGGTGCTTTAGTGATGGCGCATAGTGATGATGAAGGATTAGTGATGCCTCCGCGGATTGCACCCATACAGGTGGTAATTGTGCCCATTTTTAAAGGTCCCGAACAAAAAGTACAGTTAGATGAAGCCGTGCAACCTATCATACAATCGTTAAAGGCACTGAACATTTCGGTTAAATACGATGATGCTGACTATGCCCGGCCGGGATGGAAGTTTGCAGAGTACGAACTGAAGGGGGTTCCGGTTCGGTTAGCTATAGGTGCCAGGGATTTAGAAAATAAGGTAGTGGAAGTTGCCCGAAGAGATACCCGAGAAAAAACCACGGTGCCGCTAGCAGGAATTGCGGACTATATTCGGCAATTGTTAGAAGATATTCAACAAAACCTTTATAATAGAGCGCTCCAATATAGAACCGACCATACTACGCAGGCGAATTCATGGGATGAGTTTATGCAACTGCTAGATAACAAAGGGGGATTTGTGCTGGCACATTGGGATGGCACATCCGAAACAGAGGATAAAATAAAAGAATTGAGTAAAGCAACTATCCGCTGTATCCCGCTGAATAATCCATCAGAAGCTGGCACCTGTATTTTGTCGGGTAAGCCATCTAACCAACGCGTGATGTTTGCAAGAGCTTATTAATTGATTGGATACTAATTTCGCCACTTTTTTATCGCATGAAACAAAAAGAAGTTCCTGCTCACCTCTCTCATTATTTAACCGGTCAGGTGATTTTATTGGATAAACCTTTTGAGTGGACTTCCTTTGATGTGGTAAGAAAAGTTAGAAATTTCACCCGTGTGCGAAAAGTAGGACATGCCGGAACTTTAGATCCATTAGCAACCGGCCTGTTAATTGTATGTACCGGAAAGTTTACCAAAGAGATTAACAGGTATATGGGGATGGAAAAGGAGTATGTGGCTAGTTTTACGGTTGGGGCCATTACGCCAACCTACGATTTAGAAAGTGAGCCCACCGCAGAAAAGCCTTTTGCACACCTTACCCCTGCAGCCATTCAATCGGCGATTGACCAATTAACAGGTGAAATTTGGCAAGTGCCTCCGCAACATTCCGCCATCAAAAAAGATGGGAAACGCGTATATCTTTCTGCTCGAAAAGGCATCGAAGTAAAACTCGACCCTCGTTTGGTAACTATCTATTCTTTTGAGATAACGCATATCGATTTACCAATAATACAATGTAAAATTGTATGCTCCACCGGAACATATATTCGTAGCCTGGCCCATGATTTAGGACAGTTGCTGGCAACCGGTGCTTACATGAGTAGTTTACGTAGAACCCGCATTGGTGAATTTCGGGTAGAAGATGCCCTTACGCCGGATCAACTGCAGCAGCAAATAAATAGGTTGGCCAACTTATCAGAAGGGAAGTCCGATGCCCAGTTGTAGGGCAAAATTATCTACCTGCAATCCATTGGCCCTCGTTTCCTTGAAAGCGAAATTGTTCATCCATCCATTATTGTATTGGCGTGCCGGATCTTTTACTTTGTAGGCTGCATCCAGGCGAATTAAGAAATAAGTAAAGTCAAATCGAATACCCGCTCCCATCGCTATGGCTAAATCCTTACCCAGTCTTTTTAATGAAAACTGTGCATCCGAGTCGCCCGGAATCTTTTTCACACTCCAGATATTTCCAATATCGGCAAAAACGGCTGACTCAATTTTAAATCCACCTATACTGGTTAAACGAAATCGGTATTCTATATTCGCTTCTAATTGCATATCACCAAAGCGGTCGCGATAAGAGGAGGCTTTAATAGTGTCACTTTGAATAGAGCTACCCAGGCCAATTTGTCTCAGTCGCCAAGCCCGCATGCTATTTGGGCCTCCAGCAAAAAACTGCTTGAAAAACGGCAGGGTATTACCTATCATCGAATCGGTACCATAATTATAGCCAACGCCGGCAAATGCTCGCATAGCCAGGGCATTTTTACCCTTGTTATACTTGATGGTTTGCCGATACTCTGCTTCCGATTTTACAAATCGATAAATTTGACTAGCACGGGCATTGAACAAAGCAAACAAACTACCCGACTCTTCAAATCCAAAGCGGATAAAATGACTCTTGTCGGGATTTTTTTTAGAAATGATATTCTTGAAATAAGAAATGGTTTGTCCAACCACTCTGCCCTCATTAAAAGAAGTTTGCAGAAAGGGATTGGTAAGAATAAGACTATCTAGTTTATAAAATCGCTCAATGGTATATAACTCAACATTGATGGGTTTATACAGCCAGGTAACATTTCTTTTCTTCCACTCATATCCCCAGCTAGAAACAAGGGATCGCAATAAATAATAATCACGGCGGTCTACAAAAGATCCGGTTACATTCAATAAGGTTCTTTTGTCGTCCACATCTGGCAGTGGTTTCCAGTTTTTAATCGGTAAAATCAGCCGGGGAAATGAATAGGTTTGTCCTAAACTTATATGAAAGGTTTGAATTAGCGGATCACTACTTTTATTCAGGATATTTAATTCTACTCCCGTTCTAAAAGAGGTTACAGACTGGATGGATCTTTTCCAAACATTCCGGTTGGTATAGCTAAGGTTAGTTGAAATGCCCCAAAGATTTCCCGAACCAATATCCGTAGTGTTGCGACTGCCCTCTAAGTCGATAGAATAGCTTTGTTTGATTGCGGGCACCAAAAAAAAGTGCATATCGAGGGTATCTTTATCCCGGATAAAAATTTTCGCATCTGCCGATTGCCAAGCACCCATTCTGCCGAGGGTATTCAGGGTTTTGAAAAACTTTTTTTCATTATAAAAATCGCCCCGGTTGAGAAAGGTATTTTCCCGCATTGGATTATCAATAAACAAACCTTTCTGATACCGCATAATGGTATTGCCCCTGTTAATTTCTTTAAAATGGGTTGCAAAAGGAAGGCTATCCGTTAAGTCGGTAATGCGGGTTTCTGGATAGTAATAGATTTTTCCAATTTTATAGGCTAAAATAGCGGAGGAGTCTATATTAGTTCTGCGTTCCATAGCAACTGGCCAACTGGGATTTTTCTGCCTGTTTCCTGCCGCAATAGCCATTAATTCCATTTGCTGAATAGGGTCTAGGGATAGGGTAAATAAATTTTTGTCTAAGCTATCCACATGCGCAAAAATATGTTCGCGGGTAAACTGAAAGTATCCATTTTGCCGATAAAGGGTTACCAGTCTGTCTAATTCATTGCTGATAGCTCCCTTGGTGTAAGGGTCGCCATATTCTATCCCCCTATTTTTTTTATTTGCATCCGTTAATTTTTGAAGGGAACTGTCTTTGAGAACATAACTGATAGAATCGAAAGTGATATTCTTTCCCAGGTTAATACTTAACGCAATTTTTTTTCTTTCCTGGTTTTTGTAGAATTCGGTAGTTATTTCCGGTGTATAGTTAGCATAATAATAACCCTGCGAATTCAGGTATTCATTCATAAACTGGATACTTCTTACTAGATTAGCCGTATCATAGGCCGCCGGATTTTTGATAACATACCTTACCCCCAATTGTGATACTTTTCTTACCCGGATACTATCATCCCAGTAATTTCCCAAATCGTTGGTTAAGCGAATTTTCTCATCTTTGGTTATATTGCCATTAATATTGAGCCTCGTTTCGTAAACGAAAGGTTTATGAAACGGTGGATTACTGATGGAAGTACGTTGCTCAACACTGCAAGAACTAACCAACATCAGAAGCGCGGCAACCGGAATATAATTATGCAATTTACCCATTCAATGTACTTACATGATTAGTAAGCGTGAGGTCAAATATATTCAAAGTTTATGCCAGAAAAAACAACGTTTGGCAGATAGACTATTTATTGTGGAAGGGGAGAAGGCGGTTGATGAGTTGTTATTGAGCCAATGGGAAGTGAAACAAATCTATGCAACTGCTTTTTGGAAGGCAACACACGAGGGGGTATCGGTTCCGGTGAATGAGGCTACGATGGAGCAATTGCAGCAAATGAGTGGGCTGGTAACTGCCCGAAATGTGCTGGCATTGGTTCAAATGCCGCCAGAGCCGGAAGTAGCTTCCGACCCCCAGAATCTTACCCTGGTGTTGGATACTATCCAGGATCCGGGTAATATGGGAACTTTAATTCGAATAGCCGACTGGTTTGGTATTTCCCATATCATAGCCAGCCCCACTAGTGCTGATGTATATAATCCTAAAGTAGTGCAGGCCAGTATGGGAAGTTTTTTGCGGGTTAGGGTTTTGTATACAGAATTGGAACCCTGGTTGCGCGGGTATCCCCATCCTATTATGGGTGCGATGATGAAGGGAAAATCTATTTTTGAGGTACAGCCTATTCAGCCGGCGGCCTTAATAATTGGAAATGAAGGAAAGGGGATAAGTGATCAACTGATACCACTAATTGAGGTTCCGGTAAGTATCCCTCGGCTGGGGGGGGCTGAATCCTTAAATGCAGCAGTGGCTTCCGGCATTCTTTTATCTTATCTTACCCGAAAATAAGCGTAACGCGTTTTGTTTGCTAACAAATTAAGAGGCTATGCGCGCCAGTTCGGCTTCTTCCATTGCCTGTCTTCTTCTTTCGGCCTCCAACTGATCTGGCAATGCTGGGAGGGCATACGGTAGGGGAGGGATTCTTTCCGATAGAGTTGCAGCCTGCGCTTCAGCAACAACTGCCACTTCTGGAGTAGCTGTATCTTCTTCTTCTACACTTTCAACACCACTAACCAGTTCTACGTAGCGAATGGGTTCTCCTAGAGTAAAGCCGGTAACCAATAAAGCCAATGCCGGCAAAAAGAAAGCAAGCAAAAACTGATCCTGTAACCATTTTTTTTCGCCAGCCGATAACCGGGCTATCCATGCCAGGGCAGTTAATCGGATGGCAATACCACCGGCAATCAAACACTCTATCAGCAAGGTTTTTCCATCGTATAAAATATGGTCTTTAATGCTAAAGTAAATGAAAAGGATAGGAGCAACCAACAAAACGATTCCGGTATAAATTAACTCACTGTTTTGCTCGGCCATGTACCGCAATCTTTCCAGATTAAAGAAGGAACGGGTTTCCGCAACAATTTTGTTACCGGGGCGGGAAATAGCCGCAGGGGTTCCCACACTGAGCAGGGTATACTTTCCTAGCACCTTCACCGATAAATGGGTAGGTAAGCTGTACAACGAAGATCGTGAAGTAGTTAGCTGGCTCATACAAATGAGAAAAGTTACCTTTTCTGGGTACAAAATAACAATAAATTGATGGCCGAAAACCGTTGTAGGCATTTATTTACTACCAACCAGGTGAATAATATGTGTATAAATATTTACGCTAACCCATAAGCCACCAGCTAGTGAATTCTAGCGAAACTGTATGTAGCGAATTGGACGGTCGGACCGGATAATAAAGGTGGGGATAAGTAAACACAGAAAGCAAAGAATAAAGGCTGCTGCCACCACCGCTGCAATTTGCCAGCCAATGATTTGTACCGGTGCAACTGCCACGTAATAGGAGGCCTCATCTAATCGGATAAAACCAGTGGCCATTTGTAACCAACTAATTGCCAAACCAGCTAGGCAGCCCAAACCAATACCTGCCAGGGCAATCCATAATGCCTGAAACAAAAAGATAAAGCGAATCGTGTTATTAGAAGCGCCCATGGTTTGTAATATGCCTACCATCTTGGTACGTTCTAAAATTAGCACCAATAAGCAGGTTGCCAAATTGATTACAGCTACCAAGCCCAAAATGATAAATAATACATTTCTGTTGAGATTTTGAATTGTGAGCCAGTCAAAAATGTTAGGAAATATTTCTTCAATTGTGCTGCTACCCATTTGCATAGGCAGTCTATCGGCCACGGTGGATTGCATTTTCTGTAGCGTTGTATAGTCATTTACAAATACCTCATACCCCCCAATTTGTTGGGCGTTCCAATCATTTACCCGTTGCAGCATCCGGAGGTCGCCAATAACAAATAATTGGTCGTATTCGGCAATGGAGGTTTTGTATAAACCGGCTACTCGCAGTTTGCGATAAGTGCGGGTACCTTCCAGAGACGCGATAAAATAAAGTGTAATGGTATCATGTAACTGAACGTTAAGCGTTTTTGCCTGATCAGCTGAAATCAGCACATCATTACTATAGCTACTGTCGTTAAACTGAATCCAGCTGCCACTAACCATAAAAGAACGGAATGGAACAGAATCATACTCTTTGCCTACCCCCTTTAATAAAACCCCTTCAATTTCTTTATGGTGTTCCATTACGGCCGATTTGGTGGCATACGCCTGAATTTTATTAATTCCGGGCAGAGAGCGGATTACGTTTTCCAGCGAATCGTTTCTTTCCATGGGGAGTTCTTCGGCAACTATTGATTTGCCGGGAACATACTGTTGCACCCGGATATGTCCCCAGAAGCTGAATACTTTACCGGATACCTCTCGCTGAAAGCCATTTACAAAAGAGAGGGTAACAATCAGGGCCATAACACTAACGGCCGTTGCCGCTATAGACAGGCGTATGATGAAGGCCGAAAAGGAGCGGCTACTGTTGAATGCCAGTTTTCGGGCGATGGTAAAAGCCAGTTTCAAATAAATAAGTTATGCTGTAAAACTACGCAGCCCCCCACTATCACCCAAAATCATTTCAAAATTATGTAGTAAGTTTAACGGGTAAATGCGCCTATGAAAGCCAGATTACTGTTATTTTTTTTTGGATGCATCCATCTTGCCCCTTTTGCCCAGCGGCAGCCGGATAAAATTTATAGGGAGGGTATTTATAGTGTTTCTTTTTTCCGCCAAGGGAACCAGTTAAGTGCGCCCGTGATGGAATTGGGATCAGGCGAGCAGTTCGAATTGCATTTTGATGAGCTGGGAAAACAACCGCGCAATTATTATTACACCTATCAGTTATGTAATGCAGATTGGTCGCCGGCAGATGTAATTGTTTTTGATTATATCAAAGGCTTCACCCAAAATCGCATTTTGCAGTATAGGTTTTCTTCTAATACTACTACCCCCTATGTGCATTATCAGGTAACCCTTCCGGAAAGAAGTTGTGTGCCCAGTAAAAGTGGCAATTATTTACTGAAAGTTTACCTAGATGCAGATACCAATCAAATTGTTTTTTCACGTAGAATGATGGTGGTAAATAACCAGGTGCCCATTTTGGCAACGGCTACCCAGCCGTTTGATCCCGCTTTACAAATGACGCACCAAAAAATTCCGGTAAGTATTCAGGTAAAAGCGATACCCATGTTTATGCAACAATTGGGTAAGTTGGTGATTTTACAAAATAACCGTTGGGAAACTGCCCATATTCCCCAGCAGCCCTTGATAATCCGGGGTGATATTATCGAATTCAATGCCGAATTAGAGGCAGTTTTCTCCGCCGGAAAAGAATATCGGTGGGCAGATTTACGAAGTATTCGATTTTTATCCGACCGGATAGATCGAATTAACCCTTCTACGCAACCACCCGAGGTATTTTTAAAATCGGATGCCGACCGGAGTAAGGTGCGCTATGTTTTTTATCCCGATCTGAATGGTCGTTTCGAAACCAGCAGTACCGATGTGGCGAATCCTTGGTGGCAGGGAGAATATATGCAGGTTCATTTTACCCTGGTGCCTGCTAATAAACAGCCCTATAGCGGAAAAGATGTTTTTGTTTGGGGTGATGGTACCCAAATGTTGCCTGCCGAAAAAACCCGCATGGAATGGAATCCCGAAAAAAACCTATACGAGAAAACCATACTTTTAAAGCAGGGCTATTATAGTTATCAATACATTACTCGGGATATCCGTTCCCCCAACCTGTATCCAGACCCCGGATTTACGGAAGGAAATTATTTTGAAACAGAAAACGAATACCTGATTTTGTACTATTATCGCTCGTTCAGTAGCAGGTACGACGAGCTTTTGGGTATTCAGCGGGTGCAGGCAGGAGCAGTTATCAGTAGATAAACTAGCTGCATTTGTTGGATTTGCGTCTGCATCTTGTAATAATTCATTACCTTTGCAGTGGCAGGTCTTACACGGCCAGCTCCTGCTGAACCTCCCCAGGGCAGGAATGCAGCAAGGATAAGCGGTTGTAGCGGTGCGATGTGAGTAGCCTGCCATTTTTTTATACTTTTTTGGCTACGGCCATTTCTTAAATAATTTTTCATGAAATTTTTTGTAGACACTGCCAATCTGGCCCAGATTAAAGAAGCCAACGATTTAGGAATCCTGGATGGGGTTACTACTAATCCTTCCCTGATGGCTAAAGAGGGAATCAAGGGCGAAGCCGCCATCAATCAGCATTACAAAACCATCTGCGAAATGGTAGCGGGTGATATCAGCGCAGAGGTATTGTCTACTGATTTCGAATCTATCATCAAAGAAGGTCAGCAATTGGCAGCCCTTCACCCCAATATTGTTGTAAAAGTACCCATGATCAAAGATGGTATTAAGGCTATCAAGTGGTTTACCGATCATAAAATACGCACGAATTGTACCCTGATATTTTCAGCAGGACAAGCCATTTTAGCTGCTAAAGCTGGTGCAACCTATGTTTCTCCCTTCATCGGACGTATCGACGATAGCAGTTGGGATGGGATGGAACTGATTGCCCAGATGCGACAGATTTTTGATGTGCAAGGCTTTTCAACTGAGATATTAGCAGCTTCTATCCGAAGTGGTTTGCATATTGTAAAAGCTGCCGAATTAGGCGCAGATGTTTGTACTTGCCCACTCGACTCTATCCTTGCCCTACTTAAACATCCGTTAACCGATATCGGTTTGGCGAAGTTTTTGGAGGATGCCAAGAAGATGTAATTATTACAAAGAAATCACTCTTTTTTCTGCTGAACTTCTTAAGGCTGCGGTAATTATTTTCATCACCCGAATGCCATCATCTGCCGTTACCTCTAGGGGTGAGCCGTTCCGGATATGCTGATAGATACCTTCATAGTATTGCCCATAATCTCCTTTTTCGGTTGGCACCAGTTCGCGGATGATTGTTCCTGCTATTTCGGTATGCAGCAATCCTCTCTCCGATTCGGGTTCTATGCCCCATCCGGGGGTATTGGCTGCAATATTGGCCAGCAGCGCATTTTCCTGCACATCCGCCCGGGATTTGTGGAAACTTCCTTTTCTGCCGAAAAGGGTAAAGGAGGGTATAGGTTCCCGATAATAATAGCCCGATTTTAGTCGTACCCGCAAGCTAGGGTAGTAGAGTAAAATTTCAAAAGAATCATCTACCCTCGAGCCTGGTCGAGTAGTTCGCACATCTGCAAATACCGCTTCCGGATAACCAAATAAAAACAGCGCCTGGTCTATCAAGTGTGGCCCCAGATCGTATACCACGCCGGCACCTAGTATAGGGGTTTCTTTATGCTGTTTACCACTCAATTCCTCCTTATAGCGGTCGTAATGAAATTCAGCTTCCAAAAGCTCCCCCAGATATCCCGAATGCAGTATCCTGCGTACGGTTAAAAAATCACTATCCCATCGCCTATTCTGAAAAACCGATAGGCAAACCTTTTTGTCTGCTGCAATATTTTTTAATTCGAGGGCTTCTTCAACAGTTGTAGTAAAGGCCTTTTCCACTACGGCATGTTTACCGGCCAGCAAAACCTGCCGGGCATAATCAAAGTGGGTAGCCGTAGGGGTATTCACTACTACCAGTTCTATAGTTGGGTTGTTGAGAATCTCCTGTAAGGTAGATACAGATTGGATGGAAGGATAGAGTTTGCCTGCGATTGATTGGCTTCTTTCCCATACCGATTCAAGCGAAAATCCGGGATGGGCCTGAATAAAGGGGGCGTGAAACAATTTGCCCGACATACCGAAGGAAAGCAGCGCAGTAGAAATGGGTTTCATCAGCTAACGATTATGTTGAATGAAAGATAAGGGATTTTACAATTATTTAAACACCCCGAAAAAATTGTTCTAAATTGACTAATAATACCCGCATTTGCTTTTCAAAAAAAGGGTAGTTGTTACGAATGGCGTATCTTTGAAAAAACGCCGTAAGCATGTTTAAGCAGGATTTTGTGCATGTAGAAACCCCCGAGCCACACAGAGGCAGAACCCGGGAAATGTTGAAGCAGCATCCGGAAATGCGCCAGTTGATTGGGAAAAATCCCTACTCTTTTCTGGCCATTTTAGGTGTAGTAGGATTCCAGATTGGTATGGCATTTGTTTTGTCGGAACAATCTTGGTGGTGGGTTTTTATTGCTGCTTATTTATTAGGTGCTTTTGCCGATCATGCACTATTTGTGCTGATTCATGAGAGTGCCCACAAATTGATATTTAAAAATCGGGCTGCCAATAAGATAGCCGGTATTATCGCTAACATACCCCTTATTTTTCCCAGTTCTGTATCATTCGAAACGTATCATTTAAAACATCATTCCTTTCAGGGGGTGCACGAATTGGATGGCGATTTACCTAATTACTGGGAAGCTAAATTGATTAATCATTATTTTATCGGTAAGGTTATCTGGCTGCTTTTCTATCCAATTTTTCAGGTGTTTCGCCTGTCGCGTTTACGCGAGATCAGTCCTTTTGATAAATGGGTAGCGCTAAACTGGGTAGTACAAATAGTATCTATCAGTGCCATTGCTTATTTTCTGGGCGCGCAATCTCTCGTTTATATGATTGCTAGTTTCTTCTTTTCTGTGGGTTTGCATCCACTAGGTGCCCGCTGGATTCAGGAGCATTATTTAACCCGCGGAGAGCAAGAAACCTATAGTTATTATGGCATCCTCAATGGCGTAGCATTTAATGTAGGCTATCACAACGAGCACCACGATTTTCCTTCTGTACCCTGGAACCGACTACCCGATATCAAAAAAACAGCCCCTACGTTTTACGAGTCATTGGAAAGTCACCAATCGTGGACAGCCTTATTTGTAAGATTTCTTTTTGACCAGGAAATATCCCTATTCTCAAGGGTTGTTCGCAAAAATCGCGGTAAAGTAGCGTTGTCTGATGAGTCTAAGCCGGATGTAGAGTTAGGTTAATACCTGCATTGTTTTCAAATACATTAACAATGCGTTTGCATAATTGAAACCTGCATTCAAAATAATAATAGTACCTTTGCACTCGAAAGCGCAATTGCCATAGCGCATCAGTTCCGGATTTTTTTGTGAAGTACTTCCCCAACGATTGACAGTTTCTCCGGACTACCATTTTTATTAAACGTATTAAAATCAATGATATGAAAAATACCACTATGCCTTCTATTGTGCATGTAGATGCCAATACCCTTAACACACTCACTACTGAAGTAAAAGAAACTTTAGCTGAACCGGTTTCTATAGACACTGCTGCTCCTGCTCGTTTTGGACTGGTAGATTTATGGAAGATACACCGCAATAGTAAGAGTGCACATCTGAAATGGCGCAGCGTACTGTAATAGTACTGCCTGCCTAATTTTAGCCGAATAATCAAATGATTTAATTTCTTGTGAGGTCCCTAATGAATTTGTGTATGTTTGCTGTTCATGTTTAGTTGGAGCTCGCAAGGAAATATTTTAATCACCTGCCATAAATGGTTATCGCCTGCCTTATTACAAGAAGTGCAGGCACTTGGCTTTACAAATAGTACCGGGTTTACCACAGGCGTTCGCTTGCGGGGTACTTTACAGGATTGTATCCGGTTAAATCTGCATTTGCGAACAGCCAGTCAGGTTTTATTCGAACTGCACCAATTTGTTTGTAATCACCCCGATGATATTTACGAAACCCTGGTTCGATATCCCTGGGAAAACTGGTTATTGCCGGATACTTATTTTTCTGTAACTGCACAGGTATCTCATCCCACCATCAACAATAATTTATTTGCTGCGTTGCGGGTAAAAGATGCTTGGGTAGATCGTTGCAGAAAATTATCGGGTAAACGACCGAATACAGGTTCGGCACCAGAGGGAGCCGTGATACATATTTATTGGAAAGAAGATCAGGCGACTGTTTTTTTGGATACTTCCGGGGCCTCTTTAGGTAGGCATGGTTATAGAAAAATACCGGGAAGAGCCCCCATGCTGGAGGCATTGGCAGCTGCAGTTATTGAAAGTACGCGTTGGAACAAAAAAACGCCTTTCATTAATCCGATGTGCGGTTCCGGAACGCTGGCAATTGAGGCTGCTTTATTAGCATCCAATACCCCCCCGGGCGTATTTAGAAGCCGATATGCTTTTCAATTTATCAAGGGCTATCAGCCAGAAAAATACGAGGCTGCTAAGGCGCAGATACGCTCCCAAATTTTAACGGAATCACTTCCTCCTATTATCGCAAGTGATATCAGTGCTGAAGCGATAAAAAGTGCCCGAATAAATGCTGCAGCAGCAGGTGTTGAGCACCTGATTCAATTTGAGGTAGGAGATTTTGCGGCAACCACTTTGCCCGAACCACCGGGTATCATCTTGTTCAATCCAGAATATGGGGAGCGCTTAGGCGAAACGGTTGCATTAGAAAAAATCTATGCGCGTATGGGAGATTTTCTAAAAAATCACTGTAAGGGCTATACGGGATATGTATTTACCGGTAACCTCGAATTGGCAAAACATATTCACCTTAAGCCTGCCCGCCGCATTCCTTTTTATAATGCTACCATTGATTGCAGATTACTCGAATACGAAATGTATGCAGGTACCCGCCGCCCCCCACCCAAAGATTTGTAAGCAGGCTTTTAATAATATCCTGTAGTTATTCATCGGTAGGAATGGGTAAAATACGTATTCAATTAAAAACTTCCTTATCTTAAGGTTTGTTTAAATACCCCAAGTATATCTACATAGTATGGCAGTAAGCAAAGAATCAACCCGCGTAGCATTTTTCATGCTAACGTCCCTGTTTTTCATGTGGGGATTTGTACATAACCTTGACCCCATTTTAATTCCCCATTTAAAAAAATCTTTTAGTCTTTCTACTCTTCAGGCTTCTCTGGTAGATTCGTCCGTATTTATCGCCTATTTTGTGATGGCATTGCCCGCAGGATTTTTATTAAAAAAATACGGGTATAAAGCCGGTATAATAACCGGACTCATTTTCTTTGCTATCGGTTCTTTTTTATTTATACCCGCTGCCAATACGCAGACTTATGGTTTTTTTCTGGCAGCTTTGTTTGTGATAGGGTGTGGATTGGCATTATTAGAAACTGCTGCCAATCCCTATGCAGCCCTTTTGGGTAGTGCGGAAACGGCTTCGCAGCGATTGAATTTTGCGCAGGCATTTAATGGATTGGCAGTTACTACAGCACCTATTATTGGAGCAAAACTTATTTTAACCCAGGGTACCCCTGATGAAGTGCTAACAGCGATGGATACCGTTAGCCGGCAGGCAGCTCTGGCTGCAGAGGCAGCATCGGTGAAATTACCTTACACGATTATTGGAATTGTAATTTTATTGATCGCCTTTGTTTTTACACGAATTAAAATGCCAGATATACGCGAGGAGGGCAGCTCAAATATCACTCGGAAAGAGGTTCTTAAGGCCTGGCAAATTTCACATGTACGCTGGGCGGTGATTGCACAGTTTTTTTATGTGGGCGCTCAGGTTTGTGTGAACAGTCTTTTTATTTTATACGCTGCTAAATCAGCTGAAATAGACCGCGCTACCGCTGCCACTTATCTGGGGTTAGGATATGGAATTTCATTTATGGTAGGGCGTTTTGCGGGCACGTTTTTTATGCGGTTTATTCAACCAGCCCGCTTACTTACCATGTATGCGCTATTAAATATTGTATTGTGTTTAGCCGCAGTATATGCAAAAGGTCTTCCGGCATTGTACATTGTATTTGCTATTAGCTTTTTCATGTCGATTATGTTTCCAACTATTTTCTCTTTGGGAATTCAATCACTGGGCAAGCATACCGAAATGGCCAGCAGCTTAATAGTAATGGCTATTGTAGGAGGGGGTATTCTTCCGCTTCTGTTTGGATATATCACTGATATTACCGCCAATATTCAAAATGGATATTTTGTGCCAATGGTTTGTTTTATGGTAGTAGCTTATTTTGGATGGAAAGGACATGCCATTAAAAAAACTTTCGAAGTATGAATCGGCAATATGTATTGGCTTTAGACCTGAAAGATGATCCTGAAAGGATTGCGGCTTATGAAGACTGGCATCAAAAAGTATGGCCGGAAATTATACAGTCAATTAAACAATCAGGCATCGAAAAAATGGAAATTTATCGGGTGGGGAATCGACTGATGATGATAATGGAAGTGGATGCTACATTTGATTTTTCTGCTAAAGCAGCCGCTGATGCCCAAAATCCAATTGTGCATGAATGGGAGCAATTGATGTGGACATTTCAACAATCCCTACCTTTTGCGGCTCCCGGTGAAAAATGGATGTTGATGAAAAAAATTTTTACTTTATCCTGAATACTTTTTCATGTTTACTTTAACTAATAAAATAGCAGTAATTACTGGTGCTGGCAGTGGAATTGGCCAAGCAATCGCCCGGGTATTTGCACAACAGGGGGCAACCGTTCATTTACCTGAGTTACAGGCTGCAACAGCCACACAAACCTTGCACGAAATAGAAGCTGCCGGATGTAAAGGGAATGCCTATTCGTGCGATATCACTGATGCACTTCAGGTGGAGGCCGTGATGCAGGCGATTGGCGCATTTGATATCCTGGTAAATTGTGCCGGCATAGCACATGTTGGAACGGCCACTACAACCACTGCCCAAGATTTTGACCGCGTTTATCAGGTGAATGTAAAGGGTACTTACCATTGTCTGCATTATGCAATTCCGCTGATGCAACAAAGAGGGGGTGGCGTTATTTTAAATGTTGCCTCTATTGCTGCCCTTACTGGCATACCGGATCGTTTTGCCTATAGTATGAGTAAAGGCGCCATTCATGCAATAACCATGAGTGTGGCAAGAGATTATCTTTCGTATAATATTCGGTGTAATTCTATTTCCCCTGCCCGGGTACATACACCATTTGTGGATGGATTTATTGCCAAAAATTATCCCGGTCGTGAAGAAGAAATGTTTCAAAAACTTGCTGCCAGTCAACCCATGGGTCGCATGGGGCATGTTACTGAAATTGCACAGTTAGCACTCTATCTCTGTAGTGATGCAGCTTCGTTCATTTCGGGTAACGATTATCCAATTGATGGAGGATTTATACATTTAAGTCATTAACCCTTACTTACCCTATGAAAAAAATATACTTTCTATTATTTTCGGCATATACTTTATTTGCTCAAGCACAAACCTATACCCCCACACCTGCTAACCTAGCAGCGCGACAACAGTTTCAGAATATGAAATTTGGGATGTTCATCCACTGGGGTGCTTCTAGCGTGTTGGGAAGTGGAGAGTGGGTGATGAATAACCGTAATATTCGTGTAAAGGAATATCAACATCTTTTGCGCGTGTTTAATCCGATCGATTTTGATGCTAAAGCTTGGGTTGATGCAGCTCAATCGGCTGGTATGAACTATATTACCATCATCACCCGCCACCATGATGGATTTAGTAACTGGGATACGCAGACATCTGATTGGAAAATCACCCGCACGCCTTATGGAAAAGATGCCCTGAAACAATTGGCAGATGAATGTAGAAAAAGGGGGATGAAAATATTTTTTTACTACTCATTACTCGATTGGTATCGCAGCGATTATCAATACGAAACGGGTAAAACCGGAAAGGGAACCGGGAGAACGGCAAAGAGTGATTGGAATAGTTATATAAAATTTATGAAGGCGCAGTTAACCGAGCTCTTAACCCAATACGGCGAGGTTTCGGGAATCTGGTTCGATGGGCATTGGGACCAGTTAGATAATGATATTGATAAAACACTACAATCGAAAGTGAATTGGCACTATGATGAAATTTATGAATTGATTCATCGGCTGCAACCAGCTTGTATGATAGGCAATAATCACCATTTGTTACCCTTGCCGGGGGAAGATTTTCAGATGTTTGAAAAAGATTTACCCGGAAATAATACTACCGGTTTTGGTGGGGCAGATATATCATCGCTTCCGCTAGAAACCTGCGAAACAATGAATGACTCATGGGGGTATAATATAACAGACCGAAAGTACAAATCCGTGCCTGCCCTGATACATTATATGGTAAAAGCAGCTGCCCATAATGCCAACTTTTTATTGAATGTGGGCCCTATGCCAACCGGAAAAATTCAACCGGAATTTACCGATACCCTGGCCGCTATGGGTAAGTGGATGCAAAAGAACAGCAGTAGTATTTACGGTACCCGTGGAAACATTATCCCTTCGCAGGAGTGGGGCGTAGTTACTGCAAAAGACAAAACCTATTATATTCATATTCTTAAGTCAACAGGGTTGCCCTATATTTTTATTCCGGGTTTGAAGGGTAGTATAATTGCTGCGCAGCAATTGACCACTGGAAAAAAAGTTCGTTTTCAGCAACAGCCCGAAGGTGTTTTTGTATACCTCGAAGGAATTACTATGGATACAATAGATACAATTATTCAACTAAATTATTGATATATGAAATTAGTGCGTTGGGGATTGAACGGAGAAGAAAAACCCGGAATTTGGGTTGATGGAAAAATGTTGGATGTGTCGGCACATATCCGGGATTATGATGCTGCCTTTTTTGCAGGGGGTGGATTACAGCAATTAACCGCTGCGCTTGAAACTCATTCATTTCCGGCATTACCAGCAAATATTCGGTTGGGATGCCCGGTTGCCAATCCTTCAAAAATCATTTGTGTTGGGTTGAACTATGCCAAACATGCTGCAGAAACCGGCGCAGCTGTGCCCACAGAACCGATTATTTTTTTAAAAGCAACTTCTGCTATTACAGGGCCATACGACGTAATTCAGATTCCCCGCAATTCAACCAAAACCGATTGGGAAGTTGAGTTAGCCGTTGTGATAGGAAAGCGCGCAAGCTATGTAAACCAAGAGACAGCAATGGATTATGTGGCGGGATATTGCTTACACAATGATGTAAGTGAACGAGCTTTTCAGTTAGAACGGGGAGGTACCTGGGATAAAGGTAAAGGCTGCGATAGTTTTGCGCCTTTGGGTCCGTGGTTGGTAACAAAAGACGAAATTCCTAATCCACATAATCTGCGGCTATGGCTCAAGGTGAATGAACAAACAATGCAGGATGGGAATACGGATGATTTAATATTTGATGTTCCCACACTGGTTTCTTATATCAGTTCGTTTATGACGCTCCTGCCTGGGGATATCATTTCCACAGGTACCCCCTCTGGTGTTGGCATGGGAATAAAACCAGCGCCCATTTACCTGAAGCCCGGTGATGTGGTTGAATTAGGGATTGATGGACTGGGCTGTGCCCAACAAACCGTTGTAGCATTTTAATAATTTTTGTATATGCATTTACAATTAACCAATAAGGTAATTATAGTAACTGGCGGAGCCCGCGGTATAGGCAGGGCTATTGTAAAATTGCTGGCTGATGAGGGAGCTATTCCCGTGATTGTGGGTAGACATGCTGCTGAAAATCAAGCATTGGTTGATGAATTAAAGGAGGCTGGAAAAGCAGCTGGTCAGGAAACCATTGAATTAGCAGCAGTAGGCCATTTGGGGTCGGTAGTAGCCAACATCGTAGAACAGTTTGGTAAAATCGATGGTTTGGTAAATAATGCCGGTTACAATGATGGGGTGGGATTGGAGAAGGGAAATTATGCTGCTTTTATGGAGAGTTTGCATAATAACCTGGTGCACTACTATATGATGGCGCAATATTGTTTGCCTTGGCTAAAAAAATCATCTGGGGCGGCTATTGTAAATATCGTATCCAAAACTGCTGAAACCGGGCAGGGTGGTACTTCTGCCTATGCCGCTGCCAATGGGGGAAGAAGTGCCCTAACCCGGGAGTGGGCTGTGGAATTACTGAAATATGGTATTCGGGTAAATGGGGTGGTGGTGGCGGAATGTTTTACACCTGCTTACCAAACATGGATAGCTACTTTACCGGACCCTGAAAACAAATTAAAAGAAATCAATCAGCGTATTCCATTGGGAAACAGGATGACTACCTCCGAAGAGATTGCAGCTGCGGTACTTTTCTTGCTTTCTCCGGTTTCTTCGCATACTACCGGACAGCTATTGCATGTGGATGGAGGATATGTGCATCTAGATCGTGCGCTTGCCAACGCATAGGTTTAAAAAAAAATTGTACGTTTGTCACCTAAAATTATTGAATATGAAAAAAACTATTGGCGTTGTATTAGTATTGTTGCTGGCTTGCAACAAGAATAGCAACCAACATTCTATTATTGTACCCGATGTTATTCAGGCTGAAAAACGGAGAGGTAATATTACGGGAGCGATTCAAATAATCGATTTGGATGGCAAGTTATTACAAGATGCCAGTGGGGTTACTGTTTCTATTGAACAAAGTACTGTTTCAACCAAAACGCAACCTAATGGGCGATGGACTTTAGATTCAATTCCTTTCGGAACCTATGATATCTCTATTTCCAAGCCGGGCTATGGTATGGCAAAAATTATGGGCATTTATCACGCAGCCACTAATAACGGAACTACCGTGATTGGGAAGTCAAGAACAATTAATCAGATTTCTACTATTGAGGTAACTGCTATCAATACCAAAAAAGTTACAGACGTGAATCCTACATTGGCTGCTCTGATTGCTTCCGGTTTGGCAGAGGATGGTATTGTTTTTGATCCGGTTTTTAGTAGTACTACTCCGGGAGAAAAAAAAATACGTTTGTTCTTTAGTAATACGGCTGATGTGAGTACAACCAATTATGTGGTAACAGAAAAGCAGAATTTCTCAGGGGGTGCAAGAGAAAGTGAAAATTATAATTTCGGGTTAAGTTGGTTTGTGTCTAATGGTTTTCAGCCAGGGCAAACCGTTTATGTTAAAGCTTATGGGGATGGTTATGGCGATGATGATTATGATGATCCCATTTCCGGACTTTCCGTTTTTCCTAGTTTATCTGCAAAAGGATCACCCGTAACATCTTTCGTGTTACCTATGAAATAACTTATTTGGTTTGAAATAGAAAAGTCATTCGCCTTGGTGAATGACTTTTTTTATTTACATTAGTTTCTGCATTTGCTTTCACCCATCCATTAACTGTATGTATATGAGAAAATCGATTGTTTATTTTAGTTCCTTACCCCTTTTGTTCGTATTGCTTTTTTTGCCGCAAAGGGCTGTATTCAGTCAAGCGAATTCGGTTATCAATGAGATAATAAAGGAGGGAACCGAAAATTCTCAACTTACAAAGCTCGCGCATGAGTTGATAGATCAGATAGGCCCTCGTTTAGTAGGTACACCTCAAATGCAGCAGGCGAACGATTGGGCAGTGAACCGATATGCTGGATGGGGAATTGATGCGCGGAATGAGGCCTGGGGTAAATGGAAAAGCTGGGAGCGTGGTATTACTCATATGGATATGGTGAGTCCGCGAACGCACACCTTAGAGTGCACCCAACTTGCTTGGAGTCCGGCAACGCCTAAAAAAGGAGTAACCGGAGAAGTGGTGGTACTGCCCGATTTAGCCGATTCAGTTGCTTATAGTGCTTGGATGAAAACGGTAAAGGGCAAGTTGGTAATGATTTCTATGCCGCAACCTACCGGTCGGCCAGATGATAACTGGCAGGAATTTGCTTTAAAGGAATCGATTGATAAAATGAAAAAAGAGCGGGCTGCTTTTAGTGATCGTTGGAAGAAGCGCATTAGTAAAACGGGCTTTAGCAATAAACAATTGGTTCTACAATTAGAACAGGCAGGTGCGGTAGCAATATTAACCAGTAACTGGTCGAGCGGATTTGGGGTGGATAAAATTTTCAGCGCCTCCACCAAAAAAGTACCTACGCTGGATGTTGCTTTGGAGGATTATGGATTGTTATATCGCTTAGCTGAATCTGGCACTACTCCGGTGGTAAGATTACAATGTACTTCCCAGCATGGGAATCCCATTCCTGTTTACAATACCTTGGCTGAGATGAAAGGGGAAGAGAAGGGAGGAGAATATGTTATGTTATCGGCTCATTTTGATAGTTGGGATGGTGCTACGGGCGCAACCGATAATGGAACAGGTACATTGATTATGATGGAGGCTATGCGAATTTTAAAGAAAGTATATCCTCATCCCAAGCGAACCATTTTAGCCGGTCACTGGGGCAGTGAAGAGCAGGGATTGAATGGATCTCGGGCATTTGTGGAAGACCATCCGGAAGTGGTAGACAATTTGCAGGCGTTGTTTAATCAGGATAATGGAACGGGGAGGGTAGTTAATTTGTCTGGACAAGGATTTCAGCATGCGGGTACTTTTTTAACTCGCTGGTTAGCGGCTGTACCGGATACTATTAAGAATCGGATTAAGACCAATTTTCCGGGTGCTCCGGGTGGGGGAGGAAGCGACTTTGCTTCATTTGTAGCCGTGGGTGCTCCCGGATTTTCGCTAGGGGCACTAAGCTGGTCGTATTTCAATTATACCTGGCATACGAATAGAGATACCTATGATAAGATTGTGTTCGATGATTTACGCAATAATGCCCTATTAGTAGCCATGATGGTATATATGGCTTGTGAGGATCCTGAAAAGTTTCCTCGAGATAAAGCAGTTATTCAGGGGAATGCTACTGACCGAAATGGACAACCAATAAGAAACTGGCCACAACAGGTGAAAGCAATCCGGTTAGGGCCGGTTGATTAGCGGAATTATTTTTTTGTATTTCTTTTTTCGGGATATAATTCTTTTAGTGCTTCCCAGGCAGTCTGTTGTTCTACTGGCAGGGAATTGAATGAGCCTGCATGCTGCTGCGAAAACTTTTTCGATTCGCTGATACGGTCTTTAGTAACAGGATGAGAACGTAAGAACGACCAAGTTCCGCTGTCTGAATAGGTAGCCTGCAGAGCTTCCATCAATTGCGTCATCCCGGCTGGATTTACGCTGTTTTGTATCATGATTTCCTGTCCTTTCCAATCTGCTTCTGCCTCCAACCTTCTGGAATAGCCTAATTCCCGCAATAGATCGGCGTTACCAATTAAGGTGCTTCCCAATCCATTAAAATCACTGGTGAGTATGGATAACAAATAAGAGGAAGTAATTTTGGTAAGCATCATTTGCAAACTATGGCGCTGGTTAACATGGGTTGCTTCGTGCCCCAGTAGTGCGAATAGTTCGTCGGGATGCTTCATGGCACAAATAATACCTGAATAAATAACAATATGCCCACCAGGCATTGCAAAAGCATTCACTGTTGTATCATTCACCACGGAAACTTTAATCGGATATTGGCTACTCATGGAATAATGTTCTGTTATCTTTTTCACTAGTTCGGTAGCGGCACTATCTATTTCCTTATCACTTAAGGCGGATTCGTAAATTTTATTTCCCCATTTGATTTCCTCTTGAACAGGAATAAATTTCACTAACAAAGGGGGAACTGTTTTATAACCAATAAACAATACTGCGGCAGCAGTGAATAGAAAGGCGAAGAACAGGGCTACGCCATTTTTTTTATAGAGTTTTTGAAACCAGCTGGTTTGTCCTGATGAAATTTTAGATAGTAACTGTAAATACAGGGGATGCTGAACAGGTACAACCAGGTAGGATGCGTAAGAGGGTTGTAGGTATACAAAAACTTGTTCCTCTAACTTTACATATCTGCATTGGCTATAGGGGAAATAGATTTCTTTAGGATCCTCGGATTCCAGGTAAACAAGTGAAAGTGCATCTCCATAGAGCGAAAGCTGCACGTTATGGGGTATTGCTGCGGAACCGTTATAATAGGCACACGAAACTCGAGTAGTCGCATCTAAAGTCATAAAGGATTAAATTATAAATCCAAAGTCTAACATGTCGGCCATATCATCACCTGTAGCATCTGTAAATTCTTCTTGTTGTTGTTCTAGCTCATCTAATGAGATATTCCCTTCTATGGCGATATTATTAGCTACAAATGTGAGTGATCGGGTAATAGCCCAGGGGATACCTAGCCCCAAAGTAAACAGCACTATGAAAAAGTTACCGATCAGCAAACTGAAAAATCCTCCGGCAGTTGCTGTAGCGGTAAAGGAAACAAGTTGATCGTTCCGATGCATGCGGGTATTGTTAATAAAGAACCGGAAAATATCGCGCTGCCACCAGAAAATATAAATACCTAAAGTGAAGATCGACAGGAAATATCCAGCAAGGTTCATAACAAAGAAGTCACCACCTTTACCTGAGTAGCTAAATCGGGCATCTCCCATGCGTACGTTTTCGATGATATAGGTTCTCAGTTTCATATAAAACCAGGGACCATAGATGCCGAATGTAATGATTGTTAGTAAAATGCCTGAAAAGAATAGTTTGATTAGTTCTTGTCTATCACCGGTATAGCCAAATCGGATACCTTTCCAACGGGTATTCGCCATTCTATATCGGTAAGAACCATGAATAGCCAGCGGCATTAGTAAAAAAAGAAAGAGGTATAGGGTTAGTATTCCCCAAATAGGTTCAAATTTAAAAGTGATGAAAAAGGCTAGGGCAAAAATGATTGCCATTAGCAATAAGGCTTTGATAAATCCCTTAAACATTTGCTTACCGGTACCTGTAAAGGCAAAAGGATGATCTTGAAGGGTAGTGTGACTATACAGGTATTGAAGGGTATTGGCTTTTGCCCAGGGGTAGTATAGACCAAGGGTTACAATTTGCAAAAGCAGGTTTACCAATTGGATTTTAAAAAGTTCAAAACCTTTTCCTAAAAAGCGTAAAGCATATTGCATATAAGATGTATTTTTTATTTGTGAATATAAGGTTTTAATCATTTATATAAAAATTCGGTAAGGTAGCAGTAATATTTCGGTTTATAAATTTTCTAACACCTGTGCTGACTGAATTTTCCTCAGCTCCAGCGGATTGTCACCTTTCTCTAAACTCTTTCCTCTGAATTCTCCTCAGCTCCAGCGGAGCGGCACCTTGCTC